>JANSXF010000049.1 GCA_024743095.1 Flavobacteriaceae bacterium
CCTATGGATTGATAGCTGATGGTTAGTACGGCAATGCACATTGCGATGAGCCCTGCCGTTAAAAAAACTCCCCATCCAATATGGACTCGATAGGCAAAACCTTCCAACCACCTGTTCATCAAATACCAGCCTATAGGTGTGGCGATCGCAATTGAAATGATGATCAGTCTCAAAAAGTCGAAAGTGAGCAGTTTGTAAATATTTTGGAAAGGTGCCCCGAGCACTCTGCGAATACTTATCTCCTTTCTTCGCTGCTCCACCATAAAGGCCGATAGTGCAAAAAGTCCGAGACAGGCCACAACAATGGCGAATAGGGCAAAACTGTTGAATATTCTCCCCATTCGCTGCACATCCTCGTGCATTTGGGCAAATTCCTGCTCGAGAAAGGAATAGTTGAGTGCTTGGTTGGGAACATTTTTGTTCCAAACCTGTTCAATGGCGGCCAGGGCATCGGTCGGATTTCCTTTTTGAAGTTTTACCGAAACAGCCCCGATATCCTTTCCAATGACCAAGGATAAAGCGGAGATGTCCTCCTTCAAGGATCTAAAGTGAAAATCCTCGATGACACCGATTACCTCGAAAATTTGATTGTTGTTGTCCAATTTTTTGCCGATCGGGTCTTTTAATCCCAATTCGGAGGCCATTTTATGGTTGATGACAATGGAATTAATCGAATCGAACGCAAAGTCTTTGGAAAAACCCCTGCCCTTATCCAATTGGATTCCCAAGGTTTCGATATAGTCATGGTCCACCCTCCATATTTGTGCCGGAATGCCCCTTCCTCCATCATCCTGGCCGTCGACCATAAAGGTGTTTCCATTTCTGCTGCCACCATCAATGGGCAAATAGTTGGTGGATGTTACACTCTTTACCTGTGACAATGATGCTAATTGCTCTTTGAAGGATTCGATTTTGTTATTAAGGATATTGGTCCCTTCCAGTACCACGACCCTCTCCTTGTCGTACCCCAATTCCTTACTGACGATATAGTCCATCTGACGGTAAATGATCAAGGTGCCGATAATCAAGATCACCGAAGTGGTAAACTGGAAAATGACCAGTCCACTGCGCAGTCTGCCGCTTTTGCTTCCCACGCTCAAAGTGCCCTTTAGTACATTTGCCGGTTTAAAGGCCGATAGGTAAAAGGCCGGATAAATCCCTGCCAAGATACCCACGAACAATGCTGCCACGACCAAGGTGGGGACAAACCACCAATCGGACCAGGGCAATTCTATGCTCTTTGACGCCATAGCATTAAAAAAGGGCAAGAGCGACCATGCCAAGAGAACGCCCAGCACAAAGGAGATGATACTGAACATTACCGATTCGGTCAAGAATTGGTTGACCAAACTGTTCCTATAAGCCCCGATTGTTTTTCTCAGACCCACCTCTTTGGCCCTGTTGGCTGATTTGGCCGTGGAAAGGTTTATAAAATTAATAATGGCCAAGAGCAGTACAAAAATGGCTATGGCCGCAAAAAGCCACACAAACTTGACATCGCCATGCTTAAGCCCGTCCTGCATTTTTAGGTCAGATTTCAGATAAATGTCCGTTACCGGTTGCAGTTTGTATTCGGCGGTTCGCAATACATCTATGAAACTGGCCGAGCGGCCCCGCTCCATTTGCGCCGGAATAATGTATTTTTCAACAATCGAGGACATTTTTTGTTCCAGCTCCTCAATATCGGTGTTCGGGTTGACCAACACATAGGTGAAATAATTCTGATTGGTCCAGCTACCATTGGTGTCCTCCACTGGAAGCACAAAATCAAAGTCCAGGTGCATATTTTCGGGGACATCTTCCATTATCCCTGTTACCGTGTAGGGCTTGGAAGTATCATTGTCCAAGAATACGACCTGGTCTATCGCATTTCCGTTGGGAAAGTATTTATCCGCTTTTGATCTAGAAATTACGATGCTCTTGGGATCGGTCAAGGCCGTGGCCGGATCACCTTTGTCCAATTGTATCTCCAATATTTCAAATGCCTCTTGGTCGGCAATTATAAAGTTCTCCTCAAAAGTGTTCTCCTGCGCTCGGTTCACCCTGAAACCTCGCCTGCCCGCTCCAAAAATTTCTATAGTGTTTACTTTTCCTGCTTTGGTAATTTCGGCAAAATCGGATTGTAGGGCTTCGGCAAAGGGCAATTGAAAGTGGGTGCTTTTCATTACCTCACCTTGGAGCACCCCCTGAAATACCACCCTATAAATATTATCCTTCTTTTGGTAATGGGAATCATAGCTGGTTTCGTTACCAATGAAGAGGGTGATCAAAAGGCATGCCGCTATGCCCACGGCAAACCCTCCTATCTTTATAAATGTAAAGAGCTTATCCTTTTTAATGCTTCTCCATGCAATATTTAGGTGGTTTTTGAACATGTGATTGATGATTTTCGATTGATTTATTCGGACCTCAGACTCTTGGTCGGGTCGGTCAAAGCCGCCCTGATGGATTGAAAACTTACCGTCAACAGGGCAATGCCCAGTGCAATGGTTCCTGCAAGGGCGAACAACCACCATTGCATATCGATCCTATAGGCAAACCCCTGCAACCAGTTTTCCATGGAAAAATAGGCCACCGGAAAACCTATGAGCAGGGCAATGAGCACCAGCTTGGCAAAATCCATGGAAAGCATTTGGCTGATATTGCCTACGGAGGCCCCCAATACTTTTCGAATACCGATTTCCTTTCTTCGCTGTTCCGCCGTGTAGGCCGCAAGTCCAAAAAGGCCCAGTGCCGCCACAAAAATGGCCAGTATACAGAATACGATACTGATCTGTCCCGCCCGTTTCTCGCGAGCATACATCCTAGCGATATTTTGGTCCATAAAGGAGTAATTGAAATCCAAATTGGGAACAACCCTGGTGAAAGTGCTTTTAAGATCGGCAACCGTATTGGTCAAATTCCCGGATCTAAAACGTACCAGCATGAAGGATTTGTCTTCACTTGGATTGTTGTGGAATGCATAGGCCCCGATGGGTTGGTGCAGCGATTCGTAGTTGAAATCATCGACCACCCCGACAATGGTATTGGGCATTCCGATATAAACTTCTTTTCCAATGGCCTCCTCAGGGGAAAATCCCAAATAATCGATGGCTTTTTTGTTCAATACGACTTCCACCAAGGTATCGTTTTCACTTTTGTACATCGGCAAGCTACTGCCCGCCAAAAGTTGCAGTTTAAGAGCCTCCACAATACCTGCATCGGTGACATTGGTCTGAATGTTCATGCCCTGTTCCTCCGAGCCTTTTCTTTTAAGGGTCCGTCCACTGACATCCCTGCCCGGATATCCTTGGGCCATGGATACCGCGGTAACTTCCGAAAGGTTTTTGAACTCTTGCTCCAAGGCATCGCGATTGTCGTTGTCGCGCAATCCACCCACAGAAATTGCCATAACGTTCTCAGCGGTAAAGCCAAGGTTTTTGTTCTGGATGTATTTCGTTTGTTGATAGATGACCATTACCCCTACGATCAATGCAGTGGAGGCCGCGAACTGCATCACCACCAAGCCTTTTCTTATCATTACTTTGCCCTTTCCGCGCTTTAATGACGGGGACAGGATTTCTTTCGGCAAAAACCGGGACAGGTACATGGAAGGATATAGCCCTGAGAACAATGTCGTTAGGGTCCAGACTCCCAACGCCGCCAGTAAAAAAGTTGGGTTGAGCAATAAATCCATGTTCAAGTGTTGATTCGTCAAGCTGTTAAAGCTTGGCAACAATAACATGGTCAAAGCGATGCCCAAAACCATGGAAATGGCCGTAATGAGTCCGGTTTCCACATAAAACCGACCCACCAACGATTCCGAGGATGCCCCCAAGGTTTTGCTGATCCCCACTTCCTTGGAACGCTTTTGGGAACGCGCCGTGGTAAGGTTCATATAATTGACACAGGCTATCAATAGGATTAAAATGGCCAGATAGGTAAGGTTGCGCACTTCGTGGATATCGCCGATCCTGGAAGAATATGCGTTCCCATAGGAAGCTGAATACAAGTGTACCTTGCTCAATGGCTGTAAACCGAAAGAATACCATTGTTCCTTCTTTGGGAGGTTTGCATCCAACATTTGGTCTATCTGTGTTTGGGTGGCATCCACCGAAACGTTCTCCTTTAACAGGCAATAGGTTTCAAAACTGGCATTGCTCCACGAGGTAGTATTATAGAACCAGTACCCATTGCTGGATGCTATGATCTCGGCATCCAAAGTGCTGTTTTCGGGAAAATCCCCGTATATCCCCGTTACCTCTAACTTACGGTCGTTATCGACCAGAATCGTTTGGCCGATCGGATCTTCATTGTTGAAATACGTTTTGGCCGCAGTTTCCGAAAGAATGACCGTACCCGGCCTCTCCAGAGCACTGCCCGCATCTCCCTCGACCAATTCGATGTCAAAAATGGTCAATAGCTCCTTGTCCGCCCAATAGAAGAGATCTTCGGTGAAATTTTGATCGTTTATGCGCAAGGAGGCAGGCCTTCCAAAATTATGTTTTAACAACCTTGCAGCACTTTTCACATTGGTTACCTCTTCTTTCATGGCCAAAGCGGTTACCGGTGGTACCGTAGCCCAGGTCTCGAAGCCGAAATCACCATTGGTCTTCAACAATACCCGTTGTATCCGGTCCTTTTTTGGGAACATGGAGTCGAAGCTCCTTTCATGGGAAATAAACAGAAAAAGGAGCATGACGATGGTCAAACCCATGGAAAGTCCAACAATGTTTATTATGGAAAACAACCTGTTGGTCTTTAGGTTCCTCCAGGCTACTTTTAGGTGGTTCTTGAACATGTGATCGATTTTTTGATTGATGAAAAACTCCTATACCATACTTTTCATGGGCTTGTTTTGGCTTTCGGTCACAATTTGACCGTCGAACAGGTTGATGACCCTGTGGGCGTAGTGCGAATCCCGGTCGGAGTGGGTCACCATTACAATAGTGGTCCCTTCTTGGTTGAGTTCCGTCAACAGGTTCATTACCTCGATGCCGTTTTTGGAATCCAGGTTACCGGTCGGCTCATCCGCCAAGATCAGTTTTGGATTGGTAACCACGGCCCTAGCGATGGCCACCCTTTGCTGCTGCCCCCCCGATAATTGCTGAGGAAAATGCTTTTCCCTATGGGCGATCTTCATACGCTCCAGCACTTTCTGCACTTTTTCTCTTCTTTCGGCCTTGTTCATTTTAAGATAGATCAACGGAAGTTCCACGTTTTCGAACACGGTGAGCTCGTCAATCAGGTTAAAACTTTGGAAGACAAAGCCCAGATTGCCTTTTCGGAGTTGGGTGCGCTGACTTTCTTTTAATCCGCCGACCTCATGGCCGGCAAAATTGTAGCTTCCCTGAGTGGGGTTGTCCAGCATGCCGATAATGTTCAAGAGAGTGGATTTTCCACATCCGGAGGGGCCCATGATCGCCACAAATTCCCCTTCTTCTACCTTTAGGTTCACTCCATTTAAGGCCAAGGTCTCCACCTCTTCCGTTCGGAAACTTTTTTTAAGGTCTGTAATTTTTATCATTGTAATGGTTGTTTGATTGTTTTTTAAAGACTGTTCATTTTTGATGGTTGTTACATTTTTACGGATTATTTTAAAACGATCCGTTCCGCATCGCCAAAACTATCATAGTTACTGGTAATGACCTGTTCCCCGGGCTGAAGCCCTTCGAGAACTTCATAATATCTCGAATTTTGTTTCCCCAATCGCACATTGCGCTTAATGGCCTCGTTACCGTCCGGACCCACCACGAAGACCCATTGCCCGCCCGTGCTTTGGAAAAAACCTCCTTTTGGCAATAACATGGCATCGTTGGACTCTCCCAATTGCAATCGGATATTGTAGCTCTGGCCTGCCCTTATGGTTTCAGGCTTTTCGTCCACAAAGACCAGGTCCACTCGGAACCTTCCGTTCCTAACTTCGGGATAAACCTTGCGCAAGCGCAGTTTGTACTCATTTCCATTTCGTTCCAAAGTAGCGGAAAGGTCTCTTTTTACACGATCAATGTAGTGCTCATCTATATCCGCTTCAATTTTAAAATCGGTCAGCACATTGATCTGGCCGATACGTTGTCCCTGTGAAATGTTCTGGCCAATTTCCGCATCCAAAAACCCAAGTTGACCATCGGCAGGTGCCCTTACGTTTAAATGGTCCAAACGTTCATAGACCATGGAAAGCGTCTTTTGCATACGCTCTAGATCGGTGTCCAATCCTTTTAAAGAGGTTTCCCTTAATTCATCATCCTGCTCTGTTTGCAGTTTCACTATCTCCAATTGCTTTTCCGCCAATTGATAATCTTCCCTGGACTTTAGGTAGGTTTCTTTGGAGACCAGTTCTTCCTTATACAATTCTTCGTTCTGCTCATAGGCACGTTTTAACCGCTGCACATCATATTGGGCGGTCGCCAAGGATTTTCTACCTTCCACCTGTCTGGAATCAAAAGTAAGCTTGGTGGAACGCAGATCGTTCTGTTTTAGGGCCAAGTTACTTTCGCTGGCCAAGATTTGCTCGTAGAGGGCCATGTTCTCCAATTTTAAGATGATATCGCCCTGCTTGACCATAGATCCTTCCTCGATCAATTTTTCGGATACCCGGCCTCCTTCATAGGCATCCATATAAATGGTGGCGATGGGCGCCACGTTTCCATTTATGGTAATGTAATCATCGAACTTACCATCGGTAACCGAGGAAATGGACAAACGTTCCCTCTCTGTCCTGAATGTGGACATGGAGCTGGCAAAAATCAACTTATATCCGACCAGCAATAGCAATATGCCCAACGCGATATAGCCATAATGCTTGGGTTTAAGTCCTTTCTTTTTTTCTAATTGTATATCCATGGTATATGTTAGTTGATGTTAAAAATGGGCAGGCCGCTGTAAAAATCAATGGTGCTTTGGTTGACCTTTAACCTTAGTCCCACCTGCAAGTTCTCGTTCTGTGCCACACCGAAAAGGTTCTTGGCCTGAAACAGCTCCAATGCATTTATAAGTCCCTTTTCATATCTTTTTTGTGCAATGGTAAAAGCCAATTCCTGTGCATCGACCTTCTGTAAGCTCTGCTCGTACTCCGCAATAAGTGCACGGTTGTCCTGAACCAATTGTTGCAATAGCTTAAACAGTTCCTGTTCCTGTATCTGCAGGTTGTTCTTGGCCTGCATATAGGCTATTTTTTGTTGTTTTACCCTTGAATGGTTGGCCCATCCATTGGAAATTGGAATATTGAGCTGTGCTCCCACGAACTTGGATTGGTTATCGTTGAACTGTGTTTTAAAAGGAATCACATTCCCGTTCTCATCCACATTGGTCTCAAAATAGCTGGTTCCGTAACCTGCAAACAGGGACAACGATGGGAACAAGTCTCCCCTTGTGGCCTGCATTTGCTTTTTTGCTGCGGAAACACGGTACTCCTGCGCTTTTACCAAAGGCACAAATCCGCGTGCAGACCGGTACAGCGAATCCAAGGTAACATCTTGGTTGAGCGATGCTTCTTCAAGGCTTTCCTGAATTGTAATGTCGGTTGCACCGATCAGGTTCATTTCCTGTAAGAGCACGAGTTTGGCATTGGTCAGTTGGTTCTTGTTTTGGGTCAATAGAAATTTATCGCCCAAAAGATTGGACTCGGCCTCGTAAAGGTCGGCACCGGCCATTAGGCCCAATTCCACTTGTTTTTCCACCAAATCGTAATTGGCCTGTGAAATTTCGAGCTGTTCCAAGGTATTGGCCACCAACCCTTCAAAGAACTTGATGTCGTAAAAAGCGCTCATCACCCTAAATGCCAACAAAAACTTTTCCTGCAAAATATCTTCTTGGGTCGCCTTAAAGATGAATTTTGAGGCCCTGATCGAATTTATTTTTTGAAAACCGCGGAACAAATCCAAATTCGCATTGAGCGAATAGTTGTTACTGAAGAATTCCGTGTTCACATAATCGTTGGTGTTCGGGTCGGCGGACCTACCGTATCTGATGGTATAGTCGGTGGAACCGCTTACCGATGGCAATAGGTCCCGGATGGATTGACGATAAGATTCCCTGCTGGATTCATTGTTGTAGGAGGTGTTTCTGACCTGAAGGTTGTGTTCGATGGCATAATCCACACACTCTTCCAAGGTCCAAACCTCTTGGGAAAACCCAAGGAACGAAGCCAATAACAGAAAGGTTGTGATGTTTATTTTTAAATTCATAGTGTATTACTGTGCCAAACTGTATCCTATTCTTGTGCCAAAGTATTTTACAATTGATTATCAGATAGTTAAACTTATAAAAACACTATTAAGATAAAACAGGTGTAAAAATTTTGTACAAAAAATGTCCAAAAATTTTACAGTTGAACATAACATATCAAAGCAATTGCTAGTTTAGACCATCCATTTGAATACAATTGCCAAATGATCGATGCCAAAATCTTAGTGGTCGACGATAATAAGAGTGTACTGAGCGCTTTGGAAATTCTTTTACAGTTTGAGTACAAAAGCGTACAGAGTATATTTAATCCCAACCAAATCTCTTCTTTTCCGAATTTGGAGGATATCGACATTGTGCTATTGGACATGAACTTTTCCGCTGGTGTGAACACGGGAAATGAAGGTCTGTATTGGTTGAACGAAATAAAGAAAAGGTCGCCCAATACATCCGTGATCATGATGACGGCCTACGGGGCGGTGGATTTGGCGGTCAGGGCACTTAAACAAGGAGCTTCCGATTTTGTGCTCAAACCCTGGAACAACGAACGTTTGATGACCACGGTAAAATCGGCCTACGAGCTCAGAAAATCCAAGCAGGAAATCCATAACCTAAAGAAAAAGGAGAACAATTTAAAACAGGTCATCAACGAGGGCCGTAATTATATCATTGGCCAATCCAAAGCGCTGAGCTCCGTTCTAAACCTTGTCGCAAAGGTTGCCAAAACGGACGTCAATGTATTGATTACCGGTGAAAATGGTACGGGAAAAGAATTGATCGCCCGTGAACTGCACCGTCTCTCGAACAGGAAAAATGAAGTTTTTATAGGCGTGGATATGGGCTCCATTGCCGAAAACCTGTTCGAAAGCGAGCTTTTTGGGCATACCAAAGGATCGTTTACCGATGCCAAAGAAGATCGTGCCGGCAAGTTCGAGGCCGCTCACCAAGGCAGTTTGTTCTTGGATGAAATCGGCAATCTTTCCTTACAGATGCAAGCCAAATTGTTATCCTCCATTCAAAATAAATCGGTGGTCCGGGTCGGTTCCAACAAACCTATCGAGGTGGATATCCGATTGATCTGCGCCACCAACTGTAATTTGGATCAAATGGTGGTCGACGGTCTATTTCGGGAGGATTTGTTGTACCGTATCAATACCATTCACATTGAGGTGCCGCCACTGCGCGAACGCAATGAGGATATCTTGGTGCTTGCCGACTTTTTCCTGAAAAAATTTGCCCATAAATATGATAAATCGGGCCTGAGAATGAATCAAACGGCGCAGGAAAAACTGATGGAATATCCTTGGCCCGGCAATGTAAGGGAGCTTCAACATACCATGGAACGTGCCGTAATCCTCTCTGATGGGAATGTGCTAAAACCTTCGGATTTTTTATTGCACGCCAAGCCCGTGCAATCCATGGACCACGAGCCCATGACCCTCAACCAAATGGAGCAACAGATGATCAACAGGGCATTGGAGCAGAACGAAGGCAATTACAGTGCAGCAGCGGAACAATTGGGCATCTCTCGCCAGACGCTCTACAACAAATTGAAGAAAAAGAATGACTGATGGCAAGCAGGAACTTTTACATACAGCTTATTCTTCGCGTGATTTTTTTAACCATCTCGGCAATTGCAATGGCCTTCTCCCTGTCCTACAAGTGGTATTTTGCCATGGGGATCTTTGCCATCATTTTAGTTGCCCAGGTATTTTCTTTAATCACATTCATCAACCGTACAAATCGGAAAATCGCCTATTTTTTTGATGCCATCAAGAACGAGGATTTTACCCTTAGGTTTCCGGAAGGCGTTACGATCGAATCCTTCAAAGAGCTGAACAAAAGCTTAAATCGTGTGAACGGACTTATTCAGGAGGTACACATGCAACTTCAGATACGGGAGCAGTATTATCAGGAAATCCTAAAACAGGCAAGCATTGGCATTATGACCTATAATGAGAAAGGCCATATTTTGTTTGCCAACCCGACCTTGGAAAAATTGTTGGATTACACCCCTTTGAACCATATAAAACAACTAAAACAGGTCGATGAAAACCTCTACCGGACATTTAAGGACTTCAACCCTTTTGAACGCAAGCTGTTCCAATTGTCCAATGAACGGGAACAAATCCAGCTGGCACTAAAGTCCACGCCATTGATGTTGAACGGACAGTCCTTACAATTGGTCGTGGTACAGGATATCCATAAAGAACTGGACGAGAAGGAAACCGAATCCTGGGTACGCCTGATCCGTGTACTGACCCACGAAATCATGAACACCATAACCCCGATCGCCTCCATTTCGGATTCCATCATAAAATATTATCGAAAGGGCGACAAGATCACACCCATGGAGGAGCTGGAGGAGGTTCAGATCAAGAACACATTAAAAGGTCTGGAGGTGATCAAGGAGCAAGGGGGCGACCTGATGGATTTTGTTCAATCCTACCGAAGCCTGTTACATGTACCGGAGCCCAACAAGTCCTTGGTCAAGGGGAAAGATCTACTTGAAAAAATCTATGTTTTGATGTCAGCTAGATTGATGGACGGGGCAAGCGAATTTTCCACCAGTTGCCACCCGGGGGATTTGGAGTTTTACATTGATGAGAAGCAAATTTCACAGGTATTGATCAATTTGGGGAAAAATGCATTGCAAGCCGTGGAGTCCAACAACGGGGGAAAAGTTCAATTGGTTGCCGGAATCGATGAAAACGGTTCCAAGTTCATCGATATACGGGATAACGGTCCGGGTATTCCCCCCGAGGTCATGGATGAGATATTCGTACCGTTTTTCACCACAAAAAGTGAAGGTACCGGTATTGGGCTGAGCCTATCCAAAAGAGTGATGCAACTCCATGGCGGGAGCATTCAAGTACGTTCGGTGCCCAATTCGGAAACGGTTTTCCGACTTACCTTTGCATAATCAGATTATGAAGAAAGATCTATTGGAATTTTGTTGGGCCTATGTAAACCAACGCTCGGAACGTCTCAAAAAACAGAGTGCGGAACTTCAAGAATCCTTGGGTTCCGAAACCAAAAGCTCGGCAGGCGACAAGCATGAAACAGCTAGGGCCATGGTGCAGTTGGAGCAGGAAAAGTTGGGCCAGCAATTACAGGAAATCGATGCTACTCGAAGCATTCTCCATAAAATCAACATTGAAAGGACGTCGCACAAAATACGGTTGGGGTCCTTGGTACGGACCAGCATGGCGAATTATTTTTTGGCCATTTCCGCAGGGACCTTCAATCAAAACAATGGGATGGTCTACTGTATTTCCGCAAATGCGCCCATTGCCAAATTATTGTTGGGAAAAGAAAAAGGGGAGAACTTTATCTTTAATGGAAAGGAACAAGAAATCCTGGAGGTTGATTAGGATTCATCCTCCACCACTTCCATATTGGGTTTATCGCGATGAAATACAATGACCAGAAAAAGTATCCCGATAATGATCAAGAACACGATTTCAATTCGGGACAATAATTCGTTCATCCCCAAAGATCTTTTGGAGCGCTGTGTCAATTGTCTTCCCTCGGAGAGTTGGACCTCTGAAAGTTCATCCAGATTTGTACTGATGCTGTTCAAAACAGCAGTGATATCGTCTTCGGAAGCCTCATTTTTTAAATAATTCACTTCCAGTGTTTTAAGCTCGGTATAGTTTCCTTTCAAACTTTTCAAGTGCAGCGATTCCTCACGGGTCAAGTCGGTCTGTTCAAAATCGGCCAATATGGTCTTTATCTCAGGATATTGCGGGACTGATTTTTCGTCCAAGGAATTGTATGCCAAGAACATTTCCTTTTTATGAAATAGATTGTTCAGCCTGTAGATATATTCCTGTACCACCAATCGGTCCTCAAAGACCGAATCCACCCCTTGCTCCACTGTTGAAAAGTTTCGGTTGTTCAACCGATTGGATGCAAGAACCAATAAAAATGCCGCGGCAAGCACAAAACCTGCATGAATTCGTTGTTTTATCGTTCTTTTTGGCATCCTTTTTTGATTTTACATGAATTGGGTTATACGTGCATGATATTAAAATTTTTGCGGGGATACAAATCCGCCCGGCCATTAGCTAACCATTCTAATTGAGCAAACCTAATGCTTTGGGCCAGGCGGATATCATCAATCAACTACAGTACACTTAACTCGCCAGAATCGAGTGCATTTTTTAAATCTGCTTTAACTACAGGGTGACTGTTAAAAAATCTTTTGCCGTCTGTCTTTTTGATTTTTACCATGACGGTCCCATCTTTTTTCTCTTTGATGTCGGTTACCACAACCTTGTTCCCCACCACTCTTTTATAGTTGGCTATGCCCCCTTTTTTAATGATGAAGTTTGCCCTTGGGAAGTCTATATGCTGAAATTGCGGTGCATCTGGACGACCTATCTCAAGTACATCGCCAACCTTGATCTCTTGTGGGTTTGCACTTTGTGCATTGATATTTGTGGTAGCCACCACGAACAGAATTGCTAAAACTATTATTCTCATAACTATTTAATATTTAGGGTTTATAATTGTTTTCTTGTTAAAAATCGAAACTGGACAATAATTGTTGGGACTGCTCCACACCGACTATCCTAAAGGATTGAACATCCGTGGGAAAACCAAGTTGAATTTGATCGCCGACCGCAAGCCCTACCAAACTGGCCCCGAGGGTGCTCACTATGGAGACCTTGTTTTTTTTTAGGTCTCCCCGTGTGGAGGGGACCAATTGAAACTTTTGTCTTGCTCCGTGCACAAATTCCACCGTGACCCTGGAGTTCAACCGGACCACATCGTCCGGCATGTCCAGTTCATCCTCTATCAAAGCCTTATCGATCCTTTCGCCCAACTGTTCCAAGGCGTCCTTATGGGCATAGTCCTCATAATACCTATGGAAGTTCAGTATCCTTTTCAGCGTTAGGTAATCCTTTTTTTCCATGATCAGGCTTCCGTACTTCATTTCCAGTTCTTAACGGACGGGGAACTAAAAACAAGCGCCCCAGCATTTTGTACATAAAAGGGCAAACCATGTGCCATTTGGAAGAATTCTTTTCAAGAAAAACAACAAATATCTGATTGTCAGATTGTTGACTGTTGTTTCGTAAAAAATAAAGAAGTTGGTATTCGGGTAATTTTTACCCGGTCGGGGCAAAATACCCCAGCGGCTATTTTAGTTTCTCGCGCAGTGTTTTTCGGTTGATGCCCAAAATTTCTGCAGCTTTGGTCTTGTTGCCCTCAGTGGAGAGGAGCACTTCCTCAATGTATTCCCTTTCTTTTTCTTGAAGCGTTTTAAATTCCTTTTCGGGAAAGTCTATTTTGTATTTTAACTCCCTGGGAAGATGTTCCAATGTGATCTTACCGTCACACATGATCACTGCACGCTGCACCACATTTTCCAGTTCACGGATGTTTCCCGGCCATGAGTATCGTTTCAAGACTTCAAGGGCGTCACCATCCATACGGACAAAGCGGTCCTTGTACTCAACACCGTATTTCTGCATAAACTTATCCACCAACAAAGGAATGTCCGAGGTACGCTCCCTGAGCGGAGGTACTTCCACGGCAACCACCGAAAGCCGATAAAAAAGGTCTTCCCGAAAGGTTTTCTTTTGGATCAGCTCATCCAAATCACTATTGGTGGCCGCTATGACCCGCACATCCAATTTTTCAGGTTTTTGGGAGCCGATTTTGGTCACTTCCTTTTCTTGGAGCACCCTCAACAGCCTATTTTGAACGGCCAAGGGTGCATTGCCTATTTCATCCAAAAAAATAGTGCCCTTGTGCGCCGCTTGAAAAAAACCGCTACGGTTCTCGTTCGCACCTGTAAAAGCCCCTTTGGTATATCCGAAAAGTTCGGCTTCCAACAAATTCTCGGGAATGGCCCCACAGTTTACCGCAATAAAGGGCGCCCTGGCAAACTTGCCGGAATAATGGATGGCCCGTGCCACTAATTCCTTCCCTGTTCCGCTTTCCCCACGTACCAGGACCGTTGCCCGGTTGTCCTTTACCCGATCAATGATCTCGGTAACTTTTTGGAATGCCTCGGAGTTCCCGATCATATCGGCGTAGCCGTTGGCGGCAAGGGGTTTTACCGGCGGTGTTTTAAACGTTTCCCTCGCTTCCCTGTGTGCCAGTGCTTTTTTTACGGCCAGTTCCAGTTCGGCCTTCGTAAAGGGTTTGGTCAGATAATCCGTTGCCCCGTGTTTGATTACACTGGAGGCATCTTCCACGGAAGGAAAACCGGTCACCACTAGTTTGGGCATGTTCGGAAAATGTTCGGCCACATATTTCACCAATTCCAACCCATCGATATCCGGCATATTGATGTCCGTGACCAACAGGTCTATCTCGGTATCCTTTAAAATATATAGTGCCTCCTTGACCGAAACTGCCTTGTAGGTATGGTAGTCCATCGATTTTAAGTGCCGTTGCAGCAGCTCAAGAATATCGATGTCGTCATCAACGAGCAATATGTTCTCCTTTTTCAACAAAGCGCTTACTTTTTAGGGAATTGCAATGTAAAGATAGTGCCTGTTGGGGTATTTGGGGCAACCTCGATGCTCCCTTGATGGCTCTGTACAATGCCATGCACTACACTAAGCCCCAATCCCGACCCTTCCCCAACGGGTTTGGTGGTAAAAAAAGGGTCAAAAATATGGGAAATGGTCCCCTCGGGGATTCCAGGTCCTTCGTCGGCAATTTTTAGGATGACATTTTTATTTTTTACGGCCAGGAAAACCGATATGGTGCTTTTTGGCGGTGCAAAGTAAATTGCGTTTACAATCAAATTGAAGACGACCTGCGTCAGTTGGATTTTATCGATACGGAGTTCGATGGTATCTTTGGAATGCACAAAGTCGCATGACACCTCATTTTGCCGCAATGTGGTACGCAACATATTGATGGCTTCCTGTGTGGTCTCCACTACGTTGATGATTTCCTGGGTTTCGGGCATTTCGCAGGCGAAGAACATCAGTTTCTTTACCACTTCCCTTGAAAATATGGTGTTGGTAATGATCTTGTCCAAATCTTTGAGCGCTTGCGGATCATTGCTGATATGTTCCTGCAATAGCTCGGTAAAGCCAAGAATATTGGCAAGTGGCGTATTGAGCTCATGGGCAATTCCCGCCGTGATCTCACCAAGAAGTCGAAGTCTATCGGATTGTTCCACCTGCCTTCGTATGTGCTCTTCCTTTTCCTTGATGTCCTTTCGCTCCAACAGATTACCGACCTTTAGACAAACATTGTCCAACAGTTGCTGTTCTTCTTCCAAAAAATCCTCGAGCTGGTATTTGGGGGATGGATATCCGATCTTTATCTCGCCCTGTGGTTTGTTGAACACCGTAATGACCGACTCCAGAAACACGTAGGCGTCCCCCTTCTCCTCTGTTTTGATAAAATAATCGGGGGTGGACAGCTCTACGTAGGTCTCCTGATCGAACTGCCATGCACGCTCCAAACATTGCACAATGCCGAGCAATGCGGTCTCCATATCGTCGTAATCACAATTGACGATCAAGGAGGTTACCTCGTACAGACAGGTAAGTTCCTTGATGCGTTCCTTAAGCTTTTGTTCGGCGGTGAGCATTTTTTCTCCTTTTTAGCAAATTAGTGATTTCTTGGGATTTGTCCGATATTGGGCAGAATCAGGCACTTTTGGAAAAGAGCTGTTTTGCCAATATGTTCAAGGATCATCTTGAAGGTCATTGAATAATGAATTGTCATATTCACCACCTAAGATTATGGCCTTCCCTTAATTTTATTGAGCTTTCCTTGCCTATGCTTTTTTACTAACCGAAGTGATTTAAACTTTTTTGAATCGAAAATAGGGCTACGGACATTTGTGTTACCACACGCAAATACCATAGCCCATGTACAAAGTACTCGACAAGGATACCATAGAAATGGAGATAGTTCCGCACATACCTTTACCGAAAAGGGGTTTTGCCCCAACGGCTCCCTTGTACGAGATCATCAATGCGATACTCTACAAGTTGAAGACGGGCGTGCAATGGGAGTACCTGCCCACGAGCTTGCTGTTCTCCCAAAAGGTCCTGAGCTGGCAATCGGTCTACTACCATTATCGCAAATGGTGCCGTTCAGGGACATTTCTGGATTGTTGGATCGGTACTTTAAAAGCTTTATCAGGAAAAATGTATTGCCATCCCATTTTTTCAACAGGGACAATGCGGGCAATTGCGAATCTTGGTACACTTTATAGTTTATGTTCATTTTCTTTCATTGTAGATGCTTAATATGTATCGTACCTTATATATACGCAGTATATATAAGACCTACTGTTGAAACAAACCACTTTGGGGAATTGAAATATTGTTTTGGGGAATAGAAAAGCACATTCACCCTATTTGTATTTGTTGATCTAAAAACGCTATAGCTCTTTACTTATAGGTTGTTTCAATCGATTGTCTATAAAAGCACGTTTAACTACTTCATTAACTTCAAGATCTTCTTTAGGTAATTCAATTCTTGTTTTAGGGAATTGATTGAATCTGTTTCTGATCATTTTTTGAAATTCGTATTAATATTTTTAATCTGTCATGAGTTGCCAGTATCCTGATCTTTCGCCTTCCTTGCGAATTATGAGCTTTTGCTCCTTTAACTTCTGGATGTTTTTTTCTATCGCCCGCTCAGTAACATCTATGCTTTTTGCCATTTCCGGGATGGTTACATATTGGTTATAGAAAACCATTTCCAATATTTTCAGTGCACTTTTTCCGATTTTTGATGGTGCTTTTTCCATTAGGGTTTCTTTTACTGTTTCCCATTTTTCTTCTGACCTTTTCCCCGAACTTTTCCCCGAACTTTTCCCCGAACTTTTCCCCGAACTTTTTTCGGGCCGGAGTAAAATGACGGTGAACATACCCGCTGTCTTAAATTCAGGTTGAGGCAGATTCGCTGTTTTCATCACGTCTTTTATCCTGCCAATTCCAGAGCCAACTTGTTCCACCATTCGAATACGTACAAAAAGGCCAAAGATCAAAGGGTTTCGACTGTGGCTTTTCGTTCCAAAATCGGACATTGGAATGGCGCTGGTCAAACCGCCGGGGTTACTGACCTCTATGCGATCATTAAATAACTCTACTGTTATTTTTGCTCCTTTGTCGTAGTAGTCGCGGTGCGAGAGCGCATTTATAATAATCTCTTTCAGGGCCGTTTCAGGAATTTCCCAAATCTCGCTTCTAGGGCCACTGCCCTCTATTTCATAGCGAACGTCCAGTTTCCCCTTTAACCATTGCATCGCCTGCTGGTATTGTATCATTAATGGGCCACCGTACACCTTATCGTCCAAAATTTGGGTTTTGTTGGTGCCCTCAAACGCAATGCAACGGATCACCGCTGTTTCGATAAACTGCTCGGGTCTTGCGCCAAAAAACAAAACGCCCCCATTTTTCATGTTACCGTCGGGCAATACCAATTTTAGGTTCTGGATAATCTGTTCCCGATCGATTGTTTTTGATATACCGCTTTGCAAACGGAATTCTTCAAACCAGTCCGTATCCAAATTTTTAGAGATATCAAAATGAGGGCAAGGGGCTTCGTCAAAATAAATGCGGTCGGATTGCTGAAAAAAGTCCCGCATTTGTTCTACGGTCGTTAGTTTTTGGGTGTTGGCCCCCTGGCGCACATAAATAGCCCCTGACAGAGCATAAGGTTTTTGTGGGCCACTATTGACCTCGATGACCCAAACTGTTTTGCCTGCAACTTCAACCGGATACAGCGTAGTGGGCATATGAGGGTTGATTTCGTTCAGGGAATTTTGAATGGCAGACCTTTTGGCATTATCGATCTCAGCCCCATGGATCATATTATCATCGCCCACCCCGATCAACAACACCCCACCTGCGGCATTGGCAAACGCACAGATTTCTTCACTTAGTCCTTTGAGATTGTTGGGTACACGTATCTTAAATTCCACATTATAACCTTCGCCCGTTTGAACGATGCTTTGAAGGGAGGATGGTGTAAGGGGGTTGTTCATAATCTAATTTTTTTGGCCGATGAGTTCTATTATTAATTTTTCTAGCTCTACAACAGTCATAGCCCATTTGTTTCTAGAAATCTTACTTTTCCATTATTCCATTCAATAATCATTTCATAATGAAGTGATTTAGACTTTTTTTGGATCGAAAAATAGGGCTACGGATATTTGTGTTTCGACACCCAAATTCCATAGCCCATGTACAAAGTACTTGACAAAGATATCATAGAAATGGAAATGGTGCCTGTCGGGCACCTTTTACCGATGTTGGACGGGCATACTTGAAAAGTACCCGGAGAGGCTCGACCTCTCCTGCGTGGACCTTGACGGTAGCCATACCCCGGCCCTAAGGGGCGGACAGGGCGTGGAGCACCAAGGCAGCAAGGGCAGGGATTGCCATTGGCCATGTCCGAGCCCGGGGCGGGCAACCATAACGACCTCTACGACATAGAGGTACAGTTCGAGGTGGTCACGGCAACACTTGAGAATGCCAAGATAGATGTCAACGGTCTGTTCCTCAATGCAGATGCAGGCTTTGATTCCAAGGATTTCAGGTTGGCCTGCGCCTCCAAGGAAATCTGTTTCAATAAAAGGAACGGGGGCATGGAGAGGGACGAATATTTTGACCAGGAACTATAATATGATGAAAGATATGCGATAGAGCGCCAATCACTAATTAAACAATCTCAACTGAAACCTTTTCCTGGGTCTTCGGAATCCAATTGTACCGTTACTTATTCTGTAATGACGATATCCGCAATGACCGGCAAATGATCATAATCATTCAACCCTGTATGGGGAGCGGACACGTTCATGATCTTCATGTTTCCACTGGTTATAACATTGTCGATATGACGATCAATACCGTCTGTCATCCGCTGTAACCTGACAGCACCCCCCGATGTTGTGAACCACCCAAGGTGACCTCCATTGGCCATATTGAAACCCGCCTCCATGAAACGTAACTGTTCTTCATCCAAAGCATTCATATCTCCCATACAAATGAAATACTCATGCTGTTTCAATTCTTCCATCAACATTTCAAAAGCTTGGGTATGCCATTCTTTCTGCCATGGGATATGGGTGGAAATTATCGTAACAATCTTGTCCCCTATCCTAAGGTCACCCAAGATGGCATAGTAATCCCCAAACCAATATTTTTTCCGAATGTTGGTCAATTGGTAATTTGTAGCTATTCCATTATAGATCCAAGTGTGTTCCTCTCCAAAATATAGGTGGTTATAGAAAGGTTTCAATACTTCAGTTTCCGCATAAAATGTACTGTCCCTGTCAAAATATTTGTTCCATTCCTGTACACCCAGAATATCAATACCCTGTTTGCCTATCCAATCCCTCCATTCCAACATGTTCAATCTCGTCCATTTTTCCCTGACCTTTTTACCAATGCCTTCATCCAATTCCAGCCCACCTGCATCTCCTTGGTTAAAGTGGCCCACATTATAGGTGGCGACCCTCAATTTCAAGAGGACCCCTTTGGCCGACTGCCCCCTAAGGGCAAATCCACACATGACAAAGGCAAATCCAAAAATCAATTTTCTCATAACGGTACCATTTATTTCCATGACATTTGAGGTTTTATTTTTCATCACTTGGTTATTAAAGCTTAAACTCAGCAAATTGGGGCAAGTGATCGCTCAAGGCAAAAGAATCCGGTTCGGATGGTTCTGTCCTGAACCTTCTTTCAAACAAGGCCCTGGATTCAACGATCTGGTTTGCCAATGGACCTCGTGCCAGAACATAGTCTATCCGTTTCTTTGGCACATCTACAGGAATGGTATGACCATGTCCTTTTCCGGATTTTGCAAATGAATCGGTGAAACCGGCGTCCATCCATTGGGAATATTCGGGGCTATCGGGCGTATGGTTCAAATCCCCCATGACAATGGTGGATCTATCGCCATTGTCATTGTCCGCATCCATTGAACGCAATATCTCCGTGATTTCCCTTTTTCGGATTTCGGCAGATACAGGATTGGCATGGGGATATAGGTGAACCGAATGGACATCCACGGTTTCCTTATTGGAAAGTTCCAAGGTGGCCTTTCCCCAATGCCGGGTAAACAGGTCCTCCGCTCTGGTACCGCCGACAACAGGGACATTGATCGTATCCACTATCCTGTACCGCGTCAAAATAGCACCCGGCCAATTTCCCCCGCTTGGGAAAAAGACATATGCCATATCAAGTGACTTGGCAATGCTTTTTACGGTTGCCTCGTCAGGTGATTCAGAAAAATTAACAATATCCGGGGCGTATTTTTTCAGTTCCTCGGCCATCAGAAGCGGTATCCTTTCCTTGTTGGCGACATTTTCCTTTGGCCATCCCGTGCACTTCAACACATTGTAGGCAATAATCCGAAGGTAACTGCCCTCAACAAGGCTGGGATTGGCGTATATGGGCATTCCCAAGGCACCCAATCCTGCTATGGCGATGGCCGATTTTTCTAGGAATTCACGTCTTGAATTCGTATGTTTTGAAATTAGGTCTTTCATTCTTGAATACTTTTGTGTTACAGTTTTGCAATTCATCTTTCCATCCTCCCTTCCTATGGAGAATTCTCAAGGGCAGCAAAAGCAAAACACTGCTCTGGACACTTAATATTACATTGACCGAAACAGTGTTTTGTTCAATTTTTAATGTCCCAAACCATCATCCCAGCCTGGGTTCTGGGTCAAATTTGGATTTAATATCCTTTCTTGGGTCGGAATGGGATACAAATAATCCCTGTTCTCATCAAATTCCTTGGGAACGGTCCTATTGACAATGATGTTCCCTCCGGATACACCATGTAAAAGGTCTATTTCCCCCAATTTATAATATTGGGCAGAGGGAAGTTTATCCGATGGTTCTTCCCCATCGTAGAGAACAAGGTCAATGGTTCCATCTTTGTCCAAGTCGTACGCACCTTCTCCTGGAAAATACATGCCCAAAAATGGTCGGACCAGGTTATGTCCTTCCTTCCAACGGACAATGTCGTCCCATCTAAAATTTTCCCGGACCAGCTCGATCCTTCGCTCCCTTCTAATTTCCAAGATCACTCCCTTATGGGACCCCGTAACATTTCTGTACTGATCCTCGAGGTATGGGTCCGGATTTGCATTGGCAAGGGCCATATCTATATTTGGCATACCGACCCTGTCGCGGATCAATTGGACACTGAAATCCAGGTCCCCTTGGTTCAATGTGCCCTTTTCGGCCTTCGCCTCGGCATAGTTCAACAGTACCTCGGCATAACGGAACACCGACAGGTCATTGTCGCATCCAGAACTAAAGTGTACCGGGGACAGGAGGTACTTTATATACTGATAACCGGTCATGGAAGCCGTAAAATCCGGAACAGCGGTCTCGTCTTCCCCTATCTGTTTATAGCCAGGGGTACGAATGGTCTGTGCCAATCTGGGATCTCGGTTTTGACACTCTTCATAAAATTCCATGGTTTGGTAATTGGGCATATCCGTAAACCGTGAACCATCGGCCATCAGGTAACTGTTGACCAATTGCTTTGTTACCCCCGGGCGACCATAGGAAGAAGAGTTTGTTCGAAAATTGACACTATGGGTATAAGGAATGGACAGATCAAATTCCCTTGCCAGAATCAATTCATCCGCAATGGCATCCTGTGCTATAAAGAGTTCATGGTAGGCTTTATCCGGGCTGCTGGTATATATTCCGTACCCACTTTGCTGCATCAATTCGGTTGAAGCTTCAATACTTTCATCCAGCATCCGTTCAAAGTCCCCGATACCATGGTACTTCCTGAAGGTTCCTTCGAACAAAAAGATCCTGGACTTCAGTGCCAAGGCCGACCACTTTGTGATTTCCTTGGAATTCCTGACATCTTCTAGGTGTTGCACCGCATAGTCTATATCGGCCAAGATGGAATCCATCACCACTGTTCTTGAATCCCTTGCTTTGGTCAACAATTCTTCATCACTATTTCCTATGGTCCGGGAATACCACGGCACGTCCCCGAAGGTTTTGACCTTATCAAAATAAAACCAGGCCCGAAAGAAGCGTGCCAGTCCGATATAACGATCTCTAATGTTATCATCCCCAGGAAAACGATCGATGTTCTCAAGAAAAAAATTGATGTCCCTCAGTGTGCCCCAGGTCCAACCTCCACCTGTGGTGGGAACCGTTCGTGTACCGGCAATCAGGGAGGATACAGAGAAAGTGGCCTCATCGTCGATGTATGTGCCCCAGATATCCAATCCGCCGTCTCCGGGAACGATCGAATAAAACGAATTGGTGTAGGTTCTCAATTCGTTTTCAGATTGAAAGTAGGTTTCAGGGGAGGGTGAATCAAGGGGATAACGCTCCAAGAAATCCTTATCACAACCCCAAATCATGGTCACTATTATGGTGAATGCTATAATTACTGATTTTTTCATCTTAACTGTTTTTTTGATTAGAATCTGATTTCCACACCAAGGGAATAAGTTCTTCCAATGGGATAGGTGCGGCTGGTCCTATCCCACATCACCTCTTCTGGATCGATGTAATCGGAATCCAATTTGGTCCAGGTGAACAGGTTTTCCCCACTGAGGTACATTCTGACTCTTTGCAGATTGATCTTTTCCGTCACACTTTCAGGAATTGTATATCCTATGGTCAGGTTTCTCAGTTTCACATAGGCCAAATCTTGGAGGTACATGTTGTTCTCGTACCGTAATTCCGAATTTTGTGCGATATAACCTATCATCCTGGGGAAGTATGCGTTCGTATTGTCAGGGCGCCAAATCTTACTTTCAAAATCCGTTGGCAAGAACGATCCATAGGGCCTCGCATATGCGTTCCAAAATCGCTGGTTTTCGAGATCGGGATAATAATGTTGGCGACCGATCCCTTGAAATAGGGCATTTATGTCAAATCCGTTCCAAGAAAAACCCATGGGAACAGCAAATGAATATCGGGGTTGGCTGTTGCCTATTTTCCTGCGATCACCGGGATCATCGACCGTTCCAGCACCAAAGGATATTTCCCCATCGTTATCCAAATCGACGATCTTGATATCCCCTGCCTGTAACATGCGTAATTCTGCGGTCGGGGCCTGGACCCTTCGTCTGTTGATCAAATCTTGGTTAACGGGGTAGGCCTGCGCCTCTTCTGTAGTCCCGAAAAACCCATCATAGACAAATCCCCAGATTTCCCCAAGTTCCTGACCCTCATAATAATCGGATAAGATCCTCGATGGGTTATCAAACTTGGTGATCTTGGATGTGTAATCGGACAGTATCAACCCGAAGGTATAGGTAAACGGCTTTTTGAATAGTTCGAAGTTATCTTTCCAGTTCAGGCTGATCTCAAATCCCTTGGTGCGCATGTCGGCGGCATTTTCTTGTGGTTCCGATGCCCCGAAAACGGATGGCAGGGTTTTTCCTTTGACCAACATTCCCTCGGTATCCCGAATATAGGTGTCAAAAACGATTGACATCCGGTTCCGTAACATTTCCACATCGATTCCCAAGTTGTGGGAGGTGGTCCGTTCCCATGTCAAGTTCGGTGAAATGGGGTCTGGCGATGACACTGAGGACAATCGCTGACCATTGATGATATAACTCATGTTGCTGGATGGCATACTGGGGATATAGGCATAAGTGTCCACTTGTTGGTTGCCCAAGCTACCATAGGAGGCCCTAATCTTCAGGTTGTCCACTATATTTCTGGCAGGTTCGAAGAATTTTTCTTCACTGATGCGCCAACCTGCCGAAAAGGAAGGAAAAAAACCGAACCTATCCCCTTTTCTAAAGCGTGAAGTACCATCATATCGCCCGCTCGCCTCGAACAGGTACTTCCCTTTATAATTATAATTGGCCCTGTAGAAAAGTCCGCTCAAGGCCCATTCACTTGCCCCTCCGCTTACTTGTCGTTCCCCTGTGGCAAGGTTAAGGTCATTAAGGGTTTCGGAGAGCAGCTCCTGCCCTTCCGCATATACGCGCTTAAATTTTCGTTCTTCCTGGTTATAGCCCGCCGTCAGTTTCACATTATGTTCCCCGAAGGTTTTGTCATAGGTCCCATATACATTGAAAATATTGTATTTATTGTTTCTGGTGGTCTCCTTCAGTATATCCCTGTCCCATTCGGCCCTGGGCACTTGTTCCACCACACCGGGATACAGCGAGTATTGGAGCCTGACCCCTCTATACATATCCTGACCGTTCTCCAGATTATAGGTGAAGTTTCCGGTCACCGATAACGCCTCGGATAGTTTGACCACGCCCTCAAAATTCAAAGTATAGTCGTTTACCGCATTATTTCCCACTAGGTTTGGGTTCATCTGTGACAAATGGGCACCATACCCTATCGCATAGGTCCCGTTGTCCATCAAATAGGTCCCCGTGCCATCAGGGTTTGTCGGTACATTGGCCGGAGTGATCATATAAAGTTGATTGGTGGACAAATTGTTATAGGTCGTGGGAAACATCCCGCCTTCCTTACCATAGTAGCGATAATTTGAATTAAAAAACCTGAGATTGGTCTTCACGGTCAACCATGGGAACAGCTCGGCCTCTATTTTACCATTGAAGTTGTAGCGCTTAAAGGAGTCCGGATTCTGCTTCATGATCCCGGTTTCATCCCTTACTCCCCCACTTAGGTAATACCGCACTTTTTCAGATGATCCCGTAATACTTAAATTGTGCTCGATCTTGGGCCGCCATTTGGAATAAAACCAATTGAACCAATCAAAGTTCGCATAATATTTATAGACATCATTTCCGTTTCTATCCGGCTTTATCATTACCCATGGGCGATCAGGGTGTTCCGTTCTATCATTCCTTCTGGCATAGATTTCAGCATAATCCTCTTCGGTATACCCGGTCCAGTTCCTGCCCAATGCATTATAATAGGACTCTTCGTTAATCCTAATGTTATCATAGGCAGAGGTAACAAAATCGGTATTGGTGGCATGGGTGATCCATCCGGTATTGTTGTTATAGGATATTACCGGTTTCCCATCCCCCCCATTTTTAGTGGTCACCAATATGACTCCAAAAGCAGCTCGCGCCCCATAGATGGCCGAGGCCGAGGCATCTTTTAGAACCGTGATCGATTCCACATCCCTGACATTCACCCGATCGATCTCGCCCGGAACCCCATCAATCAATACCAGAGGTTCCCCAGAGCCTGTGATGGAAGTATTTCCCCTTATGTTCAGGGTCCCACTTGTTCCTGGTTTTCCCGATCCGATCACTATGTTCAAATTGGGGATAACCCCTTGCAGGGCCTGGGTCATGTTGGTAACGGGCCTATCCTGGAGATCCTCCCCCTCCAATTGGGAAACAGACCCGGTCAGATTCATCTTCTTTTGTGTACCATAGCCCACCACCACGATTTCATCGAGGACCGAGGATGCTGGTTCCAACTGTATGGTCAAGCTTGTTTGCTCTCCAACCAGCACTTCTTTGGTGTGATACCCTATGTAAGATACCTCCAAGATGGCATCAGGTCCCACATCAAGGGTGAACTTGCCGTCAAAATCTGTGGCCGTACCATTGACCGCCCCTCTTTCGATGACTGAGGCACCAGGTAAGGGGGCGCCTGTTTCGTCGATAACGATTCCCGTAATTTCCCTAAAAACCACTTCGACCACTTCTTCCTTGATCTTCTTGGTTTTTAGGTCAATGGATATGTTCTCGTCCATTCTTTTGAAGGAGAGACCCGCATCCTTCGCCAAAAGTTCCAAAATAGACTTTAGCGAGATATTATGGTAATCCAAGGTGTATCTCTTTTTGATCTCGGTCACTTTTTCACCGTATACAAAGCTAAATGGAGTCTGACTTTCGATATCCGCTATGATTTCTTCTATAGAAGCTTTATTTACAGTTAGATCTATGGATATTTGATCTAGTTTCTGTGCCTTCGCAGTTGATGCAAAGACAGGGTTGAGAAGCGCTACAATTATAAGAATAGCGGATAATTTCATTGTGAACGCAAAAAATTGTTTAATTCTTGGTGAATTCATATTTTCACAAAATATTTGATGGTTACTGTAATCATTAAATCGCCGCAGTCTGTCGATTCCCGCCAAAGTATCACAGGCTGCTTTTTTGTTTTTGGTGTATTATTTCATAGGCATTGTATGGTTTATGGGTTATTTAGTTTCAGTTCCCGCATTTGCCGGTAAATAAAATTTTCTTTTCGTCCACGAATTCATAGTCCATTCCCTTAATGGCATATTTAAGGCTCTCCAAAACCACTGAAAGTTTTGCTTCTTTATAATTGGCCGTTATCCGACAGTTTCCCAGGGTTTGATTGTCAAGTTCAATATGGACACCATACCATCTATCCAATATTTCCGCAACTTCCGTCAAGGTAGAATTCTCAAAGCGTATAATATCATTTTTCCAATCGATATAGCTCTCGTCCGTTACTTGACCAAGTTCCATTGTCTGCTCTGAATAGCTATAGGTCGCTTTTTGATTGGGCTTGAGATTCAGGCTCCTGGTTTCCCCCTCCTTTGAAATGGACCGTACTTCGACCTCTCCCGTCCTAACAGCGACGGTTATGGAGCTCTCAGGAGTGTAAGATTTTATATTGAACGAGGTTCCAAGAACCTTTGTGGTCACATTAGATGTTTTTATGACAAACGGTTTTTGGGGGTTTTCGGTCACTTCAAAAAATGCCTCCCCTTCCAATTCGACCATTCGAACCTTGGAATGCGTAAAATCTTTGATAAATTTTATTGAACTCCCCGAATTCAAATAGACCCGCGACCCATCACTGAGCCTAACCATTGATTTTTGGCCCCAGTCGGTACGCTCGGCAAGCCATTCCATTGACTGTTCCCCTTGTTCGGTCCTAATGGGATAATGGAAGTAGAGAAACGTGGATATGCCCATTAAAATTAGGAGGGATGCAGCGATTTTAAACCATAATTTTTTATCGCCCATGAAGTTTCGTCCTGTAGACACCGGTTTTGACCTTGCCATTTTCCGGACACTTTGGTAGATACCCTTCTTTACCTCACTTTCCTCCTCTATGGTTCCTTCTTCTCTTCGATAAAGTGATTGGAGCCTATTTTCCACGAATTCCCGCTCAGCATCGGAACAGGTTCCATCCAAGTATCTTTTGATCAATAATCGCAGTTCGTGATCTTTCATAGTATAGGCTCTTACTTGTAAGACGTTGGTTTGAGCCCTGACCCTAAACGAAAACAGGATTATTTTTCAAAAAACCTTTCTAAGGCACCAAAACTTCCTTTAAATATTTGATTGACTGTGTTATATGGTATTCCACAGTTTTGACCGAAATATTCAGCTTAGCGGCAATCTCCTTGTTGGACAACTCTGTATCCCTGCTCATCTGAAATATTTGCTTTGTCCTTGAGGGTAGGTGGGCAATGCCCCTCTCCAGATTGACCTTGGTTTCGATATAGTCCATCTGGTTCTCCGTGTTATTTTCAGCCAATAAGGTCTGTACCAACCTTTCGGTCAGGTCATCGTTCGACTTGTGCTTACGTACATGGTCAAAACACTTGTTCTTTGTCATGGAAAAAAGATAGGATTCCAATTGGTTTATCTCAAGTTGGTCGGCCTTGGTCCATAAATTATAAAACACTTCTTGGAGTATATCCTTTGCATCAATTTCGTTGGGAAGCAGTTTTGAGGCAAAAAGATAAAGCCTTCTCCAGTACCTGTCATAAATCCGCTCAAAGGCCATTTCATTTCCTTCTTTAAACAGCGTCAATAATTTGGAATCCGAAACGTACATAACAAAGTTGAGAGAACAATATTAATTAGATAATTTCTTGAGAATATTAATAAAACATTAATTCTGATTAATGGTTGAAATAATCTTGGTACAAAAAACTGATGTAAAAATTCTCAATAGGAGCTGTATTCATTTACCGAAAAGGGGTTTTGCCCCAACGGTGCCCTTGTACGAGATTGTCAATGCGATACTCTACAAGTTGAAGACGGGCGTGCAATGGGAGTACCTGCCCACGGCCTCGCTGTTCTCCCAAAAGGTCCTGAGCTGGCAGTCGGTCTACCACCATTATCGCAAATGGTGCCGTTCGGGGGCATTTATGGATTGTTGGGTAGCCATTTTAAACGGTACAGGGGCATGTTCGACCTCTCCAGTGTCGATCTTGATGGCAGCCACACACCTGCAATCAGGGGAGGCGAGGCCGTGGAATACCAAGGCCGCAAAAAGACCAGGACCACCAACGCCCTCTTCCTTACCGATAGGTAGGGACTGCCCTTGGCCATGTCGGAACCGGTATCCGGGAACCACAATGATCTTTTTGATATCGAGGTACAGTTCGAGGTGGTCTTCGCAATACTGGAAGAAGCAGGGATGCCTACCGATGGGCTGTTCGTGAAAGGATGCAGGGTTCGATTCCGAAGGCTTCAGGTCGGCCTGCGCAAAAAGGGACGTTATACCCAATGTACCGTACAATCAAAGGAAAAGAGGATGTGGACAGGGATGAACCGTTCGATGAAAAGCTCCATCAAGAAAGGTAATCGGTGGAAAAAGCCTTTGCATGGATGGACGGATTCAGATCGGTACTCAACAGGTTCGACACCACAACATCGAGCTGGAAAGGATTCAATTTCCTAGCCTTCATCGTAATCGCCATCAAGAAATTCACGAACTCAAGATGACCTCAATAAAAAAACACTCCGCTTGCATATTAACTACAAGCTATTTAAGGTATGAGACTGTAAACTGAACTTCTATGTTAAAAACCAAGGATAATCTCCTAAAATCTCAAAATTGGGCCATAACGATTCCTTTAGGTTAAATTGACAACCTAGTAAGTTGATTAGCAATATCCTAAAATAAACCTAATTCCCAGACTTCTATCAACAGACCGTCACAAGGGTGTGGCTGCATTCTTGTATTATGGAAAATAGGATGGGAGCCGTACACTCTGTCAAACAGACATCCTTGCTGGAGCTGTAGCTCAATTAAACGATTTCCCGACCCATGGAGGGCTATAGGTAAATTTCATATTTCACTTGGTTCTTCCACACGTATCGGACTCTGTTGGATAGCTTTTTGGCAATTCTGATGATTGCCCTATTAGGCCTCATGGTTTTACATAGTCTCGTATAAGCCAAGCCAAGGGATGGGTCCAATTTGGCCGCCTTCCATGCCGACTGTATCAATATGGGCCTTAAAAAGGCATTGTTCCGTTTGGTGATTTGTCCCACCTTTTCGGTGTCTCCGGAAGCATATACGTTGGGGATCAGGCCCAAGAATGCATGAAATTGGTCGATTGTTTTGAATCGACCTATGTCGACCAGTTCCGTGATCAGGGTCATTGCGGCCAATATTCCGATTCCGGGAATACTGCGTAATAGGTCCACTTTGGTACCGTATTTTTCCTTGGCCAGCAGCATGATCTGTTTTTCGATTCTTTTCTTCTGCCTTTCAATCTCTTCTAGAGTTTCCAATTGCAGGTTTATCACAAAGTTTCCAGAACCATCGGGCAATGCCGTGCTCAGCCAGGACCTAAAGCCTTTGCACCAATACGGTTTGTCCAGTTCATCTGGAATCTTTGTCCCGAGGAAACTCAATTGCGATTTGATGCGGCATTTACAGCGTCTGATATCCGAGAGCAATTTTTGTCTGGTCCTCAATAGCAATCTATCTTGCAGTATGTCCGGGTCGGGCACGTAGATTCCCTGTAAATTTCCATTACGCAGCTCTTTGGCAATTTTCCGGGCGTCCCGCATATCGTTCTTTCGTTTCTTTTCCCTATCAGTTGTGGGAATGTCCACTGGATTGGCCACTACATTTGAAATCCCCAGCGATCGAAGTTCCTGGTCTATCCAAAATCCGGAAAAACCTGCTTCGTAGGCACTGTGAAAGTTCGCATTGGGGAAATGTTTGAACAGATATTTGACCAAAGCCCCCGCCCTAGGAGGTTGGGAAAAAACCTTATGTTCGAGATGTTCTGTTAAAATGCAAACGCCCCAGTTATTTTTGTGTACATCGATACCAATGTAGATGTCCTCTCCTTGATAATCGATTTTTTCTGTGGTTTGTAATGTTTTCATTTCGAGGAATATTTAAGGATTTAGTCTTAAAATTAAGACTTGTGTGGAGCCTCACTTCGGGCAAACCATTTAAACATACAAACTCTGTCTGAAAAAGATTAGAAGTATTAATTTTATTCAGACAGTACCATGACAAAGAAAGAACAGACAGAATTTGAAAAGAAGGTGCTCGAGCAGTTCATGTCGGGCAAGAACCTTTTCGGTGAGGGAGGCGCCTTTGCCCCCATGCTGAAGAATGTGATCGAGAAGGCCCTTGAGGCGGAGATGGACGGCCATCTGGACGAGGGTGAGCGCACCAAGGGCAACAAACGCAATGGCAAGGGAAAAAAGACGCTGAAAAGTGGTTTTGGGACCTTCGACATCGATACCCCGCAGGACCGCCAGAGCAGCTTTGAGCCGGAGCTGGTGAAAAAACGCCAGACCATCCTGGCGGACAATCTCTCGGAGAAGATCATCGGCCTCTACGGCCTTGGGATGAGTTACCGGGACATCTCGTCCCATATCAAGGAGATGTACGATACGGAGATCTCCCATACGGTCTTAAGCCAGATCACCGATCGGATCGTCCCCGATGTAAAGGCGTGGCAGAACCGTCCCCTGGAGCCCCTCTATTGCATCGTATGGCTGGATGCGATGCACTACAAGGTAAAGGTCGATGGGAAGATCGAGCACAAGGCTCTTTATAACATACTTGGCATCAACAAGGAGGGATATAAGGAAGTTTTGGGCATGTACATCTCCGAGAGCGAGGGTGCCAACTTCTGGCTCCAAGTGCTAACCGACCTGAACAACCGTGGACTGCAGGACATCCTGTATCCAACCGTTGGAGAACAGCACGTTGGGCACATCTCCCACCGTTTCCCTATAGCTTGGTGCCATTAAATATCCAGCTGGTTGATAAATAATCTTGGTAAGGTCATTTAGATCTGTCATGAACAAGTATAAGGTATACCGAAGTCCTCCAGCGGTATTACGCACACCATGGGCCAAATGCAGCCAACCCTCTTCTGTCCTAATAGGAGCGGGGCCAATACCATTTTTCATTTCATATATTGTATGATAAGTTTTGTGATGGATTATCTTTTCATTTTTTAAGGTTGGGTTTTCCATATTGTCAATAAACCCAAGACCGATTCCCCCTCCTTGACCAACTTCAATAAATCCATCCTGTGGTCTGGTGTACAAAGCATATTTTCCGTTAACAAACTCTGGGTGAACCACAACATTCCGTTGTTGCCCGGAATTCGAGATCAAATCCGGCAATCTTTCCCATTCTATCAAATTTTTTGTTCTGACGATTCCCGCGTTTGCTATGGCCGCAGTAGTATCATTTGGCTTGGTTTTGTCCTTTCTTTCAGTACAGAAAACACCATAAATCCATCCATCCCCATGCTTGGTCAACCGCATATCATATACGTTGGTGTCCGGATCATCCGTTTGCGGCAATACGATTGGCCTATCCCAAAATTTGAAATTATCTATGCCGTTGGGGCTTTCGGCAATGGCAAAAAATGATTTACGGTCAGATCCTTCGACCCTGACAGCCAAAAGGTACTTATCCCTCCATTTGATAGCTCCAGGATTAAAGGTGGAGTTTATTCCTATTCGTTCCATGCCGAACGGGTTGGAAGAAGCATCAAGGTCATATCTCCATTCCAAAGGAGCGTGTTCCTTGGTCATGACTGGGTTTTCAAATCTTTCAAACACTCCATTTGAATCCTTTGCTCGCTTATTTGGCCGCTCTAAAAACGCTCTATGGTTTTTATAAATTTCATCGTATCCGGGTATTGTTTTTTTTATTTTTTTGATTTGCATTAGATTTAATCTTAATTGCTCGATATATTAGGTTCATTCTTAATATAATCCCACCAATTCTTCTTCAAAATGAAAAGACATACCAAGAGAATGGCTATGGATATTAGCATGTTCGTATTTTCATGTATAATGAAGTACATTGGAATCAAAACCAATAAGGTCTGGGCAGTCGTTCCCACTAAGACATTGAACATATCCCTCTTAAAGGCACCATTCTTTTGAAAATCGGGTTCCGCTTCTTTAAGCTTTCTGTATATTGGTTTCCAAAAGCCCCAAGGGCGTGTTTTTTTATAAAATCTTATCAATACCTCCTCATTTGTCGGAGCCGCGGAATAAGTTCCGACCACACTTCCTATAACTGAGGTGCCTGTTGCACAAGTTAATAAAAAAAGTGTTCGTTGATCATTGCTGCTCCAAGGATGGATCGTACCTTTAGGTATGCAGGGCAAGAAAGATTACCAAGAAAAGCTGTTCGCGAGCTTTCAGCTGAGCGAACGTATACCG
>JANSXF010000045.1 GCA_024743095.1 Flavobacteriaceae bacterium
GTTCAGGGAAATGTTCCTGACCCGGATAAAAGAAGCATCCGAAACCGCAGCATCGCTACTGAGTTGGAGGTCGCCATTGCCCACCCCAAAGGCCAATCCCGAGGAAGCCACTTGAACGGGTTTCATATCTCCGGGTTCCTGCCATCTGTCGAGAAGCTCCACACTGGCATTTCTGGGAAATCCCGGTACGGCATCGTTCTGAAAATTGTTGAACCCCTCTTGTTTTTTGAACTGGAGGAACACATCAAAGGTCAGGTTCCCCCAACTGATCGTATTGCCCAGTCCCCCATAAAAACTAGGGGCCAAGTCCGCAATAAATTGTCGGTCCTCGTTACTGGTGATGGCCCCGTCCCCATTGAAATCCTCTATCTCGTATTGTCCTGTTTCGGGGTCGACCCCCAAGGAACGGTAGAGCTTCACAATGGACAAGGGCTCCCCGATGACATATTGATTGGCGAAGGTGGAGGTCTCCAAGCCATCAAAACGCACCAATTTGCTCCGGGGTACGGTCAGGTTCAAGGTCGTCGACCATTTAAAACGGCCCTTTGACAGATTGATGGAACGCAGGTCCAGCTCCAGGCCGGAGTTCTCCACGGTCGCATCGAAATTCCCTGTCAGCTCCGAAAAGCCCGTTGTGGCAGCCAAGGGCACTCCCACCAACTGATTGGAGGAGCGGTTCCGGTACCATGCGGCATTGAGAAATACCCGATCCTTAAAGAACCCCAGTTCAAGGCCTGCTTCCAGTTTGTTGGTCGCCTCCCAACCAAAGGCCGGATTGAAAATTCCCGTGGGACTTAAGATGGACACCCCTGAATAATCCTCTCCAACAATGGTGTAGGTATCCAAAAACTGATAGTCACCAATATTATCGCTGCCTGTGGTCCCATAACTGCCCCGCAGTTTCCCGAAGCTCAAAAAAGTGCTCTCTGCGAACAGCTTCTCTTTGGAAAATATCCAGGCCAGTCCCACCGCGCCAAAGTTCCCGAATTGCCTACCGGGCCCAAATCGGGACGAGCCGTCCCTTCTACCCGTCAGGTTCAGGATATACCGGTCCAACAATTGGAGGTTGACCCTCCCAAAGACGGCATTGTACCGATAATCGCTATCGGAACTCCCACGTGCCTCCACCTCATCGGCCGCTGCCATATTATTGATCAGGGCATTGGTCGGAAATCCCCGTCCACGGAGGACAAGCTGTTCGGTGGTCTCCTGTTGGAAGGTCGTCCCCACCAGCACATCCATGGAAAGTACATCCCACTCTTGTTTCCATTGCAATTGGGGCTCCACGATCCAAGAGGTCCTTTGGGACTGATTGGTGGTCAGGCTGGAATAGTTTTGTGGCGTAAAATTGAACATTGGGTTACGGGCCGAACTGGGCAGGGCCCGGTAGGAATCCAAGCGATAATCCGTATAGCCGAGACTACTGCGCAGCTCAAGACCCTCCCACAGCTCATAGGAAATCATGGCATTGGCCAGCACGGTACTGGTCTTCACCCCTACCTTTTCCTCCAAGGAGGCCAATGGATTGTTCCAGGTATTGTTCTCCCAATTCAAATTGCCTTCCTCATCATACAAGGCCGGGGCGTTGGGCGCCAGGGTATACGCTTGAGAAGAAAGATCGATACTGGGCACTAGGTTATCCTCATGGGTATAGCTGGTGGAGAGGTTCAACAGGAACCGCTCATTGCTGGAGCGATGGTTGATGTTGCTATGAACCGTGGCCCGCTTATAATTGGAATCCCCGGGAAATACCGTGGTTTCGTCCAACAGGGCCCCACTGACCAAAAACTGGGTCTGGGCACTCCCGCCGGAGATGGACAATTGGGCATTGTTCCGGTAAGCGGTGCCCCCGATGAGTTCCTGTTGCCAATCGGTGTAACGGTTGCTGTCCCACAGGGTAATATCGGGCCAAAAACTATCAAAAACGGGGTTCTCGAGCGAGGCCTCGAATCCATCGTTGATGACCCCTTCACGGCGTACTTCCAGATACTGCTCAGTGTTCATCAGGTCCACAAAGTTGGAGACCTGTCCAAAGGTGGTACTCAGATGCGCATCAAAGCGCGTTTTTCCGGCCCTCCCCTTTTTGGTGGTGATCAGCACTACTCCATTGGCCCCACGGGATCCATAGATGGCCGTGGCATCGGCATCCTTGAGCACTTCGATACTCTCGATATCGTTGGGATTGATGGCATTCAGAGGGCTGATATCACTGCCAAGGATAAACCGTGACACATCATCGGAACCCAAGGACTGGGAACCGAAGGGCACCCCATCCACGATATATAGCGGATCGGTGACCCCATTGATAAAATTCTGTCCTCGTACCTCCACGGAAAACCCACCTCCGGGCACTCCGGTATTCTGGACGATATTGACCCCTGACATTTGGCCTTGCATGGCCGCCAAGGCGTTGCCCACGGGCTGTTTATCGATTACAGTAGCCTTTACCGTGGCAATGTTCCCTGTTCTCTCCCTTTCGGTCACTTTATAGTAGCCCGCATTGAGCACTACCTCGTCGAGTTCCTGCACGCCTTCCTTAAGCTTAACATTGACTGATGTTCGTTGTCCGACAGTTATTTCTTGAGTATCATAACCGACACTGGTAAAGACCAGTACGTGGTCAGGGCTGGGGACGGTGATTTGATAGTTGCCGTCGAAATCCGTTGCCGTGCCCAAGGTTGTTCCTTTTACCATTACGGTGACCCCGGGTATGGGGGTTCCTGCTTGGTCGGTGACGGTTCCGCTAACCTGTTGTTGTTCGTTCTTTTTTCGCTCCTTGATCAAGATGGTGTTGTTCTTGGTCACTACCACATTGAGGTTGGCTTTGGACAGGCTTTTGTTGATGAGCTTGTCCATTCGGATGGTGCCTTTCTTCAACTCGATTTTGGGCAGGTCTTTCAACAGTCCTTCATGGTAGATGAACATATACTCCTTGGTCTGGGACTTGATGATCCGAAAGACCTCTTCGACGGATACGGTCTTGTCCGCATCGATCATGATCCGTTGGGACATGCTTTCCTTGGGGGTCAATCCGAATGTAGCTACACAAAATAAGAGTACTAGTGTCCGCATAATGCATTTAAGTATCCCATCTATTTTAGGATAGCGGGGATCTCTTTTATTAATTTCCATAAATTTGAGTGTTACTTGTTAGTTATTTAACTGATAATGACGTTAGGGGGGTATAGTCTGAACTGTCCAGGTGCCGGCTATATTCCTCCTTTTTCCACTTGCCGTGGAGGCAATTATTTCATACTCTGCTAGGTTTTTGGTTTCATTGTTTTCGGTTTTAGTTGTTATTGGTTTTTCGTTTATAGTTTTTGGTTATGGGTTGTCACTATTTACTTTTCATTTTAAGACAATCGTGTTTTGGTGGATCTCATAGGTCTGGATGATATTGGTTTGCATCAGGGCCGATAAAACTTCCTCGATCGTATATTTTTTGTTGATGGAACCGATAAAGCGTTCTTCTTTTAACCTGTCGTTTTCAAAGACCACTTCCATATCGTACCATCGTTCCAATACCTTCATGATATCTTCAAGCGGGGTATAGTCAAAACTGAAAATGCCTTCTTTCCAGGAGACGATATCGAACACGTTCACATGGGAAAGGGAGACGGTCTTGTTTTGGGTATTGTAGCTGAATTGCTGGTCGGGTTGGAGGCCTTGTATGTTCCCTTCGTAGGAGAGGGCCACCTTGCCTTCGACCAGGGTGGTATAGACCACTGCCTCATTTTGATAGGCCTTGATGTTGAACTCGGTGCCCAATACTTCCACTTTTTGGTCCTTATGGTTCACTTGGAACTGGGATCCCCCGTGTTCCGTACTGGGCGAGACATCAAAATAAGCCTCTCCGTACACCAGTTCAATGATCCTTGGTTCTCCGTTAGTAAAGGCCACTGGATATTTCAACTGGGATTCCGAGTTGAGCCATACCTTGGTCCCGTCCGCTAGGGTCAGGAAGAATTGGCCTCCCCTTGGAACGGTCAATGTATTGGTTTTTGGCCCTTCATTGTTCTTTGTCGGTGGAGAGGTATAAACCAACTCCTCGCCGTTGCTTGTGACGTTATGAGATTGGTAGCGGGCCCCTTTTTCAAGAGTGATATTTGATCCATCTTCCAGGGTAAGGGTCGCCTTGTCCGTTCCCGGCTGGATCGTGTTGTCCACGATAATGGGGGCTTTGGAAATTGGTTCTTTGTCTTCCCGGCCCAGGAAAAGGGCAAGGGACACGATAAGAAGGATCGAAGCGGCGGCGGCCAATGACCGGGTCCACAACTTTCGGACCTTCTTTTGTCGTTCTCCATTGCGGATGTTGTGGAGCAGTTTTCTTTTCTCCTGCTCGGTGTCAAAGTCTTTCATGATATGGTCTATGGCATAATGGGTGCGGACAAGGGATTGGAACTGCTCGGTATGGCCGGGGTCTTTGAGCCCATGTGCCAGTTCGTCCAGTTCTTGGCCAGTGGCTGCCTGGTTCAAATATTTTACGATAAGATGTTGTATCCGGGGGGTCATGGAACTGATGTTCTTGTGTAGCTATTAAGACCACCAAATCCACCTCCCCTAAACCGTTTTATAATTTTTTTTTCATATTTACCTAACCATAAGGTGAAAATCAATGCATATGCAAGGACAATCTGACAGGGATTATGGGAATGAGGCTGTTTTGGTGTACGATTTGCAGCGGGGTGAGGAAGCGGCCTATGCTTTTTTGATGGATCGCTACCACCATAGGCTGTGCCTGTATGCCTATAGTTTCTGCAAGGACCATGACCTGGCCGCGGACATGGTCCAGAACGTGATGCTGCGCCTTTGGAAAAAAAGGGATCGTCTGCGTACGGGTTCCAGTGTCCGTAGCCTACTCTACCGCTCGGTGTACAATGAGTTCCTGGACCAGTACAAGCACCGCAAGTTCATCCTGAACCTGGAAAAGGAGTATATGACCGCTATAAATACCCTTGTGGAGGAGGATGAAACGAGTCTGGACCGCTTGATACAGCATGTCCGGCGGGAAATCGAGGACTTGAGCCCCAAGTGCAGGGAAATCTTTCTGCTGAGCAAAAAGGAAGGATTGACCAACAATGAGATCGCGGAACATCTCAACCTTTCGGTCAAGACGGTGGAGAGCCAGATGACCCGTGCCTATGCCCAGATCCGAAAAAAGGTGGGGGAAAAACTACAGGGGATTTTGATCTTTATGTTCGGTCTGCCTATCCGGGTGCAAGACGCTTAAGGAAATTCCTCAAGGGTTCCCCGAAAACTGCCTTCGGTGATCTTCAGAAAATTTTCGATGCTTTTTCCTCCCTGGGCCTCTGGAAACAGTTCGAACGAAAAGTTGCCAGTCACCGTTCCGTTGGATTCGTTGTAGGATTTCACCACAAAAGTGGCCATTTCCGGTTCTTGTAGAGTGTATTGTGCCACTATGGCATCCCCACCTAGCGTATCATAATAAAGCGCCTTTTCCTTTTCCACTGTGTAGGTTCCCACTCCTTTAAATTTTGTCTTTACCATCAACACGCCATTGTCGAGTCCTTTTCCAACGGCCAAGAAGACGAGCGTATCGTTCTCCATCAACTGTAGTTCAGTGTTTCCCTCCCAAAGGTGTTCATCCTTTTGGGCGGTAAAGGTGTTGATGGCCAAGGGGGGCTGGGTGTCATCATCGGAATTACAGCCCAGGATCAGTAAAAAAGGTAGTAGGAAAAGATAAAAAGGTTTCATTGGTCTTTTTTTGGTTAGATGGCCAAACGCCCAAGAGGTTGCCTTGAAATGCCATAGACCAGTGCCATCCCCAAAACCCAAGTTTCCTTATTGCGCCGGTCATCTAGGGCTTTGTCCATCGCAGACCAAGCATCAGGTACTCCTTGGATTGATCCTATCGTTCCTTTCATCGAATTGAAGGTGGTTTATTTGCAGGAGTATCCTTATCCCTTTAGTTTCGACGTTCAATATCCATCCGATGGTACTGGCAAGATCCTTTGGTTTTTAAAATATGGCAGCCTGCCGTCCCGTAACCGGAAAAGTGAATTCATTTACCCGGGTCAGTTGTCGGGGGTGGGCTGTTTTTTTCCTGTTTGAATTCCACTCCTGCCTTTGTGCACAATGCGATAATTTCCAAAAGCGTTTTTTTGCCGCAATTCCTAAAACCACCTATGACCCGTAACGATACCTTACCGATATCCGAAACTTTAAGATCACTGTTCGTTATGAATGAGGTCTTTTCTACCCCAAAGGCTTTTGCATTGTTATAAAGTACATTTTGTGTCCGTACACTTAGGTTACAATCCCTGATAAAAGAATCCTTGTCTATTTTTGGCTTATCCTTCATATATGTATAAAGTTAATAATATTCATGGGTACCAAGGAAGTGTAGCTTTCATTTCTCGAATATGGGAAAAACGGCAAAGCTACCGTTGTTCAACCCTTCCCTAATAGCCGAAAACGTTAGGGTATCGTTCGCTGTCAGTTGTAAGTCCGTGGTGCCATCGTCCATTGGGGCGGTAAAGGTGTTGGTGGCCAAGGGAGGACAGGAAATCGTCCCAGGGGGTTACACCTAAGGAACAATGGACTATTGCCAAACGCAAGGCGCAAACCTCACGTTCCCTTATGGCCATGGTCATCCAGGGCTTTTTGTCCATCGTCCTGTAGCCGGTGACTAACGGATATATTCGGATATTCTCCTATTGTACCGCCCCATTTTGACCACCTTGCCCTGTATTGTGAAACACCTCGCTGGACATACCTCTCATGAAACGTAAAAAATTCACCATCAAGGAATGGATCCCCGCGGAACGGCCCCGGGAAAAAATGATGCTTTTTGGAGCGGATTCGCTTTCCAATGCAGAACTCCTGGCCATCTTTATCGGTTCGGGCACCCCAAAAGAGTCGGCGATCGGACTGGCCCAGCGCATCCTCGATCATTATGATGGCGATCTGGACCGGTTGTCCCATACGCCTGAACGGGAACTGTGCCGTTTCCATGGGATAGGTACCGCCAAGGCGATCATACTTAAGGCCGCCTTTGAACTGCACCGCCGCAAGGGGCTTCCCGTACAGGAGGATCATTCCCTTTTCGTGCTGAACGGTAGCGAGGATTGTGTGCGGCTCTTCCGGGAATACCACGGGGGCAGGTCCGATCGCGAATCCTGGTTCCTCCTGGCGAATTCCGATCGAAGGTTCCTCGGACTGGTGCAGCTTTCGAACTATGTGGATACGCCCGATGCCCTGGACGTGGGCGGTCTGCTCGACACCATTCAGGACCACTGTGCCTCAAAGCTGGTGTTCATCCAAAAGGGGGACTTCCAAGATCCGGTGCCCAGTGTCCCGGACATTGAACTCTATGAACACCTCAAGTCCACGGCCGAACTTCTCAGGCTGGACCTGATGGATTTTCTTTTGGTCTCCGCAACTTCCCATTGTAGCTTTGCGGACCTGGATCTGGTCCCGAACCTACCGTTCCGTTAGGTTTCCCGCTCCTGTAGGGGGTGGTTGTCCTTGACCACCAACAGTATTTTCTCGTTGTCCAATTTGAGGTAGCCCATTTCAAAACAGAAGAAATAGGCGTCACCGGCACGGGTATGGTAGATGTTCGTGTAATAGTCAAAATCGAATCCCTTGGCCAGGAGTTCCTCTCGGCTTACCTTTGTCGTTCCGGAGGTCCCTTGGTTGAGCTCCTTGATAATCTTCCGGTTCTTTTTCAGGATGGACACGATCTTGCGGACCAATGGGGCATGCCCCGCATTTTTGTTGTAGTTATAGCTGCTGCGGCAGTAATCGTCGCAGAATTTTTTGTCCGAGCGGCCCTCGATGGGTTTGTTGCAGAATAAACAGTGCCTTTCCATAAAAATGCCTTCGACCAAAAATAGGGATTTTTGACCATTGCCCTTTTTCCTTCCCTTTTGGACATCAAAAGGCAACGGTTTACAAACATTGCACTTGTGCATTGTGCTCCCGCGATCACGGGCATTTATTGTCTTGCCCATTAGCCGGTGAAAAAAAATTAAACGGATATAAACGGCTGCTGACCGACTATTTACAGGGCTATGGCCAAGCTTTGCCGTAGTAACCCCTAAACCCGGACCCATGTTGGTAAAGACCCATACCGCTACCCTTCAGGGCATCACCGCCCGGACCGTTACCGTGGAGACCAAGATCAGCCGCGGCATCCAGTGTACCTTGGTCGGGCTTCCCGACAATGCCGTCAAGGAAAGCCTAAAACGGGTGGACAGTGCACTTGCGGAATCGGGCTTCCGGATGCCGGGCAAAAAGATCTTGATCAACCTCTCCCCCGCCGACCTGCCCAAGGAAGGCACGGCCTTTGACCTGGCGATGGCAGTTGGGATCCTAGCGGCCTCGGAACAGATCCCCCTGAAGGGATTGGACGGTTTTCTGATGTTGGGGGAACTTTCCCTGGACGGGAGCCTTTTACCGGTCAAGGGGGTGTTGTCCGCTGCGGTACTGGCCAAGGAAATGGGGTACGAAGGACTATGGGTACCGAAGACCAATGCCCGCGAAGCGGCCCTGGTCGATGGGATCAACGTGTATGGACTTGACCATTTGGGGCAGGTCGTTACCGTCTTGGACGGTACGCAGGAAAAGAAGTCCCTTAGGGCAGGTGCTCCCAATATGGGGACCTTGGATCCTCAGATCGATGAGCTTGATTTTTCGGAGGTCATGGGACAGGAATCCTGCAAACGTGCCATGGAGATTGCGGCTGCTGGGGGACACAATATCCTATTGATCGGACCCCCCGGGGCCGGGAAGACGATGATGGCTCAACGGCTGCCGACCATCCTGCCGCCCTTGGCTGCCTCGGAGGCCTTGGAAACCACCCAGATCCATTCCCTTTCGCAGAACCATTTGGCCAATTCCCTCGTCCAGGTCCGTCCGTTCCGGAGCCCCCATCATACCATCAGCGATGTGGCCCTCGTCGGTGGGGGTGCGCCGCCCCAGCCGGGGGAAATCTCCCTTGCCCACAATGGGGTGCTCTTCCTGGATGAGTTCCCCGAGTTCAAGCGGACGACTTTGGAGGTGCTCCGCCAGCCTTTGGAAGAGGGTTACGTGACCATTTCCAGGGCAAAGGCATCGGTACGGTACCCTTCCCGATTTATGTTGGTGGCCTCGATGAACCCCTGCCCTTGTGGTTTTCTGGATCATCCGACCGTTCCCTGCTCCTGCTCGCCCGTGGAGGTGCAGAAATACCGCAACAGGATATCCGGTCCCCTGTTGGACCGCATTGACTTGCATGTCCTGGTCTCCCCGCCTTCCTTTGAGGACCTTACCGCACCGACCCCATCGGAGGACAGTAGGGCCATCCGTGGGCGGGTGTTGCGGGCCAGGGACCTACAGGCCTTTCGATTCCCTAACGGTCAGGGTCACCTTACCAATGCCCAAATGTCGTCGTGGATGGTCCGAGAATGCTGTGCCCTGGATGCCCAGGGGCAGTGGATCCTAAAAACGGCCATGGAACGGCACGGGCTTTCGGCGCGGGCCTATACCCGGATCCTAAAGGTGGCGCGAACCATCGCCGACCTGGAGGGGTGCCCAGAGATCGGGGTCAAACATTTGGCGGAGGCCATCCGTTTCCGGGGCCTTGACCGTCCGTCCTTTGGGAAGGGCCAATCTTCGGGGTTTGCTTCCTATCCCCTCCATAAAGTGGGCGGGAAGTAGGATTTCATATGGTAACTTGCCTTGCTGTTCAATGTTTGGACAATCCCTATTTGACAATCCGTAGGCTGGGATACTTGGTCGGTTCCGTTCTTGGAACTGCATTGTTCTGGGCAACTTTCTTGGACCTGTCCAATTTGGCCCTTAAATTGGCCATGTCCTGACTTATCTTCTGTTCGATTACCCTGGCGTACCGCTTCGTGGTGGACAGCTTGGTATGGCCCAACAATTTGGAAACGGTCTCGATAGGCACTCCGTTGGTCAGGGTAATGGTGGTGGCAAAGGTATGGCGTGCGGAATGGAAGGTCAGTTGCTTTCCGATACCTGCCTTCTTTGCCAAAATCTTGATGTCCCGGTTCACGGTCTGGTTGGTGGGGATAGGGAGCAATTCTCCAGTACTTAGGATTCTGGGATCTTCTAAATAGACATTTAGAATCTCTTTTGCCTTCCATAATAGGGGTACCTTGACCGGCACACGGGTCTTTTGTCTGGTCACACTGATCCACTCTTCTCCGTCGACACCATTTATGATGTGCTGTGGCCTCAGTTGTTTGACCTCGATGTAGCTCAACCCGGTGTAACAGGAAAACAGGAACATATCCAACGTAAGTGCCAACCTTTTGTTCTTAGGCCTGAATTTTTCAAGGGTTCCAAGTTCGCTTTCTTCCAAAAAGGAAGCTTCCTTTTCCCTGAATTTCAATTGATACCGCTTGAACGGGTTGCTGGGTATCCAATCGAACTTATGGGCGAGTCCCATCATTTTTTGGAACCTTTCCATGTGTTTCATGGCCCCGTTGTGCCCCAAGGGCTGACAGGCACGTAGTGGCTTACAGTTTTTTAGGTATTCTTCAAACTGAAGGATGAAGGCGAAATCAACTTGGCTCAAGTGGATGTCCTCCGTTTTGTGACTTGCGTTTAGATACTTTTTGAGATAGTTTTCCGTGGCGGAATAGTTCTTGGCCGTGCCCGGGGCCAATTTGGGGAGCTCCACTTGGTCGTGGAAGTTAATCAGTGCAGTCAGGGTGTGGCTGTCCTGTTCGCCTCCCAAATAACGTTCCTTTATTTTGTGGGCGGTGACGTATTCCTTTTTCCTGCCAAAATCTTCGTAACAGTCCCTTACCTCGGTGGCCACTTTATCGAGGTATGGGTTCAGGGTACTGGAAATCTTGGCACTTGGGTGGGCCCTTCCGGTACGGGAACACCATTCGTTTTCGTATATCATTCGCTTGACGCTGAAATCCGTTCGGATGCCATTCAGGGTAATCCGGGCGTAAATGGGCACTTTACCGTCGATACGTTTTTTTGAGGTCTTAATCCAGAAGTGGATGCCGAATTTTTTGTTGGGTCTCATGTCTTTCGCTTTTGGGTTAAAAAACTCCTTGAAACGAAAGCCTGAATGCTTCGGTGGGCCCTTTGTTTTTGCTTTATCCGGCCACTGCAATGGGGCTACGGATGGGGCACAATTAAAAGGGTCTCATTTGGCACCAAACCAAACCAAGAAAAATGTAACTCCTTGGTTTTTAGCTTGGTTACCTTATTTTGGTGCCCTTTGGACACGCTCCTGTCGGGATGACTGGAAGAAAGTAATATTCACAATCTTCTAACAATCAATATTTTAAACTAATTTCTTCAACTGATTAACCGAACTCTAAACTGCATTCAAAACGGTACATTCAGAGGCAAAACTTATGTGTGTTTTGCAAAACAAATTTAATAAAACTTGAACTTGAATTGGCTTAACAAAGCGCTAATTTTTCAATTCAAATACAACCATAAATGAAAAGTGCCATTATTTGTATAAAGAAACCCAATAAAATTAATTTTCCGCTAGAGGCTTTGGCTTTGCTTTATTTTTTTTACCCAAATAAAAAGAATTATAAACAATACAATTAAAATGGCTGGGAATATGGTCATATTTTGCATAGTGGCCTGACCTGCAACCAACTCCAGTTCATCACCAGTAATTCCTTTTGCTTTTGCTATTGCCCTGTTCGAATCAATCCAAGCACCTATAATCGGCTGAAAGAAGGAACCAGCGACCATTCCAACCGAACCCATAACCGACAAACCTATGGCGCCGCTTTTCGGGATTTTTTCAGCCACAAACCCTAGCATATTAGGCCAAAAGTATGCGATTCCAAAAGCATAAATGATAGCTGCCACATAGGCCATGCTTCCTGTTTGGGTACTGAATAAAAATATACCAATAAGCGTCAAAACACTAGCTGCCAAGAAAACACCGGTTTGGTCCAACTTTTTAACAACAGCTCCTCCAAAGTACCTAACAACTGCCATTAGTCCGGTTACCAAAGCTAAAATCAGCATAGGTTCAGCACCGCTTCTTGCAAGTATCAATCCGACCCATTGTTGAGGCCCAAATTCTGAAGCCGCGGTTAGAGACATACATACCAACATAAAAATGAACAGTGGGGTTCCCATTGCTTTAAAATTATATGACAATGAAGCCTCTTCTTTTGTCTTTGCCTCTGGCCAAGGTTTTCCATAAAATAAATAAGCATAGATAAGGGTAGGAACCAACAATATCCATATTTGAGATTGCCACCCAAACCCTCCGTCGGTCATGTATTTCGAAATCAAAGCCCCAATCACAATACCACCCGGAAACCACATATGAAAACGATTCATCATTTTAATTATGGTATTTCCTTTATATAAATCCGCAATCATTGGATTACAAGCAGCTTCTGTACATCCATTTCCGAAGCCGATCAACAAGGTGGAAATCAGTAGTCCAGCATAACTTCCAGAATAAATTGTCATAATAATTCCAAAGGTATGTGCGAAAAAGGCAAACTGCATAATCAATTTTCCGCCGATTTTATTATATACCAACCCACCAATTATCATAGAAATGGGAAAGCCCAAGAACCACATGGAATTGATATACCCCAATTCCCCTCCTGAAAGGTTCAACTCCTCACCCAATTGGGGAAGAATACCCGCTCTTATGCTAAAGGAAAAAGCATTGGTGATTACTGCAAAACAACTTGCGTAAAATAAAATAAGTCTTGTATTTTTTGATTCAATATTTGATGCTCCCATGCATTTTAAATTTATTAACGGTTAATTTTAATTGTCGGTTTGTCTGTACACGAACAAACACTGGAAATTTCGATTATTTACGTAAGCCCTTCTTATGTGACGGTCGCTCATGTACAAGTTTCCATTGTGCTTAAATTGTATTTGAGTTTTGAAAAAACAAATCCATATACCCAAGATTTTTCTATCACAGTTTACTTTCTATTTCCTTTACCACTTTCAAAGTTTTTAACATAGAATCCGGGGTAACTGAAATAGTATCTATCCCTTCCTCAATAAGGAACTTTGAGAAATCTGGAAAGTCCGAAGGTCCTTGACCACAAATACCTACTTTGGTCTTGTGCTTCTTGGCCGAGACTATCAACAATTTTATCATATCTTTAACAGCGGGATTGCGCTCATCATACAAATGAGCTACCAAACTGGAGTCACGATCAAGGCCTAGAACCAATTGAGTAAGATCGTTGGAACCAATGGAAAACCCATCAATCATTGGAGCAAATTCATCTGCCAATATCACGTTGGATGGCAATTCTGCCATTAAATAGATTTCCAATCCGCGCTCTCCCCGTTTGAGACCATTTTCTTCCATAATATCCAATACCTTGATCAATTCCTGAGGAGTCCTACAAAAAGGAATCATAATAGTTATATTTTCGAGTCCAAAATCGTCCCTTACCATTTTGAGAGCTTTACATTCCAGCACAAATGCCTCTTTAAAGGTCTCGGAATAATATCTTGAAGCCCCACGCCAACCGATCATCGGGTTTTCTTCCTTGGGCTCAAAATAATTTCCTCCCAACAGGTTGAAATACTCATTGGTCTTAAAATCAGATAATCTTGTAATTACACGATTTGGATAAAACGCTGCACCTATTTTTGCTATTCCCTGCGCCAATTTGTTTATGAAAAAGGCTTCCTCCGATTCGTAACCCTTCATTAGTTCTTCTATCGATGCGGAAAGTGAAGGGTCGTTGAGCCCCTTGTGTTTTAACAGTGCCAAAGGATGTACTTTTATATAATTGTTGATGATAAACTCCTCCCGGGCCAGACCTACACCCCCATTGGGGATTTTTCTGTATTGGAAAGCCAATTCTGGTGACCCAATGTTCATTAAAATCGGAGTTTTTGTCTTGGGAAATTCTGAATAGGCTGTTTCGTGAAGTTTATAGTTTATTTTTCCTTTGTACACTTTTCCAACATTCCCTTCCGCACACGATACGGTAATGTTTTGCCCATTTTTTAGCAAACTCGTTGCATTCGAAGCGCCCACAATGGCGGGGACACCAATTTCACGCGCCACAATTGCAGCGTGGCAGGTTCTTCCACCTTTCTCTGTGATTATGGCTGAGGCCTTTTTCATCAATGGTTCCCAATCGGGATCTGTCATTTCGGTGACCAGGACATTTCCCTCCGTGAAATCCGTTTCGTCCGAACTGCCATCCCGCCCGTCCAAAGTAAAGATTCGATGTACTTTTCCTGTTCCAATTTTATCACCAACAGCAACACCGTCCAAGATAAGTTTGTCCTTTAACTGGTCCTCGTCCTCGATTTCATATTCCTTTATATTATCCGACTGTTCTTGTGAGTGAATGGTCTCCGGACGCGCCTGTACTATAAAAAGTTCGTTGGTGAGCCCGTCCACGGCCCATTCGATGTCCATAGGACACCATGAACCCCTGCGCGAACTATAGTGTTCTTCAATTTTTTGGACCCATTGCGCCAGTTGCATTACCTGCGTATCCTTTAAACAAAAGGTGTCTTGGATACTCTGTTCCACGGGGACCTGCCGAACCGTTTCAAATGGTTTGTTTCCATAAATCATTTTATGAGTCTTCCTGCCGAGCTTTTTGTCAATAATGGCATTAAAGCCTTTTTTCATGGTTGGCTTGAACACAATGAATTCGTCCGGAGATATTTCACCCCCTACCACAAGTTCACCCAACCCATAGGCCCCATTAATCAAGATTACGTCTTTAAAGCCGCTCTCCGTGTCCAATGAAAAAGCAACGCCCGAAGCCCCCAAATCGGAACGTACCATTTTTTGGACGCAGACCGATAATTTGATCACAAAGTGATCAAAGCCCCGGGATGACCTATAGGAAATGGCCCGGTCCGTGTAAAGGGACGCAAAACAACTTCTTATTGCAGTCAACAACATTTCCCCTCCACGAATATTCAAGTAAGTGGATTGTTGCCCTGCAAAAGAAGCATCCGGTAGATCTTCAGCAGTTGCGGAGGAGCGTACAGCAATATCCGTGGCTTCTTGATTATAATCTGCGGATAAAATGTAATAAGACTCCAAAATCGATTTTTCAACTGAAACCGGGAATTTACCATTGGAAATCAATTTTCTGATATTGGACCCCGCTTTTCTAAGCTGAATTATATCAGATGTGTTCAGCCCTTCCAAAGCGTTATTTATTTTTTCCTTCAGATTATTTTCTGCAATAAAAGCATCATAAGCATCCACCGTTACTGCGAAACCACCGGGAACCCTAATATTTTGGGCCGTTAGCTTCTGGATCATTTCACCAAGGGAGGCGTTCTTACCCCCGACACTTGGCAGGTCGTCCATTCCGATTTCATCCAATCTTCGGATATACTTTTTATTGTTTTTCATAGCACTCATTACTTGTTTGGTTATTTGCGAAATCGTTATAGTTGTTTGTTTGGAATTGGTCGTTTTTTTAAAATTGTCCTTCACATTACTTCTGGAATCAGGTCGGTCCACAACTTCCTTGTACGGCATATAATGGACAGACCTGAAATTTTTCAATATTATTTTATCAAATGGTTGGGAAAATCCCCTATGTTTTCGCAGCAGATCTGTTCCATTACTTGTTGCAGCTCCATTTTCAACAGTGAAATGGTGTGGTCGCCCCCTTTGGCTCCAAGTGCCGCCACACCATACATAAAAGATCTGCCCAAAAAAGTAAACTCGGCTCCTGACGCCATTGTCCTGGCTATATCCGGACCCGACCGTATACCGCTGTCCATCATCACCTTTATTTGATTGCCATATTCCTTGGCTATCCGAACCAATGGTCTTATGGTCGATTCTCCTGCATCTAATTGTCTCCCTCCATGATTGGACACTATAATTCCATCTAGTCCTAATCGAATAGCTTTCTCCGCATCCGCTTCATTGGACACGCCCTTAAGCACCAATTTTCCCTTCCACATATCTCGGATAGGCTTTATTTTTTCCTCGTTTAACCTACCGGAAAAAGTTTGGTCCATAAATTTCCCCAATTGTTTGAGGTCAAGCCCTTTTGGTATATAAGGTTTTAGGGTCTCAAAATTTGGTTGTCCATGTACCAACGTCTTTAGGGCCCATTCCGGCCTGCCCAATATCTGCAAGATGTTCTTTACCGACATTTTGGGAGGCATGGCAAGACCATTACGAATATCCCTTGGTCGAAACCCGAATGTTGGCACGTCGCATAGAATGACCAACACCGGACAGTCTGCAGCCGCTGCCCTATTGATAATATCATCCCTCAAGCTGTCTTCGGTGGGGTGGTACAGCTGGAACCATGCTCGGCCCTCGGTTAGTTCACCTATACGTTCAATACTGCTCGTGGTCACGGTACTAAGTATAAAAGGAATGTTGTGCTCGAAGGCGGCCTTGGCCAAAATTTCCGGGGCATTGGGCCACATGAGTCCTTGTAATCCAACGGGGGCGATACCAAAAGGAGCATCATAAACATGACCAAACAATTCAGTTTTCATATCCGACCTGGTATGCTTGCTCAAATAGTAGGGCAAAAGTTCCACTTCCCTGATATCTGAGGTATTCTTGTGCAGGTTCACATCTTCATTGCATCCACCATCCAGGTATTCAAAGGCGAAATTTGGAATTTTTTTCTTTGCTCTTTCCCTTAGGTCGTAAACCGAAGGGTACTTTTTATTTATACTTAAATCCACCTTTTTGTTTTTAGTGATACTTTTTGGCAACCTGTTTTGAAGTTCCCAAACCTTCGATTCCCAATTCAACAACATCACCTGGTTTAAGGTATTTTGGTGGGTCAAAACCTAGTCCGACTCCAGCCGGGGTTCCAGTTGATATAATATCGCCCGGCAATAATGTCATGAATTGGCTGATATAGCTCACCACCTCTTGCACATTGAATATAAAATCCGATGTATTGCTGTTCTGAAGGGTCTCACCGTTAAGTTTTAGCCATAGGTCTAGATTATTGGGGTCTTTTATTTCATCGGCAGTAGCGATAAAAGGCCCAATGGGGGCAAACGTATCACAGCCTTTTCCCTTACACCATTGCCCTTGTTTTTCTATTTGGAAAGCCCTCTCGCTATAGTCGTTGTGCAATACATACCCAGCTACATGATCCATGGCATTGGCTTCTTCCACATAACTTGCTTTTTTTCCTATAACCACTCCCAATTCAACTTCCCAGTCAGTTTTTTCACTGTTTTTTGGAATAACAACATCGTCATTGGGCCCAACGATTGCAGAAGTGGCCTTAAAGAATACCACGGGTTCTTTAGGGATTGCCATACCACTTTCTTCGGCGTGCTTGGCATAGTTGAGTCCCACACAGACGATTTTGGACGGGCGGACCAAGGGTGCTCCAAGCCGTTCACTCGGTAAGACAATGGGACTTTCATCCTGATTTCTATCCAACCAGCATGCCAGGCGTTTTATCCCTTCTGTCCCAAAGAAATTCTCGTCATAGTCTTCGCCAAATGCTGTAATGTCAATCCAAGTACCATCTTCTAATTGCACTCCGGGTTTCTCTTCCCCCTCTTTTCCAAATCGTATTAATTTCATTATTTATTAAAGTTTATGTTCTAATGTTTAACTTTCCGGACAGCCGTCTGTCAACTGTTCAATTTTATAAATCCACCGTCGATTGGAAAATCGGTCCCTGTAATAAAAGAGGCCTCATCCGAACACAGGTAAAGTGCCAGGTCTGCTACCTCTTCGGGTTTTCCCATTCGCCCAATAGGCTGTGTCTTGGACAGTTTGTCGAACATTTCCTCCTCCTTTCCTGGATAGTTTTTTTGGATGAATCCGTCTACGAAGGGAGTATGTATCCTCGCGGGCGAGATGCTGTTGCATCGAATTCCGTGTCCGATATAATCCTTGGCCACAGAATAGGTCATGGTCAATATTGCGCCCTTACTCATGGAATAGGCGAACCTATCCTGGATGCCTACGGTCGAAGCGATAGAGGCCATATTGATGATGACACCTCCTTTTTCCTTGATTTTCGGAATAAGGGCGTGCATACAATTATATGGGCCTTTTACATTTACGCTATAGATTTTGTCCAAATCTTCCGTGGAAGTGTTTTCAATATTTCCAATGTGGGCAATGCCCGCATTGTTTATAAGTATGGAAATTTCATGTTTTGCGGTGATTCGATCAATAACCTCAATGACCTGGGTCTGATCTACCACATTGCATTGGTATGCAAAAGCAGTTCCATTCTGTTCACTAATATATTTTACGGTTCTTTCAGCATTTTCGATACTGAGTTCCAGAATGTGAACCGTTGCCCCCTGTTTTGCGAAAGTGTTAGAAATAGCCTTCCCAATTCCGCTGCCGCCGCCCGTTATAATCGCATGCTTTCCTTCTAAACTGAACTTTATCACATTTTTATTTTTTATTGTTTTTGAAATTTGAAAACATCGTTCAAAACCTTCATCGTCATCTAAAATCTCTTCCAGATGTTTATTTATACTTCAATTTCTAGTGTTGTTCTTCCTGTGTACCATTCCTAACCCTTGCCACTTCTCTCTCTTGAACTCCTCCAACATTTTCGTTTAAATTCATCCGGATGTACGTTAATACCTTAGCAATATCCTCGTCACTCAAAAAGTCCATTTTTGGCATAACATCATCGTATGTCTTTCCATTTACTGTTACAGGTCCTTCAAGGCCTTCCAATACCGCTTTTATCAATCTGGTTTTATCCCCAGTCACCCAGTCTGATCCTGCCAATGGGGGATAACGGCTCCCATCTCCTTTGCCATCTGCTTGGTGACAAGCAATGCAATAAGTATTATAAATTCTTTGACCCTCATCTGCCAAACGATAAGAAAGATTGTCATTGATTTCATGAGGATCCCTGATATGTGTCAGTGCTTTCCGCTCTTCCATCTTGCTTAACTGACTTTCACTAAAATCATCCTTATCACCTCTGTAAATGATTCGCCAGATTTTCCCTTTTCGGCTATCACTAACATACAATGAACCATCAGGTCCCATGGCAAGCCCCATAGGCCGATATTCAGCAGGTCCCATACCATCCTTATACGATTCTCCAATAAATCCATCAGCAAAAATTTCAAAGGATTTTGAAAATTCTTCATTTATATATGGCACAAAACATATAACAAAACCTCCTGTAGGATATGGAGCTCGACGACCACCACCATGAAAAGCTATAAAAGCCCCATTTTTATAACGATCTGGAAATTGATTTCCCGTGTAAAAGAAAAGATCATTTGGCGCCCAATGCCCGGGAAAACCGATAATGGGATTTGTTAGTTCACTCACTTTTACCTCTAAATCAACATCTCTGTATTCTGGAGACACCACTCTTTTATTTTGTATCTGATCATAATAGTAATAAGGCCAGCCTCCATTGGCTCCTTCTTTAATTTCAAGAAATTCTTCAGCTGGCAACATTGCACTTTCCCATTCTGAATAAAGGGATGGCCATATTCTATGCATATCGTCCCTTCCATGCTCTAAAACTAATAAACTATTAGTGGTATGATTCCAATCCATGGCAATTCCGTCTCTAAGTCCAGTTGCATATCTAACCCCATCTTGCTGAGTCTGATTGATTTTATCAGCATCAAACTTCCAAATGCCTGCATGCTTTTCCAGTTCAAGACAGGGATATTGACCTGGGCTAAGAGGAGTTCTATCTTCTTCTTGACAATTATCAGTTAATGACCCGAAATTGACATACATATTTCCATCGTCATCAAAGGCAAGAGTTTTAGCTATATGTGAAGTATAAATTTCATATTTGAGAACAACTTCCCTTTTGCTTTTCGGCACTAATGTACCAGGGGTTATTTTCTGCCTGTAAACAGCGTCTTTAGTACTATAAAAAATGTACCCATTGTAAATTCTCATACTTGTTGGGCCATAACCTTCCTCTGCGGGATAATCCCCAAAATAGGCGATTTTATCTCCCTTACCGTCTCTGTTTGTATCTCTGATAGCTACATTGCCTGAATCTTGTTTAGCACTTGTAAGCTTAACATAAATATCTCCATTGTCATTCACGGCCAGATGTCGGGCATTGCCAATACTATCTACCACAACCAAAGCTTCAAACCTGTCTGGCAAGAAAAGTCCTCCATTGTCTATATCGCCTTCTGGCAGGTTTGATTCCTTATCACAGCCCGTAAGGAAAACAAGTGTTATGGAAATCCATAATAGTTTGGAGAAGTATATTTTTAATGATGACATTTATAATATTTTTATTTATAGATTATTGGTAAATATTTTAGTGGTTTCTCTTGCCCTTACACTCAATAAATGTGAAATCATCTATTGTACTTAACTATAGTTTTAGGTAGACAATCATTCCTAAATCTATCCTATTTACTTCTCTTTTATTCCTACCCCTTAATGAGTTTTAAAAAAAATTCTGGAGACAAATTCTCAAATAAAGACATAGAAAGGGTTGCTCCCTTTACGGAAGTTATTGCACATGACGGTATGCTATTGGTAAAAAATAGAGGTTGCTTATGTTAGTGCTGAATATTCCAAAACCACAATATTTTAGATAGCTATATCATAGGAACCTTATGTCCATGAATAAAAAACAGGTTGACTTAACAGAGTGAATACAATTTATCATTCTGAAATTCAAAATTCATAAAATTGATGCGATAATTTTATCGTGCTCCACTTTTAATCGAGAGTGTTTCTCTCAACATTTTGTTACATCAACCTGTTCTACTGCAACTAAACTAAAACAACAATGGACTACGTGATTTATATTCCAAAATTGGTATCAAGCTCTCCTTGTGGTATTGGAAAAAAGTAATGGCTTGCATTAACTGGTTGAGTTCCGTATTTAGCCTGAAACTCAGGGTTTAGAGTTTCTTCCAGTATTCCCCATCTTTTAAGATCTCTGAATCTTGAACCTTCGCCCATTAACTCAATTTCCCTTTCACGTTTCAAAAGCTCAAACACCTCACTATCAGAATAGTTCGCCGCGTTGTACTCAAAGATGCCGAAACGTCTACGAACCCTATTAATAAAATCGACACATCCTGGCGCATTTCCTTGCATAAGCTGGATTTCAGCCCTCATAAGCAAGACATCAGCATACCTCATGATCCTAACGTTATTACCCGAAGCGGCCCCACCTGCACCCGGACCAGTTTCATCAGGTCTGGTCTCTCTATTGTTTTTCTTTTTCCAGAAATATTGTAAGCCTTCAAAGTCATATGGACGATTCGGATTTTCTGGACAATAATCACACCATGTATCATCTCCTGCCACACCTCCATAAAAGGTTTCCGCTCCTCTTGGGTCAATAAATTCCGCACCAGACTCATCATCGTAGATAAAAACCTCAGTCTTCTCTGGCTGGAATTTCCAGTTAGGCCATCCGTTCCAACTATGTAATTGTTGCATCATATTGTTCAAAAACGGAGCTGAACCACCTTCTACATTGCTAAACATTGCGGAACTACCACCTTGACCTGCATATGTACATTGGAACTCAAAGACACTTTCAATGTTATTTTCATTGATTTCCCCAAAATTGTACAGATAATCCTCAGCAGGTAATAAATCATAATGCCCTTCCAATTTAGCCAATTCAATTTCTGCTTCTGGAAGTCTATCATTATACAAGTATAATTTACCAAGTAAACCTGTCGCCGAGCCTTTGGTCGCCCGGCCCAGTTCGGTGTCGGGAATATCTCCAACCTCTTTTAAAAGCGATTGGGCTATTTTTAAATCACTTTCGGCCACGGCCCAAACATCTTCGGCACTACTCAGTGGAGCATCAACATTCTCAGATTGATCAAAGCTCAACCTGAGTGGTACATCCCCCCATAAATTAGCTAAATTAAAATAGGCCCAGCCTCTCAAAAAATAAGCTTCGCCCCGTGATCGAATCACTAAGTCATTGGAATCATTTTCTGCCAAATAAGCATCAGCTGAATCAATGACCAAGTTGGACCTCAAAATCATCATATAATACATTCTCCAAAGGTTTTCAACTGTGCGGTTGAATTGATTATGCTGATACGCCCTCATTTGAATAATTGGAACTTCGTGGTAACTCCCTAAAGCTCCGGCAGTCGCCTCTGTTTCATTGCCCAATACGTCCCAAATTTCAGGCCATTGGTAGCTTCCTATCCAATGTTGAAAAAATGCCGCATAGGCTGCATTGGTGCCCTGAACAATTTGATCTGGAGTTTTGAAATATGTCTCTAGTGTAAATTGTTCCGGATTACTCAGTTCTAAAACTTCCTCGTCACATGAAGAAAAGGTTAAAAAGAAAAGGACGAATACCCCTATCATTTTAAACTTGATGTTTGTTATCGTTTTCATATATTTATTTTTAAAGACTTATTTGAATTCCTAAAACAACTGTCCTTGCTGCAGGAGGAGTAAATTGATTTACCCCACGTACAAGGTTTTCCCCACCAATTTCTGGGTTGAATCCATCGTATTTTGTAAGCGTTAGCAAATTTTCGCCACTTGCATATAACCTAAATCTGGACATTCCGAATTTGGTTGTAAGTTCATCAGAAAAAGTGTAGCCTAGAGACATAAGCTTCAACCTAAGATAACCAGCATCCTGGACCATGAGAGTAGATGGTCTTGTGTTTGCGACTGCGTCCCCACTTAGAGCCCTTGGCTGTACACCGTTGCCTGGCTCAGATTCACTTCTCCATCTATTGAGCACAATGGTCTCCTGATTCAAGATCCTAACCCCTGCACGATTCCATTTATAACCTTCGTCGTAAATGTCAACATTTGCTGCTCCTTGCCAGAACATATTAAAATCAAATTGCCCAATATTTAAACTGGCATTTACCCCAAAGAGATGCTTAGGAATCGGGTTCCCGATCATGGTGCGATCATCACCATCAATTTTTCCATCACCGCTTAAGTCTCTAAATCTAACATCCCCCGCACTGGTAGAGGCTTCTTGGAAATAATCGTGGCCATTTGCTACTGCGTCGGCATTTGCAGCATCAATTTCTGCTTGTGTCATATAAATACCGTCTGCTTCGTATCCATAGAAATATCCTATTGGCCTGCCCTTTTCTGTTCTTGAAACTCCTGAAAGAAAGGGTTGTCCAAGCCCTAAACCAGTAACCACATTTTCCTGAAATGTATAATTAGCACTGATGTCATAGCTTATTTTTTCTCCTATATCCCCTCTTTTGCCAAGTAAAAATTCAAAACCTTTGTTACTAACAGAAGCTGCATTTACAATGGCATTTCCATCAATGGTTCCTCCATCCTGCCCAGATCCATATCCTAAGGACAATGGGCTAGGTACTGCAAAGAGTATATCATCAGTTTGCTTCTCAAAATACTCGACAGTACCAGTAAGGGTATTGTTGAACAGTCCGAAATCCACACCAACAGTCAACGATTCCGTAGTTTCCCATTTGATTTCAGGAGAGGCATTTTGCACCACCGAGGCACCTTGTTGATACTCCTGATTGATGCCTAACGGGTATCCCACGCCCTGAGAGAATACAGAAGATAGATAACGGTATTGCCCAATGGCATCGTTACCCGATTTACCCCAACCAGCTCTCAATTTCAACTGATTGATCACTTCATTGTCTCTTAAAAAGGACTCCTCGTCCAATTTCCAGGCTAGGGACAAAGAAGGGAACTTACCCCATCTATTGTTCGGTGAAAAGTTAGGTGAAGCATCTGCTCGCATATTAATAGTCATAAGGTATTTACTCTTAAAACCATAATTTATCCTTCCAAAATATGATAGTCTTGAATCAATGAAAAGATCTTGGGTGGGTTGCATTGGACTACCTGCCACACTAAGTAATTTTATTTCGTTTGTGGCGTATCCAGTAGCACCTATGCCTATTCCTCCACCTTGAACACCATCTTGCCAAGTATTACCCAACAAAGCTGAAACATTATGGTCACCAAACTGTTTTGTATAATTAAGATAGGACTCCACTATTGGTGAATAGAAATAAGAACTGCTTTCCAACATCGTATTAACATTATGGCTCCCTGCAGAAACATATTCATCCTGCCATTGAAAAAATCGCTCAAAATCGCCCTTCAAACCTGCTTGGATCGTGTAACTAAACCCCTTAAAAGGTTTAATTTTTAAATTAAGCTGGGCCTGGTAAGCCAACGTATTGGTCTCGGGATTTACTTTGTTTGGAATAGTCAAGGGATTGGATACATCTGAAGCGTCATTAATTCTATCCACATCCGTATAACCTCCTATTTGATTCTCATCATAAATTTCTTTGTAGGGCATATATCCCAACATACCTATATAACTAGGGCTTGCCCCTTTAATTGTTTTATAACTAAGTGCCGCATTGACGTTCAAATCGAGCCATGGCTTTATTTCAAAACTATTCTTGGTCCTGAGGTAAGTTGCTTTGTTAGAGGAACCAATAATAATGTTCTCGTCGTCTCGATGGCTGACTCCAAAATAATAGGTCGCTTTCTCCGTACCTCCTGAAAAACTAGCGTTGACCTCCGAACTATGACCTGTTTGAAAAATTAGGTCTTGCCAGTCATTTCTATCAATCCTCACTTCATCTGTAAGTAATTTAGGAGGAATGTTCTGTCCAGCATTGTTAAGAGCATCATGCACATAATCAATATATTGGTTCGCATTCAACACATCTCTTTTATTGGTGGTTGATTTCAAACCACTCCAAAAATTCACATTTACCTTCATGGCTCCCTCACGACCACTTTTGGTAGTTACCAATATTACTCCATTAGCTCCACGTGACCCGTAAATTGCGGTGGATGATGCATCCTTCAACACCTCAATGTTCTCAATATCATTAGGGTTAACCGTAGATAAATCTCCTCCAAGGAAACCATCTATAACCACTAGTGGGTCCGTATTGTTAAACGTAGTTATACCACGGATACGAATTTTACCGCCCGTCGCATCCACACCTGGTGCACGTCCTTGTATAAGTCCTGCTACGCTTGTTGCTTGACGGTCTCCCAAGTCTTCTGATGAGATTGAGGCAACTGCACCTGTCAGGTCACTTTTTTGAACAGAACCATAACCAACGACTACAATTTCGTCCATGGCCACCGCACTTTCCGCCAACATAATCGATAAAGTGGTCTGGCCATTAAGAGTTATTTCTTGGGTCGAATATCCTATGTAAGAAGATACCAGTGTCGCATTTGCATCCGATACATTAATGGAAAAATTACCATCAAAATCGGTCTGTACACCATTTGTGGTTCCCTTTTCAAGGATACTTGCACCAGCAAGGGGAATTCCGTCTGGATCAGTTACGTTTCCCGTAACTGTGAACTGAACCATCATGTTCATAACTGGCACAGGATATATAATCGGCTTCTTAGCGTTTTTCGCCTTTTGATCCCGCCATAAAACAACTTGGGTGCCCTTTACCTTATAATTGGTTTCGGTATTCAAGAATAACCGATTGAGTACTTTTTCAATATGCTCTTTCTGTATATGAAGGGATAGTTTTCTTTGAAGGTTTACATGTTCGGTATTATAAACGAAGTTAAACTTTGTTTTTGATTCAATATCATCTAAAATTTCCTGTACAGAAACATTTTCAACGTTCAATGTGACCTTTGTCTTTTGGGCATAACTGTCATTAGCGTGTAATCCAACCAATGCAGTAAACAATAACAATACGGTCAATTTCATTTTTAAGTCAAATTTCAACAAAGTTGCACTCAACTCGGAGTGGTTGAAGATTTTTTTCATAATTTTAAAAAGTTATTTGGTGGTTTAGCATAATAATTTGCCATACCGCTTTTTTTAACCGGAAAATGTTAGCGCATTTTCCGGTTTAGTTTTTTTGGAAAGCGAATGACGATTCTGAATTTTCAAATCATAGGCATTGCAGTTATTTGTTTGGTTATACTTTAGTTTTATTTTTAACTTTTAGTTTATCGTCACTTTATTGTTTTCAACTGTAAAATCAATGTCGTGGATATCCTTAAAATACCCTAAAACCTCTTCAATTTCCATTCTATCAAAGCGCGCATTGAATACCTCCTCCCCAAGTTCAACATTGTTGTTGACAATTTCTATATTATAGTGACGTTCAAGTTTTTTTAGAATTTTATTAAAGGCCAACTCCCTATACACAAGACTCCCCTGTCTCCATGAAGTATAGAGACTTGTGTCTACTTCTTCAACCAACACATCTTTTGAGTTAGGGTCAAAAGACCCTTTTTGCCCAGGGACTAGTTCAACTAAATCCTGAGACTGATTTTTTCCTGCCATATTTACGGCTCCTTCAACCAACACAACATCGATATTCTCATCCTCTTCATACGCCGAAATATTAAATTCCGTACCGAGCACTTTCACATCCAACTCATCAACGTTGACCACGAATGGATTAGCGGTGTTTTTGGTAACATCGAAATAAGCATTCCCAGTAAGAAATACTTTCCTAGGCCCCTCTTCTAAAAAGTTTACTGGGTATTTTAAAGAACTTCCTGCATTTAATTGAACCCTAGTGCCATCGGATAATTCTACTTGAAAAGTTTTTCCATTGGGTACCAACAAGGTATTATATACTAAGACTTCGTTTTCAGTTACTTTGGAATATCGTATCAAACCTTGGTTTTGGACATAAACAACATTTCCTTCCCTATCCCGATATTCCTTATTTTCACTAACATCTATGGACTGAACGATTCCATTGTTCAACTCCAAAGTAATAGTATCTTCTTTTGGGACAAGTACATATTGTTCTTCCGTGGAGAAAAAGCCTTGTTGATAAATCAATCCCAGTGCCATCAAAACGATAACAGCAGCAGCATACTTCATCCAATCTGGGAAAAGTCTCTTAATCGGTTTGGTCTTATCATCAATTCTATTGTTTACCTTGCTATAGGCTTCATCAAGATTGTTCTTTAATGTGGCCAAATTCAAATCATGATAGTCTCGAACATAAGCTTCAAGAATTTTCTGATTGTTTGGATCCTCCAACCAATCTTGTAATTCCATGATCTCTTTTTCTGAAATCGTTCCAAGTAAAAGCTTTGTTATATTTTTTTTCATTATACTAGATGAAGATTCTTTCAAGTTCTTTTTAAGTTTTTAAATTGCATTCGATTACGCAATACATAATTAATACTGCTAAAAAAAGTTAAACCCTTAAAAAAAAACAAATAAATTTTTCAATTTCACACTGAACCTAGCTAACTAAACAAACTTAAAATCGAAAATGACGGAAATTGAAGCGGTGGCTGCCATGAAAAGCGGCGACCAAATGGCTTTTAAGTATTTATTTAATTTGTTCTATGATCGTCTTGTTGCATATATTACAACATACACACATGACAAAATAGAATCTGAGGAAATTGTACAACAGGCATTCATTAGTTTTTGGGAAAATAAATCAAAGTTAGACGAGACAAAATCCCCGAAATCATACCTCTATGCCATTGTCTACAATAAATTTATAAATTCCATTAAGAAAAGTAAAAAGCAAAATGAACTTTTAAATCAAATATGGGAACGTGCGCTTTCCGACAGAATCGAAGAGGATACAGATGCCTTGCAATTGCGTATTCAAAAAATGAAAAAGGTGATTGAAGAGTTACCTCCAAAGTGCAAGGAAATCATAATAATGAATAAAATACAAGGTATTAAGTACAAAGATATTGCAGACCAACTAGGAATCTCTGTAAAAACAGTGGAGTCTCAAATGCGCATAGCTTTCAACAAAATACGGGAAGCGTTTAAGAAGAACGATCCGTTATTATTTTTACTTTTTAAATAACCATGACAAAGGCTTTATGCATTTCCATGATGTCAATATTGAGGACGATTTTATGACATTATCCCAATCACGCATATCTTGCTTGGAATCGAAAAATCCATATGAGCATAGTATAATCGTATTTTATGAAGTGATTTAAATGATCTAGGGTAATAAACCAATATCAACCCCAGATTTCCGGTTAATGATTTGCTCTATTAGTTCTAAAATCAGTTAGCCAAGGACAATTTTGAAGTTCCCATAAGTCTAGCGAATCATCACCTCCCAATATCGGGTGCGTTTGGAACTGCCATCTGGGCCTTTCACCTCTAGGGTAATAACCGTGCGCATATTTTTGTCCTCAAACCTATAAATTGGGTCTTGTTCCGAGGAGCTATCCCCATTGCCAAAATCCCATGTCCATTGGTCAATTTTTCCAACAGATTCATCTTTAAAGGCCACTATTCCCTTCTCCTCATCAATAACCTCGAACGTCCATGCGGCTTTGATTGGTTCCAGAAACTGGTCTTCCAATGGCATTAATTTAAAGGCGCATAAAAACGAGGCATTGCTCACCATCCTAACGGTATGGGCAAGATTCGCATGACCTTCCCTATCACCCCCATCAAAGTCCAATATGGACCATGAGAGCCCAATGACCTTATTCTCCCAAAGTTTTGACTTAACAGCTCTTTGAGGTCCGTTGTAGGGTGCATAATCATAAGGTGTGATCCAGCCCTCCAGCTGTAATGTTCCACTTTCGCCGTGTTCAAAATCGAAATCATAAGCGTAGTTGGCCCTAGGAAATTCGGAAATCCATGGTTGACTTCCCCACACCAATACCCATGCATTGTTTACTGGCGGGGTGTAGATATGGTAATTTTGAGCATGTACTCCGCTAAAATTTAAATGGTTTTCGGTATAGGCATCCGTTTGGGGATCCCACTTCAATTCGTCTTGGTCGTACATGGGGTTCTTAATAAAAGGACCACCTGAAAGATCTCCATCCACCACAAGTTCAAATATATCGTTCAAATAACCCTTTGGGTTAAAACGCTCAAAGTCCCAAAAATCATCATAAGCTTCATATTTAAAATAAATACGGCTCATACCCTTTACCCATCCTATGGTAACCTTTACGTCAAGGTCCTCGGGCGGAATGTCAGCTCCCATTCCATCTTCTGTATCATTTAACAAATCGGTACCATAAACGTAATCTTCAGGAACTATTTCCCAATCGCTCATATCCCCATCAATTCTTGGCATTTGGTCTTTAGGGAATTGAAAAATCTGAAATATCCTCCCATCCCTTGAGGTTTTATAAGATGGTGTGGATTGACCCATTGATTCTGATATTGTTCCCAAGAAACAGCAAAAGAAAAATATCCATGGCTTGTGGAATATACTGTAATGTAAGTTCTTATGATTTTTCATAACCTTTATGTGCTATCTTCTATTTAAAAATTTGAAAAGAATTTCCATTACATCATTTACTTGTTGATATCAACTTCGTAAACCTTGCCTGCCAACATATCAGGTAGGAGAAGCCGACCTTCGTCTTCCTCCAAATAAAAATCCGCGGCAGATTTAAGGCCATCAATCAATACGGTCGATTCTTCAGTTTTTCCATCTATTTTCCAAACTGCACCCGCTGCCCAACTACTTACGTAATAATCGCCCTTACTATCTTGTTCCACCGCATCAGCACCTCTAAACAGACCTTTAATCGGTGTTAGTTCTCCATCCTTTTTTACTAAAAAATTACCCAGGAAAAATGCACCCACCATAATATCGCCATTGTTGTCAACCCCTACACCATTCGGGTTCAACATTAGTGGCGAGGTGTTTTGTGCTATGGATACTTGACCATCTAGGACTACATGGTAAATACGTCCCAATTGTGGGACAAGTTTTGCTTTTTCACTGTCCAATGGCCACAGTTCGTTATTTTCATCACGCATATATTTGGTTGCTCCCATATCCGTAACATAAATACCATTGTTCTCAGCATCCACTGCAACATCATTTAAATACAGAACTTCTTCGGGAAAATCTTCTTTATCAATAAAAATGGTCGCATTGCCATCTTTATCAACTTTCCAGATACGGGTTAAATCCGAAAAGTATAGGTGGTCTTTTAAATGAACAATACCTTTGGGCTCGTTAAAACCCTCAGCAAATACTTTTGTGCCATTGGTAGAAACTTCAACTACTTCACCATCACCTTCTTCGCCTCCGTTCATTACAGTTACGTAGTAATTTCCATCAAACCCTTTTGTAATACTTTCTGGTTTTACCCCGACTTCTACTGGAAATTGAATGTCTGATTGTGAAGTACACCCCGATATCAATACCATCGTAATTGGCAGTATATAGCGAGTAACTTGGTTTAGGCCAAATCTGGTCAAGAATGACATTTTTTTCATTATTGATTGGTTTTTATGATTTAATTTTCATCTTCAAATCACTGCTACGTCGGCTGCGCAAGGAACGCTCTGAACATCAACAAGTTTAAGTGCACCGGAAGCGGGGTCAATTCGGAAACATTCGACCCGATTGGCATCTTGACTTGCTACCAACAAGAAATTACCGGTTGGATCTATGGTAAGGTTACGGGCGTTCGAGTTATCCGCTAGTTGACATCGACCCGAAAAGGTTAATTTGCCATTTTCTTTACCTACGTCAAAAATGGCGATACTTTGATGTACCCTGCATATATAATAGTAATATGATCCGTCTGCTGAAAAGCATCCCTCAGCTCCCCAATATTCAGATCTGCCTAGATTTTCCGGGTGGTCGCGCGCCACAAAATCTTCTGGATAACAGGACACAGTCTGCACTGGCACGAGTCCTTTGGTATCATCAACAGAACATACTTCTACAGTTCCATTAAGTTCGCAATTAACATATGCCATTCGCAACGAAGGGTGAAGTTTGATTCCTCGTGGCCCTGAGCCAGATGCTAGTTTTACATTATCCTTTGGTTCCAACATTCCTGTTTTTGTGTCGAGAATGTACTGATGAACCTGATCCGTACCCAAATCAGTAGCATAGACAATATTTGTTTTGGGGTCGCCAAGAATGCCATGTGGGTGGGGCATTGATTGACGAACTGGGTCCGGACCCGAACCAGAATGGTCCGGTTTTGATGTGACTTCACTTATCATACCTGTATCTGGGTCGAATGGCAGTACAGAGATACCACCCTCCCAATATCTTGTTACTAACAAAAAACGTCCCGTACGATCAAAGGCAGCACATGTATTGCCCCTACCACCAGTGGACTGCGTAGACACCTTCTCAAGTTCACCATTGGGCTGAATTTTGTATGCTGTTACGAAACCAACGCCTTCACCTACCCCTGTATGATGGGAAAGCTCGTGTGTGGCTATTAGAAATTGTCCGTTCGGGTGAATCTCTAACCACGTGGGCGAATCTTGCTTTGTAGTATTGCCCGCTTTAATAAAAGTACCCTCTGAACTGTTAAAGGAGAATGATGAAATTCCTTCTCCAGGTTTCTTTGACCCCACCCAGGGTAGCTGTCCTGGCTCATATCCCGTATAACTCCCAACGAAAAGATAGGTTTCTTTGGTTTCCCTCATTTTCTTATATATAGGTTTAGTGTTACTAAAAATAAATTATCTTCCGATTGCTACATCTTCTCCATTCCAAATTATAAATCATTGTTACTACATAAGTTTTCATCAAATAGCAGTTATACCAATTCTTGGTTATCCTATTATTCACGTAGGAGACCATTGAAAAAATATTTGTGAAAAATATGTGGCCGATCGAACACGGATAAATACCCAAAGTGAATTTCATCCACTTTACTCTCGGTAACTTATTGTTACAATATCAGCTCTGTCTCAACAACCAGCGAACAGCATTTTGCTTCAACTTACGGTACATGGGGTTCCAATGTGCAGTAAGAAGGTGACCTGGTGCCAAGTAACAAACCCGTCCTTTCCCATATTCATATGCCCAAGCTGCAGGAACAGTAGTACCCTGATCTTTACCCTTGTAAGAATAACGAAGACCATCTTCATTCACGGATTCCATAAGGATGTGTTCTGGATTTTTGTCGTACTCCATATAATGCTGCTCATCGGTAACCACAAAATCGGTAATCCCCTCCATGATCGGATGGTCTGATCTTTTCACCTTAACCTTAAAGGTTCGAATGGGCGGATGGCCCGCATAAGCAGCTCCAAGAACGTCACGAATGTCGGTATTGGTGCTCGCCAGATCCGTAACATTGTGGAAAAACAGGACCGAACCACCGTTTTCGACGAAATCACGGACGGCCTTGCCTTGGCTGGGTTGTATCCAGGCCTTCATTTCGCCCGATGTAGGCTCCAGGGGCGGGTCGCTGACAACAGCGACCTCGTCAATGCCCTTGCCAAAATTATTGTTGAAGGTTGACGGAACCTTTTTGTCGCCTCCGCCAATGGGTCCATTACCTTCGGGAAAAATGCGGCCGTCGCGATGAATAATAAGCATCTGGTAACCTTGCAGTGTCTCAGCGTTGAGAGATGTGTAGTCGTCAGTCATCTTAACTGATATACCCATATCCTTAACAATGTCGCGAGTCAGTGCCGTACGTACTATATCAGCGTTGTGATAGTGATCGCCCATCAGAGCAAATATTGTGGCTTTCTCCAGTGTTTTCTCCGGAGCTTTCTCCGGTGCCTGGGCACAAGCTATAGGAGAGGCTAATACTACTCCAGCTGTCAATCCTGCCATCGACGAGATGGCTGAGCGTCTCGTGACATTTTTTTTGGGTAAAGATGATTTTGGTTTCATACCAGATATTGTTTTAAGTTATCTAATTTGTTTATGTATTTCCCAGTTTTTGGGCAACTTGCGTTATTTTAAATATAGAATTACTTTGTTTTTATATATTAATCGGTATTGCGCTGCAATATCCTACAGGGAAAAACGTCTTTATTCCTCTCCTATGGAACCGTGTGTTTGAATTGCTGAAAAAATAAATCTGCGCACAAAATCATGCAGCAAATCGGGTACGAAAAATGTATCCCTCGTAGCATCGGTTGCATCGGCTGTTGTCACCACTAAAAGATCCAATTCCGGATATACACCAATATATTGTCCACGGTGCCCATAGGCGAAGTACCCGTGTACTTCTTGTTCCCCTCGGGCTGTATTCACTTTATCTGGACGTCTACGGACCCAGTTCAGGTATCCGTAACCTTTCTGCCTATCAAATTCTACATGGTATTTCGACGCCTCTTTAACCCAGTCTTCAGGCATCAATTGTTTATCTTCCCAACGTCCATCACGGAGCAATAGGTAACCGAGGCGTGCCATATCCCTAGCAGTCATGTGGAGGCCGTTTCCTCCTTCTGGAATACCATCAGGCCCCTTTCTCCATTCACTAATATCAATGCCCAACTGTTCAAAGAGATACTTTTCCGCCATAGTGGAAACATCCGAAACATTCCCATCAACACCCTGTTTCGCTTTCCTGTCCAAAATTGCTGTTAGTAAGCTTGGTGCGTAGTTACTGTACTCAAAGGTGGTTCCTGGAGTCAATTTGGGCTCTGCTTTAAGAAGTAGACCAATATTCATGAATTCCTTTCTGCTTTCCACACCCGAACGGTGCGTCAGCACATTTTTTAGGGTTAAATCCGCCAACTTTGGGTGAATCTGATATTCAGGCAGTAAGTCGGCTACACGTTCATCAACACTCTTAATCCATTCTTGTTTTATCGCAACGCCCAATAATGTGGCCACAAATGTTTTGGTAACCGAAAATATATGATTGTTAGTATCCACAGTTTGCCCGTTGAAGTACGACTCTAACACCAATTGTCCGTTCCTAATTACCAGCAAGCTGTAACCGCTAGGAAAAAGATGTGGATAGACCTTTTCCGCTATTTTCAATGCTGTGCTGTCCATTTCTACTGCTTCTGGGCTAGCTTCCGACCAAGCGACCGTTGGCCATGGCCCCAAAGCTTCTTGCTTTTGTTCCTGAGCAACACCTTTATCAAAACAAATCAAGATTAAAAGGAAACATAGCCCTATATACAATCCCGAACTTCTTGCGTGATCGGAAGCACCCAAAGGACGATTCTGACAACCATTACGTTTCTTCAGTATTTTCCCAGTTCTATTTTCCTGTATCATCCTTATCCCTTTTTCTTTTATGGACATGATCTGCCATACTTCTATTTTACTTGTCGTCCGATTGCTTCGTTAGCCACCTTAAGGAATTACGAATCAATCTCACCATCATTGGGTGTCCCAATGCCTCTGGCGTATGTCCTGGAGCCAGATAAACAAACCTGCCCTTTCCTATTTCACGCCACCAACCGGCCGGAGCAGATTTGTTGGCGTCCGAGATATTTCTCAATAACAACTGATTTGGTTCTCCGTAGTATTTGCTCATGTGCTGTTCGTCGTAGGTTCTAAAGTCTTCAACGCCAGCTGTAATTGGATGGTTCTTATCCTCGACTCGAATCATAAACTCCTCGGGCGCCGGATGACCGCCATAGTTTCCTCCAAAAACCTCGTAGTAAAGCCCATCTGGTGGGTAAATACCATGCGAATTATGCAACGCCAGAAATCCACCTCCGTTATTTACAAAATCGTAGATAGCTTGTTGCTGCTCATCGGTCATCCACATTACCTGCGAGCCACGTTCATAACCGTTAGGCCAAATTTGGCCATCCTTTAAGAAAATCAGAAGGTCTACATTCTTTAGGGCTTCTGTTGTAAGTGCCTCGTGATTTTCTATGTAAATTACAGGTATGTTCTCAAGCGCCAATGGACCCATCAGACCATTGCGAACATGTACGGGAGAGTGATATCGGTCTCCAATCACCGCTAGAGCATAGGGCCTATCGGCCGACGAATAAACATCTGAGGTGTTCTGAATCTGAGCGGAGAGCACGGTTGATAGGCTAAACGCCATAGCAAAAAGAATAAGAAATCGAGTGGCTCCCTTACTTCGTTTTAAAGAAGGTGGTATTGGTTTCATACGTTGATAGGTTTTATCATTGGTTATTGGTTAATTTATTATTGTTTATGTGCACTTTTGAAGTTGATTTTAGTTATGCAATACATAATTTATACTGTATTAAATTGCAAAACCCTTAAGGAATGCTTTAAAAAAAGGCGAAATCTGCACCCATGTGTTTAGAAACGATTCAACTAATTCGACATCGAATTCATTTAGACTTTTTGATTTTGAACTTTTTCAGTGCCAGCACGATGAAGGAGAGGTAGTTGAACCCTTTCCAGCTTTCCGTGGTGGTATCGAATCTGTTGAGAAGTGAGCGAAAGCTGTCCATCCATGCATTGGTGCGCTCTATTGCATATCTTTCATTATATAGTTCCTGGTCAAAATGTTCGTCCCTGTCCACCTTCCCGTTCCTTTTGTTGAAACACACATTGGCATTGATGTCCTTGGCGGCACAGGCCGATCTGAAAACCTTGGAATCAAAACCTGCATCCGCATTGAGGAACAGACCGTTGACCTCTATCTTGGCATTCTCAAGTGTTGCCGTGACCACCTCGAACTGTACCTCTATGTCATACAGGTCGTTATGGTTGCCCGCTACGGGCTCCGACATGGCAAGGGGCAATCCCTGCCTGTCGGCCAGGTACAGCGCATTGGTGGTCTTTCTGCGCTTGCGGCCTTGGCACTCCGCGCCCTGTCCGCCCCTTAGGGCCGGGGTGTGGCTACCGTCAAGGTCCACGCTGGAGAGGTCGAGCCTCTTCCGGTACTTTTCAAGTATGCCCGTCCAACATCGGTAAAAGATGCCCGACAGGCACCATTTCCTGAAATGGTAGTAAACGTCCTGCCAGGTCAATGACCTTTCGGCAAAAAGGGAAGTTACGGGCAAGTATTCCCACTGCACACCTGTCTTCATCTTGTAAAGAACGGCATTGACGATCTCGGAAAGTTCCACCCTCGGGGGAAAACCGCGTCTGGGTACCGGGATGTTAGGTACTATTTCCATTTCTATGATATCTTTGTCAAGTACTTTGTACATGGGCTATGGAATTTGGGTGTCGCAACACAAATATCCGTAGCCCTATCTTTCGATCCAAAAAAAGTCTAAATCACTTCAGTATGTTTATTGTTCATGAAAACGATTCGGCAACATTCGGATGACGGTGATATGGTCATAGACATATCTTCTGTAAATGCAGCCAGATTATCCGATGATGGTTTCAATGCAGAGGTGTTGTTATCGGACGGAAATTGGATAAGGTTGAACTGTCTCTATTCCAAACTCAAACCGCTTATCCAAAAGTGAAGGAATCGCTTTTCAATTTGCATCTCCTCTCCATAAGATTTTCCAACACCTTGAAAATACTCCATATATCTTTCCATAACATGGAACCATCCAAAAAAAGTTCCTTTAATTAGCCTTCCTTAAAACCAAGCTTTTTTAAAGTAGAACAAAAAGAACCCCCCAAATCCTTTAGATTAACTTTCTATTTAAAACCATTGTTTATGATGTTGAAAAGAGGGGGTCCGGGGGAGACTCATAACTTCCTTTTTTGTGGATAACTTTGGTTTTTAAAAAGAGAATGGGGTGAACTCACCCAAATCCTGGGTTAACGGCCCA
>JANSXF010000016.1 GCA_024743095.1 Flavobacteriaceae bacterium
AAGCCCTGGATTGGTACAAAATTGTCCGGTTCCCAATGTGATAGAGCCTGCATAGGTCTTTGCCAGCTCACTACCTCTTTTGGATATGGCATCCGCGGTCATGATCACAGGGTTAATACTTCCCATTTCTGCAAAAACAGGTATAGGTTCTTCCCGCTTAGCGGCCAAATCAAAAAGCGCCCTTCCGCCACCAATACTTCCGGTAAAACCAACAGCTTTAACTTTTGGATGGCTCACTAAATCGATTCCTGTTTGGGTTCCGCCGTTTACACTTGAAAAAACGCCCTTTGGCATTCCGGTTTTTTCAGCAGCTTTTACAATGGCCGATGCTACCAATTCGTTAGTGCCGGCATGCATGGGATGCCCTTTTACGATTACCGGGCAACCAGAGGCCAAAGCGCTGGCCGTATCACCACCAGCGGTAGAATAGGCCAATGGGAAGTTACTAGCCCCAAAGACCACTACGGGCCCTAAGGGAATCATTGTTTTACGAAGGTCTTCTTTGGGTTGAGGCTTTCTGTCGGGTTGGGCGGCATCAAAAGTATTTTCCCGCCAATCATCGTTTTCGACCAATTTGGCAAAAGACCGCAATTGAAAAATCGTTCTTCCCCTCTCACCAATCGCCCGACCTTCGGGCAGACCAGATTCCTGCATATAAGTATCGATCAGTTCTTGGTCCAAGGCCAACATTTCATCGGCAATGGTATTTAAAAAATCCGCTCTTTGCTGTCCTGAAGTTTTACGGAAGACTTTAAATGCTTCCCAAGCCAATTCGGCAGAAGTGTCCGTTTCGTCCTTTGTTGCTTCAATGAAAACCATTGGGTTCTCTTCATTTTTCTTTGGATTTACTGTTTTGAACTCTACAGATCCATCCGCTTTAAATTGTCCGCCAATACAGTTTTTACCTGTAATCATACTACGTTATTTATATTTTTATATTCCGGAAGTTCCGGTCTATTCTTCATTGCTGTTTCAATAACCTTTAAAACTCTTTCTCTTTCCGCTCCCTGCAATGGCAACCGTGGCGCACGTACATACTCGGTTCCGATTCCCGTTGCCACCTCTGCCAACTTTATGTTTTGAACCAATTGTGGACTGATATCGAGCTCCAATAATGGCATAAACCAACGATATATCTCGAGGGCTTCTTGAATCCTTCCTGCTTTTACCAACTCATAGATGGCCACCGTTTCGGCCGGGTACGCACAGACCAATCCAGCTACCCAGCCCACAGCGCCGATAACCAGACTTTCCATTCCTAAGGTATCGACTCCCGTGAAGACTTTGAGCCTATCTCCAAATTTGTTTTGTATTCGTATAACATTGGTGATATCCCTAGTGGATTCCTTGATGGCCTCTATGTTCTCACATTCGATCAATTCTTCCAACATCTCCAAGGTAATCTCAATTTTATAGTCTACCGGATTGTTGTAGAGCATAATGGGCAGCGAAGTGCTGTTCGCTACGGCCTTAAAATAGGCAACTGTTTCATAATCCGTGGATTTATATCGCATTGGCGGTAAAAGCATCAATCCCTGCGCCCCCACTTTTTCCGCCTGTTGGGCAGCCTTAATGGCACCTTTAGTGCTTTGCTCAGCCACATTCATGATGATTGGAATTTTCCCTTCGGCAAGTTCCAGCGATTTTTTGATCAATGCCTCCTTTTCTTCTTGTTCCAACGTACTGGCTTCTCCCAAGGTTCCCCCTAAAATTATCCCATGCACACCGGCATCCATCTGCGCCTTGATGTTCTTTTCGAACATGGCCAGGTCCAAAGTATCGTCCTTTGTAAACTTTGTAGTTACAGCAGGCATTACGCCTTCCCATTTTACCATAGTATTCTCAATTATTTCTATCTAAAATTACAAAGAGCGTAGAACTATCTTTTATACTATTATTAGCGTATTCTTATACTATATTACCTTAAATTAGTCAAAATATCTGTTTTTGAAATAATTTAGGCTCATCAATGAAAGTCTTGCCCTTTAAAATACCCAAACCCAAAAACGAGGCTCTTGTTTACCAAATTGACAGGGAACAGGTATTTTATGACCAGTTGCACCAGCATGGGGAAATTCAAATCAGTTATGTGGAAAAGGGAGAGGGCTCACTTATTATTGGGGACAGTATTAACGAGTACAGGACTGGTGATATTTTGGTGATCGGGAGTTTTATACCCCATGTATTTCGTAGCGACACTCGCATAAAGGAAGAATCTCTGATGCATACCCTATTTTTTGATCAAGATTCCTTTGGGAAGGATTTTTTTCAGCTTACGGACCTCTCGTCCACACAAAGTTTCTTCAAGAAATCGGTGTTCGGGATGCGCATCTTATCACGAAAAAGCAAAATTATCCCGTTGTTCAAAGCTCTGGCGCATCAAAATAAAGTGGAACAGATTGCCTCTTTGTTGATGATCATCAATCAAATCAACAAATCCAAAACCACAGCACTTTCGGCCTTTGTTTACCGAAAATCGTTCTCCGACGACGAGGGCAAACGTATGAGCCAAGTGTACGACTACGTGATGGAAAAATACCAAGACCCCATAACCTTGGAGGAGATTTCTGAAAAGGCCAATATGAGCAAAAATGCTTTCTGCAGATATTTTAAAAAGCGTACCAACAAAACATTTTTTCAGTTTTTGATTGAAATACGCATCGAGAACGCTTGCAAAATCCTAGTTAAAAACCCGGAGTTGTCCGTTGCCGTAGTTGCGGAACAATGTGGCTTCAACAACATAGCCAATTTTAATCGAAAGTTCAGAGCGTTCAAAAATTGCACGCCGACAGAATACCGGAATCAATTTTAAAGCATAGACATTTGATTCTTGGATGCTGAAAACTTTATCCATAATTTCAATATTTATTTCTACTTAGCAGTTTGTACACCATTATCGACATAGAGACCACAGGGAACGGAATCAAGGGCAACAAGATTACCGAAATCTCCATTTTTAAATTTGATGGCGGTCAGATTGTGGACGAGTTCACGTCCTTGGTCAACCCCATGGCCCCCATTCCTTATTTTATAACTGGGTTAACGGGAATCGATGATCAAATGGTGCAAAATGCACCAACGTTTAAGGAGATTGCCCAAAACGTTTTACACATTACCGAGGGCTGTATTTTTGTGGCCCACTCCGTTAATTTTGATTACGGGGTCATCAAAGAAGAGTTCCGGCAAATCGGTGTGGAATTTACCCGTAAAAAACTTTGCACGGTCCGCCTATCCAGAAAGTTGATACCGGGGCTTCGCTCCTACAGTTTGGGGAAACTGTGTTCTGCGGTGAACATTCCCTTGGTGGATAGGCATCGTGCTCGCGGAGATGCCCATGCCACCGTTCTGCTGTTCGAAAAACTCTTGGAGCAACCTGAATCCGAACTGGTATTCAAAAAGTTTTTGAACGCAAGAAGTCAAGAAGCTACCCTCCCGCCCCATTTGTCCAAAGCTGTTTTTGATAAAATCCCCCAACAACCGGGCATCTATTATTTTATGAACCAGAAAGGGGAGATTATCTATGTCGGAAAGGCCATCAACCTAAAAAAACGGGTGTTGGGGCACTTTTACGATAAGAGCCGCAAAGAGCTTCAAATGTGCAGTGAGACCACAAATATTGATTTTAAACTGGCGGGCAGCGAACTGGTGGCCCTGTTGATGGAGTCCGCAGAAATAAAACGGCTGTTCCCCCCTTACAACCGCGCCCAAAAAAGACAGGGCAAGCAATATGCCATTTTTACCTACGAGGATAGGAATGGGGTTATGCACTTGGCGTACAACATTATTAAAGGTGTCCCTAGCCCGTTGAAAGTCTTCCATAATCAAACTGAATGCCGAGCGTATTTGGAAGAAGTCTGCAAAAGTTTTTCACTCTGTCCTAAATATTGCCATCTACAAGAGACAACAGCTGCTTGCTCACATCATGAAATTGATACCTGCGAAGGAATTTGCAGGGGTACTGAATCCCCAGAGGATTATAACCAAAAAGTAGAAGAAGCCATAGCCCACATGAAAATGCTTTCATCGGAAATTCGCATAATCAAAGAAAAAGGCAGGGCGGAAAATGAAAGTGCAGTGGTTTTAATTGCCAACGGCATCTACAAAGGATTTGGTTTTATTGATACCGATATTGAAATATCCGCATTGGAAGATGTAGAGGCCTTTATCACCCCACAGAAGCATACGTTGGAAACGGAAAGTATTCTTACCCAATATTTTTTGAAGCATAGCAAGAGTCAAGTGCTTGCCACCTGAAAACTATGATGTAGGTCTCAGAACCACTTTGAATTGAGCGGTATCTTTCAACTCTTGGAAACCTTGGTGCAAATTGGATTGTTCCACGGCATAGGGATAAAAAGTAATCGGTTCTATGCACACCATGTTCCGAACCTCTGTCCAACACATAAAATTGCCAAAACCTTCGGTTTCAATACGGATTTCCTTTTCATCCTTTAATGTGATGGAAGTACAATCATCCACTTGCAATGCTCGGCTCCCAACGGCCAACACCTCATCCAACGAAATCTCTTTGCCCTTTGCCAAAATTACAGGTGATTTTGAGTGCAGTTTAAATGCTGGATGGTATCCCAACATAAATGGCATTGCCTCTTCTCCAGAAACCTTAAAATGGATTTCAAGGCTGTTATCCGTCAACAAAAATGATTTCTCAAACCTAAAATCATAGGGCCAAGTAAGTTTTTCTTCTGTTGATTTCTCTGGGAACTTTGAGTTATACACTTCGGTTCCCGATTGATACTCCTTCGCAAAAACCGCGGATGTCTCTGTTTGATGTTCCAATTGGTAATCCATTTGGCGTAAAAGCCCATGTTGGTCCTGTACAGCTTCTCCTTTCGGAGTTTTTACGCGAAACCCAGCCTCGTTCACCGGACCGATGATGGGAAACATTTCGGTATCGGCGCTCCCCCAACCAGGGCTCCCCTTTTCGTGGATGAATTGATGACCGTCTACTTCATAACTTACCAACTCTCCTTTATCAATTTTTACTGTGATATTATTTACGCTAAGTGTTACCATTATTTGGTGTTTATCAATCGGTAGATGAGAATTGCTGTACGCTTGGTCAAGGCTTCAATAGTGTTCAGGTTAACGGTCTCTTGCGGGGTATGTGCATTGCTGCCCATGGTTCCCAGACCGTCCAGCCCATCCACATATTCAGCCACGAAGGACACATCGGCTGCTCCCCTTTTTCCAGGGTCGTAGGCCAACACCTCACCTTGTTTTAGGTCCAGGCTCACTTCGTTCAAAGTTTGTAGCAAAGCTAGATTACCCTCCGTTGGCTGCATGGCAGGATAACTGTCCGTAAAACTTACACTTGCAGAGGTCTGGGGCAAGTTATTGGCTACTATTTCCCTCATCTTGTTCCTAGCACGCTCCTTTTGCTCTTCCGATATAAAACGAAGCCCTCCTTTAACAATCGCTTTTTGGGCGACCACATTGGTTTTCCCAAAAGCATCGCCCTTACTGGTCAATTCATCATAATTTACGAAGGTGCCCCCAAGCAAAACACCTGGATTGAAGGTCAACAGGTCTTCACCTTTGACATCGGTATAAAATTGATGAAGGATTCTGGACATTTCAAAAATGGCGCCAGCACCAGTACCTTCACTAAAAATTCCAGAGGAATGGGCCCGTTTTCCCTCCACCTCTACGGCCCAACCAGATGCACCTCTTCGGGCCACGGTGGCATAGTTAAAACCTGTGGATGTTTCAAAACCTAGGGCAATATCACTTCGCTTAGCAGCATCAATCAAATCTTTTCTGCTTATTGACAGAGGTTTCCCCGTACTTTCTTCATCACCTGTAAACGCTACGATAATCTGGGCATCGTTCAGCAGACCATTATCAGAAAGTGCCTTTAAGGCATAGAGTACGATGACATCCCCACCTTTCATGTCGTTTCCGCCGGGGGCATGGGCAATGCTATCGTTGACCATTTCAAACGTCTGGAATGGGCTATCTTCTTCAAAAACAGTGTCCAAATGCCCTATCAGCAACAGTTTTTTCCCCTTGTTTCCTGTGGTTTCCGCAAAAAGATGACCTGAACGGTTCATCTCTGCGGGCATTTCTATCCAATTGGTCTCAAAACCAATTTGGTCAAAGGCATCTTTAAAAACCATACCCACTTCCTTTACACCTTTGGCGTTCAGGGTACCACTATTAATGTTCACTACCTTTTCCAAAAAATCTATGGCTTCGGCATTGTTCTGCTCTATGGTAGAGACAATCTTTTTTTCTGTTCTGGAAAGTTTTTGTGCAGAAACCGAAGCAACAAAAAGCATTGCAATAAGGCTGGAAGTATATTGAATTTTCATGGTGGGTTATTTTGTCTGCCAAGTTATCAATTTAGAATGATAAACACCAAGTCGGGTAGCATCTTCTACTCGAACTGGATGGCCTTAACAGGTGTAATCTTGGTGATGATATAGGACGGTATCAAAAGCATCAGCAAACAAAGCAACATTACCCCAACATTCAATAACAAAATGGTGGGTACGTCTATGTACACAGGAATGTAATCGATGTAATACTCCTCGGGGTTCGGAAACTTGAACATCCGGTACTTGTTCTGAAGAAAAATAACCCCGAGACCAATCAAATTACCCCAAAAAAGCCCAATACCGATTAAATAGGCCGCGTTGTACAAGAACACTTTTCGAATGCTCCAGTTGGCAGAGCCCAATGCCTTTAAAATCCCAATCATTTGGGTGCGTTCCAAAATTAGGACCAGCAAAGCGGTAATCATATTAATGCCGCCCACGATGATCATGATACCAATAATGAGGGCAATATTAAAATCAAACAGACCTATCCATTCAAATATGCGGAAGTATTTGGATTTGATGTTCTGGGTATCCAAGACCGATAGGGTATTGTTGTAGATTTCGTTGCTTTTCTCATCTATTTGCCCAAAATCGTCGATAAAGACCTCAAAGTTGCCGATTTGATCCTCCTCCCATCGGTTCATCAGTTGTATATGACGAATGTCCACAAAAACGTAGGTTTCATCAAACTCCTCAAAACCGCTATCGTAAATACCAACAATTTCGAACCTACGATTGTTCGGTGGTTTGGACGCATCCCCATCACGCAGAAAAAAGGAAAAGAAACTATCGCCAACTTTTAATTGCAACCTATTGGCCATCAAACTGGAAACAAGCACTTCTTCATTAAGGTTGCCACTGTACTCGGGAAGCCTTCCATCGACCAAATATTCTTCAAAAGTACTCCAATCGTAATCGGTGCCCACTCCTTTGGCCAGCATCCCCTCGAACGTATCGGCCGTTCGGATAATCCCACCTTTGGTGGCGACCGCTTGAACATGCCTTACACCATCAACAGTTTTAAATTCGGGATAAAAATCCTGATTAATGGAAACCGGCGTTAGGGAAACCTCGGAATTGTTGTTATCAAAATTGGAAATCTGGATATGGCCGTTAAAGGCCGCCACCTTCTCGCGAATCTTATTTTTAAGGCCCGTGCCCGTAGCAATGGCAATGAGCATCATCACCACACCGATTGCGATTGCGGCAATGGCAATTTTTATTATCGGGGCGGAAATACTAATTTTATGTTCCTTCCCTGTAACAAGGCGTTTGGCAATAAATAATTCTAAATTCAACGAATGCCCATTTTATCTAGAATCAAAAGTACAGTTTTATTGTTGTTTTTGGTGTTTTCCGCATGTAAGGGACAACAAAAAGAAACCATTTCGGCCACGGAACCTGAAATTGAGGCTCCTGCTCCCATAAAAGTTGCGGCCAATAGAACCGCGGTGTACCTGCCCCTGCTACAGGGAAAATCCGTAGCTGTGGTGGCCAACCCGACCAGTGTGATTTTTAAAGAAAATGAACATGTCCATTTAGTGGATTCTTTACTATCCTCAGGAATAAATGTAAAGCAGGTTTTTGCGCCCGAACATGGTTTCCGGGGAACAGCGGACGCCGGAGAACATGTAAAGGACGGTGTGGATACCCAAACGGGCCTGCCCATTATTTCGCTTTATGGCAAAAACAGAAAACCATCCGCAGCACAACTGAGCGATTTGGATGTGGTTGTTTTTGATATTCAGGATGTGGGCGTGCGGTTCTACACCTATATTGCCACATTGCAGCTGGTAATGGAGGCCTGTGCCGAAAACAACGTCCCCATTATTGTGTTGGACCGCCCCAATCCCAACGGGCATTATGTGGATGGCCCTACCATGATGAAAGAACATACTGGCTACTTAGGTTTGAACACGATTCCTCTGGTGTATGGGATGACGATGGGGGAATACGCCCAAATGTTGAACGGTGAAGGATGGCTGGAAAACGGTAGCAAAGCCGATTTGACCGTGATTGAACTGGAAAACTACACCCACGAGTCCGAATACCACTTGCCCATACGGCCTTCTCCGAACTTACCCAACGATACTTCGATTACGCTATATCCAAGTTTGGGATTGTTTGAAGGCACCAACGTCAACGCAGGGCGAGGCACGGAATTTCAGTTTCAGCGCTACGGGGCATCGTTTATGGATAGCACCGCCTACGATTTTAGTTATGTGCCCGAACCCAACTTCGGTTCCAAATACCCCAAAGAGGAGGGCAAGACCTGTTTTGGGCGCGACCTGTCCGATACACCAAGAATGAACGAGGTGACCATGGAATGGGTCATTGATGCCTATAACAACACCTTGGACAAGTCTAAATTCTTTTTGACGGACGGATTTACCAAACATGCGGGCACGCCCCTACTTCAAAAACAGATTGAGCAAGGTATGACCAATGCCGAAATCAAAGCTACTTGGCAAGCCGATTTGGAAGGTTTCAAAAAAATTAGGTCGAAGTATTTGATCTACGATTGATTTGTTCGTTTTTCGTTGATGGTTGATTGGTCTATTGGATTGTTCGATTTTTGGATGGTTCGATGGTTCGATTATTGGCTACTGTTAATTGTTAACTGCCTACTGATTATTGCGTTCTGAACTGGACCCTGAGCGTAGTCGAAGGGACATTCTTATTCGGTTGTTCGATTTTTGGATGGTTCGATGATAAGTTGCCATCTTGACACAAATTCCACGAATCTTCACTAATTGAATGCCGAGCCCTGAGCGGGGTCGAAGGGACATTCTTGTTCGATTGCTCGATTTTTGGATTGTTGGATTGTTGGATTGTTGGATGGTTCTATGGTTGGTCTTTAGGAAAGCGTTCTCGACTGCGCTCGAACTGACAAGTGATAATTATTGACTGTCAACGGCCCACAGACTTCCGACTTCTGACTTCTGACTTCTGACCTCTGACCTCTGACCTCTGACCTCTGACCTCTGACCTCTGACCTTAAAAAAGAAAAAACCGGAAAAGCACTTGGCCTTCCCGGAAATTTTATAGAAAATTAAATAACTTTTAATTACAAACCTCTGAACCACCAAATGTAATAGTCCAATTATTAGGATCACTTGTCAATCCTAGATATGCAGTGAATCCATCTCCATCCTCACAAATATTAACTCCTGCTGCACCTAAAGTTACATTAGGTTGTACCTCTTGTGCGGCCTAGCCAATAAGCGTGTTGGAAAAATTCTGTGTGGACATTCCACTATTGTCAAGCATATTGTACATATCCGCCACATTGCCGATATCCCAATTGCCCAAATCTTGGTCAAAAGAAGTGGCCTCACGGAACATTTCTCCCATAAACATAACACTGGAGGTATCCCAACCACTGATATCCCCATTAAATGATTTGGCCGCACTGAACATCAGTGCCATATCTGTAACATTAGATGTGTCCCAGCCGCCGATATCCCCATCAAAGGATGTGGCCCCACTAAACATACCGCTCATGCTAGTCACATGGGAAACGTCCCAATCACCAATATCGCCATTAAAGGAAGTGGCATAAGCAAACATACTATTCATGTCAGTTACATTCGACACGTCCCAGCCGCTGATATCCCCATCAAAGGATGAGGCATCACTAAACATACTTCCCATGTTTGTCACATGGGAAACATCCCAACCGCTAAGATCTCCGTTAAAGGATGTAGCATTTCTGAACATGTAACTTAAATTCGTTACATTGGATAGGTCGGGAGTATCCGTGGCATTGTACACCATATTGCTACAGTCTGTAAAAGAATCGCTTAGGTCTTCCCAGGCAATAGCACCCCATTTTTCAATACTTCTTAGTTTAACAGAAAGCGCTTTTATATAAGGAAATATTCCCTGAATGGCTACGGTATAGGTGCCAGCCGTATCGTATGTATGTTTGAGCAATTCATCTTCCGGTACAACATCGATATGTTCAACAGTACCATCTCCCCAGTTAACAGTGAAGCTATAACTATACTGATCTCCAATTTCGAATGATATATCTTCCCCATCAGCTTCTGTTTTCCATGTGGTCACAAAAGCTGCCTTATCGTTGGGATCGGCCTCGGCCACATCTTCAACGGTAATGGTTATAGTGGCCTCTACAGTTTCCTCGCTATCGGTAACACTTACGGTAATGCTGTGCTCGGTCGCGGTCTCGTAATCCAACGTTTTTCCCTCTGCCAAGGTGAGTACACCGCTTTCAGAAACGGCGAATAGGTCGTTGTCGTTTTCGGTGAGTTCAAAGGTCAGGGCATCACCATCCGCATCGGTGGCTTCAATAGCGCCCATACTTTCACCAGCAACATGGTTCTCCAATATGGAAAAGTTTTGATCTGTCATTTCGGGGGCTTGGTTCAGCGTTTCTGTGCTTACCGTAAAGCTATCGGTACTGGTAGCGGTCTCGCCATCCACGGCCACGGAAATCTTGCCCGTTGTTGCCCCGGTAGGCACAACTACCTTGAGCTGGGTGGCGGTGGCAGCACTTACGGTGGCGGCTGTACCGCCAAACTTGACCGTATTGTCCGCTTTGGTGGTGGAGAAATTGGTTCCCGTAATGGTCACCTCGGTGCCCTCCGGGCCCGTTTTCGGTGCAAAACTGGATATTGTTGGTTTACTGGATGCCGGTGGTGTGTCCGGGCTATCGTCCTTTCCACAGGACCAGAACATGGCCACGGCCAATATTGAAAAAAGTAGCTTTTTCATAATTTTTTTTGTTTTATGGATTATATATTCTTGCCAAATTCGGGAGTTTCCACAAGGTTTTGGACCACCAATTGACGTATGCCCCATTTGAGTTGACGGATGATGGGTTTGGATTGATGGAGGTTTGGGTGAAAGGGTAAAAGGTGGAGGGTGAAGGGTTGAGGGTTGAGGGTTGAGGGTTGAGGGTTGAGGGTTGAGGGTTGAGGGTTGAGGGAAAATAATGATTCGACTGTTGGATTGTTGGATAACTAGATAGTTCAATTTCTGGTAGTTATCTTGACACGAATTCCACGAATTTTCACTTATTGAATGCCGGACCCTGAGCGGAGCCGAAGGGACATTCAGATTCTATGGCGTAGAGGTAATGGGCAAAGGGTTCTCGACTGCGCTCGAACTGACAATTGATAATTGTTGACTGCCCACTGCCAACTGATTATTGCGTTCCGAACTGGACCCTGAGCGGAGTCGAAGGGACGTTCTTATTCGATTATTGGATTATTGGATTATTCGATGGCGATGGTTGGTCTTTAGGAAAGGGTTCTCGACTGCGCTCGAACTGACAATTGATAATTATTGACTGCCAACTGACCTCTGACTTCCGACTTCTGACCTCTGACTTCTGACCTCTGACCTCTGACCTCTGACCTCTGACCCCTGACTTCCGACATCCGACTTTTTCGAGACATCCTAACCCTCGGTAGTAGGTCTTCTGTATTTATGGAAAGGTTGCTTTAGCAATCCCTTGATGCTACTGTTCTCTTTTTCGTCTGGAAAGGTATCCACACCGTATACGATATCCTTTGAATCCAAATACATGTAGGTACCGAACATACGGTCCCAAATGGAAAAGATATTTCCGTAGTTGGAATCGGTATAGGGCAATTGGTAATGATGGTGCACTTTGTGCATATCGGGACTTACAATTATCCAACTAATGGCTTTGTCCACTTTTTTGGGCAAACTTATATTGGCATGGTTGAACTGTGAAAACACAACAGACAGACTTTGGTAGAGCATAATGATACCGATGGGCGCACCAACGATTATAACTCCTGCCAAGGTAAACGTATATCTTATCAAACTTTCGAGTGGATGATGCCTGTTTGCCGTAGTAGTATCCACATTATGATCGGAATGGTGCACCAAGTGAACCATCCACAACGGTTTCACCTTATGTTCCACCCAATGTGCGGCGTAGGCCCCGATAAGGTCCAAGAGCATTACACCAAGAACAACGTAAAGCCACAACGGCATTTCGGGCAGCCAGTTGATGATCCCAAATTGGTTTTCCACCGCCCAGTCCGAAGATTTCAACAACAAAAACGCCAGCGGAAAATTCACTATAATCGTGGTCAACGTAAAAAAGAAATTGGGAACGGAATGCTTCCATTTTTTATAGGGGACGTTGAACAAGGGAACAATTCCTTCCAAAACCCAGAAAAAAGTGATTCCTCCCACCAAAATCAAGCTTCGGTGCAAAGAAGGGATGGTCTCAAAATATGAAATCAATTGCTCCATTCCTTCAAATATAGCAAATCATTAAAATTTTATCGATTTTTTCATCTCCTCGACAATGTTAAAAGCTGCCGGGCAAATGGCCACATTTTTTAAGGTAAGATTGGAAATCTGCTGGAACTTTTTACGGTCCGTATGTGGGAACTCGCGACAGGCTTTGGGACGGACATCATAAATGGAACAGTAATTATCGGCACCTAAAAAAGTACAGGGAACGCTCTGTAGTACATAATCGTTCTCTTCATCCACCCGCAAAAACTCATCAATAAATTGGGAGGGTTTAATCCGAAAATGTTTGGCGATTCGTTCCACATCGGCATTGGTGAACAATGGGCCCGTGGTTTTGCAACAGTTGGCGCAAGTAAGGCAATCCGTGCGTTCAAACTCGGCCTCGTGCAGTTCTTGCATGGTATAGTCGAGGTCCTTTGGCGGACGTTTTTTCAGCTTTGCGAAAAACTTTTTGTTCTCCGAATGCTTTTCCCTGGCCTTTTGCGGTAAATCCCTGAGTATTCCCTCCATAATGCACAAACTTATCCATTTTAAACCTTTTCAAGCAATTAAAGTCCCACCTTTGCAAAAACAAACCAAAGCTATGGCAGATGTTTTTGGAATGGCCCTGGAAGATTATCAAAATGGCCGGTACACGGAAGACATAAAAACCTTTTCCTCCTTGGATGAAGAAGATGTGATTCCTGTCCCCTATTTGTTCCGAACGTTTGATGAAATGCCCAAAATTGAACAGAAGGCCTTAAAACTAGCCAAGGGTAAAGTCTTGGATATTGGGGCCGGAGCAGGAAGCCACTCACTATATTTACAGGAGAAAGGAATGGATGTAACGGCGTTGGACAACTCCGAAGGCGCTATTACCGTATGCAAGGACAGAGGAATTAAATCTACTGTATTGAACAACGTTCTGGACTACTCAACAGAAAAGTATGATACCCTGTTATTGTTGATGAACGGAATTGGTCTGGCGGGCAAACTGAAGGATTTAAGTCCTTTTTTACAACATTTGACGTCATTATTGCGACCTAACGGACAAATATTATTGGATTCCAGTGACATTGTGTACATGTTTGAACAGGATGATGACGGAGGCTATTGGATTCCAGATGATGGCACTTATTACGGTGAAGTCGAATTTGAAATGGAGTACAAAAAACAAAAAAGCAAACCTTTTGACTGGGTTTACGTAGATATCAATACGCTGCAAAATGCTTGTGAGTCGAACGGTTTTAACTGTGAGCTTATAATTTCGGGCGAACATTACGATTATTTGGCAAGACTCACCTTAAAAGAATACTAGTTTCCAATTTGAAGCGTTCTACCTTATATTAGATGGTTATGAAAAAAATTGCTCTTTTTGCCTTATGTAGTTTTGGGTTATTGATTGGTTGTTCCAAGGATACCGATGTCTCATCGCCAAAATCCAATACCAATCTTATGGCCGGAAATCGCTTGACCACAGGTGCATCCGCCCGGGACTTTCTTTCCAATGATACTTATGACAGACTCTTGATCGAGATTGATTATGTTACAGGTTTTGCACCAACGGCAGGGGCCATAGCCAACTTTGAAGAATTTTTAAGAGCGCGTACCCACAAAGAAATTATTGAATTCACCTATTCCGCGGTCACCTCCCCCAACGAGGAAAGTTTGTCGCTTGATAGGGTAGTAGAACTAGAAGAAGAAAATAGGGGCGAATATAACAATGGTTCAACCTTGGCAATACACATATATTTCGCAGATGCCCCTGCCGAAAGTGATGATGAAAGTGAAGGGTTGGTGACTTTGGGCGCTGTATATCGAAACACCTCCATGGTTATTTATGAATCCACCATTAAAGATATGGCCAACAGTAGCACGACCGTAAGCACCGAAGAGATTGAAACGGCTACCATACTCCATGAATTCGGTCATTTGTTCGGATTGGTGAACCTTTCCACGGAATCGGTAAACGACCACGAAGATTCCGAATCTGAAAATCATTGTAATGTAGATGGCTGTTTGATGCGCTCCGAATTGCAGTTTGGAAGATCTTTGCTCAAGCAAATGGAGAAAAACACATCCAAGGGCTTGGCTTCCATTCCCAGTTTAGGCGCTGAATGTCTTTTGGATCTTCAAAAATACGGAGGGCGTTGATTGTCCTCTTAGGGAATATTTAAATATTTATGTGTCTGTAGGGAAACCTTCCACTTGGGATGTTTCATCACATAATCCACTATCAACGGAACCATTTTATCGCGAACGCTCCATTCCGGCTGTAGGTAAAGAATACAATCCTTCCCAACTTGAGCCGCTTGTTCCTCGGCAAAAATAAAGTCGTGCCTGTTGTACACGATTACCTTAAGCTCGTGCGCTCTTTTGTAGATCTCCCCCTCAGGAAGCTTGTTCTTTTTCGGAGATAGGCAAATCCAATCCCAAACACCCGTCAACGGGTACGCGCCTGAAGTTTCGATATGGATTTTCATATCCTTTGCCTTCAGACCTTGGGTGAGCGGCCCCATATCCCAAGTTAGCGGTTCTCCGCCGGTAATCACTATGGTATCGGAATATTTCTCGGCATTGGCCACAATGCTATCTATTGCCGTGGGCGGATGGGTCTGCGCATTCCAACTTTCCTTGACATCGCACCAGTGGCAACCCACATCGCACCCTCCTACCCTAATAAAGTAGGCGGCCGTTCCCTTGTGGTACCCTTCCCCTTGAATGGTATAAAATTCTTCCATCAGGGGCAGCATCAAGCCCTTTTCCACCAAATCCATCACGTTTTCTTCTACCATGGTGCAAAGATAATCCACTTCGGTGGTTTCACCTACTTTACAGCGATAACATCTATTTCTATATGGGCATTGGCAGCAAGGCCGCTGGCAGCATAAGTGGTCCTTGCCGGTTTCTTTGTAAAAAATTGGATGTAAATCTCGTTGAAGGCTGCAAAGTCCTCTATATCCGCCAAGATTACGGTACATTTCACCACGTTGTCCAATGTCAAGCCATGCTGGGCCAAAACATCCTCAATATTTTTAATGGCCTGTCGGGTTTCTGCTTGAACCCCTCCTGCGACCAAAGTCCGGGTTGTTTGGTCCATACCTATCTGCCCGGCCAAAAAGTACATATTGCCCGCCTGTACCACATCACTAAATGGCGCATTTTGCTTTTTGGGTTCGTGTGATTTATAAAAAATAACTTCAGTGGGTCCTTGCCCATAAGTGGTTGCCACAAAGCAACTCAACAAAACGGTCCAGATTGCACATTGCATAGGTTTCATAATCTCATTTTTAGTTTTGCTTAAAATTACCCTATTTTTATCGCAAATTGGATGCAATGGGCAACAAAGAAAAATTCTTCGAGCATTTGGAACAAGGGTACGCCATGAAGGGCGATTACATTACTGTTGGAGCAGGAATGCTGGATGGTGAAACTTTGACCAATGCCTATGTAAAGGTTCCCTTAAAAACAATGAACCGCCATGGGCTGATTGCCGGGGCAACGGGTACGGGAAAGACCAAAACGCTACAAGTTTTGGCGGAAAACCTATCCGACAAAGGGATTCCCGTGTTGCTCATGGACCTTAAAGGTGACCTGAGCGGTATTGCACAACCAAGCCCTGGCCATGCCAAAATAGATGAACGCCAAGAAAAAATAGGTCTGCCATTCGAAGCCAAAGGATTCCCTGTGGAAATCCTGTCGCTTTCCGAACAAGGCGGAGTACGGCTACGGGCCACGGTTTCGGAGTTTGGGCCCGTGCTGCTTTCCAGAATTTTGGACCTTAGCGTAACACAGGAAGGCATTGTTGCGGTAATATTCAAATATTGCGATGACAACAAGCTTCCCCTTTTGGACCTAAGGGACTTTAAAAAGGTGTTACAATATGCTACTGGCGAAGGAAAGGAAGAATTTCAAAAAGCCTACGGGCGAATCTCCACCAGTTCCACCGGCACCATATTGAGAAAGGTAATTGAACTGGAACAACAAGGTGCGGACCTTTTCTTTGGAGAAAAATCCTTTGATGTAGATGATCTAACGCGTATCGATGAAAACGGGCGGGGTTATGTGAACATTATCCGTTTGACAGATATTCAGGACCGTCCCAAATTGTTCTCAACATTTATGTTGAGCCTTTTGGCCGAAATTTATGCCACTTTTCCAGAACAAGGAGATAGCGAACGTCCTGAACTGGTCCTATTTATTGATGAAGCCCACCTAATTTTTGATAATGCCAGTAAAGCACTTTTGGACCAAATTGAAAGCATCGTTAAATTGATTCGTTCCAAAGGAATTGGACTCTATTTCGTTACGCAAAACCCAACTGATGTGCCGGACGAGGTTTTGGCACAATTGGGGCTAAAAATACAGCACGCACTGCGCGCATTCACTGCCAAGGACCGCAAGGCAATAAAACTTACGGCACAGAACTATCCCATAACCGAATTTTATGATACCGCAGAGGTGCTGACCTCTTTGGGAACCGGAGAGGCCCTTGTCTCCGCTTTGGACGAAAAGGGACGCCCTACTCCGTTGGCAGCCACCATGATGCGAGCCCCGATGAGCCGCATGGATATTTTAAGCGACTCGGAAATCAAGGATATACTGGACAACTCCAAATTGATAAAAAAATATAATGAAGAAATTGACCGTGAAAGTGCTTACGAAATCTTAACGGAAAAAATAGAAAGAGCCGAAAAAGAGGCAGAAAAGGAAAAAGAAGAAAAATCAACGGGCCGAAGATCATCAGGCCGCACCAGTACCCGAATGAACCCAGTGGTCAAAGTTTTGACCAGTGCAACATTTATAAGAGGTGTTTTAGGGGTATTAAAAAAAGTGATTCGATAATTTTTATATGAAAAAAACAAGCATAGCAATTGCACTGATTTTTGGGATAGTACTAATCCACTCTTGCCAAAAAAATACTACTTTTTTGATTACGGAGACCAGTGTTGGTCCATTGACCCAAGATACTAAGGCAACCGATCTGGAAGCCACCTTCGCTAAAGACTCTGTAGTAGGGGACCAAGTTCAAATAGATTTGGGGGCCTCACCTAAAAAATTCGAAGTTTTTGAAAAAGGGGGCAAACATCTTTTGACACTTACCGTGAACACAGACAGTGTTCCGACCATAGAAAATATCAGAATCATGGATTCCCGGTATCAATCAGAAAAAGGAATTGGGCTAAAAAGCACGTTTAAAGATATCCAGAGCAAATATGATATCAAGAAAATTGTGACTACCTTGAAAAGTATTGTGATTTTTCCAAAGGGAAGCAACCTCTACTTTACGATCGACAAGGAAGAACTGCCTGAAAATTTACGGTTTTCAACCTCGGATATTGAAGCGGTGCAAATTCCGGACGATGCCAAAATCAAATATTTAATGGTGGGCTGGGAATAGCTTCCCAAGACTACAACAATCCGAATTTTTCACGATTGGCCAATACTTTTGGACTGTTGTCGTGCATCCATTCGGCCAAGTCCAGTAGTTTTTCCACGTAGGATTGTCCAAATTCGGTAAGACTGTACTCAACCCGGATGGGCACTTCGGGATATGCCTCCCGTTGAATGTAACCATCGGCTTCCAGTACTTTTAGGCGCTGGCTCAATACTTTGTTGGATATGCCATAGACATACTTCTTGAGCTTATTGAACCTGAGTACGGGAAAGTACCCCAGCCATAACAGTATCAAAACACTCCATTGGTCAGAAGCCACGGACATTACATCTCGAACGGGGCATAGCTCGGGAGGATTCTTCAAATCAATGTGGCCGAACATTTTTTCCAATTTTTTTACGGTTCTAACCTTCTGATTTTCAGCAATAGTTTCCATGGATATACTTGGTTTTGGATTCGCCACTTCTTTTCTTTTCTAAAAGGAATATGTACTTTTAGTATCATATTAAGAGTAAGTTACAAAAAGTAACCTCATGAAAAAACTAATCAATAAAATAGTTCCCCGGGCCTACGGACAATATTTCAATGTGTACAGCCTTATAGCACCCAAAAAAGTGGCTGACGACGCCTTCCATATATTTTGTACGGTGCGAAAAGGTAGAATCAAACCCGAACAGGCCGCCTACTTGGATGACTTTAAACTTACCGTTGAGGATGTTGCCGGACATAAAATACAATCGTACCGTTGGCCAGGGAATAAGGAAACGGTATTACTGGTACATGGCTGGGAGAGCAATACGTTTAGATGGCGCAACCTTATCAAAAAACTCAGGGAGGCCGATTTTAACATTATTGCCTTTGATGCGCCTTCACATGGCTATTCTTCTGGAAAACACCTGTATGTTCCACTTTATGAGGAAGTTGTGAACCACATGGTGATGAAGTACAACCCAAAGCACCTTATCGGCCACTCGGTTGGTGGCATGACCATCGTTTACAACCAATATAAGAACCCAAGTTCCCATGTAGAGAAAATGGTCACTATCGGCTCACCCTCAGAATTCCATGAAATCATGGAACATTTTCAGGACATTTTAAAGTTCAACAATAGGGTAATGAAACACTTGGATGATTATGTCTTGAATCGTTTCGGGTTCAAAATTGATGAATTTTCTACATCCAAGTTCGCACAATCCATCAGTAAAAAAGGACTGCTATTCCATGATAAGCACGACCTGATCACCCCGTACCATGCCTCTGTCGCGGTTAATAAAAGTTGGAAGGGGAGCCAATTGGTAAGCACCGAAGGGTTGGGGCATTCCATGCACCAAGACGATGTGAACAATCAAATTGTATCATTTTTGGAAGCTTGATAAAGTTGTTCTATTTTTCAGAAAAAATACACCATGCAAAAAATAACTCCCTTTCATGTTGCCGTACCGGTTCACAACCTTGAAGAATGCCGGATATTTTACCGTGAAGTCCTTGGTTGCAAAGAAGGTAGAAGTGCCGAGCAATGGGTCGATTTCGATTTTTTCGGACATCAATTTGTGATTCATTACAAGCCAAAATCAGAAGAAGACGCACACACCAATCCTGTTGATGGTAAAAATGTGCCTGTTCCCCATTACGGAGTGGTTTTGCCTTGGGATACCTTCCAAACATTTTCCCAGGAACTCATTGAAAAGGGAATTGATTTTGTAATTGAACCTTACATCCGTTTTAAGGGTGAACCCGGGGAACAAGCTACGATGTTCTTTTTGGACCCGGCAGGAAACGCCCTGGAATTCAAAGCTTTTAAGGATATGGAACAGTTGTTCGCCAAATAGGTTACGCAAGGTTCAAACCTTTTTTGCGTACCCATAGCATGGCAAAAACCATATTGGGAACCCAACAAAGCCAAGCCACTATTTTATAGGCCAATAAAAATTCACCAAAAACAATGGTGAGCAAAGGCAGCCATATACGCAAAGTCACCGCTGCAAAACAAGCCGCATAGCTGTAAATCATCATACCTTGATGAAGTGAAAGGTCCTTCTTTTTGATGGCAATATATGCCTTTGTCGTGGTAAAGACCCAAACAACCCCAAGACTCATAAAACCAATGGAGGGAACGATACCACCTGTGGCAAAAAATCCAAGATAAATTCCGCACAATCCACTGATCAAAGCAGAGACCACATAGATTTTTCCAAGATTGCGATGCAACTGCAAGCGCTTGGCCCGCAACCTTTTCAAGAACTGGGACCATCCCACCAAAAGCGCTATTCCACCAAAACTAATGTGGCCGTAAAACGTCGTCTTCCAAACGCTATTGGCGCGTAAATCCGGTGATTTGCTCAACAATACACCAAAATCATCAGAAGCCAATAAATAGGCCAAAGGATACAAACCTATCCCTATGGCCAGAAAGATGAATACCACCCAAGCTACCTTGTTTCTTGCTGTTTGAGCCATAATGCCTTGTTTAGCAATAGGTAAGTTATCGATATTTTGATGACAAAAACAAGAATTTGAAGGGCAATTCGTTATAAGTGTACCAAATAGGCTACCAAGCCGTACCCAAATCCTATTACTATGAAGACAATTTTACTATTGGTGACCCTTGTTTTTTCAGCTATGGCCGTATCCAGCTGCACCAACGACGAAGGTGAAACGGAATTTGAACACCTCAATCCTGATGAGGAGCAACAAATGGCATTAGAAACAGAGCAGAAAAACTAAGCTAGTTATTATGGCGTTCTCTTGCCAATAAGGTATTCTTGAGCAACATTGCTATCGTCATTGGCCCTACTCCGCCAGGCACAGGTGTGATAAAGGAAGCTTTTTTGCTGACATTATCGAAATCAACGTCACCTGTGATGTAGTATCCTTTTTCTTTGGTATCATCGGCGACTCGGGTGATTCCCACGTCTATAATGACCACACCCTCCTTGACCATATCCGCTTTTAAAAACCTTGGAACCCCCAAGGCAGATATCACGATATCAGCTTGAAGTGTCAATTCTTTTAAGTTCTGGGTTCTACTGTGCGCCAGAGTCACTGTGGAGTTTCCGGGTTTCCCTTTTTGACTCATCAAGATACTAATAGGTCGGCCCACGATGTGGCTTCTCCCGATTACAACGGTGTGTTTTCCTTCGGTGTCCACGTTATACCTTTTCAACAACTCCATAATTCCAAATGGGGTTGCCGAGATAAAGGTTTCCATATCAAGGGCCATTTTTCCAAAATTGGTCGGGTGGAATCCATCCACATCCTTATCTGGGTCAACGGCCATTAGGACTTTTTCTTCATCAATATGTTTGGGCAAGGGAAGCTGAACAATATATCCATCGATTGCCGGGTCGTTGTTCAATTGGTGTACTTGCTTTAGCAAATCCTCTTCGGTAGTTTCTTCAGGAAGATGAATCAAGGTGGATTCGAAACCTATTTTTTTGCAGGAACGCACCTTACTTCCCACATAGGTAAGACTGGCACCATCGTTGCCCACCAAAACAGCGGCCAAATGAGGGACTTTTTCTCCCCGTTCTTTCATTTGGGCCACCTCAACGGTGATCTCTTCTTTAATTTGGTTCGATATTTTTTTTCCGTCAAGGATTTCCATGGGTTGTGTTGGTATTTGGTTCTGGCCTTTTGAATAAAGTTATCTCATGTTCTGCATCATCTGCATCATCTTCTTGCCTCCGCCACCTTGCATCATCTTCATCATCTTGCTCATTTGGTCGAATTGCTTTAGCAACTGGTTCACTTCTTGAATAGAAGTTCCGCTACCTGCGGCAATTCTTTTTTTTCGGCTGGCATTCAACATAGCTGGTGTAGATCGTTCTTCCGGGGTCATGGAATGGATAATGGCCTCTATGTGCTTGAAGGCATCATCGTCAATATCCAACCCCTTCAATGCCTTTCCTGCGCCTGGAATCATTCCCATGAGGTCCTTCATGTTCCCCATTTTCTTGATTTGCTGTATTTGGCTCAAGAAGTCATCGAACCCGAACTTGTTCTTGGCAATTTTCTTTTGAATCTTACGCGCCTGCTCTTCATCGAACTGTTCTTGGGCACGCTCCACCAAGGACACCACGTCACCCATTCCCAAAATACGGTCGGCCATACGGGATGGATGGAATACATCAATGGCCTCCATTTTTTCCCCTGTACCGATAAATTTAATGGGCTTGTCCACTACGGATTTAATGGAAATCGCAGCACCACCTCGGGTATCACCATCGAGTTTGGTAAGGATTACACCATCAAAATTAAGGACATCGTTAAACGCTTTGGCAGTGTTCACGGCATCCTGACCCGTCATGGAATCCACCACGAACAAGGTTTCCTGTGGCTCAATGGCTTTGTGGATGTTGGAGATTTCATCCATCATCTGCTCATCCACGGCCAAACGACCGGCGGTATCAATGATCACCACATTGCATCCCGCACTTTTGGCATGGGCTATACCTGCCTTGGCAATGGCAACTGGGTCGTTGTTCTCCCGATCGGAATATACCTCTACCCCTATTTGGTCTCCCACTACATGCAACTGATCTATCGCCGCAGGACGGTATACATCACAGGCTACCAAAAGTGGTTTCTTTGTTTTTTTGTTTTTGAGGTAATTGGCCAATTTACCGGAAAAGGTGGTTTTACCCGAACCTTGAAGACCGGACATTAGGACAACCGAAGGATTACCGGATAAATCGATTTCCTCTGCATCGCCGCCCATGAGTTCGGTGAGCTCATCCTTTACCAACTTCACCATGAGTTGGCCAGGCTGAAGGGTGGTCAAAACGTTTTGACCCAGTGCCTTTTCCTTTACCGTATTGGTAAATTCCTTGGCTATTTTAAAGTTAACATCGGCATCCAACAAAGCTCTTCGAACTTCCTTAAGGGTCTCCGCAACATTGATTTCCGTAATCTGACCATGTCCTTTTAGGACGTGGAATGCTTTATCTAGCTTTTCACTTAAATTATCGAACATATGTTCTTTGTTTTAAAGAGGGACAAATTTAGTAATAATATAAAAGAAAAAGGACGGCTTTGGGGTAGGCCGTCCTTCTTTTGGAAAAAGAATGGGGAAAATTTTTATTTCTTAGTGAAGAATTGACCAATCAAAGCTTCGAAAACTTTTCAATTCAGAATTAATCATTGTGATCTATATATCGCATCTTCTTTCGAGTAGAATTTTATTGCCATCGTCTTTGTACAACTTTATAAGTTCTTCCTCAAGTTTATACACCTGCCATTCTGATGAAAAGTCGGTAAAATTTTCAAATTCTAGACTTAAGTTCACTGCTCCATTTGACATACTTGTATTCCAGGCCCCTGTTATCTCATTTGCCGTAAATGTGGAAAAAACAACAGAACCATCTTCTCTAAATACCATTAAATGTTCAAGGTATTGTTCACTGTTGTCCATTTGGTTACGGATTACCTGCTTTACCTGTAATGGACAGGCCATTAAATATTCGTCCAGCTCGGCTTCGGAGAAAGCGTCATCCCCATCACATTGATTTTTTTCCAATTCCAAAGTTGCGATCAAATCGGCATTGTTTTCAATGACAACTTCAGTACCGTCATGTTTTGTTAGTGTAATGGGGTACTGGAAACTGACCAATCGATTGTCTTCCAACTCCGAAAATACACGGTACATATCGGAATCGGTTTCAACTTGGATTTCGGAACCCTGTTGTGCATCAATCACAAAGGTGAACAAGGTTATGGGATATACGAAATCAACACACTCGATATCATCATCCCCGCCGCCTTCAATGCACTCACGGGCCCTCACCACAAGTTCTCCCTTATTTTCAATGGTGATTTGGCTATAATCCACAAATGTTATTGTGATGGGAAAAACTATTTCTAGGATATTATTTCCCTCAATGGTAGCGTCAAAAACATTTTCGATTTTTTCTAGATCACTTTTGGAATTGATGTTGATTTCAACCCCATTTGCATTTACGGTATATGGAAACTGAATGGCAAAACAACTGGCTCCGTCCACGATATTGTCGAAAGAACCATCTTGGGAGGAGGTTTGCTTTATCAAACCGGCAATGTCAGATTTGGCTGCAATGGTTTGTTCTTGGTCGTTGCCCTCTACATCTTCATATTCTTCTTGACAGGAATACAACCCAATAACAGACACCATGAGCACAACACGCACCACATTGTCAATCAGCTTCTTCATAACTATTGATTTTTGGGGTTATTCTTTACCCACTAAACAATTCTCAAAAAAAAAACCCTACTTTTCCTTAATATTTTTCAAATATATTTGATTCCCTAATCAAACCATCTTCCATGAGCAACGTTTGTGAAGAGCAAATTTTCAGTAAAGTTTTCAAGGCCCACTCCAAAACGGTCTTTAACTATATATTCTATAAGTTCGGCAATGAGGAAAAAGCTAACGATGCCGTACAAGAAGCATTTGTAAAGTTATGGCAGAACTGTGCAAAAGTGAGCCCGGAGAAAGCAAAATCCTATGTTTACACAGTAGCCAACAACCTTTATTTAAATGTGATAAAGGCTGAAAAGGTAAGGTTAAAACATGCCGACAGTCTTGTAAAGGATAGAACCAACGAATCTCCAGAATTTTTAATGGAGGAACAAGAATACAAGGAAAAATTGGACAATGCGCTTAACGCCCTACCCGAAAATCAGCGAACCACATTTTTACTTAACCGAATCGATGGTAAAAAGTATGCAGAAATTGCAGAAATGGAAGAGGTGAGCGTAAAGGCCATTGAAAAACGAATGCATTTGGCCCTCAAAAGTTTACGGGAACATATTGATGGTATTTAGCTATAGAATTTATTTTGAATTTTAAGTAGGGTATCTTAACAACTAGTTGTTTGTATAACGTAAAGCATAGAACCCATGCAAGAAAATTATTTGGCAAAATGGCTGAGCGGAGAGCTTTCAGAAGATGAGCTTCGGGAATTTAAAGGTTCCCAAGAGTATGCTTCGTACCAAAAGCTAAAGGATGTTTCTAGTAGGTTGGCAGCTCCTGAATTTGATGCCGACCAAGCATTGCAACGCCTAAAAGAGGAGTACATCGACAATGCGCCAAAGGTAATTTCCTTGAACCCGTTCAAGAAATTCCTTAGGGTCGCTGCGCTCATTGCGGTTCTGCTTACCGGCTCATACTTCTACATAAACACTTTGGACGAAAATGTAACCACAGAATTTGCAGAACGCTCGGAAGTTGTGCTTCCCGATGATTCCAAAATATTCCTGAATGCCGGTTCCCAGGTATCTTACAGCGAGAAAAGTTGGGATAAAAAGCGGGATATCAAATTAAAGGGCGAGGCCTTCTTTAAAGTGGCCAAAGGGAAGGAATTCACCGTTTCCACCGACCATGGAACAGTTAGGGTATTGGGAACACAGTTCAATGTGGAAAACAGAAAAGGCTTTTTTGAAGTAACCTGCTACCAAGGATTGGTAAGCGTTACCCATAACAATAAAGAATTAAAACTGCCCGCAGGAAATTCATTCCTCGTAATCGATGGAAAAGTTATGAATACAGGAACACCTAATGGTTCTTTTCCCTCTTGGATGAACAACGAAAGTAGTTTTAAAAGTATTCCCCTTACCTATGTTTTTGCCGAGCTGGAAAGACAGTTCAATATCCAAGTCAGCACAAAAAACATTGACACAAACCTCTTATTTACAGGGTCGTTTAACAACACAGACCTAAAAATGGCGTTAAAAAGTATAAGTACCCCCTCCAAAGCACGTTTTAAAATAGACGGAGACAACGTACTTTTTTATGCTGAGAACACACAACAGTAAGCATATAGGCCTTGCCCTTATTCTTATGCTTTTTCTGGTTGGCAACATACATGCACAGGAAAAGCAGCAATTGCTTATTCCCTATTTAAAAACCCTTGAAAACCGTTTTGATGTCAAGTTCTCCTATCTTGATGAGGATTTGGATGGTCTCTCCATCAAAATTCCAGAAAACCTAAATACCCTAGAAGAAATCCTTAAATACATCAAGGACATCTTCAGTATTCAAACAGAAAAACTCAATGACCGATATTATACCCTCTCCACCGACCATCAGGTCAATGTGTGCGGTGTGGTTTTGGATAATTTTGCCGAAAACACGGTTATTGGCGCCACGATAGAGGTTTTGGGAACAGAAACCGCTAAAATCACGGGCAACAACGGCTCTTTTTCATTGGAGAACGTTCCTAGAAACGCATCCCTGCAGATTCGGTATTTGGGATATGTGACCAAATATGTAAAGGTAGAATCCCTCTTACAACAAAGCGGATGTCCCAAAATACTTTTGGCACCTTATTACGAACAATTGGACGAAGTGTTCGTATACAAATACCTCACCTCGGGAATTATAAAAGAAAAGGATGCCAGCATCACATTGAACACCGCAGAGTTTGGAATACTCCCAGGACTTATTGAACCCGACATCCTGCAAACCGTCCAGGCCTTACCGGGGATAAAAAGTATTGACGAGACCGTATCGGACATCAATGTGCGCGGCGGCACAAACGACCAAAACCTTATTCTTTGGAACGGCATAAAAATGTATCAATCCGGGCATTTTTTTGGGTTGATATCCGCCTTTAACCCTTATCAAACGGATAAAGTGACCATCTATAAAAATGGGACACCCGCCAATTTTGGTGACGGGGTGAGCAGCGTTATTCAAATGGAAACGGGAAATTCCATCCCGGAAACCTTTAATGGTGGAGGTGGTTTTAATTTAATAAGCGGTGATATCTACGCCGAGGCTCCCATAACCCATAACCTTGGGATTCAGTTTTCCGCAAGGCGTTCCGCTACCGATTTTTTGAGGACACCCACATACAAACAGTTCATCAATCGGGCGTTTCAGGATAGTGAGATCAGGCTTCAAAACAACAGCACCGTCGATGATGAATTTATACGTGATGAAGACTTTTTCTTTTATGATTTTTCCGGAAAAATCCTGTACGACCTCAACGACGACCATAAAATTCGACTGAGCGCCATTCACATCAAAAACAATTTAAAATTTGAGGAGACCAATGTTACGGCAGATGAAACCAACATCAGCCTATTGAAACAAGACAATATTTCCGTTGGAGGGCAACTCCAGAGCAGTTGGACCGATAGATTCTCCACGCACCTCAACATCTATTACTCCAAATATAATCTGGATGCGCAAAATGTTTTTGACAATCAGGTTCAGCAGTTGTTCCAAAACAATCAGGTCATTGAAAACGCCTTAAAATTAAATACCAACTATATTTTGAATGATTCCTTTAACTGGAACAATGGCTACCAATACATAGAAACCGGGATTGTGAATGCCACGATCATCAATCAGCCCAGTTTTGAAAGTGAACTTAAAGGAGTAATCCGAACCCATGCCCCATACTCACAACTCAACTACAATTCTCCCGGGAATAAATTCATCGGGGAAATTGGAGCGCGATTCAATTTTATCGAGAATCTAAACACCTTTCAACAGCTTTTGGTGGAACCCAGAATCAACCTGAACTTTAAATTGGCCAATTATATTAGGGCCGAAGTTTTGGGAGAATTCAAGAGCCAGACCACCAACCAAATCATAGATTTGGAACAAAATTTTTTGGGCATAGAAAAACGCAGATGGATTTTGTCCAACGACAACTCCCTTCCCGTGACCAAGAGCAAGCAGGGTTCTGTTGGCATCAATTATGAGAAAAACAATTTCTATGTGGGTGTTGAAGGCTTTTATAAAAATGTGGACGGCATCAGCACCAGCACCCAAGGCTTCCAGAATCAATATCAATTTTCCGGGGAAATAGGGAGTTATGATGTTAAAGGCCTGGAACTGCTCATCAACAAAAAAGGAGATAACTACAGTACTTGGCTAAGCTATGCATACAACAAAAATGACTACAGCTTCGACTCCATTGTACCGCAAAGATTCCCTAACAATTTAGATATAAGACATACCATTACCTTCGCCAGCACTTATAATTATAGAGATTTGAAGCTGAGCATTGGCCTTAATTACAGAACAGGCAAACCGTTTACCGAACCTGTTTCGGGCGACCAAGGACTGGATGAGAACTTCTCCCCGCCCAGAATCAATTTCCAGGAACCAAACAGCAGTAGGTTGCCAGAATATTTTAGGGCTGATGCCTCGGCGATATATAACTTTCAAATCGGCAGAACCATTCGGGCCAACGCTGGGCTTTCCATTTTAAATTTCACAAATAGAAGAAACAGCCTCAACAAATATTATCGGGTCAACCAAGATAATGAAATCGAGACCGTGGAAAACTTTTCCTTGGGCATTGCCCCCAATATGAGTTTTAGAGTGAGTTTTTAAATCGAGAGTTCTCTACTGCCCTGGAAATGACCCAAGAAAATTTGTGAGCATTCGAGTAATTTGTGTCAAAATACCGAAAGTACTTTTATAAAGCCTTCGACTCCGCTCAGGCTACTTACTCAAAATTACAAAAGGGTCATTCTTGCGAAAGCAGAAATCTACATCCTTTCAGGAACATCAATACCCAACAAACGGAACGATGATTGAATTACCTCGCCCACTTTTTGGGACAACTGTACCCTGAAGTTTTTCTTCTGCTCATCGGTTTCGCCTAAAATGGAGACCTGTTGATAGAAGGAATTAAACTCCTTCACCAAATCGTATGTATAGTTCGCAATCAGCGCTGGACTGAAGTTTTCAGCCGCCAACTGAACTGTTTCCGGGAACAATTGAATTTGTTTTAATAATTCTTTCTCCTTCTCGTGCAAACCCATTGAGGTCTCGATTGCGCTCGACCTGACATCCCCTGCCTTACGCAAAATCGATTGAATCCGAGCATAGGTATATTGAATAAACGGCCCGGTGTTCCCTTGAAAGTCTACCGATTCTTCAGGATTAAAAAGGATACGCTTCTTTGGATCAACCTTTAAAATATAGTATTTAAGGGCGCCCAGACCTATGGTTCGGTACAATTGTTTTTTTTCTTCTACCGAATAGCCCTCCAATTTGCCCAATTCTTGGGAAATGGATTCGGCCGTATCCTCCATATTTTTGATAAGGTCGTCCGCATCCACTACGGTACCTTCCCTACTCTTCATTTTACCACTGGGCAGGTCAACCATCCCATAACTCAAATGAAACAACTGCTCCGCCCAAGAGTAGCCCAGTTTTTTCAGGATAAGGAACAAGACCTTAAAGTGATAATCCTGCTCGTTTCCCACCGTGTACACCATTGCGTTAATATCCGGATGGTCCGTTACTCGTTGGATGGCCGTACCAATATCCTGGGTCATATACACCGCAGTACCATCGGAACGCAACACGATTTTTTCATCCAAGCCTTCCTCGGTGAGGTCTATCCAAACACTGCCATCTTCCTTTTTAAAGAAAACACCACGTTCCAATCCATCCTTCACCACATCACGACCCAATAAATAGGTATCGCTCTCGTAATACAAGGTATCAAAATCAACACCCAAGTTTTTGTAGGTGGTATCAAAACCATCATACACCCAACCGTTCATTTTTTTCCAAAGACTGACCACCTGACCATCTCCAGCTTCCCATTTACGGAGCATTTCCTGGGCTTCCAACAAAATCGGGGCCTCCCTTTCAGCCTTTTCTTTGGGTGTGCCCGATTCGACCAATTCGGCAATCTGTTCTTTGTAGGCCTTATCAAAGGCCACATAATATTTTCCAACCAAGTGATCCCCTTTTAAACCTGAGGATTCTGGGGTTTCTCCTTTACCAAATTTTTGCCAGGCCAACATACTTTTACAAATATGGATGCCACGATCATTGATAATCTGGGTTTTGTACACTTTTTTTCCCGAAGCCTTCAAAATTTCTGCTACGGAATAGCCCAAAAGATTGTTTCTAATATGCCCCAAGTGCAATGGTTTGTTGGTATTGGGAGATGAATATTCCACCATCACGGCATCATCCGACCGGGATTTGACATAACCAAAATCGGTTTCTTCAAAAATGGCGTTGAAGAAATTAAGGTAGTAACTATCAGCGATAACAATATTCAAAAAGCCCTGTACCACATTGCATTTGGATACTTCCTCGACATGCTCCACCAAATATTCTCCGATTTTCGTCCCAATAAGAACAGGGTTTCCTTTTATATGTCGCAACATAGGGAATACCACTACGGTAATATCACCCTCAAAATCCTTTCGGGTAGGTTGAAATTCCACCGTGGGCAAGTCAACTTGGTACAGTTGTTTTACCGCCTCGATTACTTTTTGGGTCAAATCGTTCTGCAAACTCATCTATAAAGGCTTTTCAGGGCGCAAAACTACGCATTTTTTGGGCTTTTCCCACAGATCGGCCAAACGGTCCGCTGTAATTTGAGTATTTTTAGATATGCTTTTGAACGTCTCCTACAACGATAAAACAATCACCAAAAAAATTGACGATGCCGTAGGCAAACCTTTCCCCATAAAAGAGCGTTTTGCCATGGGGGGTATCGGCTCCCCAAAACTTTTTATTACCGAGGCCAGTATCGATATTTACAACCTGCTCATTTTGGACAGCAATACCAATACCTGTAATGTTGAAATTCGTCCAAAGGGCATCATTGTTCGGTTCCGTTCCCGTTTGGAGACATACGGGCTTATCATCCCCTACTACAAATTGAACGTTGACAAAGGTGATATTGGCATTTACTCCATTTACATGGACCACTACTTCATTAAAATGCGGGCGGACACCAAGGCCATCCAAAGATTCTTCCGGAAATTGCTCGACCACCGAGCCGACAACCTCCCGACCAACATTGAAGATATTTAGTTTTGTTCATTGAAAAATGACTCCTCGTCTGATTCTTTGAATATGCTCAGGAGTCCAGCCCCAAATAACAATCCAAAATACCCCCAAGCTTCCCCTTCGCACTTTGTACTGTCCCTTTGCCGTTAAAATACTATTAAGCCCTGTCCGTAATTCGGTATTTCTTCGCAATTTGTCACAAAATTGCCCAAAGTTCGTCTAAACCATAGACAACCTTTCCTCCCCAAAAGGCGTCTTAGCATATGAAACCATATCTGTAATTATGTCCGTAAAACAGACCTTATTTCTTGCCTATTTTTTGCTTTTGTTGGTACTCCCCATGGCAGCTCAGTCCATTAGTTCGCGTTTGGTGGATGCCAAGACCCAAAAAGGGATTCCATATGCCACCATTCAATATGGGGAACACCAGGGAGTGGTCACTAATGACGAAGGCCGTTTCAGTTTTGTGTTGGAGGAAGGCACCACCTTGCCCGACTCCATTTATGTGACTTCCATGGGCTACGAGAAAAAAGGCTTCACTTTGGAACAAATGCAGGACAGCTTGGTTACTTTGAATGCCAAGGCCATTGAATTGAGCGGTGTTTATGTTTTTGACAAAGAACTGGAGGTGGATGACATTATTGATAAAATGATGGAGAACATTCCCCAAAACGTGAACAAAGCTCCCGTAAAACAACGGTTTTTCCTTCGGAAATCTGAACTGGCCAATATGCACAAGGTGGATTTTGGGTTTGAAAAATCATCGATCAAAGAACTGAACAAGGAATTGATGGACAGTATTGCCCGGTCTATCCCTAAAAATGCTTCGCACTACATCGAAAGTTTTGGCGACTTTTACAAAAACAACACCGATTACAAGCTCAACATCCTAAAAGCTGCCGACCTGTACGATAAACGCGATGTGGGCTCTTTTGAAGAATTGGCGGAACACATGGAGGATATCTTTACAGCAAACGTAAATCCGGGTTCTTATCTAAAGATAAAATCGGGGATTTTTAGTGAAAAGATACAGGTGGATTCCATTCTGGATACCATGGACGATCAACGGATGGACCAAGCCAAAAAGCTGAAAGCCCAAATAAAAAAAGACAGTATTTCGGGCTTGACCGATAGCCAACGTTGGCAGTTCAAGGAACTGTTGAGTCAACTGTACTATAAAGAGGGTACCAAATTGGATTTGGTGGACAAAAACCGCCGTTACGAGTTTAAACTGGCCGGCTATGCCGATATTGGCGATGCAGGGGTGTACGTGGTCGACTTTTGGCCCAAGCGAAGCAATGCGGATTTCAAGGGACGTCTCTACATCAACATTGAGGACTTTGCCGTAATGCGGTTGGACTTTACCAATACACAGCGCCTGCGCAACTTTAGGTTGCTTGGTATTACCTACCGCGAAACGGTGTACAAGGGCACCATGCGATTTGCCAAATTGCCCAATGGCAAGTACGACCTTCAGTTTATGGAATTGGCCGATGGTAAATTCTTTGGGGTGGACAGACCCTTAAAAGTGGTGGAAAAGAACAAACACGTGAAAGGCCGCCGCAAGCAGAATGAATTGAAGCTGAACATTGACTTCCAAATGAACATGACCAACAAATGGGAACTCGTGGTTTTCAACCAAGATAACATTGCCGAAAGCGAGTTCAAGTCCTTTAAAGAGGACAAAACTATAAAAGCTACCTACATGCCACGGTACGACGCGGAGTTTTGGAAAGGCTACACCATTATGGAGCCCAACCAAGCCATTCGTGGGTTTACGGCCGAGGAGGAAGATTAGTTATGAGTTTTGGGTTAAGAGTTCTGAGTTTTTTGTTTTCTTCCATACCCTTCGCCTTTTACCCTTTACCCTTCATCATGTTGCCATATATGGCATGTACCCGTTGACAAAAAATGTCTTTCTTGTCTGGTGTGCGCTTGCTTAGCAAGGCGAAACTAAAACACAGAATATCAATGATTTGACGGGATACTGAAGCAAGTTCAGCATTACAGGGGAGTCATTTCGAAATGAGATGCGAAAGCATCGATTGAGAAATCTGTGGTGTTCTTAGATTTCTCACACTCCTTGCAGTCGGCTCGAAATGACAAAATCTACTTCGATAAAATTCGTGGAATTCGTGTCAAACTATGCTATTGATTATTACTAACTGTCAATTGTTCATTGTTTCGGCCTGAGCAGTTTCCCTAAAACGTAGAGAGCGGCCATAATCAGAAGCATCAACAATAACACAAAACAGCTATTCAAAAGCACGGAACCAAACCCAAGCTCCGCCACATTTAAAAACGGATACGGATAAAAACCGGAAAAGTGTCCCCGTACCAATGTAAAAACCACATACCCTAAAGGGAAAAGCAACCATTTGGAGAGCTGTTTCCATTCAACTGCGACCCTGGAACAGAACATGAGCCAATATACATACATCAGTACCGGTATTATGGTATGCAACAGCTCATCCACCACCATTTGCAGACCCGTTGGAGCCCAAAGGTCCCTGAGAACAAATTGGTACACCGATCCCACCACCAAGATAAAAGAGGTCAGAGCCATTGGCGCAGCCCTCTGGTGAAAAAGGGCCAGTCGTTTTTGGTCCGCCCCAAAGACCCTAGTGGTAAATAAAAGAGCAACCAATGTGTTGGTAAGGATGGTAAAATAGCTGATAAAACGCAACAAACTTTCAACCAGGGCGGTTTCTCCATCCTGAAGTATCAAATAGAGCTGGGCGAGTACGGCAAACCATGCTGCACACATCCCTAAAATCTCAAAATTTCTGCGCATATGCTACTTAATTCTAATTCTTTATTGGGCCAATACACCCTTAAAGTCCCTCTAGGGGACAATTAGGCTTTTGGCAAAAATACTTCGGCCATCATACAACGGGCACTACCACCTCCACAGGTCTCGATGGTATCCAACGGACTGTGGATTATGAGACAATGTTTTTCAATGGCCGTGATTTGTTCTTGTGTTAGGCTATTGTATGCTTGGGTACTCATCACCATAAAACGCTTATCGTCGCCACCGATTACCTGCAACATATTTCCAGCAAAGTGGCACATTTGCTCTTCGGTAATCCTGATGACTTCCTTGCCGTCCATTTTAATATGGTCAACCACATTTTTTCGTTCCTTTTTATCGTCTATGGAATCCAAACAGATTACGGCAAAGGTTTCCGCCATGGCCATCATTACGTTGGTATGATAAATCGGCAATCGCTCACCTTCCACCGTTTGATTGGCATGAAATATTACCGGAAAACAATCAAAATCTTCACAAAACTCGATAAACAGGTCTTCATGGGCGCGTTCGGACAATGCGCAATATGCTTTCTGGTTTACCCTGTCCAATAGAATGCTGCCAGTACCTTCCAAAAACACCTCTTCCTCTTCTGCGTCCGTGTAATCCATAAAATTATTGATTACAAAACCGTTGTCTTCCAAAAGTTCAAAAATGTCCTCTCTTCGCTCCTTTCTGCGGTTTTCCGCAAACATCGGATATACGCATACCGTTCCATTATCGTGAAAAGAGACCCAGTTGTTCGGAAAAATGGAGTCGGGGGTATCGCGCTCCATATTGTCGCTTATGGTGATCACGTTGACACCATTGTCCCGAAGTACCTTTACAAATTGGTCGAATTCTTCCTGTGCCTTTCTGTTGATCTCGACATTTTTTAGATGTGGGTCTTCCTGAAAATAATTGTTGACCGCAGTCTGTTCGTTCATCCTAAAGTTAACGGGGCGCACCATAAGAATGGTGCCGGTAATCTGATTCTTCAATACGTTGACTGTTTTTGGTATACCTGTGGCAGCAGGAAACGGGGTTATATAATTTATGCTCTTACCAAAGGCATGGTGCTACATCGCAACAGACCTTCTTGCTTGGCTATTTCGGCATAGGGAATCTCCTCTACGGTAAATCCCTGGTCCCGAAGCCAATTGTTCAATCGGGTAAAATTCTTTTCCGAAACTACGACTTCCGGAGAAATGGAAAATACATTGCTGAACATTTGATACATTTCTCCCTTATCGATTTCAAAGATATTCTCCGGTCCAAAGAAATCCATCAAATATTGGTATTCTTCTTCCACTAGAAATCCATTCTTGTGCAAGATGGCCTTATTCTTTCCCACAGGTTGAAAACAGCAGTCCAAGTGCAGTGCATTTTCCCTTGGGTTGGTATTCGATTTTCTCAGTTCAAAGGATTTCACGGTCTTATGAGGGAACATATCCCTAATAAACTCCACCGCTTCAATATTGGTTCGTGCCGTGATATAACTTGCATAATCGCTCCCTGTATAGGTACCGATAAAAATATGGTCGTTCCAGGGCATTACATCGCCACCTTCAATATGGACCTCGGCCGGTGGCCGTATAATTTTATTAGGGTCAATATCATCCAAAACCTCATGGATTGCTTCGAACTCCCTTTCACGATCGGGCAGAATATTGGCGTGAAACAACTTATCCTCGATCACAAAAGCAATATCGCGGGCGAATATCTGGTTACAGTCTTCCAATACCTCCGGCCGATAAACCTTTACACCATATTTATGGAAGACACCTGCAAAAGCTTCCATTTCTTTGATCATGTCGGCTTCTTTGGGATATGTACCTGCTTTTATAAATTCGATGGATTTAGGGTCGTAGGCCTCATCTATAGTAGGGACCGGCCCACTGCTCTCTGCAGTTCCCAAAATCACGGCCTTTAGCACACTGGTCTCATCAACTACGTTCAATTCGATCATACTAGGGTTTTTAATACCAAAAATATCGGCAAGAATAATTCACAAGGAAAATCCACAGAATTTTTGGGACAAATCTAGTGTTTTATCAACTATTATCCCTTCTCTGAAAAAGGAAAAACCCATCATAAAACCAGGTCGCTCCCTAGTAAAATTATGAATTATATACTTTTTGTAACCATTTACCATTCAATTGATTAAAACATGTTATTTCATGAAAAATTTTTATTTAAAACGTTTGCCTATTTTTTTAAATAATTACATTTGCATAAAGATTTTTCTTACATATGAAGAAATTGCTATTGACATCAATTCTTTTGGCTACCGTGGTAATGGTCTTGGGAGGCATGAATGCTTTTCAAAAAATGGAAGGTATCAATATCGCATCCAAAACAAATTCCAATCTGTATGCCAACCCTATCCAAGCGGTTAAATATGATGATTGCATCGTAGAGGATGACTTTCCCCATGGATATCTTTTGTTCACCCATGAGATTACCAACCTATATTCCGATTGGGACATCGTGAAAGTAAACGAATCCATCCAAAAATATAGCAAATCATTGGACTCTACTTTAAAGAATTTAAATACCGTAGATGCCCACGAGTTTATTCATCAAGCTTTTTGGAAAGCCAAAGGTACTGTGGAAAACCAGAACACCTCTGAAATCCAAAAACACTACCATGGCGAAATTATGCGAATCTGTTATGCCAGAGACAAGCATTTAAACCAAAACACAATAGGGCGTATCCTATAGTTAGTTAATTTGTTCCATTGAAAAAGGGGCGATAATCGCCCCTTTTTATTGTTATTGTCCCAAATCTTACCTTTTTTCCAATGGAACAAAGCTTCTAAGGTTTTCACCGATGTAAACCTGTCTTGGTCTACCTATAGGTTCTTTTCTCAATCTCATTTCTCTCCATTGAGCAATCCAACCGGGCAATCTGCCCAATGCGAACATTACCGTGAACATTTCCGTTGGAATACCCAACGCACGATAGATAATCCCTGAATAGAAATCCACGTTAGGATACAGTTTTCTATCTACAAAATAGCTGTCTTCCAAGGCTTCTTTCTCCAGACCTTTGGCAATATCCAAAATAGGGTCTTCAATACCTAAATTGCCCAACACCTCGTCTGCTGACTTTTTGATGATCTTGGCTCTTGGATCAAAGTTTTTATATACCCTGTGTCCAAAGCCCATCAATCTGAAAGGATCTTCCTTGTCCTTGGCCTTGGCCATGTATTTTTTAGTGTCGCCACCATCTGCCTCTATGGCTTCCAACATTTCCAGAACGGCTTGGTTGGCCCCTCCGTGCAATGGTCCCCATAGTGCGGATATACCTGCGGAAAGTGAAGCAAAAAGACCGGCATGGGAAGAACCCACGATTCTTACCGTGGATGTAGAACAGTTTTGTTCATGATCTGCGTGCAAAATCAACAATTTGTCCAAAGCGTCGATTGCTATAGGATCTCTTTTATATTCTTGATTTGGTCTCTTGAACATCATTTTATGGATGTTCTCCACATAGCCTAAAGTATCATCCCCATAATCCAATGGAAGGCCTTTTTTCTTACGAAGTGTCCATGCGACCAAAACCGGGAACTTTGCCAAAATACGGACAATGGAGTTGTACATGGCGGACTCGGATGACACATCAACGCATGATGGGTTAAATGCAACAAGGGCACTTGTCAACGAAGATAGCACACCCATTGGGTGGGCCGATTTTGGAAAACCATCCAAAATTTTCTTCATCTCTTCATCCACTTGGGATTCTTCTTTAATGTCGCTATGGAATTTTTCAAGCTGTTCTTTGTTTGGCAACTCGCCAAAAATAAGAAGGTATGCAACCTCCAAAAAGTCAGCTTTCTCGGCAAGATCTTCAATGGAGTATCCTCGATATCTCAAAATACCTTTTTCGCCATCGAGGAACGTTATGGCACTCTCACAAGACCCAGTGTTTTTGTAACCGGGATCTATGGTCACCATTCCTGTTGCGGCCCTTAAGGTTTTGATATCTATGGCCAATTCATCTTCAGTACCTTTTATAACAGGGAATTCATACCTTTCTCCCCCATATTCGAGTATAGCTTTATCCGACATTTTATGTTTTAATAGATTAGTAAAAATAGAATGCGGAAATTACGAAAAAGCACAGCCATTAACAATTTCCAGCCACTATTTGTGTTGATATTAACGCTAAAATGATATATAAAAATCGGGTCAATCCAATTTGTAGAGCACCTTGTAATATTCGTCTACCGATTTCTGCCATGTAAAGCGTTTTTTTCGTGCCGCAGCCTGTATTTTTTTCCAAGTTGGTCTATCATTTTCGAATACCTCCAGAGCTACATCCATTGCTTCCAACATGCTCTTTATTTTCTCATCGTAGCTGTCCCCATCGAAACTAAAACCGGTCTTCATGTGTTCCACCGTATCCTTTAGCCCACCAGTGTGATGAACCAAACACGGATTCCCATTTCTCATAGCAAGCATTTGACTGATGCCACAAGGTTCAAAAAGACTGGGCATAAAATACAGGTCGGATTCCAGGTACATGGAATCAATGAGCTTTTCTGACTGACCGTTTGTGAATATAAAGTTCTTGTGCTGGTAGCTCAATTTCCTGAAGAGTTCCTCATACTCGGGAGCTCCGGTGCCCAATAACATAAATATACCATCGACCTTTTCGAGCTTTTTGAGTATTTCCACAAAGGCTTCTGGCGATCTCATGAAAAAGTAAAATTTTTGCTCTGTCAACCTAGCTACGCTCGAAGCGATAAATTTGGGGCGCTCTTCCACAAATGCCATGATCTTCTCTCCAGTATGGGCCAAAAAATCGGCCTTGTATTTTTTATCCTCTTGCTGCAACCATCCAAACAATGCTTTGACCGTATTCCGGTAAATATTCCCTTTTTTCTCCTTGTTGATGTTTTTATAGTTACAACCGTTCAGTATGCCGAACAATCGGCCTTCTTCATCTGCTTTCTGTAAATCGGTTTCCAAGCCTTCTCCTCCAATGAACTCAGGAGGTGAACTGGGCAGCAACACATCATCTTTATACGATGGTGATACAGTATGTACGGCATCCGCAAATCGAATGCCCACGGCCATAAGGTTGATACAGTCTTGGTACCTGTGATCCATTAACCTTTGATAGTCCAACGGAACGTTGGGGAACCAATTTTTTACGGAGGAATAATTATTGTCAAATGGACGTATGCCCTGAATGGCCAAATTATGGATGCTATAAATAATCCTGATATCCTTCAGATTGGTATATTCGGGATGATATTCGCGCAGAAACAACAATAGGCTGGAGTGCCAATCGTGCAGGTGTACCAAATCCACATCTCCAAACGCTCCCTGCTTTATGGCTTCGGCCACCGCTGTACAAAAGATAAAATACTTAATGGCATCGGTATAGAAGGGCTCTTCTGGGTCGTTGTGGTAAATGTGTGCAATATCTCCTGCTTCAATTTCTGGATGGTGCAACACATAATGAAAAATATTGGGAAACTCCTTTTTGGGCTTTACCTCGTAGAGCTCGGCCGTATACCCCAAACCTCGTAGTGTAAAATTTACGGTTGTTCTTGGCAATCCTCCATGATGAAGCCTAGAGTATGCCGGTACAACCACATGCACCTTATCGCCCCGTTCGGATATCTGCCTTGGCACATCGCGGACCACGTCGCCCATACCACCAGCTTTACAGTTTTCCAAAGCGTCATTTTCGGCGGCAATAAAAAGAAAGTTGTTCATGCGGGAGAATTATTAATGATAGTTTAGTGAACCCTTAATTTAACCAAAGTTTGGAACTGAAACAAAAAAAAGCCTTTCCGGATCAGGAAAGGCTTTTTGTATGCTAAAAAATCATTATTCTTAGTTTACCTTGAAGGCCTTTTCTTGTGGATAATAGGCTACTTCGCCCAATTCCTCCTCAATTCTCAACAACTGGTTGTATTTGGCCATTCGGTCACTTCTGGAGGCAGAACCTGTTTTGATTTGCCCTGTGTTCAATGCTACTGCCAAATCAGCGATGGTGTTGTCCTCTGTCTCACCAGACCTGTGTGACATTACGGAGGTATATCCTGCATTCTTTGCCATGTTTACAGCGGCAATGGTCTCTGTCAATGTTCCGATTTGGTTTACTTTGATCAAGATGGAATTGGCAATACCGTTTTCAATTCCACGGGAAAGACGCTCAACGTTTGTTACGAACAAGTCATCTCCAACCAATTGAACTTTGTCACCGATCTTATCGGTCAAAACTTTCCAACCTTCCCAATCGTTTTCGTCCATTCCATCTTCTATGGAAATAATCGGGTATTTTTCACAAAGGTCGGCAAGGTACTGAGCTTGCTCCTCAGAAGTACGCACTACGCCTTTACTTCCTTCAAATTTTGTATAATCGTAAGCACCGTCTACGTAAAACTCTGCCGAAGCACAATCCAATGCGATCATGATCTCATCGCCCAATTTGTAACCTGCTTTTTCCACAGCTTTTGCAATAGTATCCAAGGCATCTTCGGTACCACCTTCCAAGGTAGGTGCAAAACCGCCTTCATCACCTACAGCAGTGCTCAAATTACGATCGTGCAATACTTTCTTAAGGTTATGGAAGATTTCCGTCCCCATTTGCATGGCGTGGCTAAAATCCTTTGCCTTAACCGGCATTACCATAAATTCTTGGAAAGCAATGGGAGCATCTGAGTGCGACCCTCCGTTGATAATGTTCATCATTGGAACAGGAAGCGTGTTTGCGCTAACACCACCTACGTACCGGTACAGGGGCATACCCAACTCATTCGCTGCAGCCTTTGCCACTGCCAATGATACACCCAATATGGCGTTGGCCCCCAATTTTGATTTATTCGCAGTACCGTCCAACTCGATCATGGTCCGGTCAATGTGGTTCTGTTCAAAAACCGAAGTACCGATAAGCTCCTCAGCTATGATTGTATTTACATTGTTCACGGCCTTTCCGACACCTTTGCCCATAAAGGAATCTCCGCCATCTCGCAATTCAACGGCTTCATGCTCTCCAGTAGAGGCTCCGGAAGGTACTGCTGCCCTTCCCACAATTCCATTTTCAGTTGTTACATCTACTTCTACTGTTGGGTTCCCTCTGGAATCCAATATTTGCCTTGCATGAATGTTGATAATGATGCTCATTTTAATTCAATGTTTTATAGTTGTGATTATTGGCTAAAGATACAAAAGACAGCGTTTTTAACTCCATGATATTACTCACAAAACGCACTTAAATACTTAAAAACAGAACTATATCGTTTTAGTTTTTACTGGCCTTGATCAAATCGAAGAACTGGTCGAACAGATAATCCGCATCGTGTGGACCAGGGCTTGCTTCCGGGTGGTATTGTACCGAGAACACATCCTTGTTCTTCATTTTGATTCCGGCCACGGTTTGATCGTTCAAATGTGTGTGGGTGATTTCCAACTCTGCATTTGCTTCCGTCTCTTCCCTATTCACTGCAAATCCATGGTTTTGGGATGTGATTTCCCCTTTGCCGGTGACCAAGTTAAGTATAGGGTGGTTGATCCCCCTGTGCCCATTGTGCATCTTATAGGTGGAAACCCCGTTGGCCAAGGCCAATATTTGGTGCCCCAAACAGATTCCGAACAATGGTTTGTCAGAAGTAATCATTTCCTTAGTGGCAGCTACGGCATCGGTCAACGGTTCCGGATCTCCAGGGCCATTGGATATAAAATATCCGTCCGGACCCCATGCTTTCAACTGATCATAAGATGTATTGTAAGGAAACACTTTGATATAGGCTCCTCGTTTGGCCAAATTTCTCAAAATATTCTTTTTGATCCCGATATCCAAAGCTGAGATTTTAATTTCAGAATTTTCGTCTCCGTAGAAATAAGGCTCTTTTGTGGATACTTTGGAAGAAAGCTCCAAGCCTTCCATACTGGGAACCTGCTTTAATTCTTCTTTCAACGCATCAATATCGTCCACCTTTGTGGAGATTAAAGCGTTCATGGCGCCATTGTCACGAATATAGCTCACCAAAGCACGGGTGTCCACATCTGAGATGGCCAAAAGATTGTTCTTGTCCAAGAACTCCAACAAGCTCATGTCTGCATTGGGTCTTGAATAATCGTAACTGAAATTTTTACAGATCAAACCGGCAATCTTCACGGAATCAGATTCCACTTCTTCCAAATTGGCCCCATAATTCCCAATGTGTGCATTGGTGGTCACCATTAACTGTCCGTAATAGGACGGGTCCGTAAAAATTTCTTGGTACCCCGTCATTCCAGTATTGAAACAAACTTCCCCTACTGCGGTACCTTCTCTTCCTCCTACGGCCTTACCATAAAATATGGTTCCATCCGCTAACAAAATCAACGCTTTTTTCTTTGTGTGATACTTCATTTCGTGCTCTAGTTTCAGTTTTGACAAAAAAACATAAAAAAAGGATAAGTTCTCACTTATCCTTTTTCGTTAAATACAATAGTTAATAACATTCTTCTTATTCTTCAGAATCGTCAGTTTTGGTTTCAGCCGCTGGAGCTGGTGTCTCAGCTTTCTTGGCTCCACCTCCTCTTCTACTTCTTCTGGTCGACTTCTTCTTAGGCTTACCTGCGTTGTAAAGCTCGTTGAAGTCTACCAACTCGATCATCGCCATGTCAGCGTTATCTCCCAATCGGTTACCCAATTTGATGATTCTTGTATAACCACCTGGTCTGTCACCAACTTTTTCCGCAACATTGCTGAACAACTCGGTCACAGCTTCCTTGCTTCTTAAGTTACTGAATACAACCCTTCTGTTGTGCGTACCTTTTTCGGTAGTTTGGTTGTTCTCGGTCTTTGCTTTTGTGATCAAAGGCTCGATAAACTGTTTCAACGCCTTGGCTTTTGCAACCGTAGTGTTGATTCTTTTGTGCTCGATAAGGGAACAACCCATGTTGGCCAACATTGCCTTTCTGTGGGCAGATGTTCTACCTAAGTGATTAAACTTCTTTCCGTGTCTCATTGTTCTAAGTTATCATCTTGCTACCAAATCCCTTTTTAAAGAGAGAGCAAAATATGATTATTAATCTTTATCTAATTTGTATTTTGAAAGGTCCATACCAAATTGCAGGCCTTTGTTTATGACCAATTCTTCCAACTCGGTCAATGATTTTTTACCGAAGTTTCTGAATTTCATCAAATCGTTCTTATTGAAGGAAACCAAATCTCCCAAAGTATCAACTTCAGCAGCTTTTAGACAGTTCAGGGCCCTTACGGACAAATCCATGTCTACCAACTTGGTCTTCAATAACTGGCGCATGTGCAATGATTCCTCATCGTAGGTCTCGGTCTGAGCAATTTCATCAGCCTCAAGGGTGATACGCTCATCGGAGAACAACATAAAGTGGTGAATCAAAACTTTAGCGGCCTCGGTCAAGGCATCTTTAGGATGGATGGAACCATCAGTGATGATTTCAAAAACCAATTTTTCGTAATCGGTCTTTTGCTCTACCCTATAGTTCTCGATACTGTATTTTACATTCTTTACAGGAGTGTAAACAGAATCAACCGCAATGCTTCCCAAAGGTGCATTGGATTTTTTGTTCTCCTCCGCAGGAACATAACCACGACCTTTCTCTATAACGATCTCCATGTTGATGCTCACCTTTGGGTCCATGTTACAGATGACCAAATCTGGGTTCAGCACTTGGTATCCTGAAATGAACTTTTGGAAATCACCAGCGGTCATCTGCTCTTTTCCACTAACGGAAATAGATACGGTCTCGCTCTCAACATCATCAATCTGTCTTTTAAACCTAACCTGTTTTAGGTTCAAGATAATTTCGGTAACGTCTTCAACAACGCCTGGGATAACAGAAAACTCATGTTCAACTCCATCTATGCGCACAGAAGTGATGGCAAAACCTTCCAAAGAGGAAAGCAAAACCCTTCTCAGCGCATTCCCAACTGTTAATCCATATCCAGGTTCCAAGGGACGAAATTCGAATTTCCCCTCGAAATCTGTTGAATCGATCATTATAACTTTATCGGGCTTCTGAAAATTAAGTAATGCCATAATTGGATTAATGTTGAATTCTTATTTAGAGTATAATTCGACTATCAGTTGTTCCTTGATATTCTCAGGGATCTGAAGCCTTTCTGGAACAGCTACATAAGTACCTTCTTTCTTTTCAGAGTTCCAAGTAATCCATTCGTAAACACTGCTGTTGTTGGCCAATGAATCCACGATGGATTGTACGGATTTGGATTTTTCCCTAACACCAACAACGTCACCAGCTTTTAGTGAGTATGATGGAATGTTGACTACCTCTCCGTTTACAGTAATATGACGGTGCGATACCAATTGGCGTGCACCTCTTCTTGATGGGGAAACTCCCATTCTAAAAACCACGTTATCTAAACGTGACTCACACAATTGAAGCAAAACCTCACCGGTAACTCCTTCTTTTCTTTTTGCCTCGGCAAATAGATTACGGAATTGCTTTTCCAAAATACCATATGTGTACTTTGCTTTCTGCTTCTCCATCAACTGGATTGCATATTCAGACTTTTTACCACGGCGTCTGTTGTTACCGTGTTGTCCTGGAGGGTAATTTTTCTTTTCGAATGACTTGTCGTCTCCGAAAATCGCTTCTCCAAATTTTCTAGCGATCTTTGTTTTTGGTCCTGTATATCTTGCCATCTTCTTTTGGTTTGAAAGTGCGATTATGAATTAAGGCTTATCCTTCGATAATCTAACTGCACCTTCGGGTGAAGACCCTTTTTAGGGGGCCGTTAAACAATATAATTGATAATTAAACTCTTCTTCTTTTAGGAGGTCTACATCCGTTGTGCGGTAGTGGAGTAACGTCAACGATCTCTGTTACTTCGATTCCTGAGTTGTGAATGGAACGGATAGCTGATTCCCTACCGTTACCTGGTCCTTTTACATAAACCTTCACTTTTCTCAAGCCTGCCTCATGAGCAACCTTTGCACAATCTTCGGCCGCAACCTGGGCTGCGTAGGGAGTGTTCTTTTTTGAACCACGGAATCCCATTTTTCCTGCAGATGACCATGAAATAACATCACCCTTCTTATTGGTAAGGGAAATAATGATGTTGTTGAAAGATGCTACAACGTGCGCCTCTCCGGTAGCATCTACTACTACTTTGCGCTTCTTGGTTGTAGTTTTACTTGTTTTTGCCATATTTTTTAGTTTCTAGTGTTAGCTCTTAGTTATTGGAATCCTAGACTTTTACATTTCAAACAGATTCTTCTAACGTCTAAATACTAATGACTATGTTCTTATTATTTAGTTGCCTTTTTCTTGTTAGCAACCGTTTTTCTTTTTCCTTTTCTGGTCCTAGAGTTGTTCTTGGTACGCTGACCTCTCAATGGCAATCCTGCTCTGTGACGAATTCCACGGTAACAACCGATGTCCATCAAACGCTTGATGTTCATTGAGGTTTCTGAGCGAAGCTCTCCTTCAATCGTGTAAGCTCCAACCGCTTCCCTGATTTTACCAATTTCATCATCGGTCCAATCGGAAACCTTGGTATCTTCACTTACTTGGGCTGCTGCCAAAATTTCTTGCGCCCTACTTTTACCTATACCGAAGATGTAGGTAAGCGAAATAACGCCACGCTTTTGTTTAGGTATATCTACCCCTGCAATTCTTGCCATAATTACCCTTGTCTTTGTTTAAATCTAGGATTCTTTTTGTTGATTACATACAATCTGCCCTTTCTGCGAACAATCTTGCAGTCGGCACTTCTCTTCTTTATTGATGCTCTTACTTTCATGTAACTAGTATCTATACGTAATTCTTGCTTTTGTTAAATCGTATGGACTCATCTCCAACTTTACTTTATCACCGGGAAGCAGCTTAATATAGTGCATACGCATTTTCCCTGATATGTGCGCCGTTACCACGTGCCCATTTTCCAATTCTACCCTGAACATTGCATTGGACAATGCTTCGATAATAGTCCCGTCTTGTTCTATTGCTGGCTGCTTTGCCATAAATTATGCTACTTTTCTGTTTTTACCGGTTTTCATCAAGCCGTCGTAATGCCTGTTCAACAAATAAGAATTTACTTGTTGAACAGTATCTATGGCCACACCTACCATGATCAACAGTGATGTTCCTCCATAAAACAATGCCCACCCGGCCTGTACATCCATCAATTTTACCACTACTGCCGGCAATACTGCCAACAAGGCCAAGAAGATAGATCCTGGTAATGTAATCAAGGACATAATTTTGTCCAAATAATTTCCTGTTTCCTTTCCAGGACGTATGCCCGGTATGAAACCACCACTTCTTTTTAGATCATCTGCCATTTTATTGGTTGGCACGGTAATCGCTGTATAGAAGTATGTGAATATGATAATCAATACTGCAAAGAGGATATTATAGGCCAACCCGAATATATCGGCGAACTGTACTTCCATCCACTGCCCTGCAGCTGTATCATTAAATGTTTTACCAATCAAACTTGGTGCGAACATAATTGCCTGCGCAAAGATAATGGGCATTACTCCAGATGCATTCAACTTAAGTGGAATGTACTGACGTGCTCCCATTACGTTCTTTTCGTATCCGCCGGAGGCTGTTCTTCTTGCATACTGTACTGGAATCTGTCTTACGGCCATGGTCAAATAAACACTGGCCAAGATTACCAAGAACCATACGATCACCTCGATCAACATAAACATGATGCCTCCCGTGTTGTTTGTCGTCCTTGAAACAAATTCCTGTGCAAATGCTTGTGGCATTGTCGCAATGATACCGACCATGATCAACAAGGAAATACCGTTTCCGATTCCCTTATCGGTAATTTTCTCACCCAACCACATGGCGAACACACATCCTGTTACCAATATGATAACAGCTGGAACGATAAAATCCAAACCTTTGCCCAAAACAAAGGCACTGTCCGGCACACCAAGGGCACCAAGACCGTACAAATAGGCAGGGGCTTGAACTATACAGATACCTATTGTTAACCAACGGGTAATCTGGTTGATGGTCTTTCTACCGCTTTCTCCTTCTTTTTGTAGTTTTTGAAGATAAGGAATCGCAATTCCCATCAACTGCACCACAATGGAAGCCGAGATATAGGGCATAATCCCCAAAGCGAACACCGAGGCATTCGCGAAGGCACCACCGGTAAAAGCATTCAGAATACCCAAGATACCATTTTCAGTCTGCGAGGATAATTCCGCCAACTGGGCGGTATCAATACCAGGAAGAACAACTTGGGCACCGAATCGGTAGACCAATAACAATCCCAATGTCAGGATAATACGTTGTCTTAGCTCATTTATCTTCCAGATATTTGATATGGTCTCAATAAATTTCTTCATGCTATAACTTCTTATAAACTTATTGCCTCACCTCCTGCTGACTCAATGGCAGCTTTTGCGGAAGCAGTAAATTTATGTACAGATACTTTAAGGGATGCTTTCAATTCACCATCACCCAATATCTTTACCAAATCGTTTTTGTGGGTCAATCCGTTCTCCAAAAGAGTTTCCAAAGTAACCTCGTTTTTAACGACGCCCTTATCCACCAACTCTTGTAGTTTACCTAGATTGATTCCTGTGTACTCTTTTCTGTTCATGTTAGTAAAACCGAACTTGGGTACACGTCTTTGCAATGGCATCTGACCACCTTCAAAACCAATCTTTTTGGAATATCCAGATCTAGACTTGGCTCCTTTGTGTCCACGGGTAGAAGTTCCTCCTTTACCGGAGCCTTCTCCACGTCCTACACGTTTTCCTTCTTTGTGCACAGCGCCATCCGCTGGTTTAAGATTATTCAAATCCATGTGCCTTTATATTTTAAGCTTCCTCTGTGGAAACCAAGTGTTTTACCTTATTTACCATTCCAAGGATACTAGGAGTTGCTTCGTGCTCCACTTCCTGTCCGATTTTTTTCAGTCCAAGAGCCTCCAAAGTCCTTTTTTGGTCTTGTGGCTTTTTAATGCCGCTCTTTATTTGCTTAACCTTGATCTTTGACATAATATCCTCTATTTATCCTTTAAAGACTTTTTCCAAGGAAACTCCTCTTTGCTTAGCTACGGTATCAGCGCTTCTCAATTGCAATAAAGCATCGAAAGTTGCTTTTACCACGTTGTGTGGGTTGGAAGATCCTTGTGACTTGGATAGTACATCCTGTACTCCAACTGCTTCCAATACAGCTCTCACTGCTCCACCGGCGATTACCCCGGTACCATGTGATGCTGGCTTGATGAACACCCTTGCTCCTCCGAACTTTCCTTTTTGTTCGTGAGGAAGTGTTGCTTTTGTCAAAGGTATACGAACCAAGTTCTTTTTAGCATCCTCGATGGCCTTGGCGATAGCTGTGGCAACCTCTTTGGATTTACCCAAACCATGTCCGACTACTCCGTTTTCATCACCAACAACAACTATTGCTGAAAAACCAAAGGCCCTACCACCTTTTGTTACCTTGGTAACCCTTTGTACTCCAACCAAACGGTCTTTCAACTCCAGTCCACCTGGCTTTACTATCTCTACGTTCTTGTAATTCTGGTACATAGTTATTAAAATTTTAGTCCGGCCTCCCTAGCGCCTTCAGCCAATGATTTTACTCTTCCGTGATATAGGTTTCCTCCCCTATCAAAAGCTACAGCTTCAACACCAAGCTTAAGGGCCTTCTCGGCTATGGCCTTACCCACGTTGGTCGCGACTTCGGATTTTGTTCCTTTGGCCTCGACATCCTTATCTCTCGATGAGGCCGCCGCCAAAGTTACACCTTTATTGTCGTCTATCAACTGGGCGTATATTTCTTTATTGCTTCTGAAGATGGACAACCTTGGTCTTGCTTCAGTTCCGAAGGATACTTTTCGTATTCTTCTTCGGATGCGTAATTTCCTTTCAGTAGTAGATAATCCCATAGTCTTAATTATTAAGCTGATTTACCTGCTTTTCTTCTTAATTGTTCTCCTACGAACTTCACACCTTTTCCTTTGTAAGGCTCTGGCTTACGGAAAGATCTGATCTTGGCGGCCACTTGACCTACCAATTGCTTGTCGTGAGATGTTAGTTTTACGATAGGGTTCTTCCCTTTTTCGGAGATAGTCTCGATCTTTACTTCTGGAGCAATGTCCAAAATGATGTTATGAGAGAATCCAAGGGCCAAATCCAACTTCTGTCCTTGATTACTGGCTCTATAACCAACACCTACAAGTTCCAATTGCTTGGTCCAACCATTGGTCACACCTTCTACCATATTATTGATAAGAGCGCGGTATAAACCATGTTTTGCTTTATGTTCGTTGTCATCGGAAGGTCTTTCCAAAACAACATTTCCGTCCTCGACTTTTACGTCAATCCCTGAAAACTCTTGTGAAAGCTCACCTAGTTTACCTTTTACAGTAACTACGGAATCCTTCACCTCTATCGTGACCCCATCAGGAATTTTAACTGGACTGTTACCTATTCTAGACATTTTTCTTCTCTTTTCTCAATTAATATACGTAGCACAAAACTTCACCACCTACGTTCTCTTGTTGAGCTTGTTTGCTCGTCATAACTCCGTGCGAAGTTGATATGATGGCAATTCCCAAACCGTTCAACACTCTAGGCAAATCGCCCGAGTTTGAATATTTACGCAGACCGGGTTTACTTACCCTCTGCAATTTTTTTATGATAGGCTCCTTGGTGAATTTATCATACTTAAGGGCTATTTTAATGTTCCCTTGCACTTCATTCTCCTCGAACTTATAGCTCAAAATATATCCTTGGTCGAACAATATTTTGGTAATTTGTCTCTTTAGATTGGAACCTGGGATATTTACAACCCTATGACCTGCCTTGTTGGCATTTCTCAATCTGGTCAAATAATCTGAAATTGGATCTGTAAGCATTTCTTTTCTTTATCTAAATTACCAACTTGCCTTTTTAACACCAGGAATCAAACCTTTGTTGGCCATTTCCCTGAACATCACCCTTGATATACCAAAAGTTCTCATGTAACCACGAGGTCTACCGGTTAGTTTACAACGGTTCCTCATACGAACTGGAGATGCATTTACAGGCAACTTTTGCAAAGCCTCATAATCTCCCGCTTCCTTTAGCGCCTTTCTTTTCTCGGCGTATTTTTCTACCATTTTAGCCCTTTTTCTTTCGCGGGCTTTCATTGATTCCTTGGCCATACTAGTTCTTTTTAAAGGGTACTCCCAATTCGGTTAACAATGATTTTGCTTCCTTATCGGTTTCAGCGGAAGTAACAAATGTAATGTCCATTCCGTTGATCCTGTTGATTCTGTCTATGTTGATTTCTGGAAAGATGATTTGTTCGGTAACACCTAGGTTATAGTTACCTCTACCGTCGAAACCTGTGGCTTTAACTCCAGAGAAATCACGCACCCTTGGGAGTGCACTTGTGATCAATCTATCCAAAAATTCGTACATGCGCTCACCTCTCAATGTCACTTTGGCACCAATCGGCATACCTTTTCTCAATTTAAAGGTTGCGACGTCTTTCTTTGAAAGTGTAGCTACTGCCTTTTGACCTGTGATATTGGTCAACTCGTCCACGGCATGATCGATAAGCTTTTTATCTGAAACAGCGGCACCGACTCCTCGGCTTACCACTATTTTCTGCAACTTAGGAACCTGCATTACATTTTTGTAACCAAACTCTTCCGTTAGCGCCTTGATCACGCGCTCCTTATATTCTTGTTTTAATCTTGGAATATAACTCATGACTAAATTACTTCATTGGATTTTTTAGAAACCCTTACTTTCTTTCCCTCCCTTACTTCGTACCCGATACGAGTTGCCTCGCCTGATTTTGGATCGATCAAGGAAAGATTGGAAATGTGTATGGGAGCTTCCTTCTTAGTTATGCCTCCTTGAGGATTGTTCGCACTTGGCTTTTCGTGTTTGGACACCTCGTTGACACCTTCCACGATAGCTTTGTTCTTTTCACGGTCTACCTGAAGAACTTTTCCTTCACTGCCCTTGTGGTCTCCCGCAATGACTTTTACCGTATCCCCTGTTTTTATTTTCAACTTCATCTTTCTGATATTTCTTTTATAGCACTTCAGGCGCCAATGAAACAATCTTCATGAATTGTCTGTCCCTCAACTCTCTGGCAACGGGACCGAATACACGAGTTCCCCTCATCTCCCCGGTTGGGTTCAACAACACACATGCGTTGTCATCGAAACGGATGTAAGAACCGTCAGGTCTTCTCACTTCTTTCTTTGTTCTAACAACAACTGCCGTAGACACAGAACCTTTTTTTACAGTACCGTTCGGAGTAGCTTCTTTTACGGTAACAACAATTTTGTCACCCAAGGAAGCATATCTTCTTTTTGTTCCCCCTAGTACGCGGATGGTCAAAACTTCTTTTGCACCGGTGTTGTCCGCAACCCTTAATCTTGATTCTTGCTGTACCATAATTATTTAGCTCTTTCTAGGATTTCTACCAACCTCCAGCATTTTGTTTTGCTCAATGGTCGTGTTTCCATTATTTTGACGGTATCACCTTCGTTGCAATCGTTCTTCTCGTCGTGGGCAACATACTTCTTGGTCTTCAAAACGAATTTCCCGTACATAGGGTGCTTCATTCTTTTTACCTCAGAAACCACTATCGATTTCTCCATTTTGTTGCTGGTAACAACGCCTATTCTTTCTTTTCTTAAATTTCTGTTTTCCATAAGGCAGAACCGATTATTGTAATTCCCTTTTAGTTATTTCAGTCGCAAGTCTTGCTACCGTCCTTCTAGTCTTTCTGATCTGTAAAGGATTTTCCAAAGGAGTAACGGCATGTGCCATTTTAAGGTCAGCGTGTTGTTTTTTCAACTCGGCCAATCTCTCCTTTAGCTCTTCAATTGAAAGTTCTTTTATTTCTGATTGTCTCATCTTTCTTCTCAATTAAAAATTAGGCGGAATAATCCCTTGCTACAACAAACTTGGTCTTCACCGGAAGTTTTTGTGCCGCAAGCCTTAAGGCCTCTTGGGCAATATCCTTTGGTACACCAGCAATCTCGAACATGATTCTACCTGGCTTCACCACGGCTACCCAATATTCTGGAGCTCCTTTACCTTTACCCATACGTACCTCAAGAGGCTTTTTGGTGATAGGTTTGTCCGGGAATATTTTGATCCACAATTGACCCTGTCTCTTCATGTATCTTGTCGCAGCGATACGTGCAGCCTCGATTTGACGGGAAGTAATGAAGTGCGAATCCATGGACTTGATACCGAACATTCCATTGGAAAGTTGGTGCCCTCTCTGGGAGATACCCTTCATACGCCCTTTCTGGGCCTTACGAAATTTTGTTCTTTTTGGCTGTAACATTTTACCTTACTTTATCTAATTACTTTCTACGGCGAGGTTTCTTATTGTCCTTACCGCTTTTTCCTTGACCAGTACTCAATCCTACCAACGGGGAAAGTTCTCTTTTTCCATAGACCTCTCCTTTCATGATCCATACCTTAACACCCAACCTACCATAGGTAGTATGAGCCTCATGCAAAGCATAGTCGACATCGGCACGGAAAGTAGACAATGGAATCCTTCCTTCTTTGTAAGATTCGGAACGCGCCATTTCAGCACCGTTCAAACGTCCGGAAATCTGAATCTTGATACCTTCAGCATTCATACGCATTGCAGCTGCAATCGCCATTTTAATGGCTCTTCTGTATGAAATCCTACTCTCAATCTGTCTAGCAACACTAGCAGCCACCAAGTTTGCATCAAGCTCAGGTCTCTTTATTTCATGAATATTGATCTGAACCTCTTTGTTGGTGATTTTCTTAAGTTCTTCCTTAAGCTTATCGACCTCTTGTCCACCTTTACCGATAATGATACCAGGTCTAGACGTGGTGATGGTAATAGTGATCAATTTCAAGGTTCTCTCGATAATTACCCTTGACACACTGGCTTTTGCCAAACGTGCATGGATATATTTTCTGATCTTATCGTCTTCAGCCAGTTTATCGCCGTAATCATTTCCTCCGTACCAGTTGGATTCCCATCCCCTGATAATTCCTAAGCGATTTCCTATTGGATTGGTCTTCTGTCCCATATTCTAATTTCTAGCTTTCAACGTTGTTATTGGCCTCCAAAATCATAGTTACATGATTGGAACGCTTTCTGATTCTGTGTGCCCTACCTTGTGGAGCAGGTCTCAATCTCTTCAACATGGTTCCTCCGTCTACACGGATTTCCTTGATATAAAGATTTGCCGCTTCTATATCAGCACCCTCATTTTTTGCTTCCCAGTTAGCGATTGCGGATAGCAAAAGTTTTTCCAACTTTCTTGAAGCTTCTTTTGGGTTAAATCTCAAGGTAGCCAAAGCCATCTCAATTTGCTTACCTCTTACCAAGTCAGCGACCAAACGCATTTTTCTTGGAGACGTTGGGCAATTGTTAAGCTTTGCAATAGCAAGTTGCTTTTTTTCTTCCTTCAACCTTTCGGCCATTTCTCTCTTACGAACTCCCATAGCTTACTTACTTTTTACCTTTGTTTTTAGCCCCTGCATGACCTCTAAAAGATCTAGTAGGTGAAAATTCCCCTAGTTTGTGACCTACCATGTTCTCAGTAACAAAAACGGGAACAAATTGTCTTCCGTTGTGCACTGCGATAGTCTGCCCTACAAAGTCCGGCGTTATCATAGAGGCCCTAGACCACGTTTTGATAACTGTTTTCTTACCTGATTCTATATTGGTCTGGACTTTTTTCTCCAGACTAAAATGAACGTATGGTCCTTTTTTTAACGAACGTGCCATTTACTTTTCTTTTATTTCTTTCTACGTTCTATGATATATCTATTGGTGTCCTTGGTCTTGGAACGGGTCCTGAATCCTTTTGCAGGAATACCGTTTCTAGATCTTGGATGACCTCCTGAAGCTCTACCTTCACCACCTCCCATTGGGTGATCAACCGGGTTCATTGCAACAGGTCTAGTTCTCGGCCTTCTACCCAACCATCTGCTTCTACCGGCTTTACCGGAAACAAGCAATTGGTGGTCAGAGTTGGAAACCGCTCCGATTGTAGCCAAACACGTGGCCAAAATCATTCTAGTTTCCCCGGATGGCAATTTCAAGGTTACGAACTTACCGTCCTTTGCCATTAATTGAGCAAATGTACCAGCACTACGCGCCATGATGGCACCCTGGCCGGGTCTCAACTCAATACAAGAAACAATAGTACCCAATGGAACCTCGCCCAAAGGAAGCGCATTTCCAATTTCAGGAGCAGAACCGGTTCCAGACTGGATAGCCTGACCTACCTGCAAACCATTTTGGGCAACCACATATCTTTTTTCACCATCCTTATACTCTACCAAGGCGATAAATGCAGTTCTGTTTGGATCGTACTGGATTGAAACTACAGTAGCTTCAACTCCTTGTTTGTCCCTTTTGAAATCGATGATTCGATATCTTCTTTTATGACCACCACCTTTGTGACGCATGGTCATTTTTCCTTGACTGTTCCTACCACCTGTCTTTTTGATCGGAGCAAGCAAGCTTTTCTCCGGCTTATCAGTAGTAATCGCGTCAAATCCGTTTACTACTCTAAAACGCTGACCAGGGGTTATCGGTTTTAATTTTCTAACTGACATTTCTCGTCTTTATAGATTACTGTAAAAATCAATAATATCACCTTCAGCTACATCAACAATTGCTTTTTTGATAGCATTTGTTTTACCATGCTGAATACCGGTTTTTGTATAACGACTCTTACGCGTTGGACCATAATTCATGGTTCTTACCTTTTCAACAGACACACCATAAGTAGCCTCTACCGCTTCTTTGATCTCCAACTTGTTAGCAGCTGGATTTACAAAGAACCCGTAGCGATTGAAAAGCTCGCTATCGGCGGTCATCTTCTCCGTAATTATCGGTTTTATCAACACACTCATGATACTCTTATTTCTTTAGGTTCGATTCAATTCCTTCCAAAGCACTTTCGGTCAACACCAAACTTGTTGCATTAACAATTTTGTAAGTGTTTAATCCTGAGCCTGTTACAACTTCGGAACGCTCCAAATTACGCGACGACAAATATACGTTATTATTTGTATCACCCAACACAATAAGGGACTTTTTCTTTTCTATTCCCAAGGAAGACAAGAAATTAACGAAGTCCTTCGTTTTTGGAGCTTCAAAATTGAAGTCTTCAACAACCACCAAAGATTGCTCTTTGGACTTCAAGCTCAAGGCAGATTTTCTGGCCAAACGCTTCATATTCTTGTTCAACTTTTGGGTGTAATCCTTAGGCCTTGGACCAAAGATCCTACCTCCACCTCTAAACACAGGGGATTTGATACTACCGGCCCTAGCGGTACCGGTACCTTTCTGCTTCTTGATTTTTCTGGTACTACCAGCAATCTCAGCTCTTTCTTTGGCCTTGTGCGTTCCTTGCCTTTGGTGGGCCAAGTATTGCTTGACATCCAAATAAATGGCATGCTCATTAGGCTCTATCCCGAAAACATCGTCAGAAAGCTCTACTTTCCTACCTGTTTCTTTTCCTTTGATATCTAAAACTGCTACCTTCATTATTGCCACCTTTGAATAGTTACATATGCATTTTTATGGCCAGGCACACATCCTTTAACAACCAAAAGATTTTTCTCTGGAACCACTTTCAACACTCTTAAGTTCTGTGCAGTAACCCTGTCACCACCCATTCTACCGGCCATACGAAGACCTTTTACCACTTTGGATGGATAAGATGCAGCACCGATGGAACCAGGAGCTCTCAATCTGTTGTGCTGACCGTGGGTTGCTTGACCAACTCCACCGAAACCATGACGTTTTACAACACCTTGGAATCCTTTACCTTTTGACGTACCTATCACATCAACAAACTCCCCTTCTTGAAAAAGGTCGACACCAACTGTATCTCCCAATTTGTATTCACCTTCAAACCCTTGGAATTCAACGACTTTCTTTTTAGGAGAAGTACCTGCTTTCTTGTAATGGCCTGTTTCGGCCTTGTTAGCACGTTTTTCTGCCTTGTCATCGAAACCTAGTTGAAGGGCCTTGTACCCGTCTACCTCTTCGGTTCTGACTTGGGTAACCACGCATGGTCCAGCTTCCAAAACGGTACATGGAACATTCTTTCCATTCTCGTCGAAAATGCTGGTCATACCGATTTTCTTACCTATTAACCCAGACATATTTATTAATTATTAATTGTTTACTTTTCTATTTACGCCAAATAATTGGCAAAAAAATTGGGTCAAGAAAATATTCTGTTCTGACCCAGATTTTTTTCTTTCTCCGTTTTTCCCGAACCATCGTTCGGGACATGTGACCCCCGCTATTCAGCGGAAATATTATCAGACTTTGATCTCAACTTCAACACCACTTGGAAGCTCGAGCTTCATAAGGGCATCGATGGTTTTTGATGAAGAGCTATAAATGTCCAACAGTCTCTTGTATGAACTCAATTGGAACTGCTCTCTAGCCTTTTTATTCACGTGAGGTGAACGCAAAACTGTAAATATTTTCTTGCGAGTTGGCAATGGAATTGGTCCAGTCACCACAGCACCTGTCGTTTTTACTGTTTTCACGATCTTTTCAGCAGATTTGTCCACCAAATTGTGATCGTAAGATTTCAATTTTATTCTAATTTTTTGACTCATCTTGCTGAAAAATTAAGCGGTTACTCCTTTAGCTGCTTTGATCACTTCCTCTGCAATGTTGGAAGGTGTCTCTGCATAGTGTGAAAATTCCATTGTCGATGTTGCCCTACCTGAAGACAAAGTCCTCAAAGAGGTAACATAACCAAACATTTCGGATAGTGGAACTTCAGCCTTAACAACTTTTGCCCCTGCCCTATCGGACATGTTGTTTACCTGACCTCTTCTACGGTTCAAGTCACCAACAATATCACCCATGTTTTCCTCCGGAGTAAGAACCTCCAACTTCATGATCGGCTCCATAATAATGGCCCTAGCTTTCTTAGCAGCAACTTTGTAACCCAATTTTGCAGCCAATTCGAAAGAAAGTTGGTCGGAATCCACAGGGTGGAAGGAACCATCTTTAAGGGTAATCTTCATGGAATCCATTTCGAAACCGGCCAAAGGACCATTCTTCATAGCCTCTTTGAATCCTTTTTCAACAGATGGAACAAATTCCTTAGGAATGTTACCACCTTTTATAACGTTTACAAACTCAAGTCCGGATTTACCTTCCTCAGCAGGCTCCATAGTAAAGACGATATCCGCAAATTTACCACGACCACCAGTTTGTTTTTTATAGGTTTCCCTATGATCAGCCGTCCCAGTAATAGCCTCTTTGTACTCTACCTGTGGCTGACCTTGGGTAACGTCTACCTTAAACTCACGCTTAAGACGGTCACAGATAATATCCAAGTGAAGCTCACCCATACCAGAAATAATGGTCTGTCCTGAGGCCTCATCTGTTTTTACTTGAAACGTTGGATCCTCTTCGGCCAATTTAGCCAAAGCCATACCCAATTTATCCACATCAGCTTTAGTTTTTGGCTCTACTGCGATCCCGATTACAGGCTCAGGGAATTGCATACTTTCCAAAACAATAGGATGTTTTTCATCGGAAAGCGTGTCTCCTGTTTTAATATCCTTAAATCCTACAGCTGCACCAATATCACCAGCCTCAATATATTCAATTGCATTTTGCTTGTTGGAGTGCATTTGGTAGATACGTGAAATACGCTCTTTGTTACCTGAACGATTGTTCAAAACGTACGAACCTGCATCCAAACGACCAGAGTATGCCCTAAAGAATGCCAAACGACCTACGAAAGGATCGGTTGCAATCTTGAAAGCTAGAGCAGCAAATGGCTCTTTTGGGTCCGGCTTTCTTCTTTCTTCTTTTTCCGTGTCAGGATTGACACCTACGATATCATCCTTATCCAACGGTGATGGCAAGTAACGACAAACCGCATCCAGCAAAAACTGAACTCCTTTATTTTTAAAGGAAGAACCACAGACCATAGGGATAATAGCCCTATCCATAACAGCAGCACGTAGTGCAGCATGTACTTCATCCTCAGTGATGGAGTCTTCATCCTCGAAGAATTTCTCCATCAACTCCTCATCATATTCTGCAACCGCTTCGATCAGAGCAGCCCTATATTCCCTTACCTCATCCTGCATATCAGCAGGGATATCTACAACATCAAAGGTAGAACCGAAGTTATCCTCGTGCCAAACAACAGCTCTGTTCTTGGCCAAATCCACGATTCCTTTAAAGTCAGCTTCGTCACCAATTGGCAAAACAATCGGCACTGCATTCGACCCCAACATTTCGCGAACCTGCTTACATACCGCAAGGAAGTTGGAACCTTGACGGTCCATCTTGTTCACGAATCCAATTCTTGGCACTTTATAGTTATCGGCCAATCTCCAGTTGGTTTCGGATTGAGGCTCAACACCATCAACGGCACTGAACAAGAAAACCAATCCATCCAATACACGAAGGGAACGGTTTACCTCAACCGTAAAATCAACGTGCCCGGGAGTATCGATAATATTAAAGTGATAATCCTTTGTATCCGGCAATGCCTGCGCATTCTCCATTGGGAACTTCCAAGTACAAGTTGTAGCTGCAGAAGTAATGGTAATACCGCGCTCCTGCTCTTGCTCCATCCAGTCCATGGTGGCCGCACCATCGTGCACCTCCCCAATTTTATGACTCACACCTGTATAGAAAAGAATACGTTCCGTAGTAGTTGTCTTTCCAGCATCAATGTGAGCTGCAATACCTATATTCCTTGTATATTTTAAATCTCTTCCCATTGTATTGTTTAGAATCTAAAGTGTGAGAACGCTTTATTGGCCTCAGCCATCTTATGTGTATCTACTCTTTTCTTCACTGCCGCACCTTCTTCCTTAGCAGCCGCTAAAATCTCAGCCGCCAATTTTTGGGCCATGGATTTCTCGTTACGCTTTCTTGAAAAGCTGATCAACCATTTCATGGCAGTGGATATTTTCCTATCTGGACGAATCTGCATAGGAATCTGGAATGTTGCACCACCCACTCTTCTACTACGAACCTCTACGTGTGGCATAACATTGGAAAGAGCATCTTTCCAAAGCTCCAATCCTGTTTTTTCTTCGTCAGTATTTTTTTCATCAACGATCTCAATTGCATCATAGAATATCTTAAACGCAATTGACTTCTTACCATCCCACATCATCATGTTAACAAAACGCGTAACAAGCTGATCGTTAAATTTTGGGTCTGGTAATAAAGGTCTTTTTTTTGCCTGTTTTTTTCTCATCTCTCTTTCTTAAAAATGATTAATTTTTAGGACGCTTTGCACCATACTTAGATCGACGCTGCGTTCTTCCCGCAACACCTGCGGTATCCAATGCACCGCGAACGATATGATATCGCACACCAGGCAAATCCTTTACTCTTCCGCCCCTTACCAATACTATCGAGTGCTCTTGGAGGTTGTGTCCTTCACCAGGGATGTATGCGTTCACCTCTTTACCATTGGTCAACCTTACCCTTGCAACTTTACGCATTGCAGAGTTTGGTTTTTTTGGTGTAGTAGTGTAAACACGCGTACAAACCCCTCTTCTTTGAGGACACGAATCCAAAGCAGCCGATTTACTCTTCTTGGTAATCGTGGCCCTTCCTTTTCGTACTAATTGTGAAATTGTTGGCATTAAATTTCTTTTAAAAACTAAATAACCCTCATTTTGAGGGCTGCAAATGTAATGATAATTCCCAATAATTCAAATCCCTAGCAATTAATTTTAAACGGAATGAAAAAAAAGTTGAAATACCGATCAAATATCACGAAACCGATCACAACCAAACCCCCGCACAAACATTCAAAAATCAAAAATATATACCAATTGAATATTACCTATATATATTAAGGTATAGTCTTTCAAAACAAAAAAAACACCCCTTAACATTCCTCTAACATTTCCTTATGAACAACCCCCTCAAAGACGGTTGTTATTCCATAACATTTAAAATAATTACAAGCCCCTCATTTTTTAGGGGTCTTTTCAATAATATTGAAATAAAAGTAATTACACACCCTTAAAATTATATAGTTAATAATGAAACTTATTGTTTTTAAGGTTATTTCATTTAAGCAAGCAGTCTTAAAGATTTTATAAAATTAGTTTGGATTATTAACATGAAATTATGATTTTAGCGACTAGCTAATTCAAATAATTTAACAATGAGAACAAAACTTAATGGATTGTTAACGCTATTATTGGCGTTTGTTGTGCATATATCCTATGCGCAAGACAAGACGATTACAGGTACAGTTACGGATGCCGACGGCCTCCCCTTGCCCGGAGTCAACATTGTCGTTGAAGGGACCACCACTGGTACCCAAACAGATTTCGATGGAAATTATGCTATCAGTGCAAGCGAAGGGCAAACACTGCTTTTCACCTACATTGGACAAAGACCCTCAACTAAAGTAGTTGGCGCAGGCAGCGTGGTCAATGTTCAAATGGTGGAAGACACCCAGGCTCTTGAGGAGGTAGTTGTTACTGCGCAAGGAATCAAGAGAGAAAAGAAAGCCTTGGGATATGCGGTATCCTCCGTTGGTGAAGAGGACTTGGAGCAACGCGCCGATGGTGATGTTGCAAGGGTACTCTCCGGTAAAGCCTCTGGTGTAAACATTACTGCCGCAGGTGGTATGGCCGGTTCCGGTACAAACGTTGTAATTAGAGGCTTAAGCTCCTTTAGTGGAAGTAACCAGGCACTATTTGTAGTGGATGGGGTTCCATTTAGTAGCGATACCAATGCCGAAAGCACTAACGGTGATAGCTCAAGCTTTTTGGACGGTAACACGGGTTCCTCCCGTTTCTTGGATTTAGACCCAAATAATATTGCCAGCGTGGAAGTATTGAAAGGTTTGGCAGCAGCCACACTTTACGGTACCCAAGGTAAGAACGGTGTTATCCTGATTACCACCAAAGCAGGTTCAGGCGCTGGTAGCACCAAAAAAACGGAAATTACCGTAAACCAATCTTATTTCGTCAATGCCATGGCCTCATTGCCAGACTACCAAAATGAATACGGTGGTGGTTTTGACCAAGCTTTTGGCTGGTTCTTCAGTAACTGGGGACCTAGATTCGATAGAGATGGCATTTCTGGATGGGGAAATCAAGCTGCTATTGATGACAATGGCACCGTAGAACATCCATATTCAACAACTTCGGTCGCAGCCACAAGAAATGCTTTTCCTGAATTGCAAGGAGCCCGATATGATTGGAAAGCCTACAAGAGCGTTGAAAACTTTTTCAGACCTGGCGGTGTAAGCAACACTTCCATCAATATTAATGGAGGTAGCGAAGATGGGACTTCTTCCTTCAACGTTAACCTTGGTTACTTGGACGATGAAAGTTTTGTACCAGGAAACGACTTACAGCGATTCAACATTTCTGTTGGTGGTAGAGCACAATTATCAAATAAATTCACGGTAAGTGCGACAATGAACTAATCAAGAACTGATTACACTTCTCCTCCTGTATCTGCGAGTAGGGGTAACGGTAGTTTGGGTCTTTCCTTGTTCGGTTTCGTATTCTTTACACCAAGGAACGTTGACTTGATGGGATTACCATATGAAAACCCCTTAGACCACTCCAGTGTCTACTATAGAAATGATAACGGGATTATCAACCCACGCTGGGTCCTGAACAACGTTTCCAACAACCAGTTGACCAATCGATTTTTCTGGAATGCCTCTATCAGCTATGCGCTGTCCGAAAATCTAGATTTGACCTATAGGGGCGGTATGGACTTTTATACAGAGAGAAACACACAATATTCGAACAAAGGTGGTGTAGGTTTTGATTCCGTACTTTTCGGGTACTTAAGAACATATGACAACAATAACACCATTTGGGACCACTATTTGGCCTTAAACGGAAATTATGACCTTTCTGAAAAGTTGGGCATGACATTTACGGCCGGTGCTACAACAAGGTCTACAACATTTGACCAACAAGGTGTTTCCAGTACCGGTCAATTGGTGTACGGGATCACTCGTCACTACAACTACTCCAACCAATTGCCCATTCAGTTTACTCAAAGAAGAAACATTGCAGGTCTTTTGGGACAAGTTACCTTTGACTATGACAACATGGTTTTCTTGACAGGTTCGACCAGAACAGATTATGTATCCAACTTGATTACCGAAAACAATAGTAGAACGTACCCTAGTGGAAGTGTATCTTTCCTGCCAACGGCCGCGTTCCCAGAACTACAATCGCAAGGCGGGCTTAACTTTTTGAAGTTGAGAGCTGGTGTTGGTACTTCCGCAACCTTTCCAACGGGCTATCCTACTCTAGGGTATGTAGAACAAAACACCCAAGTATTTGGTGAAGGAGGGGAAGTAACGACCAACCAAGTTGCCGATTTTAGAGCAAACCCAGATTTAAAACCCGAACTTTTGACAGAATACGAAGTTGGTTTCGAGTCCAGATTTTTCAACAACAAAGTTTCCTTGGACTTCACCTATTTCAATCGTATCACAAAAGATTTGATCGTTGAAGAACCGCTTTCTCCATCAACCGGATTTACCTTTACACAAAGTAACATTGGTAAGATTGAAGGCGATGGTATTGAAATCGATGCCTCTGTGGACTGGTTCAGAAGTGACAGCCCCGGAGGGTTCAATTGGAACACCAGAGCAAACTTTTCTACTTACAACCCTGTTGTAACCGAACAGGAACAAGATATCATCATTTACGCAGGTAGTCCGACCCTATGGGTAGGTGGAAATGCTGCCATCAAAGGAAAACCACTTGGATCTATAGTAGGTACTGCAGTTGGAAGAGATGCAGACGGGAACTACTTGGTAAACAATGCCGGTGATTATGTTATCGTGGAACAAGATCTGGATGGAAACGTTCCTGTTATCGGCGACCCAAATCCAGATTACGTAATGAACATCATCAACTCGATGTCCTTCAAGAACTGGAATTTCGGTTTCCAAATCAGTCACACCAAAGGGGGGGACATGATGTCCAGCACAATTGCCACCTTACTTGGTCGTGGTTTGATCACAGAAACACTGAACAGGGAAAACACTTATATACTACCAGGTGTAAATCAAACCACCGGAGAACCAAACATGAGACAAACAAACAACTCATCATATTATTTTGACAATATTTTGTTCGGCCCTGCTGAACTTAAAATTTATGATGCTTCTGTAATCCGTTTGCAAGAGGTTTCCCTTGGTTATTCTTTCCCTAAGAAGTTCTTGGACAAAACTCCATTTGGTTCTTTGAGCATTACCGCACAAGGCTTCAACCTTTGGTATGATGCTTACAACACCCCAGATGGTGCCAATTTTGACCCTAACGTTCAAGGTGCCGGTGTTGGTAATGCGCAAGGATTTGATTTTATCAACGGGCCAAGTGCTAAAAAATATGGCCTAAGCGTAAAAGCCTCGTTCTAAATAAAAAATAGCTAAAACATTATGAAAAAAATAAATAAATATATAATTGTTGCTCTCTTAACTGTGGCTGGATTGTTCCAAGCATGCGAGACAACGGATTTGGACATAAAAACTAGTCCGAACGAACTGGATCCCACTTCTGGCGACCCCAATTTACAGTTGAACGCCATTCAGTTGGCCTATGTGACCAGCATGAACAACTTAAGTGATTTAGGAGGGGAATTGACCAGAATCCAATATATGAGTGGGCGAATCTACTTTAACAACTACGGTGGTGGTACCCTGAGCGGAACATGGGAAAGAACCTATAGTAGTGGTTCTTCCTTTGGTCAAAACCTTGGTATTTGGACCAACGTGGACGGCCTGATCGCCTTAGATGCTACAAGTGATGTTGATTATTCGTTTCACGTAGCTGTGGGACAGACCCTAAAAGCACACATGCTTATGTTGCTTGTGGACTATATCGGTGAAGCTGTTTACAGCGAAGCTGGTAATCCCGATGAATTTCCAGCTCCTTTGATGGATGATGGAGCATCTGTATATGCAGAGGCTTTGGCCCTATTGGATGAAGCCGAAGCAATGTTCAATGCAGGTCCTTCAACACAAGGTGCCACGGATTTCTTTTATGATGGAGATACAACAAAATGGGCCAAACTGGTAAATACTCTCAGATTAAAAGCCTATATCACCACTGGAAATACCGCTGCTTTTGATGCCGTTATCGCAGAAGGTGACGCTAATTTCATCTCTTCTACCGAAGACGACTTTCAATTTCAGTATGGCACCCGATCTTTACAGCCTGATACCCGTCATCCGGATTATGGAACCGACTATACCGTTAGTGGGGCCGGAGCCTACAGGTCCAATTGGTTAATGCAATATATGTTAAACGTGGACGATCCAAGGATTCGATACTATTTCTATCGCCAATCGGGAGCCACTCCAGGTGCGGACGCAGATCCTGACGAGGAAACCTTGGCGTGTTCTTTGGCGATACCCCCGGTCCACTACCAAGAAAGCGAGTGGGCATATTGTGCCGTTCCTGAAGGTTACTGGGGCAGATCACATGGCAACAACGAAGGTACACCTCCGGACGGTTTCCAAAGAACGGCTGTCGGTGTTTACCCTGCAGCCGGTAAATTTGATGATGATGATTTTGCCGTTCCGGAAGATGATGACAATTACGACCCAGTTGTTAATTTGGGCGCTGGTGGTGGTGGAGCAGGAATTGAACCTATAATCCTTGCTTCATATGTAGATTTCTGGAGAGCAGACAATGCCATGGCCAAAGGAAGTTCCGATGCTATAATTGAAGGATTCTTTAGGGATGGATTGCAAAAATCCATTGAAAAGGTGCAAGCGTTTGGCTCGCTTGACCCATCTGCCGACTTATCCTTTGCTCCAACAGAGACAGAGATCACTGACTGGATTGATGGCATCATTGCTGATTTTTCAGCCGCAAGCGGGGATGAAAAGATGGACATTTTTGCAGACCAGTACTTTGTAACCATGTACGGTGGCTCCTCCGAGGCATATAACTTTTACAGAAAAACAGGGTATCCTACCAATTTGGCCCCTAACTGGGAACCAGATCCAGGGGCGTTCCCAAGAACTTTTCTATATCCTCAGTCAGAGGTGATCACAAATCCAAATTTGACACAAAAAACGGATATGGCTCAACAGGTTTTCTGGGATACCAATCCAGCATCTCCGGCATTCCCACCTGCTAACTAAAAATTAAAAAATTGAAAATCATGAAAATAATATATAGATCACTTTTAGCGATAGTATTTGCGCTAGTAGGATTCGCATTTAACGCATGTGAAGACGGGGATAAGGTCGTTGATGAAGTTTTTGCCAATACAACCAGCGGTATTGTGTTGAGGACAGTTAACATCGAATCGGATGAATTGCCTATTGGAGACTCCGATGGCTTTTTTGCGGTAGAAGTTGAAATGCAAGATGAAGAAGACGGGGCCTTGGTAGAAAGCCTTGATGTATATGTAGGTTTTAACGACAATACTTTCGAAGAAGGAGAGACTGACTTTAGTGCTGCAGAAGTACAAGTTGCCACAATTCCAAGTTCTGAGTTTACCATTGGTGAATTTGGATTTCCCAGAACCTCTTATTCTATCACATTTCCAGAAATGCTAAGTGCGCTTTCGTTAAGTGAATCCATCCCAGACGGGGGAGATTCATTTTATATCCGATTTGCAGCTAATCTAGTGGACGGAAGAACATTCTCGAACAGCGACAACACGGACACGTCAACTGGTTCGTTCTTCCAATCTCCTTTCCTTTATGTTGCAAATGTAGTTTGCCCCCCATCCACACCTACTCCAGGAACTTGGGAGGTTACTACTGGAGATTCATACGGCGATGGATGGAATGGAGGAGTTCTTACAATAACATTGGACGGTACTGACACCATTGAAATTGTAAACACACCTGGGGATCTACCCGAACCTGGTCTTGTTGAACAAGATTACACTTTCGAGGTTCCTGAAGGAACATCCACTATTTCAATAGTATATACATCCGGAGATTATGACTCAGAGGTCAGCTTTACTGTAACCTCCGCCAATAGCAACGTTGTCATAGAAGCAGAAGAACCTACAGCAGAAGTAGAATTGTTAAATTATTGCCCAGATAACTTATAATATCTTAGGCATTATATATTTAAAAGCCCAGATTTATAATCTGGGCTTTTTTAATTCATAATTAGGATTTATTCCCATTCATTTTTCATAACTTATCCAACTAAATTAAAGAACAACCCATTAACATTCAGCAACATGAAAAAAATTCTAATAGCCCTAACAGTCTTTTTTACGGCCAACTCATTATCCGCACAATACGCAGGTCAAGTTGCAGTTGGCAATGCCTCTGGGTCCGGTGTTTCCAACGCCATGGTTTCAAGTGTAATTGGTGATATGGACGACCAATATGACCGTCTGTCCAAACAAACCGGAATCGATGATTTTGCAGGCTCCCCGTACACCAACGACAAATTTGTACAGGCTCCCGTTTTTTACAAAGATGAAGGCATGGGAACCTATTATTACAGGTACAATGCCTATAATGAAGAAATTGAAATAAAAAAGACAAATCTTCCGGAGGAAAAGATCACGGCCTTGACAAAAGATAAAGCAATAAATGTAAGGGTTCAGGGAAGACCACTTAGTTTCGCCACCTTTATCGACAAAAAAGGAAATACCCTAAATGGATATTTGACAACAGTTCTGGACGGTGAAACCTACGACCTTTATAAAAGAATAAACGTTAAGTTCACTGAAGGGCAAAAAGCCCAAAACTCCTTTGTAAAGGCTGTGCCAAACCGGTTTACACACTTTATCGAATATTATTACCAAGAAAAAGGCGTGAACAGAATCGATGAGGTTCCACTTAAAACCAATCAAGTGGCCAAGCTATTTAAGGAGCCATTAAAATCAGAGGTCAAAAATTATATCAAAGACAATAATTTGGATATGAAAGATGAAGCTGACCTTATTAAGGTATTCGAGTATTTGGACAACAAATAAAAACTACTCCCTTCCATACATCTATTATAAAGGAAAAACACAACGTAAAAGGGCATTAAAAGATGTCCTTTTTCAATTTTTAAATAAATTTTGCGCAATCACTTTATACATGACCATCTTTGTTGATATTTGTATGATAAACGACGAAACACACAATGAGCAGTCAAATTTACGGTATAAGGGCAGTTATAGAGGCTATTAATGCTGGACAACCGATCAATAAAATATTTATCCAAAAAGGTCTTAAAGGTGATCTTTATAAAGAATTAGAGTCTTCTGCGCGTAAAAACGGTATCGGTCTATCCTATGTCCCCATTGAAAAACTGAACCGACTTACCCGAAACAACAACCACCAAGGTGCCGTGGCACAGATTTCCCCTGTGGAATTTCACCAGTTTGAAGAATTGGTGGAACAAGTTCTCAACAAAGAAGACACCCCACTATTCCTGATGCTCGACGGTATATCGGACGTAAGGAACTTTGGTGCCATCATCCGAACTGCCGAATGTTGTGGCGTTCACGCCATCATTGTTCCTAAAAGCGGGGCCGCACCCATAACGGACGATACGGTAAAGACTTCGGCCGGGGCTGCCTTTAATGTACCCATCGCAAAAGTAGACCACTTAAAAGATGCTATTTTTTACCTGCAATCTTCTGGAATTGTCGTTACTGGAGCTACCGAGAAAGCAGATGACGAGATTTATGGTATCGATTTCAACCGACCCACCGCAATCATAATGGGGTCGGAGGAAAAAGGCATCTCCCCCTCTACCCTGAACATTATAGATCATCAGGCCAAATTGCCCCTTATGGGAAAAATTGGCTCATTGAACGTTTCGGTGGCCTGCGGTGTTTTTCTTTATGAAGTGGTCCGACAACGGAGGGGCTAATCGTCACTGGACTTTTTATAGTGATATTTGATTTCTATTTTCTCTTGGGTTTCTTCCGATGTACTCTCGATAAAATTTCCATTATCATCAAAATGTTTTAGGAAAGGATCATCCTCCTCCCTATAATCTTCTCGTTCCCAATCATATTTCCGAACCTCCGGAACTTGAATTTTAGTGACAAAAGCAAGTACCAATCCAGTAAAAAAACCTGCTAAATGGCCTTCCCAGGATATACCGTCCTTGACCGGGAATATATACCAGATCATACTACCATATATGAACACCACAACCAACGACAGGGCGACCAAACGATAATTCTTGGCCAAAATTCCTTTAAAAAATATAAAACTGGCCAATAAATAAATAACCCCACTTGCCCCAATATGATAAGATGGCCTGGCTATTGCCCAGGTCAACAACCCCGAAACAAGGGTCCCTATCAGTAAAACCCGAAGGGCCGCACTTTGATAAAAATAGAAAAGGAATGCCGTTAATACCGCCAATGGAATGGTATTGTTGTATAAATGTTCAATGGAACCATGGATAAACGGACTGAAGAACACTCCCTGCAGCCCGGACAACCTACGCGGGTACACACCATACTCGTTCAAGTTGATGCCCAACTGCATCTCTACCCAGAATACAATCCAAATGGACAATACCGCCAATAGGGGCGCTACTATAACTGAATTGGAGATTTTAAACGAAGTTGAATTCATACGGTCACAAAATCAAACATCCCGCCATAACATTAAATTTATACAAATTGTCAGGTGGTAGATGAAAATCCTTCCTCTATTAAGAACAACGGACCATCAAATTTATTTTATTTTTGATGTATGAACGAACCTTTGGCAGAACGCATACGTCCGAAAACTTTAGAGGATTACATCAGTCAACAACATTTGGTAGGGAAACAGGGGGCTTTGACCAATCAAATTAAAAGTGGTGTAATCCCCTCATTGATTTTTTGGGGGCCGCCCGGAACAGGTAAAACCACCTTGGCCAATATAATCGCAACGGAAAGTCAAAGACCTTTTTACACCTTGAGCGCCATTAGCAGTGGCGTAAAAGATGTTCGAGAGGTCATCGACAAAGCCAAACAAAGTGGTGGCTTGTTCACATCCAAAAACCCTATTCTTTTTATTGACGAGATTCACCGATTTAGCAAGTCACAACAAGATTCGTTGCTCGCTGCGGTGGAAAAAGGTTGGGTAACACTTATTGGGGCAACTACCGAGAACCCAAGTTTTGAGGTAATTCCAGCACTTTTGTCGCGCTGCCAAGTCTACACTTTGAATTCCTTTGGAAAAGATGACCTCGTGGCACTTTTGGAACGCGCCATCGAAACGGACACCTTCCTTTCCAAAAAAGACATCGAACTAAAAGAAACCGATGCCCTACTTCGCTTATCGGGTGGTGACGGCCGAAAATTGCTCAACATCTTCGAACTCATCATCAACTCAGAACCCGATGGCAAAGTCGTCATCACCAATGACCTTGTGCTTAACAAGGTCCAAAGCAACACGGTTCGGTATGATAAAACCGGGGAACAACACTACGATATTGTCTCCGCATTTATTAAAAGTGTTCGTGGGAGCGACCCCAATGCTGCCGTTTACTGGTTGGCCCGTATGATAGAGGGTGGCGAGGACGTAAAGTTCATTGCCCGTAGAATGATCATACTGGCATCCGAAGATATAGGAAATGCCAATCCGACGGCTCTAGTTTTGGCCAACACTACTTTCCAATCGGTCACTACGATAGGGTATCCCGAAGCTAGGATCATTCTGGGCCAATGTGCCACTTATTTAGCAAGTTCGCCCAAGAGCAATGCCAGTTACATGGCCATTAACGAAGCACAACAAAAAGTACGTCAAACAGGAGACCTATCCGTTCCGATTCCATTAAGGAACGCTCCAACTAAACTGATGAAGGACTTGGGGTATGGGAAAGGATATGCATACGCCCATGACTACCAAAACAATTTTGTGGATTTTGAATTTCTCCCCAAAGAAATTTCCGGTACAACTTTCTATAAGCCCGGCAACAACCCTAGGGAAAACTCCATGAAGGACTTTTTAAAAAAAAGATGGAAGAACAAGTATGATTTCTAGAACTTGATATCTAATTCTTTCTGAACCTTTTCTCCGTTTTCAGAATACTCCAACAACCACTTGCCATCTTTTTGGAAGACTACTGCATTGTTACCATTAAAATCGGTCATGAACACATTGTCCATGGATGTTTCCTGCAACTTTAATACAACCTTTGGGGTACTATCCACGAGTTGATAGCCCGAATCAGTCGGTTGAGCGTACAAAACCTCGGATGGCAACTCAGACAATTGTTTATCCGCGGCTCTTATAATCGATGACGGTTTGGGCTCCACCGCTTTGTATACCTGTTCCTCTGTAGTCGATTTTTGTTCTATAATATGCTCTTTTGATTCTTCTTGAACCGATTTTACATCGTCCTTAAAATTGAGGGTAACCGTGGCCGACTCCTTTTGCTGTTGTTCTTTTGGTTCATAGTTATAATCCATCCCTGCAAAAGAAACGAAAGTCTTTTGAATAGCATCCTTATAGGCTTTGTCGTATTCTTTGATTTTACTTACCTCCTCAACAGACCTAAACACTTCCACATTGTTGCAATCTTTAAGAGAGATGCTAACTTTTGTTGAAAACATATTGGAACCATCCTCTAAATTGGCCAAGACTCCCAAACACCTATTGCCTGCCAAATCCATAGGTAACGCATCATCATATACCGCGTTAAATCCATTTTGCTCAAAATAATATTTGACCAAGGTGCTGGTCTGATACTGGTTTTCAGATTTGAAATCTTCAAATTTCTTTGGAACAATAATATATTTATAATTGTTCAACTGAGCATTTACCACTGTGTTCAATCCCATTGCCAAAAGCAATATGTACAATACTTTATGTTTCATATATCAAAGATACTCAATTACCGTTCCAAGATATAATATTAAATCCGAACTGTAAAGAAGCATAGTGACTATCGGCAATATTGGAATAGCTCAGAAGATTGTCCGCCAACACATAAAAGTTGACAGGGCCCATTTGAAAGTTTGCGCCCAACCCGATATTTGTGAAAGTATATTTATCTACGGTGTAGGTTCCTTTTAACGAAAGTACTTTACCAAAACGTCTTTGATAAAAACCGGTCAATGCGGCCTGGACACCCCTTGGTCTTTTTATCATGAACAATTGCCCGCCGACACTGTTCCGGTAATAGTCGGAAGTACTTGATATTCCTCCACCGCCGTTTACGGCACAACCACAATTATCGAAAATGCTGCCGTTTCCGCCCTGCCCAAAATCATATCTAACGGAACCATAAACCTTTACGGGCCTCCAAGAGATATAGCCCGACTGATTTTCGCCATGGGGCAATGCTGCATCGATCTCATCTATCAGCTCTTGCCACAGGTCGTTGTCCACATCGTCTATATCCTCCGGGAGAACAACGGAGATTCCATCGGTGGTGGTGCTCCCGGCAAAGGTATAGTTCCAAACATCTTTTGAATTACTGATAAAACCAAGATCCAAAACGCTTCCCGTAATGGTAGTTTGCGGATTTAGATTATAGCTAAAACCAAAATCGATTCCAAAACCCAGGTTACCACCTAGCAACACCCGTTTTGTAAATAGGCTCTTTACATCCTTTTTGGTTGTACCGGTATCTTCCTCAATAATATCATAAAACCCTTTTACCCCTGCAGTTTGAAGTTGCATATCGGCATTGATCGAGCTTTCATAAACATTGTCCTGCCCTTCCCTGGTAACAAAAGACCCTGAATTGTTTATGGATTGAAACTGAAAAATACTGGAGTAGATTTTGGCCCTTCCCCCTATGGTGAGGCTCTGATCCACCTTTCTATTAATGCCAAAATGAAGCACATTGACCATTTCTCCCCGGAGAACCAAGTCCCCAAGGTCAAAGCTCCTGCCCAGGTTGGCTCCCCCGTTACCTTCAAAAGCCAAAGTGGCCAAATCTTTGGGCAAATAGGAGATAATGTCCATTTCACCATACATTCCAAAAGAATAGTAATCATCCGGTCTGTTTTTCCCCCTGAACCCTACGGTAAATGCCTCTATCTGACTTGTAGTGCTAAAATCGTCCTTATTGGTCATAACCGACAACAACCGCTCTTGCACCTTGGTGGTAAAATCCACCCCATCATTGGCAAAAAGGTCGTTCACGGTAACTCCACTGGTGGCTCCTTGCACGGACAGGCCGGACAAAACAGGAATACCTACATGCCATTTCTGCGAGGTCTTGACTCCGGGATTGACCATCAAAGATTGGGGAATCTCATAAAAGTCGTACAATATCTCCTTGTTCTGGGCAAATCCGGTTGCGCATACAAACAGTGCAATCAGAATAAATTTTGGGGCCATACTCATTTTAGTTGAAATAAAAATTCAGCTCCAGAACGAAATATCACCTTTGGGTCCCCATCCGAAGAAACACTGGAGCCGTCACCCAAATTATCGGCTGTAACCCTAAGACTTGACGTATTTGACAGTATATCGATGTTCTTGCCCCCTACTCCGTAAAAGACCGAACGCTCAACAACACTTGGACTGTTGGCCTCAATATCAAATCTCTCTACATCCAACACCCCTCCTCCTTCGTTCAAAAATTCAACGATTATTCGAAGCGTTTTGCTCGTAGTGTTCTCCATTTCATAGGTAATGGTGCCCTCTATAAGACGCTCCGCAACATACTGCTCGTTGAAGGCCTTAAAAGTGACCTCTTGAAAATAAAAGGAGCCCAATGCCCCTGCAGAATTAATGGTCTGCTCATCAGATTCCAAATAAAAAATTCCAGAGGCCAAGGTAGGGGTGATGTTCAGGTCATCAATCTGATCAAAATCCTGCTCTTCCATGCAAGATATGGAGCAAAATAACAATCCTGTGATACAGAGAACGCAATACAGTAATTTTTTCATAGCCAAAAACATTTTCCAAGTATCAAAAATGGGGTTTGCCACTTTTAATATAACTCTATAAAATGTTTTTTATTTCAATAAGATCGTTGATCATGGTGCATTCCCCATGATGGGAATCTTTGTGAAAATTGTAGTGAAGCACCTGCATTCCCATGGACTTGGCGCCCAATATATCCGCTTCGAGATTA
>JANSXF010000015.1 GCA_024743095.1 Flavobacteriaceae bacterium
ATGCAGAACCTCCTCAGATGGGTATCCCCCAGACTGATCAAGGAAACCTTCGTGACCCCGGAGGATTACAGGTATCCTTTTTTGGGATAACACCGAAAACCACTAACTTCAAGGCCGTCATACAGATATGATGGCCTTTTTGTTTAACCTAACCCTTGCTAAACATGCCCAGACCCTATATTTTGGCAGAGACCAATTGGAAACACTTGAAAGATGAATCTTTTGACCTTGCCATATTACCGTGGGGCGCCACCGAAGCCCATAATTACCACCTCCCCTACGCCACCGATGTAATCGAAGGAACATCGATTGCGGAAGAATCGGCCAGAATTGCTTGGGAGCAAGGGAGCAAGGTAATTGTATTGCCCACCATACCCTTTGGTGTAAACACAGGTCAATCGGACATTTACTTGGACATGAACCTAAACCCAAGCACACAATTTGCCATCTTGAAGGATTTAATTTCCGTATTGGACCGGCAAGGAATAAAAAAGTTCATGGTTTTGAACAGTCATGGAGGCAATAATTGGAAGGCCATCATCAGGGAGCTGGGATTGCTTTTCCCTGAAATGTTCCTTTGTGTCACCAATTGGTTCAAACTTGGCAGTGATTCGGGAGTATTTGAAAAACCGGGCGATCATGCCGATGAAATGGAAACCAGTCTTATCCTACATTTAACCCCGGAACTGGTACTACCTAAGGAGGACTGGGGAGAAGGCAAGGAATTCAAAAACAAAATCAAAGCATTTTCTGAAGGATGGGCATGGACAGAACGCCCTTGGTCCAAGGTAACACAAGACACAGGGGTTGGTGATCCCGCTCTGGCCACGAAAGAAAAAGGTGAAACATTCTTCAATTTGGTGTGCGCCAAAATGGGCAAGCTACTTGTTGATCTCTCCAACGCCGAGATCAATGATCTGTACAATTAAAAGCCATTGTACAAATCCTATTCATACAGGTCAGAAAAGAATCATCACACAATTTAAATGTAAATTTAACGTTAACTAATTGTAAATTGAACGTAATCTATCTATCTTTGATTACATTAAATCAATTAGTTATGACTGTTAGAATAAATGCATGGGGGAAATTGATGGTTAAAAAATATCAGCAATTGTGGCTATATGCCAAGGATTATGCCCGAAAATGTAGGTTGGTATATAAAAGGATGTACAGTATTTAATCCTCTATCCTTTATATTTCTGTGGTAAGTACACCACTTTTTTGGTCTCGAAGAAATCCTCCTCAAAATACTCGTTTAAATCGAAGGTCTGAACGGTTTCATAGCCCTTCAGCTCTTCCGTAAGATCTCCGCCCTTTAGATAAAGAATACCATTTTTTCTCTGATGGGCGGAGTCTTTTTTGATTTTACCTTTGGTCCAATGCACAAAAGTAGGCATGGCCGCCACGGCCCTGCTCACAATAAAATCGAACTGCCCGGGGATTTCCTCTACCCTTGCATGATAGGTTTCCACATTTTCCAAACCCAATCCTTCCACGACTTCGTTGACCACTTTAATTTTTTTCCCAATGGCATCCACAAGGGTAAATTTCACATTTGGAAACATGATGGCCAGCGGAACACCGGGAAAGCCGCCACCGGTTCCCACATCCAAAATTTCAGCCCCTTCGTTAAACAACTGGATTTGTGCAATTCCCAACGAATGAAGTACATGCCGCAGGTACAACTCATCAATGTCCTTTCTGGAAACCACATTTATTTTTTGGTTCCAGTCCTTGTACAACACCTCAAGCTTGGCAAACTGTTCTTTTTGCTCTGCGGTGAGCGTCGTAAAATATTTAAAGATAAGTTCCGCTTTCATGATCCAAATAGTATTTTTGACAAAACTAATACTTTTACACACCTTAACAGCGTTCTAACAAAACCTTGTTAACTCTAAAAAAGCATTTTAGTTACCTTTGTATAAAACTTTTTTTATGGATAAGAATACCATCCGGTTTTCAAGAAGAGATTCGGCACAATTTTTCAGAACACTGAACAAGAGAGTAAACGAATACTTCAAAGAAAACGATCTTAAGAAAACCGGGAACTGGAAACTTCACTTGAAAACCATTGTGATGTTCGCCATTTTTTTGACCCCCTATTTTTTAATGCTGACCCTTGATTTGCCCTTTTGGGGCTATCTGCTCCTTTCCATCACCATGGGTGTAGGAATGGCGGGAGTTGGGATGAACGTAATGCACGATGGAAACCATGGTGCCTATTCCAACAAGAAATGGGTGAACAAGCTCATGGGAAGCAGCATTTACATTTTGGCAGGAAACGTATACAACTGGCAGGTTCAGCACAACGTATTGCACCATACCTATACCAACATCCACGAACATGATGAGGATATGGAAGCCGGAAGGATCTTAAGGTTCTCCAAGCATGCCGAGTGGAGAAAACACCACAAATTCCAACAATACTACTCCATTTTCCTTTATGGACTTTTGACCTTTAACTGGGCCATCACAACGGATTTCCAGCAAATGTACCGTTATATGAAGAGAAAATTGAGCTACGGAAAACTTCCCAACCCCGTGATCAACTGGAGTACCTTGGTAATCACCAAAATAATTTATCTGACCATTTGGATCGTACTTCCATTAATTTTTGTTGATATCGCTTGGTGGCAAGTACTTCTTGGATTCTTTATTATGCACTATGTTGCCGGTGTGATTCTCAGTGTGGTATTCCAGCTGGCCCACATTGTGGACCATGCTGAAACGCCTCTTCCCGATGAAGCAGGCAACATGAAAAACACTTGGGCCATTCACCAGTTGTTCACCACAGTGAATTTTGGTACCAAAAACAGAATTGTCAACTGGTTTACCGGCGGATTGAACCATCAGGTAGAGCACCATATCTTCCCTAACATCAGTCACATTCATTACACAAATATTTCAAAAATTGTGAAACAGACCGCTCAGGAGTTCAATTTACCGTACCACGAATATAAAACTACCAGAAAAGCCATAATTTCGCACTTCAAACACCTAAAGGAGTTGGGCAAAAACCCGGCACTCCAGTATCAGTAAAAAACCAAAGCATCAATGAGCAACCATTTATCTGACAGGATCAAGAACATGTCCACGTCAGCAACTTTGGCCATGGCCGCCAAAGCACGGGAATTACGAAATCAAGGAAAGGATATCATCGGTCTGAGCTTGGGGGAACCCGATTTCAACATTCCAGATTTTATCAAGGATGCCGCAAAGCAGGCAATCGACGAAAATTATAGCAGCTACACCCCTGTTGATGGGTACGCTGAACTTAAGACAGCTATTTCCAATAAATTCAAAAGAGACAACGACCTCGACTACGGAGCGAACCAAATCGTAGTCTCCACGGGAGCGAAGCAATCGCTTTTCAATGTGGCCATGGTAGTACTCAATCCCGGTGATCAAGTAATCCTACCCGCACCATATTGGGTAAGCTACAGTGACATCGTAAAATTGGCAGAGGGAGTTCCGGTAGAGGTTCCCACACAAATCGACACCGATTTTAAAATGACACCCGAACAATTGGAGGCTGCCATTACCCCAAAGACAAGAATGCTTTGGTTCAGCTCTCCCTGTAACCCAAGTGGTTCCGTGTATAGCAGGGAAGAATTGGAAGGATTGGCCCAGGTACTCAAAAAACATCCGGACATCTACGTGGTATCCGATGAAATCTATGAGCACATCAATTTTACCAAAGGCGGTCACACCAGCATTGCCGGTATTGATGGCATGTACGATAGAACGGTGACCGTAAACGGTGTATCCAAGGCATTTGCCATGACCGGATGGCGTATCGGTTACATCGGCGCTCCACAATGGATTGCCAAGGGCTGTACCAAATTACAAGGTCAGGTGACCAGTGGTGCCAATGCCATTGCCCAACGTGCGGTAATCACGGCATTGGATGCCCCTGTGAACAAAATCCAGTTCATGATCGATAAGTTCCATGAAAGAAGGGACCTTGTTTTAAATCTTTTGGGCGAAATAGAAGGATTCAACCTCAACGTTCCCGAAGGTGCATTTTACGTGTTTCCCGACATATCCGCTTACTTTGGGAAAACATTGAAAGGTGTGACAATCAACAATGCTTCCGATTTCTCACTATATCTATTGGAACATGCAAATGTTGCCACAGTGACCGGTGAAGCATTCGGAAACCCGAACTGTATCCGTATATCTTACGCTGCATCAGAGAAAGAACTGAAAGAAGCCATCTCTAGAATAAAGGCCGTTCTTTAATTTAATATAGAAAAATCATGCTGAACATGTTTCAGCAAATGATCATAGGATTACAAACCTCTCGAAGTTTACTTTGAGAGGTTTTTTTATTAGGTCTTTTTCCAGAAATATGGGGTGAGCACGATCAAAACCGTAAATAGTTCCAAACGCCCCAACAACATCAGAAAAGCACACCACCATTTTCCGGCAGCCGGAAGGCTGTTGTAATTGCTGACAGGGTTCAAACTGCCCAAAGCGGGACCAACATTCCCCAACGATGAAGCAGAACCACCAACGGCAGAAACAAAATCCAAGCCCAAAAAACCAAGTACCAACGACCCTATAATAAACAACAACATATATAGCACAAAAAAGGCTATGACATTGTATACGATATGTTCCGTAACGGTCTTTTGATTATAGCGAACGGGAATCACAGCATTGGGGTGAAGTGTTCGTTTAAATTCCAGAATTCCATTCTTTATGATCAACAAGTGACGCATCACCTTAATTCCCCCTGCTGTTGAACCTGCAGACCCTCCCAGGAACATCAGGCCAAAAAAGAAAACGGTCAAGAAATGGGTCCATGAAGTAAAGTCCGCAGATACAAAGCCTGTTGTGGTAATCACGGCTATCACCTGGAACAAGGTATGCCTAAAGGCACTCTCCGCCTTTCCCCAAACCATGGGATGAAAATCGGATACGGGGACATTGCCCTTAAAATATACGCCCAAGGCCGCCAAAACCGTGAAAATTACTATAAACCCAAAGTAATACTTGAACTCCTCATCCTTGAACACACGCTTCACGCGCCCGGTCAACGCAAAATAACTGAGGACAAAGTTGCTTCCCGCCAAGAACATGAAAAGAATAACAATATATTGAATCACAGGTTGATCGTTCCAATAGGCCAAACTGGCATTTTTAGTGGAAAAACCTCCAGTGGACATCGTGGCCAAGGCATGGTTTATGGCATCAAAAAATGACATGCCCGCAAATTTCAGCAACAAAGTTTCCAAAACAGTATACCCAAAGTAGATAAGCCAAAGCCTTTTTGCCGTATCCGTAATCCGTGGGTGGAGCTTATCCCCACCAGGACCTGGTGCTTCTGCACTGAACAATTGCATCCCTCCGATACCTAAAAGCGGTAGAATGGCGATGGCCAAAACTATGATCCCCATTCCCCCGATCCAATGGGTAAGGCTTCGCCATAGCAAAATACCTTCGGGAAGCGCCTCTATATCATCTAAAATAGATGCACCTGTAGTAGTATAACCGGACATCGTTTCGAAAAAAGCATCCGTTATGGAAGGTATGGATCCCGAAAAAAGATAGGGCAACATGCCAGAAATGGACATTACGATCCATCCGAAGGTCACCACAATATATCCTTCCTTTTTTTTGACCTCCTTTTTATGTCCGCGCGTATAGAACATGGCCATCATGCCGAAAAGCATCGTTACAATAGCGGACAACATTATATCCATTGTGGCACCATCTTTATAAATACCGCTGGCCAATGCCGCCAAGAGCATAAAGGAACCGTTGCAAAGCAACAACAGCCCCATGATATGGATGATAATACGTGTATTGAGCTTCATTACAGGAACAGCTTTTCTATACGCGGTATGGCTTTGGGCAAACAACACACCACCACTTTATCACCTTCTGCGATCCTAAAATCACCAAGTGCTATAATGCCCTCTCCATTGCGGATGACACCGCCTATGCTCGCTTCCCTCGGGAAGTTCAGCTCGCGGATTATTTCCCCGTTCACCAATGATGATGCTTTTACCTCGAACTCCAAGATCTCGGCATTCAAGTTGTTCAAACGGGTGAGCGCCAGCACCTCTCCTTTTCTGATATACCGGAATATACTGTTTGCTGCAAGTAGTTTTTTATTGATCAGGGTATCCACGCCTATAGAATGTGATAACTGGAAGTAGTCCATGTTCTCCACCAAGGCTATGGTTTTTTTGATTTTCTTGTTCTTGGCCACCAAGCACGACATAATGTTGGTCTCGGAATTGCCCGTTACCGCGATAAAGGCATCCATGGATTCCAAGCTCTCCTCCTCCAAGAGTTCAACGTTTCGCCCGTCACCATTGATAACAAGGGCATGCGGCAGCTCATCGGCTATATCAAAGGCCTTTTCCTTATTCTTCTCAATAAGTTTTACGTTGAATTTTTTATTGCAAAGGTCACGGGCCGTTTTATAGCCTACCTTGCTTCCGCCCAAGATCATCACATTTTTAATGTCCTGTTTTTGCATACCAGAGAGTTTGTACAACTCCTCCACTCCTTTGTCCGATGTAATAAAATAAACTTGGTCACCCTCTTTAAAAACGGTATCACCCCTTGGAATCAGAGTGAATTGTGTCCCTTTTCGCTGTAGTGCAATGGGCATAAAGTTGAGCTCTGGAAAAATCCTTGCTGCTTCCTTGACCATCTTGCCCACAAAAGGTGCGGTTTTGGGAAGAATTACCCCGAACATGGTCAACAACCCTTCCTCAAATTGATACGTATCATTAAAGGCGGACTGGTTCAACATCAACTGTATCTCCATGGCGGCGAGTCGCTCAGGAGAAATCAGTTCATCAATCCCCAACTGCTCGAACCTGATCAGCTCCCTATTGTCCATAAACTCCGTATTGGAAATCCGGGCCATGGTACGCTTACATCCCAACTGCTTTGCCAGCACACAAAGTGTCAGGTTGGTAGTCTCCGACGCGGTCACTCCGATCACAAGGTCGGAACCGTCCACATCGGCATCCTGTAGCACCTGTATCGAGGTGGCGTCCCCCCGAAGCACCCGTATATCCAAGTGGGTATCCGCATAGGACAACCTTTCCTTATCGGTATCGATCAAAGTAATTTCCTGCGCTTCGTAGGACAGTAATTTCGCCAAATGAAACCCGACTTCACCAGCACCTGCAATAATGATTCTCATTGATTAGAATAGGATGTGTTCTTAAATAACCTCGGTTTGCACCCTGCAAACCATACTAAGAATGGTATGCTATACGTAAACTCCATACTTTTAACCAAATACGGAAAATAAATCCCTTTGGAGGGCAAAATTACACAAATATTTTTGTCCGCATCCCCTATCCTAAGTTGTATATTTGCCAGCAAATAAAAGCTATGTCGGAAAAGGTGAAGCCTTACAAAGAATCGGAGCTCGGCAAAAAGGAGCAAGTAAAGCAAATGTTCGATAACATTTCCGGGAATTACGATGGTCTCAACCGGGTCATCTCCTTTGGAACAGACGTAAAATGGCGCAAGAAAATAGTGGCCTTTTTAAAAGAGAAGTCCCCCGACTCCATTCTAGATATAGCCACCGGCACCGGTGACCTTGCCATAGCCATGGCCAAAACAGGTGCGACCAAAATCATTGGCCTTGACCTGTCTCCCGGTATGCTGGAGGTCGGCAAGAAAAAAATATCCGACAAGAATTTACAGGACACCATTGAAATGGTCGTTGGGGACAGTGAGAACCTTCCCTTTGGGGATAATTCCTTTGATGCCATAACCGTGGCATTTGGCGTACGGAATTTTGAAAATCTGGAAAAAGGCCTTGAAGAAATTTACAGGGTATTAAAACCTGAAGGGCACTTTGTGGTCCTGGAAACTTCCGTACCTACCAAGACCCCATTCAAACAGGGGTATAAAATCTACACAAAATACGTGCTGCCCTCAATTGGAAGTTTATTCTCAAAAGATAGGTCCGCTTACAAATATTTGAGCGAATCGGCTTCTGTTTTTCCCCATGGACAGGCTTTCAACAATATTTTGAGGAAAATCGGGTTTATAGGAATAGAGAACAAACCACAAACAATGGGTGTAGCATCCATTTATGTAGCTTCAAAATAGATTGATGAAAAATCTCCTGATCCTATTTGGACTTATCGTATTGTCGAACCAAATGGCCATTGCCCAATTTGGAAGCGACCCCATCCTCAACCTTCAGAACGAGGACAAGAAATTTTTGAACTGGGGATATTATCTGGGCTTTAACCAATACGATTTTCAATTTGAGTACAAGGACGATATTGGCAAAGATATATTGGTCGACAAAAGCTTTGGATTCAATGTCGGCTTGATCGGCGAGCTCAGAATCAATGAATTTTTGGATGCCCGTTTTGAGCCAGGCCTGCTGTACACCGCAAGGACTTTGGGCTTTCCTGGATTCACCACGGAGAACGACGCGCTTCGCGAGGTACGCTCCACCTATATTCGATTCCCTTTATTGCTCAAGGCCAGCACCCGAAGAATCGGAAACTGGAGACCTTTTATTGTTGGTGGGGTATACACTTCTATCAATTTAGGGAGCAACGAGGATAGCTTGGACGACAACAGCAGTGGTCAGTTTAGGATGAAACAAAATGTGTACGGGTACGAAGTTGGTTTCGGGATTGATTTTTACACCGAATACTTTAAGTTTACACCGTCCATCCGGGGGGTTTTTGCCTTGACGGACGAATTGGTCCCCGATGCAGACCCCAATAGCCCTTGGACAGGAAACATTGCTGCCATGCGTACGCGCGGAATCTTCATCAATTTTACTTTTGAATAACTTTTATCCTCTACGTATTTCGTTGAGAAGAATGGCAGTGGCCGTGGCCACGTTTAAACTTTCCGTTGTAGTTCCTCCAAATTGTGGAATGGAGATTTTTTGGGTAATGAATTTTCCAACCTCGTCAGAAACACCATTGGCCTCGTTGCCCATGACCAAGACACCTTTTTCGGCCATATTGGAACCATAAACCGGCTCACCATCCATATAAGCTCCATAAATCGGCATATCCGTTTTGTCCAAGAAGCCTTTCAAATCAGTGTATTGAATATTTACCCTTGCAATGGAGCCCATAGTGGCCTGCAATACTTTTGGATTATAGCAATCCACAGTATCTATTGAGCAGACCAATCTCTTAATTCCAAACCAATCACATAGCCGGATAATGGTACCCAAGTTCCCCGGGTCGCGAACAGCATCCAAAACCACGACCCAATCGTTCGAACCCAAAGCTTCGGAACCCATCATATGAAATACACCAAGTACACCACTTGGACGTGTCAAGCTACTCATCTGCTTCAATGTTTTGCCTGAAACCAATTCAGACCGCTCGAATTTTTGGGCCAAACCGACATCATCCACAAAAATCCGGTAACTTTTCAGACCCGCATCCAACAATTCGTTCACGAGCTTTTCACCCTCGACCACAAATAGTCCATGTTGAGATCGGTACTTTTTTTGCTTTAGGCTAACAACAAGCTTAATTTGGTTTTTTGTAACCATCTAAATCGTGTATTTTTGGCTTCTATGAGTGGTTATTCTGGTGTAACGGGCAACTGGGCAAAAATAGGATTATTGTTGCTTTTGCTCAGCATTTTAGGTTGCAATACCTTAAAAAAGGTCGGGGAGGATGAATTATTGCTCACCAAAAACACCATTTTGGTAGATGAAGAAAAGGTCACCAGTAGCGAAATCAAGGGCCTAATCAGCCAAAGGCCCAACAGCAGTGTACTTGGATATCCTTTAAAATTGAACCTTTACAATCTGGCCAAGAAAAACCCCGATTCCTCATTCGAAGATTGGCTTAACAGAAAAGAAAAAAGGGAAAAACGACTAAACAATCTACTGTCCGAAAAACAAGTATACCGATTACAGGAATCTTTTTTAGTAAAGGGATATAGCGAATTTCTCAAAAGAATCGGCGAACCACCGGTAATCATCGATACCACCAAGACCAATAAATCCGTAAACAAGCTCGAATCCTACTACAATAGCAAGGGTTATTTTAACAACACCGGGGAGTATGAGATAATTGAAGGCAAAAAAGCAAAAAAAGCGGAGATAGCATACCGTGTTACTTTGAACAAGCCCTACATTGTGGACACGTTACAAAAAAACATCACCTCCCCCGAACTGGATTCCATTTACAAAAAATCGGCAAACAGAAGCTTTGTCAAGCAAGGGCAACAATTTGATTTGGACAATTTCACTTTGGAGCGAGAGCGCCTTACCTCACTTTTCCGAAATTCCGGAGTCTACAATTTTCAAGAAAGTTCCATAAACTACAACATCTTTAGGGATACCACACAAGCTTCGGACGACCAATTGATGGATGTGGAACTGAACATCAAAAAGTTCAGAAGCACCAATGATAGTACCGACGCCAGTATGCCCTACAAAGTGGCACGGCACAAAAAAATCAACATATATGCCGATTATGACCTGAACGGAAACTCAGACTCCTTAAAAACACTTGAATACGACAACCACAACATTATATATAGTGGAAAGCTCAGATATCGTCCCAAAGCGCTGACCGATGCGATTTTCTTTGAAAAAGACAGTATTTACCGTGATTTGGACAGGATACGGACCTACCGACAAATCACCAACCTGAATACTTTTAAATACCCCAACATCGAGTTTATCCCGGACTCCACCCAAACACAACTGGAAACAAACATTTATCTGGCGGCCAAGCCCAAATATTCCTTGAACCTGAACTTTGACGTTACCCACTCCAACATTCAACAAGTGGGAACAGCGTTCAGCGCATCGGTTATCACAAGGAACGTTTTTGGGGGCGCAGAGACTTTGAATATTTCCGCAAGGGGTTCCATTGGCCTATTGAGCGATGCCTCCCTATCGGATGGCAATTTCACCTCGGAACTTGGCGGGGACATCAACATTACCTTTCCCCGCATCTGGCTTCCCTTTAATACAGAAGGCATCATTCCTTATTATATGTTGCCCCAGACCCGATTGTCGGCAGGTACCAACTTCCAACGAAACATTGGGCTGGACAAGCAGTCCCTAAACTCCATACTTTCCTTTAATTGGACACCTACCGAAAGGTTGAAAAATAACATCGAGCTGCTCAATGTCGAATTTGTGCGCAACGTAAATCCTGACAATTTTTACAATGTATACAGGAACACATTTTCCAACTTGAACAGGGTTGCCGACCAATTTCAGGACGACCCGCAATATTGGCAATACTTCAGACCTTTGGAAGATGTTGATGACGAACCGGTACTAAGTATCCCGACTGGGGCGAACGATTTTGTTCGAAACATATTGAATGATTCGATCCCTGTAAGCGCGCAGGACAAAGAATTGGTCAACAGCATTGAAGAAAGACGCCGAAGATTAACGGAGAACAACCTTATTTTCGCCACTAATTTCACCCACACCAAAAACAGTAAATTAGGCATAAACGACCTCGATTTTTATCAGTACCGAATAAAAGTGGAAAGCGCCGGTGCCATGCTATCGTTGCTTACCAACGTAATTCCCTTCAATAAAAATGACAACGGACAGAACCTTGTTTTCAGTGTTCCGTATTCACAATATGTAAAAACGGAGTTTGATTATATTCGACATTGGGAAATCGGAGGCTCGCAAGTAATCGCCTTTAGAAGTTTTACCGGTCTGGCCGTTCCTTATGGCAACTCGGACAACATCCCCTTTGTACGCAGTTACTTTGCAGGGGGGTCCAACGACAACCGTGCTTGGAATGCCTACGAGCTAGGTCCAGGAAAAACAGACAATATCAATGATTTTAACGAGGCGAACCTAAAAATTGCGTTGAACCTCGAATATCGTTTCCCGATAGCCGGTGATGTAAAAGGGGCCCTTTTTGCGGATGCGGGCAACATTTGGAATGTTTTCGATAGTGAAACAAATCCCGACGCCATTTTCACGGGTTTCTCTTCCTTGGGCGACCTTGCATTGGGTACTGGCGCGGGCCTCCGGTACGATTTCACGTATTTTGTGTTTAGGCTTGACGTAGGCTTCAAGACCTATAATCCTGCAAAAGTTGGGTCCGATCGTTGGTTTGATGGCTATAACTTTAAACAGGCTGCCTTTAACATAGGTATCAATTATCCTTTCTAGAGCAAATAATTTATTACTTTTGTTTCCTATTTAATTCGAAACCAATATAACTATGTCCCACAATATCAAGCCCGGTGTCGCTACCGGTGATGAAGTACAGGCAATTTTCAACCATGCAAAGGAAAATGGATACGCACTCCCGGCCGTAAACGTAATCGGTTCGGACAGCATCAATGCCGTAATGGAAACTGCCGCAACATTGAACTCCCCTGTAATCATTCAATTTTCTAACGGAGGAGCCCAGTTCAATGCAGGTAAAGGCCTATCCAACGAAGATCAAAAAGCAGCTATTTTGGGCGCTGTAGCAGGAGCTAAACACGTACACCAATTGGCCGAAGCCTATGGTGCCACTGTAATCCTTCATACAGACCACTGTGCAAAAAAATTATTGCCTTGGATCGATGGCCTTTTGGATGCCAGTGAAAAACACCACAAAGAAACTGGCAAATCATTGTTCAGTTCGCATATGATCGACCTTTCAGAAGAACCGATCGAAGAAAACATCGAAACCTGCAAAAAGTATCTTGAGCGAATGAGCAAAATGGATATGACTTTGGAGATAGAACTGGGAATTACCGGAGGTGAGGAAGATGGTGTGGACAACACCGATGTTGACGATTCCAAACTGTACACCCAACCGGAAGAAGTGGCCTACGCTTACGAGGAACTTTCAAAAGTAAGCCCAAGATTCACCATTGCCGCAGCATTTGGCAATGTACACGGGGTTTATAAGCCAGGAAATGTAAAATTGACCCCAAAAATCCTTAAGAACTCCCAAGAGTTCATTACAGAAAAATATGGGGTGGAACACAACCACATCGATTTTGTATTCCACGGTGGTTCCGGTTCAACCGTAGAAGAAATCAGGGAAGCCATAGGGTACGGCGTAATAAAAATGAACATCGATACCGACTTGCAATACGCATTTTTGGAAGGTGTTCGCGATTACATCCAAGGAAAGGGAGATTATCTTCAGGCACAGATCGGTAATCCTGATGGCGACGAACAACCAAACAAAAAATATTATGACCCGCGCGTATGGCTTCGTGAAGGAGAAAAAACCTTTATTGCCCGTCTAAAAAAGGCATTCGAAGACCTGAACAACGTAAGCACTCTGTAAGCCTTAGTCTAACTAAATATTGATTGCATGTCGTCTTGGTTTAAAAGAAAGGAAAAAGGAATACAAACCGCAACGGAGGAAAAAAAGGACACCCCCAAAGGGCTTTGGTACAAATCCCCTACCGGTAAGATTGTTGAGGCCGAAGATCTGGCCAAAAACTTCTACGTAAGTCCAGAAGATGATTATCACGTACGAATAGGAAGCAAAGAATATTTTGAGATTCTTTTTGATGACAACAAGTTCCGTGAACTTGATACAAAAATGACCGCCAAGGACCCCTTAAAGTTCGAGGATACCAAAAAATATTCCGACCGCTTAAAGGCGGCCCAGCAAAAAACAGGATTAAAGGACGCTGTGCGAACAGCTGTGGGAAAATCCGAAGGCAAGGATATCGTGGTGGCCTGTATGGATTTTGCGTTTATCGGAGGATCTATGGGAAGTGTGGTAGGTGAAAAAATTTCGCGCGCCATCGATGTTGCCAAAAGGAAAAAGATCCCATTTGTAATGATTTCCAAATCTGGGGGGGCCCGGATGATGGAAGCCGCGCTGTCATTGATGCAGCTGGCAAAAACATCAGCAAAGCTTGCTCAATTGGCCGATGCCAAAATTCCGTACATTTCTTTATGTACAGACCCTACAACAGGAGGAACTACCGCATCATACGCCATGTTGGGAGATATCAACATTGCCGAGCCAGGTGCTCTTATCGGTTTCGCCGGACCAAGGGTGGTAAAGGACACCACGGGAAAAGACCTTCCCGATGGTTTCCAGACATCCGAATTCTTGAAAGAACATGGATTTTTGGATTTTATCACACACCGCAGGGACTTGAAGAAAAAAATCAATCTGTACATTGATTTGATTACCAATCAACCTGTACGAAACTAAAAAAGGCCCCGAATTTTCGGGGTTTTTTAATTTCAAAAAGGAATTTTCAAACCGCACCGACATATAAAGATTTTTTCAATAAGTCTTTTGGTTTCAAATAAAAGCATATCTTTGCACGCTGATTGAAAGACAATCAATACATAAAAATCATTTAAATAATATTGGAATGTATTTAACAAAAGAAGTTAAAGCCGAGATTTTTAAGAAACACGGCGGCTCTGAGAGCAACACCGGTTCTACGGAAGGACAAATCGCTTTGTTCACGCACCGTATCAACCATTTGACACAACACCTTAAGAGAAACCATAAGGATTACAACACCGAGCGTTCTTTGGTGGCATTGGTAGGTAAAAGACGTAGTCTTTTGGATTACCTAAAGAAAAAAGATATCGCAAAATACCGTACCTTGATCAAGGAACTAGGTATTAGAAAATAAAAACACAAGGGGAGGCATTGGCTTCCCCTTTGTTTTGGTTGAATATAATTCAACCAAAAGTCCCGGGAAATCGGGCAAACACAAAAAGCTACAAAATAGTTTTTCATTGGTCAAGTGCCCCGGGCACACACAACAACAACACAACCCGACCGCCCGGATGGCGGTAGACCAAAGTTTAACAGCCTGACCTTATGGGTTAGGTAAGATTAATTTTATGATTCCAAAGACATTCAAAGAGGTCATAGACCTTGGTGACGGTAGAGAGATTTCTATCGAAACCGGAAAATTGGCAAAGCAGGCCCATGGTTCTGTTGTTGTCCAATCTGGCAAGTGTATGCTATTGTGTACAGTTGTCTCAAATTACAAAGCTTCGGATGTGGACTTTTTACCACTTACCGTGGATTATCGTGAAAAATTTGCTGCTGCCGGACGCTACCCCGGTGGTTTCTTTAAAAGGGAGGCTAGACCAAGTGATGGTGAAGTATTGACCATGCGTTTGGTGGATAGGGTACTACGACCATTGTTCCCAAAGGATTATCACTCCGAAACACAGGTGATGATCCAGTTGATGTCCCATGACGAAGACGTTATGCCGGATGCAATGGCCGGATTGGCCGCTTCGGCTGCCATTCAACTTTCTGATTTCCCGTTCGAATGTGCCATTTCCGAGGTGCGCGTAGGTAGGGTTAACGGTGAATTGATCATTAACCCGACCAGGGCACAGCTTGAAGAGTCGGACATTGATATGATCATTGGTGCTTCCGCTGATTCTGTAATGATGGTGGAAGGTGAGATGGACGAAATTTCCGAAGAGGAAATGGTGGAAGCCATCAAATTTGCCCATGAGGCCATCAAAGTACAATGTGCGGCGCAAGAAAAATTGGCAGAAGCTTTCGGTAAAAAAGAAGTACGTGAGTACGAACCGGAGAACGAGGATGCCGATCTTGAAAAGAAGGTATACGACCTTACTTATGATAAAGTTTATGCCGTAGCAAAAGCCGGTTCGTCCAAACATGAGCGCAGTGCTGCTTTTGATGCCATAAAAGAAGATGTAAAGGCTACGTTTACCGAAGAAGAATTGGAAGAGTTTGGAGATTTGGTCTCCAAATACTTCTACAAGGCCGAAAAAGAAGCGGTCAGAAACCTTACTTTGGAAGAAGGACTTCGTTTGGACGGTCGTAAGACCACCGACATCCGTCCCATCTGGTGCGAGGTGGATTATTTACCATCGGTACACGGTTCTGCCATATTTACCCGTGGTGAAACACAAGCTTTGGCAACCGTTACTTTGGGTACTTCCAGAGAAGCGAACCAGATAGACATGCCTTCCTTTGAAGGTGAGGAAACATTCTATTTGCATTATAACTTCCCTCCTTTCTCAACTGGTGAAGCACGGCCAATCCGTGGTACATCCCGAAGGGAAGTAGGTCACGGTAACTTGGCACAACGTGCCCTTAAAGGAATGATCCCTGCCGATTGCCCTTATACCGTACGTGTGGTATCCGAGGTATTGGAGTCCAATGGATCTTCTTCCATGGCAACCGTATGTTCCGGTACCATGGCATTGATGGATGCCGGTGTTCAGTTGAAAAAGCCTGTTTCTGGTATAGCAATGGGGTTGATCACCGATACCGACACCGGTAAATATGCCGTACTATCCGATATCTTGGGTGATGAAGATCACTTGGGAGACATGGACTTTAAGGTAACCGGTACAGCAGATGGTATCACAGCTTGCCAAATGGACATTAAAGTAAAAGGTCTTTCATATGAAATTTTGGTAAAAGCACTAATGCAGGCCAAAGACGGTAGATTGCACATTTTGGGCAAACTTACCGAGACCATTGAAGCTCCAAGACCGGAAGTGAAGTCTTATGCACCAAAAATCGTAACCAGAATTATTCCTGGTGAGTATATCGGTGCCCTTATTGGAAAAGGTGGAGAGGTCATCCAAGAACTTCAAAAAACGACCAAAACCACAATTGTTATCAACGAAGACCCTGAAACCGAAGAAGGTATTGTGGAGATCCTTGGTACAGATCAGGATGGAATAAACAAGGTACTGGCCAAAATCGATGCTTTGATGTTCAAACCTGAGGTTGGAAGTGTTTATGAAGTGAAAGTCATAAAAATGCTGGACTTTGGTGCAGTGGTAGAATATACCGAAGCTCCAGGGAACGAAGTATTGCTCCACGTATCAGAATTGGCTTGGGAACGCACCGAAAATGTATCCGATGTAGTGAACATGGGCGATGTTTTCGATGTAAAATACTTTGGTTTAGATCCAAGGACCAAAAAGGAAAAAGTTTCAAGAAAAGCCTTGTTGCCCAAACCTGAAGGATATCAAGAACGTCCGCCGCGCAGCGATAGAGGTGGTGACCGTGGTGATCGTAGAGGTGGTGGCGACCGTAGGGGCGGCAACCGTGACAGAAAACCAAGAAGGGATTAGTTTCAACTCAAATCCCAGACTATAAAAACAACCCCGGGGCAACACCTCGGGGTTTGTTTTTTAAAAAAAATGTAACCAAAATGTAACTTTTCAGTTTTTTGAACGTATAACCTAATGAGCTTCGGTTCACAAATTTAATTTGAAGGGATTTTTTAGATGAGACAGTTAAAGATTACAAAACAGGTTACCAACAGGGAAACCGCCTCGTTAGACAAGTATTTGCAAGAGATTGGAAAGGTGGATCTGATTACCGCCGATGAAGAGGTGGAGTTGGCACAGCGAATCAAAGCGGGAGACCAGGTAGCCTTGGAAAAATTAACCAAAGCCAACCTTAGGTTCGTTGTATCTGTGGCAAAACAGTACCAAAACCAAGGGTTGACACTTCCTGATTTGATCAATGAAGGAAACTTGGGACTGATCAAAGCCGCCCAGCGTTTTGATGAAACCCGTGGGTTTAAATTTATTTCTTACGCCGTTTGGTGGATTCGCCAATCCATTCTTCAGGCGTTGGCAGAGCAATCCCGTATTGTTCGTTTGCCATTGAACAAGATTGGTTCCATCAACAAGATCAACAAAACATTTGCTTTCTTGGAGCAAGCTCACGAACGCCCACCATCCGCAGAGGAAATTGCAAAAGAATTGGACATGACAGTGGAAGATGTGAAGCAATCCTTGAAAAATTCCGGTCGCCACGTATCCATGGATGCTCCATTGATCGATGGTGAGGATTCCAACCTATACGATGTATTGCGCAGCGGTGAGTCCCCTAACCCGGACAAGGAACTTTTGCACGATTCCCTTCGTACAGAAATTGAGCGTGCATTGGAAACCCTTACCCCACGTGAAGCTGATGTAATCAGGCTTTACTTCGGTTTGGCAGGACAGCACTCCATGACCTTGGAAGAAATCGGTGAAACTTTTGACCTTACCAGGGAAAGGGTGCGCCAAATCAAGGAAAAGGCAATCCGCAGATTAAAACACACCTCGAGAAGTAAGATTTTAAAGACATATTTGGGGTAAAGTGTGAAAAACACCCTCTAAATTACAGTTAAACTATCCTTAAATTTGATTTTTGGCAGGAAAGTTGTAATTTAGTAAGATATAACAGTTTATCATGACTGTTCGTTTTTTGATTGATGAATAAACTCCGGCTGATTACCGGAGTTTTTTTGTTTCTATACGTGGCAATACTTTATTACGCCCCTTTTCCCTTTCATATGCACAATGAACCCTGATTTAGGTCTTCAAATAATCCTTACCTTTCTTTAACCGAACCAGTTCACTATTTAAGAACACCAATCAACCCAACATGAAAAAAATATTCCTCTCTATTTTATTTATAGCCTCTGCGATCTCATTAGGTAGAAGTCAGGAAAACGCAAAAAACATTATCCAAGAAGCAGCAAAGACCAGACTGGATTCAACCTTACAAGGTTTTGTAAAAAACGGTGAAGTGGCCGGGGCATCGGCATTGATTTTTGAAAAAGGCAAAGAGGTTTACTTCAATGCTTTTGGCCATGCGGATGTAGACAAAAAAATCCCTATGAAACGTAATACTCTGGTGCAGATTTATTCAATGACAAAACCGATCACCGGAACGGCCCTGATGACTTTGTATGAACAAGGTAAGTTTAAAATGGATGACCTGCTGGAAAAATATGCTCCTGAATTCGCCGAAATGAAAGTTTACAAAGGTGTCGGTTCAAACGGAGAGATGATACTAGAACCATTGGAACGTCCCATCACTATTCGCGATATTACACGTCATACCGCTGGATTTTCCACCCGCAGTGATATTCCAGGATTTAGCGAAGCCCTAAATGAAGCCGATCCGTTCAATTGGGGGAATACCTTACCGCAAATGGCGAAGAAATTAGGAAGTGTGCCGTTGTGGTTCCAACCAGGAGCAAAATGGGAGTATGGTCCCTCCGTAGATGTACAAGCCTTTTTGGTGGAGCGAATCTCTGGAAAACCCTATGCGGAATATGTCCAAGAAAATGTTTTGGATCCTTTGAATATGAATGACACCCGCTACGTGGTTCCAGAATCCGGTCGTTCCAGAATGTCATCGACTTACAGATATACAGAAGGAGGTTCATTAATTCAATTGCCCAATGAAGAGGCACATGCCTTTAATTATAAAAAATGGCCACTAACACCCGGAGGCTGGGGACTGACCTCAACTTTGGACGACTATATGCGTTTTGCCCGCATGCTGGTCAACAATGGGAGCTTGAACGGAGTGGAAATCCTTGATCCCCAAACCGTGGAACTCATGTCCACCAACCATTTGGATCAGAGTATAACGGATAGGTCTTGGCTGCCCAGCAAGGGGCAGGTAGGTTTTGGAATAGATTTCGCGGTCCGGCTTAGACGACCGGCTTCGCCCCAAGAAAACAATGGTGTAGTTGGCGAGTTCTTTTGGGATGGGGCGGCGAGCACCTTATTCTGGGTAGACCCGGTAAATGAACTCACGGTCGTATTCTTTGTGCAGATTTTTCCATATAACGGCTCACTTCACAAGCGGTTCAGGGATGCTGTCTATGGCCCAATAGTGCTGCCAAAAGGTTCTAAATAGGCATGAACCGATTAAGGTATTGCTTTAACATTTCACTATCTTTGTAGGGAACGAGCAGATTCTCACATGATCAAAAAAATTATCGCCCCTTCGCTGCTGGCATCCGACTTTGCCAACCTTCAAAAAGAAATTGAAATGGTAAACCAAAGTGATGCCGATTGGTTCCATTTGGATGTCATGGACGGTGTGTTCGTGCCCAATATTTCCTTTGGAATGCCTGTGATACAAGCCATTGCCAAACATGCTAAAAAACCGTTGGACACCCACCTCATGATCATTGACCCGGACAGGTACATTAAAATCTTTGGGGATTTGGGTGTAGATAACCTTACCGTCCATTACGAGGCGTGCCCACATTTGCACAGGACCTTACAGGCCATCAAGGCAGAGGGCATGAAATCCGGCGTGGCCATTAACCCACATACTTCGGTAAAATTGTTGGAGGATACCATTCAGGATATTGACATTGTTATCGTTATGAGTGTCAACCCAGGGTTTGGAGGACAATCCTTTATCGAGAACACCTATCAAAAAGTTGCTGATTTAAAAGAATTGATCAATCGGAAAAATACCAACACCTTGATTGAAATTGATGGAGGGGTCAATGCCGACAATGCAAAAAAACTCATTGATTGCGGAGCGGATGTTTTGGTTGCGGGCAGTTTTGTATTTAAAAGCACCAACCCGACCCAAACCATCAAAAAATTAAAAGAAGAAATAGCATAATGCAGCAATTTGATGTTGTCATCATCGGGGGTGGCCCCATCGGGATAGCCTGTGGCCTTGAAGCTAAAAAACAGGGGATTTCCTATATCATTATAGAAAAAGGACCTATTGTCAATTCCTTGTTCAACTACCCAATGAACATGCAATTTTTCTCCTCTTCCGAAAAGTTGGAGATAGACGAAATACCTTTCATAAGCAAGGAGGCCAAACCCAAACGTGCCGAAGCCTTGGAATACTATCGCAGGATCGTGACCTCCAACCAGCTCAACATTCATCTTTTTGAAAAGGTACTGGATACCGAAAAACAAGGAGAAAACTTTTTGGTCAAAACGGATAAAGGCGGGTACCGAGCCAAAAATGTTGTCGTGGCCACTGGCTTCTACGACCTGCCCAACACCATGGATGTCCCCGGGGAGGATTTGCCCAAGGTATCCCATTATTATAACGACCCTCATTTTTACGCAAGTCAAAAATTAGTTGTGGTCGGGGCCAGTAACTCGGCTATAGATGCCGCTTTGGAATGTTGGCGAAAAGGTGCAGAAGTCACTTTGGTCATCCGCGGCCCCGAGGTCGGTCCACGCGTAAAATATTGGGTTCGCCCGGATATCATCAACCGTATCGGGGAAGGTAGCATTAAAGCGTACTACAACTCGACCGTTAAAGAAATTAAACCCCATGAGATCGTTATCGACTCCCCAGAAGGCGAAATGGTATTGAAAAACGATTTTGTGCTTGCATTGACCGGCTACAAGCCAAATTTTGCGTTTTTGGAGAAACTGGGCATCGAACTCTCCAACGACACAAAAAGATTGCCCAAGTACGACCCAGCGACCATGGAGACCAATGTCGACGGCCTATTCCTGGCAGGTGTGATATGCGGTGGTATGGAAACCCATAAATGGTTTATAGAAAATTCTCGGATCCATGCTCCAATTATCATGAATGCCATTAAGCATAAAATGACATTGGCACAAGAGAAGACTTGATTTGCATTAACTTTTGTAGCTTTTCAAAAAAGGCTTCCTTCTATATATGATTATCTTTAAGGGAATCTGAAAAAAGCTTTCAAATGAAGACAAGCACAACACAAAATGTATTCAGGGCCATACTTGGTTTATTAATGATCACGGCCGGAATCGGTCATCTTACCTTTCAACGTGAGGAATTTCAGGCCCAAGTACCCCGATGGTTACCTACTAGCGACGCTTTTATGGATTTTGTGGTGGTAGCTTCTGGTGTAGTTGAGATTCTTTTAGGCCTTGCCATGGTCCTTTTGGTCAAATACAAGGTAAAAGTGGGTATTGTGCTTGCCATTTTTTATGTATTGATATTCCCTGGAAACATTTCACAATACACCAATGGCATCGACGCTTTTGGACTGGACACCGACTTGAAGAGGTTCGTCCGACTGTTTTTTCAGCCCGTATTGATACTTTGGGCCCTTTGGTCCACCGGAGCATTGAAACATTTGATGAACAAACAAAAATGACACCCATGGAATTTTACACTTTTGAAGCGGAACGATTGGATGGCACTAAAGAGTCCATGGAAAAACATAAGGGCAAAACCATTGTAGTAGTGAACACTGCCAGTAAATGCGGCCTTACACCTCAATATGAAGGCCTTGAAACCCTCTATAAAACTTACAATGAAAAAGGTTTGGTCGTATTGGGTTTTCCTTGCAATCAATTTGGGAATCAAGAACCTGGCACTGCCAATGACATCCAAGAATTTTGCCAGATGAATTATGGGGTTTCTTTTCCCATGTTTGCCAAAATAGATGTCAACGGAAACAACGCGCATCCCATTTTTAAATATCTTAAGTCGGAGTTGAGCGGATTGTTGGGCGGCAAAATCAAATGGAACTTCACTAAGTTTGTGATTGATAAAACAGGTAAACCCGTAAAACGATTTGCTCCCACAACGGAGCCCAGTGCCATGGAGAGCTATATCAAGGATATCCTTTAAGTTTTCTAAAACTTTAGTTGCGCTTGTAAAGCGCCGGTTTGTTTTAGCATGGCCCTACCATCCTTAAAGCTTAAGTAAGCATGGCCCGCTCTTTTATTGGCCATGCTAATTTCGCACAACATGCCCCAATGGCGGGACACTTCGCGCCAAGCCCAGAACAAGGAATGTTCGGGGTCATAAATATGGGTGGCCTCTCCCCCAGCCCCGTTTACTTCAATGATACTAAAGTTCTTTCCATGGGAAAGCTCTTCAAAACTGTTATATAGTACATCTAATCTACCATAGTGAAACCCTTCCATTTTGGAGCAGATAAAATCAATGGTCCTTACCAGTTCTGAATTGATTTTATGGCTGACATCCACAAATTTGGCCCCGCGGGTATGGCTTCCGTAGGGCACCAAAATGAATTCTTCATCCCTTTCCAGCACATTTTGAAGCTGGGCACCAAACTTTTTCTGCAATGCCTTTAATTGCAAATGGCTTCGGGGATTTTTTTTGATGAGTTCCAACATGGTGCTTTGACCATCACCGGTGATGGTCAAAAACTCCTTGGAAACAATCCCCGTAATCCTTCCTTGGGCTTCATTGGGTCTGCGTACATAGAATATGCCCACCTCCTTTTGGTAAGGAATACGTTCTTGTACCAGAAAATGGGAAGGTGTCCAAGCCACATATTTTTGAAATTCATTCTTTGTATGGATTTTCTCCACGCCAAAGGCCTTCATACCGATATCGGGCTTGGCAATAAAGGGAAAACCGATGCCATGATCCAGTACCCGCTCCAACGCCTGTCCAGGCACAACATCCTTATCAAAGAAAAGCGTTTGCGGAATGAACTCCGTAGGAATCATGTTGTAAATCTCCATTTTGGATATCATGGCCATACCACCATTTTTCATTCCTGGATTGGCCGCATTAAAAAAGAACAACGAACGCGCCTTAATCGAGTAATACAACCAAACAGGGGCCATAGGGTAATAAATCAGCCAAAATGGCCAGTATTCCCAATGGGTAATTCTATGCCATATCAGTTTTAGCCAATCCATCAGGCCTAAAAAGTAAGTTGACTCGGTGAGAAGGGAACTTCAAAAAGTTTATCGTTCAATAAATCGAGATGGCGCATCACGATTTCGCCGTCATCCAAAACAGCTTGGGTCACACTAAAGGTCTTGAGACCGGAATCCCTATCGATTATAAATCCGTTCTCAAAATCATCATGGTTATTGGAGTGGAAATCAACGACACTACTGCCTGCAATTTGATTTTTTCCACCCAAAAACTTTTGAAACAACGTTCTTCGGTGCTGAACCACTTCATCGGTATAAAGCGTTGCCGAGGACCAAATATGATTTTTTGTTGCATCCAATGGTCTATAATATTTTTGATGGCCATCCCATATAAACTCCAATAAGTTACCGTTGAACAAAACCAAAGTAAAAGGTTCTATATGGAGAAGTTCCATCTCCTCGAGCAAATCATAAGGTTGCTCGGATGCAATTACATCCAGTAAAACCAATCCACGGCTTCGTGCATAGTTCCCCGCTGGTACGTGATTCACAAAACCGCCATTTAGAAGCACGGCCACCGAACCAGTATCGTTGAGCGCAAACCAAGTACCACCGGCTTTAGGGTCTTTTGGAAAAAGCACCTTTACCGAACCTATGGTTTCCTCTCGCGGTCGCAAGGCCAATGGTCTCGAAACATGTTCATCCCGATTGGAAGTAATGAAATGCTTACCTCCTGAATAAATGAAGCTTACTGTGCACATGCCTTTCTGTATTCAATAGTTGAGGGTGCAACACCAAATGATTCCGGGATTTCTTGGGTCGAAAAATGCCTTACCCCTATCTTGATCAACGCCTGGTGGTGAATCGTATGCTCTAAATTGTACATGACTTCCCTGAAATAGTTTGAATTCAGAGTATTTTCTTCTCCTCCCACTTCATAGCTAATGGCAATTGTCTTGTTTGGTTTCTCCAGATTCATTTGGATGTATGTCAATTGTTCCAATGCAAAGTCAATATCTTCTTCAATTTTGGTGTTGCGTTCCCGTTTATCATATGAAACATCTGCAACCTCATATCCATTGATCAAACAGAGGTACAGTTCTATAATGTGGCGGGTGTGCTGCCCTATAGTCGCGTTGGAAAGAATTTGGCAGGTTTGCGAGTAACATCCATTGGGTAATTTTGACAGTACTTTTTTGAACTGCTCCAATGTTTTCAAAGAAGATTTGAACATGATCGTAGAATATTTGTGATTCGTTTTTTGATGATTTTGAGCATAAGATAGAAAGAATAATCAATTCTTTATTTCTTCCCAGTTTTTATCGGCCTTTTGACGAAGCACTTCTGGTGATTCATTTAACCAAAATTCTAAGGTGTTGTTTTTTCCTTTGTTATAGAAAAGGTAAAGGTTCCCATTCCTGATTTCACTCGAAAGAAGATTTTGAACTTGGAGCCAACGATTTGGTCACTAAACCTGTAAATGGCCCACTACTGTTCTCGAAAATGAACAAAAACTCATTGGCAAAGTGGCCTAAAAATCCAATAAAAAAGCACGCTAAAACTGCGTGCTTTTTTATCCGTGACCCAGGGAGGATTCGAACCCCCAACCCTCAGAGCCGAAATCTGATATTCTATCCAGTTGAACTACTGGGCCATTTTTAAATATTTATGAACTCAATTTTGCTTTTACTATGGCTGAAATTGTTTTCCCTTCAGCCTGTCCGGCCAATTCTTTGGAAACGATTCCCATTACCTTTCCCATATCCTGCATACCTGAAGCACCAACAGTATCAATGGTCCGGACCACTACTTTTTCTATTTCCTCTTCGGTCAGCTGTTCGGGCAAAAACTTTTCTATAACGGCAACTTGGGCCAATTCTGGTTCGGCCAAGTCTTCACGACCTTGCTCTTGGTAAATTGTGGCACTATCCTTTCGCTGCTTCACTAATTTTTGAACCAATTTTATTTCATCTTCCTCAGATAATTCAGCTCCTCCACCTTTATCGGTCTTAGCCAATAAAATGGCTGACTTAACCGCTCGCAACGATTCCAAGGCAACGGTATCCTTTGCCTTCATTGCGGCCTTCATTTCTGTCATCACCCTATCTTGCAAATTCATCTGTTCTGATTTTAGTTCGCGAAGATAAAAAATAAACCCGAAAGTTTCCTCACTTCCGGGTTTATGCTTTCCATTAAAATGGATGTTAATTTAAACACTACTAATCAACATTATCGTGTAGAAAAGAGTTGTTGGAACGCAACTGTAAATCATCGTTGCTGTCCTCACCCAAAGAGGTCCTGGAAACTTTTTGTTCGCGCGGAACGTCGTTTAGGTCAACCCCTTGCCTTTTATATGCAGGTTGTTTTTCAATCTCATCAATACTGTTCCTATTGTTCTGGAACTTGTAATTGAAGTTTTTCAGCTTTCTCCTGCGCTCGTCCGCACGATCTTTAAGAATATCGCTGATGGAACTGTTCATAGGGTCTAAACTGCTTATAGTCTCCTCGTTTTGAGTTGCAGTTTCCTTCTTTTCTTCGACCTCTACCGTTTTCTTCTCAAAAACAAGTTCGTTCTCGACCATCTTTGGTTCGTGGGTCTCTGCTTTGGATTTGGCCCCCGTCAACTTTTCCTCCAATTCCATATATTCTTGAAGGTCATATCTGGTCTCACCTTCCCTTTTATATTCCAAAACAGGCTTTACCTCCACGTAATCGTTCACTTCCACATCGCCTATACCATCATCGTCCAAGTTAAAGGTCACGGTATGCTCTTTTTCCTCTTCCTCTTCGACCTCATTGTTCAAAGGCATATCAAAGCTAAGGGCGAACTGGTCTTCGTTACTTTTAGACGATACTACTTCTGCATCGATAACATCAAAATTATTGATGACATTTTTCGCCTCGATGATTACAAAATCGTCATCTACTTTATCGGCTATAACTTCCTCATAGAACACATTAAAATTTCTGATGTAGTTAGTAGTCGGAATAAGGTCCGGGTCCTTCGCTTCAACTTTTGGAGAAATGGTTTGTTTTGCCTCTTGTGCCGGCTCTTCCTCCATTTCCAAGGTATGCTTCACCACCTTAGGTTCTGGTTCAGGGCTCTGCCCAGGCTCTGGAGCCTTTTCAACTTTGACCTCTTGTACCGAAGTAGATTCTGGAGTCAGATCCTGTTCTGCGGTCTGTTCGTCCTCCAAAGTGTAGAAAACCTTTTTGGATTCTGTATTTACGATATTATCCTGTTGGTCCACATTAAAACCTGTAGCGATAACGGTCACGGCAATAGCTTCACCAAGACTCTCATCTTCACCGACACCCATAATAATGTTGGCTCCATGACCAGCTTCTATCTGGATGTGATCATTGATTTCTCCGATTTCATCGATGGTGATTTCCTGCGAACCGGATACGATGAGCAACAATACATTTTTGGCCCCATTGATCTTGTTGTCGTTCAACAACGGGGAATCCAATGCCTTCATAATGGCCTCGGTAGCCCTAGATGACCCAGAAGCTGCCGAAGAGCCCATAATGGCCGTACCACTGTTTGAGAGTACGGTCTTGGCATCCCTAAGGTCAATGTTCTGGGTGTAATGGTGTGTAATTACCTCTGCGATACCCCTTGCCGCAGTGGCCAATACTTCATCCGCTTTTGAGAAACCGGCCTTAAACCCAAGATTACCGTACACTTCTCTAAGTTTGTTGTTGTTGATGACGATCAAGGAATCCACGTTGGCTCGTAATTTCTCTATTCCTATCTGTGCTTGTTTGTTACGCATGGCCCCCTCGAACTGGAACGGCATGGTAACGATACCCACCGTAAGAACATCCATTTCCTTGGCTATTTTTGCTATAACAGGGGCTGCGCCCGTACCTGTTCCACCGCCCATTCCGGCAGTGATAAAGGCCATCTTTGTATTGTTGTCCAACATGGCCTTTAAATCCTCCATGCTTTCCAAGGCGGCCTGTTCACCAACATCGGGATTGGCCCCTGCCCCAAGACCTTCTGTTAGGGAGACCCCTAATTGGATCTTATTGGGCACGGAACTATTTTGCAAAGCTTGTGCATCGGTATTGCAGATTACAAAATCCACTCCGTTGATACCAGCTTGGAACATGTGGTTGATGGCATTGCTACCACCTCCACCTACTCCGATAACTTTAATTACGTTGCTCTTGTTCTTGGGCAAATCAAAAGCGATATTGTCAAATTCAGTGTTCTTGCTCATGACAGTTGTGTTTCTCTTATGGGGTTATTATTCTGCGTTGTCCAAAAAGTCCTTCAACTTTTCCGACCATTTGTCAAAAATGGATTTTCTGTCCGTATGGGAGGCCGCAGCCGAAGCTGTAGCCTTGGCCTTGGCTCCCATATCGTTTTCTTGTCCTACCAAAACCTCTTCTTCGGGCATCTCTTCTTCATGATGCTCGATACGGTTTTTCTTCTTGGCCTCCAGGGAATTCATTAGCAATCCCACAGCGGTCGCGTACAATGGGCTCGCAACTTCCTCGTCCGAATCACCGGCAAGGTGTTCGTTGGGGTAACCAATTCTTGTGTCCATACCGGTAATGTATTCCACCAATTGCTTTAAATGTTTTAATTGGCTTCCTCCACCGGTCAGCACGATTCCAGCGATCAATTTTTTCTTTTGTTCCTCGTGGCCGTAATTCTTTATTTCCACATATACCTGCTCCACAATCTCCACAACACGGGCGTGGATAATCTTGGAGAGGTTTTTTAGCGTGATTTCTTTTGGTTCACGGCCTCTTAACCCAGGAATGGATACAATCTCGTTGTCCTTGTTCTCTCCCGGCCAAGCGGAACCAAATTTTATTTTCAATAGTTCGGCCTGCTTCTCTATAATGGAGCAGCCTTCCTTGATGTCTTCGGTGATTACGTTACCGCCAAATGGAATTACGGAGGTATGACGGATAATACCATCCTTGAAAATGGCAAGATCAGTGGTTCCTCCACCTATATCGATCAAAGCAACACCTGCCTCTTTCTCTTCCTGGCTTAGAACGGCATCAGCGGATGCCAAGGGCTCCAAAGTGATGTTACCAAGATCTAGTCCGGCACTTTTGATACACCTTCCAATGTTTTTGATGGATGACACCTGCCCCACCACTACGTGAAAATTGGCTTCCAGTCGACCCCCGTACATGCCCACTGGCTCCTTGATTTCGGACTGGCCATCGACCTTGTACTCCTGGGGCAACACATGGATGATCTCCTCACCGGGAAGCATCACCAATTTGTACACTTGATTGCACAATTTGTCCAGATCCTCGTTGTCTATAACTTCCTCCGAGTTCGGTCTCGTGATATAATCGCTGTGGTGCAAGCTGCGTATGTGCTGGCCTGCAATACCTACGACCACGGAACCAATTTTAAGACCCGAATTTAATTCAGCCTGTTCCACCGCCTGTTGAATAGACGAGATGGTCTGTGTGATATTATTGACCACTCCACGGTGAACACCCAAACTTTTTGATCGTCCGGTGCCCAAAATTTCAATTTTTCCATACTCATTTTCCCTACCGATGATCGCTACGATCTTGGTGGTTCCAATATCCAATCCAACTGAATAATTACCTTGTTCCATAATTTAAATTTTGGTGCAAACCACTTGATTGTTGAATTCCAAACTAACTGTTGCATAATCCTCCAAGGAATTGTCCTTGGCCGCCTTTGCGTAAAAGGCCATAAAATTGCTGAACTTCTTGTTCAGGTTATCCACTCCGCCCAGGTTCACCACGAAATTTTCCATGCGGAACTTGAGCTGATATTTTTCTTCTTCCAGTATGTGTATCCCAATAATGTTCTTTCTCAGGAAATCATCTTTGTTGATATAATCCAGAATAACATAGGCATCCTCCAAGGTCTTCCCCGTTATCTTACCTGTAATAATGGGAACCCTTGCAGAATGGTGCTCCGATAATGGCATGCGTTCGCCCTGATCATCCAAATAAAATTTGGAGACACCTTCTATTCTTCCAATTGGCTTTCGCTGAACAATCTTGGATACAAGTTCCCCGTTTACAGTAAGATAGACTTGGGCATTTTTGACCATATCGTTGGATAATATTACCTCCTCTATGGTATTCAAAACTAACTGTTCTTTAGGCCTCTTCTCGAGGGGTCCGTATTTTTGTATTAACAATTTATTAACCGCATCCTCAGTTAAATACAAACTGTTTTCACCAACGAATTTCACGGTTACATTTTCCACCATTCTTCGCTCATTTCGTTGATCTGAAAAACCGTAAAGCGCAACTACGGCCACCAACAAAACTGTCAATTTTATATAATCCCAATTAATGCGCATAGCTTAATTCTTTTTTGATTTTTGGCACCTCAAGTCCAATATCACCTGCCCCAAGGGCCACTAACACCCCTGTTTTGCAGTTCTTCACCTCTCCCAACAACTCTGATTTTGCTATCAACTTTTTATTGGGATTTTCAATCTTATCCAAAAGCCACTGGGAGGTCACCCCTTCAATAGGCTCTTCCCTTGCCGGGTAAATATCCAGTAGGATGATCTCATCAAAATCCGAAAGACTTGCCGCAAAATCATCGGCAAAATCCTGTGTCCTCGAGAAAAGATGGGGTTGAAAAATCACGGTCACCCTCTCCCCTGCATGCATTTCACGGATAGCTTGGTGCACCGCACTTATTTCCGTTGGATGATGTGCGTAATCGTCAATGAACACAAAACCCTTTTCTTTTATCTGATAAGAAAACCTACGTTGGACCCCTTTAAAAGTGGCCAAAGCTTCGGCAAGGCGGTGTGGTGGGCAACCAGTTTGCACCGCCATCGCAAAAGCAGCTAATCCATTGAGCAAATTGTGCCTTCCAGGTTTATTGAACTTCACGTTCTTGATAACCTCTGAAGGCGTTACAATGTCAAATATGTAGGCCCCATGTTCAATTTTTATATTTTCCATACGGTAATCGGCCCCATCTTCTATACCAAAAGTGATTCCCTCCAACGGAAGCCCCTTGCGCACGAACAATTTTCCGTTAGGTTTAATTCTATCCACGAATTCCCTAAAGGAATGTTCAAGTTCCTCTTTGGTACCGTATATATCCAAATGGTCGGCATCCATCGATGTGACACAGGCAATAGTGGGGGTCAACCGTAAAAATGAACGGTCGAACTCATCTGCTTCCACCACGGAATATTCTGTACCGTCCAGCACAAAATTGCTATTGAAATCTTCGGATATACCACCCAAAAAAGCTGTCATTGGCAAATCGCACTCTTTGAGCAAATGGGCCAAGATGCTTGATGTGGTAGTCTTTCCATGTGTACCCGCCACCGCCAAACAAAACGAATCCTTGGTAATGATGCCCAACACCTCGGAACGCTTTTTAAGGTTAAATCCACTTGTTTTGTAATACTGATATTCGGTATGTTTGGACGGTACTGCCGGAGTATATACCACCAAGGTATCCGGATGCTTGAAAGTATCCGAAACCAAATCGATGTCATCCTCAAAATGAACGGATATCCCATTCTCGATCAATCCATCTGTGATAGGCGTTGGTGTACGGTCATAACCCGCAACTTCTTTGCCCACAAATTTGAAATAGCGTGCCAAAGCGGACATTCCAATGCCGCCGATACCTATAAAATAAACGCTATGTATATCCTTCAAATTCACTTCAACAACTTTTCTATTTCGTCAACAATATGTTCCGTGGCCTTTGGCATGGCCATTTTTTTAATATTTTCCCCTAATTTTCCCTGAAGCTCTCCAGAGTTTACCAGATGGGAAAAGCTATTTTCAAATTCAGCATCCAACTCATTTTCTTTTAGCATGATGGCGGCATCCTTAGCTACCAAAGCTTTTGCGTTTTGGGTTTGATGGTCCTCGGCCACATTGGGCGATGGGATAAAAACCACAGGTTTGCCAACCAAGCAAAGCTCGGAGACAGACCCGGCACCGGCTCTGGAAATAATTACATCCGCAGTTGCGTAGGCCAGATCCATCCGGTTGACAAAAGCCAACACCTTGACAGTATCCGACTCATGCCTCTTGTATTCTTCATGATACAGTTTACCACACTGCCAAAGCACCTGTAGTCCTTGTTCAGCGAAAAAACCGAGTTCCTTTTCAATCAATTGGTTGATTCGTCTTGCCCCAAGGCTACCACCCAAAATCAGGACAGTCCTTTTATCGCCATCAAGTCCAAAAAATGCAGTCGCCTCTTTCTTGCTTTCCTTTATTTCAACCAAATCGGTTCGGATAGGGTTTCCTGTTTTTACAATCTTCTCCTTTGGAAAAAAGCGCTCCATTCCATCATAGGCCACACAAATCTTTTCCGCCTTTCCCGCTAATAGTTTGTTTGTGATCCCTGCAAAGGAATTTTGTTCTTGCAGTACACAGGGAACGCCCGAGCTTTCAGCCATTCGCAATAATGGCCCACTGGCAAAACCTCCCGTACCAATGGCGAGGTGGGGCCTGAACTGTTTCACTATTTTGCGCGCCTCTAACAAACTACTTATCAGTTTAAATGGAAACATGAGATTTTTCAATGTCAGTTTCCGTTGTATTCCACTTATCCACAAACCCTTTATTTCATATCCGGCTTGCGGCACTTTTTCCATTTCCATTTTATCCTTGGCCCCTACGAACAAAAATTCAGCATCGGGATACCTTCGCTTCAGCTCGTTGGCTATGGCCACTGCGGGATAAATATGTCCTCCCGTTCCTCCTCCAGAAAGTATAAACCTATATCTGTCCACTCAATACCTCTAAAGGGTTCGTTTCATCTATTCCATGGGATTGCTCCTCTAAATTTTCTTTTTTATTGCTGGCACTCAACACAATTCCAATGGCCATGCAGGTCATCCAAATAGAAGTCCCCCCCATACTGATCAATGGCAACGGTTGACCCGTAACGGGAAACAACTGCACCACGACCGCCATATTGATGAAGGCCTGGAACACAATCGGCAGCCCGACCCCTATCACCAATAATTTTGAAAACACCGTTTTGGACGAATGCGCCACAACAACGATTCTAAACAACAACAACAGGTAGAAAAAGAGCAAAGCACCCCCTCCCAACAATCCATATTCTTCTATTATGATGGCAAAAATGAAATCCGACGTACTCTGGGACAACATGTTCTTCATCACACTTTTTCCAGCTCCTTTGCCCACTACACCACCTTCGGCAACAGCAATCTGTGCCAAGGTCAATTGGTGCAGATCATCCCTATCAGCTTGCTCGGGATGGATAAAGGTCTCTATTCTCGATTTCCAAGTTCCGGCACGCTGCGGCAATACCTCCGGCGCTTTGAACAGCACAAACAGGAACATTCCGGCAAACACGATTCCCGTTGCCACCATGGCGAATAAATATTTTAAAGGATATCCCCCCAAAAAACACAATACCAACACCATAAAACAAATGATCGCAGCGGTCGAGAAGTTCTCGGGCAAAATCAACAAAACCACCAAGGCCACGGGCAACCACAGTGGAAGAATACTCTCTTTGAAGGTTATCTTGACATCCTTGATCTTGGTCAGGTACCTGGCTATCCAAATCATTAAGACCACTGCTGCCAATGTTGATGTCTGAAAGTTGACCCCTACCAAAGGAATTTTTATCCAACGGTTTGCCGTTACCCCTCCTATCCTTGTTTCCACCGTTAGGGTGTAAATCAACAATAGAATGACTATGGGCATGGCAATAATGGAAAGCCCTTTGAAATAATGTGTGGGTACCCTGTGTACGGCATAAATAATACCGAAGCCCAAAAACAAGAGCACGGCATGTTTTACCAGATGTCCCAAAGTGGTACCATCACCATTGACGTAGACCAAATTGGTACTGGCGCTGTACACTGGCAAAAATGAGAAAAGTGCCAAGAGGGCCACTACGCCCCAAATGGCTTTATCACCTTTCAGATTTTTGAAAATTGCAAACACGTTTTACAAATTTTTGACTGCGTTTTTAAATTGATCTCCCCTGTCTTCATAATTTTTGAACAGGTCGAAACTGGCACACGCTGGGGACAACAGAACAGCATCTCCGCGTTCGGCAACCTTATAGGCCACCTTAACAGCTTCTTCCATAGAATAGGTTTCCACCATAAGGTCGATCACATTGCCAAAGGCATCCAACAACTTGGCATTATCAACGCCCAAACAAACAATCGCCTTAACCTTTTCACGTACCAAGGGCATTAACTCGGAATAATCATTTCCCTTGTCCACACCACCAACAATCCAGACTATCGGTTTTTTAATACCGTCCAATGCATAATATGTTGCGTTCACATTGGTCGCTTTAGAGTCATTGATGTACTCTACGTGGTTAATCTTCAACACCTTCTCCAATCTATGGGGAACGCCTTGAAAAGATTGGATACTGTTGCGAATCGTCTCCTTTCTGACCTTAACCAGCATGGCCGCCATGCTTGCCGCCATTGTGTTCTTTACGTTGTGCTGACCTTCCAAGGCCAAAATATCTTTACTCATTTCCAAGTTTTTATGTTCTAATCTTATTTTAATCGTTTTGTTCTCCAACCAAGCACCCTCGCTAAGCATTTGCTTCACCGAAAAAGGCACTAATTTGGATTGAACAGGGTGTTCCTTTAACCAATCCCCGATCACTTCATCATCTGCATCGTAAATCAGGTAATCATTTTGATCCTGGTTCGTCGCAATTCTAAATTTGGATGCGATATAGTTTTCGAACTTGTATTCATATCTATCCAAGTGATCGGGCGTAATGTTGGTGATGATGGCGATATGGGGTTTAAAATCCACAATACCATCCAACTGAAAACTGCTTATCTCCAGCACGTAGTGATCAAAGCTTTGTTCCGCCACCATTTTAGCATAGCTATCGCCAATGTTTCCTGCCATGCCCACATTCAACCCGCCATCCGCCAACAAATGATTGGTCAACATGGTGGTGGTTGTTTTACCATTGCTTCCTGTGATTCCAATCAAAGTCGCATCGGTATATTTTGATGCAAACTCAATCTCTGAAATCACGGGTACTCCTTTTTCAACCAACGCCTTTACCAATGACACTTTATCCGGAATACCTGGACTCTTCATTACCACGTCGGCATTCAAAATTTTGGCTTCGGTATGCTCACCGGACTCCCATTCAATCTCAAAATGTTCAAGAACTTCTTCGTATTTCTCTTGGATTTCGCCTTTGTCCGAAACAAAGACATCAAATCCTTTTTGCTTTCCCAAAATGGCGGTTCCAACCCCACTTTCTCCTCCTCCAAGTATCACCAAGCGACCCATTTTTATCGAATTTTAAGCGTAACGATGCTGATTATGGCCAGCATGATTCCAATAATCCAAAAACGGGTCACTATTTTGCTCTCGTGATATAATTTCTTCTGATAGTGATGATGCAATGGTGCCATCAAGAAAATTCGCCTTCCTTCTCCATACTTCTTTTTGGTACGCTTGAAATAACCGACCTGAAGCATTACCGACAACGACTCCGCAAAGAAAATCCCGCAGAGAATGGGTATCAATAATTCCTTTCTTACGATAATGGCTATCACCGCAATGACCCCACCAATGGTCAAACTACCCGTATCGCCCATGAAAACCTGGGCAGGGTAGGTGTTGTACCATAAAAATCCAACCAAGGCACCGGCAAAGGCAGCAATAAACACCACCAATTCGCCCACACGCGGCAAATAGAAAATATCGAGATAATCGGAGAATTGAATATTGCCCGACACCCACGCGAATATCCCCAATGTCATTACAATAATGGCTGAAGAACCCGCCGCCAGACCATCAATGCCGTCCGTTAGGTTGGCCCCATTGGACACTGCGGTCACAATCAAAATCACTACTGGAATAAAAATGAGCCATGCATAATCTTCGGCACCTTCGCCCATCCAAGAAATAAAATCGGCATAATCCAATTCGTTGTTCTTAAAAAAGGGCACATTGGTACGAACCGACTTGGTCTCTTCCCCAAATACTTTTTCCACCTTAAAGTTTTCGGTTATGGTGGTCGTATCCTTTTCCTTGATGGTCACTGCCGGATGAAAATAGAGGGTCAAACCCACAATCAATCCAAGACCGACTTGGCCCATCACCTTAAACTTTCCCTTAAGGCCTTGCTTATCTTTTTTAAAGGTTTTGATATAGTCATCGATAAAACCGATAATTCCCATCCAAATGGTGGTCACTATCAAAAGGATGACATAAATGTTTTTGATATCGGCAAAAAGAATTACCGGAAGCAAGGTGGACACGATAATGATAAGTCCTCCCATAGTGGGCGTCCCAGCCTTTTGTTTTTGTCCCTCCAAACCAAGATCGCGGATGCTTTCCCCTATCTGCTTTTTCTGCAAGAACAGAATGATTCGTTTTCCGTAGACCATGGCGATCAATAGCGACAACAATACCGACAAGGCCGCCCTGAACGTAAGGAACTGAAAAAGTCCCGCTCCTGGCAGTTGGTATTGTTTCTCTAAAAATTCGAACAAGTAGTATAACATGGACTACATTATTTTTCCAGGCTCTCCAGAGCCTCTTTCACTTCTTTAAAATCATCAAAATCGACCCGGATACCATTGGCTTCCTGATAGGTCTCATGGCCTTTTCCCGCCACAAGGATAATATCGTTGGCCACTGCAAGCTTGCATGCGGTTTTTATGGCCTGTTTTCTATTTTCTATGGACAACACTTTTCTCACGTTCTGGGCCTCGACCCCTGCTTCCATTTCCTCAATGATGGTCGTTGGGGACTCTGTTCTTGGGTTGTCCGAGGTAAAAATGGCCTGATTGCTCATTTGTGATGCGATATGACCCATAACCGGACGCTTAGACTTGTCCCTGTCACCACCACACCCCACTACGGTGATGACATTTTCATTTCCAGTCCTCAACGCATTGATCGTAACCAATACATTTTTAAGTGCATCCGGCGTATGGGCATAATCAACAATAGCCGTTATCTTTTCTTTTGATATGTAATATTGGAACCTGCCATCCACATTCTCCAACTCGCTCATTAACCTTAAAATCTCCATCTTCTCGAGCCCAAGAATATCAGCCGTGGCATAAATGGCAAGCAAATTATATGCATTAAAATCACCTATGAGCCTAGACCACAACTCATTGTCGTCAACTTTTAAAAGCTGACCGTTGAATTGTCTTTCCAAAATTTGTGCCCTGTAATCGGCGAAGGTTTTTAAGGCGTAAGTATATTTTTTGGCTTTGGTGTTTTGCAACATTACCAATCCGTTCCTGTCATCGATATTGACCAAGGCAAAAGCCGTTTTGGGCAGCCCATCGAACAACATCTTCTTGGTGTCCCTGTACTCAGCAAAGGTTTTATGATAATCCAAATGATCATGGGACAGATTGGTGAAAATGGCTCCTTCAAAATGCAGGCCTTCCGCCCTTTTTTGATGGATTCCATGGGAACTCACTTCCATAAAGCAGAACTCCACCCCAACTTCGCTCATCATGGAAAGACAATTATTGATGGTAATCACATCTGGGGTGGTATGTGAAGTTTTGAATTCTTTGTCATTCACCAGCACCTTGATAGTGGAAATCAATCCCACTTTAAAACCAGCTTTTTTGAACAGATTATACAATAATGTGGTAACGGTAGTTTTTCCATTGGTACCCGTTACGCCTACCAATTTTAGGTTCTTGGACGGGTTGCCATAAAAATTGGAAGCTATCACCGCAAGTGCGCTATTGCAATTATCCACTTGCAAATAGGTAACTCCATTTACCATGAGTTCGGGAAGCTCTTCACATACAATGGCCCTTGCCCCTAAATCCACGGCTTTTTGGATATATCCATGTCCATCGGTAACAGTACCTCGAATGGCGACGAACACATCGTCCATTTCGACCTTTCTGGAATCAAAATGAACGTTGTTCACCATTACATTGGTATCCCCGCTCACTGCGGAGAGACTAACACCATATAATATGTCCTTCAATAACTTCATGAAAGTTCCAATATTATTTTTTTGACCTGTTTGATATTGGTCCCTTGGTTCACCGACTGATTTTTAACCTTTCCATTGCCGTGCACTTCCACCTCAATCCCCAAATTCTCCAAAAGGGAAATGGCATCCATTCCACTCATACCTTTCACGTTGGGCACGGTGCTATATTTTTTCTGGACTTGGGCGTAGTACTGCTGATAGTCTTTGTCCAAATCAACATTTTCCTTAATTCTGTTATCCACTTCATCTACCATGGGGGAAATGGCGTGTATTTTTTGGGCCATGGATTTAAATACCGGACCGGATACATCGGCCCCATAATACCCCTCTTGTTTATCCGGCTCATGAATGACCACAATGCAGGAGTACTTTGGATTGTCCGCTGGGAAATAGCCTGCAAACGAGGAGATGTATGCCAGTTTATCTGGATTTTTCTCCACATAGTTCTTTTGTGTGGTCCCTGTTTTGCCCGCCATGGAAAAATTCTTGGAATACATTCTATGCCCGGTCCCATAATCCTTCTCCACTACATCCTTTAATAATTGTTGTGCCTTTTTTACCGTTTCTTTGGAACAGATGGAAGAATTCAACACTTCTTTATCAAAGCGTTTTACGACCTTATTGCCTTCCCGTACTTCTTGTATCATTCGCGGTTTTACGTATTCCCCATCATTGGCAATGGCATTGTAGAAGGCCAAGGTTTGTATTGGTGTCAACGACACTTCGTACCCGTGCGACATCCAACCCAAAGAAATTCCCGACCACCCTTTATCTCCCGGGTATCGGATTACCGGTTCGCCTTCACCAATAATGGGCAAGCCCAACTTTTTATGAAGCCCCATATTCATAAGTCGGTTCACAAATTTTTCCGGTCGCTCCTTATAGTTTTCGTTGATGATCTTTGCAAAAGCAGTGTTGGATGAAACAGCAAAGGCCTTGGACAACGTTATTTTTCCATAGCCTCCCCATTTGGTATCCTTGACAACCCCATCATAAATACGGTACCTACCTTTTTCGGTATCTATCACCGTACTGGTATCGACCACCCTATCCTCCAAGGCGGCAACCATGGACATTAATTTAAAGGTAGAACCCGGTTCGTGGGATTCGCCAACGGCATAGTTCAGTTTTTCATAATATTTTCCTTCGGAAGTTCTTCCCAAATTGGAAATCGCCTTGATTTCCCCGCTCTGGGTTTCCATGACCACCACACAACCATGGTCGGCCTTATATTTTTCCAATTGTTTCAACAATTCGTGATGCGCAATATCCTGAATGTTCACATCGATTGTCGAAACCACATCCAAACCATCCTTGGGTTCCACTATATTGTCCAACCCGACAGGTTTCCATTGCCCTTTGGCTATTTTTTGCTTTAGGCGCTTCCCTTCCTTGCCGCGCAAATAGGTTTCACCGAACGCACCATCCAATCCTACGCGGGTGTAATATCCGTTTTCGTCCACACGCTCGTAACCAATGCTCCTTGCGGCCATCTTGCCCAAAGGATATTCACGGACCACGCGATGCGTTTCAATGAACCCTCCTTTGTAGGGCCCAAGATCGAACAATGGAAATTGCTTGATGCGCACATAATCCAGGTAGCCTACATTGCGGGCCACAAGCTTATATCGGTTACCGTTTGCCCGTGCTTTACGGAACAATTGCCTGTAATAAGACGATGGCCTCTCGAACATTGTGCCCAACGAATCCGACAAAGCGGCAACATGGTTCTCGAAGTTTTCCTGCGAAACAGTCTGGGCATCGAACCGGATATCATATTTTGGAACAGATGCCGCCAACAAGCTACCATCTTCAGAATAAAGATTTCCTCGATTGGGCTCTATGGTGAACATCTTTTCGGTTTTGCTGAGCGCCAGCTCCTTGTACTTTTCGCCCTGCACCATCTGAATATCCACCAACTTCACCACTACGGCTATGGCCAAAACAAGAAGTCCCCCGGCTACGAGGTACAGTCTGTTCATGATATTTTTTTCGGTAATGGCCACTATTCCGCTGATTTAACTTTAATTTTTCTTGGAGGGTCTTGAGAGGGCACCAACCCTTTTTCGGCAACCACCTCTCGCAAAGTGGATTCCAACTTGAGCTGCTGCACACTGGAGCGGGCTTCAAAAAACTCGCTCTTTAGCTTACGAACCTCTTCGTTCAATTCGGCAATCTCCAACACTTTTTTATCCGCATTGTGACTACTGGAAATCATCAGTGCAGCCAAGAAAGAGGCAAACAACAAGAACATCCAGTTCTTGGGCGCATCTCCGCTCACCAAAAACTTTCCTTTTAATATGTCCAGTAACCCTTTTCTCATTTTACATTTTATATGCGTTCCGCTATGCGGAGTTTTGCACTTCTCGCCCTGTTATTTTTTGCTATTTCTTCCGCTGATGGAGTAATCAATCCCCCCACTTTTTTTAATGGGACGCTGATATTCCCATAAAAATCCTTTTCCGGCTCACCATCGAACTTGCCTGCACGGATAAAGCGTTTTGCCAATCTATCCTCAAGGGAGTGATAACTGATCACACTCAACCTACCGCCCTCTTCCAAAATCTCCGGCACTTGCTCAAAAAATTCTTTGAGCACCTCGATTTCCCGATTGACCTCAATCCTAATGGCCTGATAGATCTGCGCCAAAATTTTATTCTCTTTCATTTTGGGCAAAAACCTCTTCAATACACCTTTAAGTTCCTCTGTTGTCTTGATAGGCCCTTCCAATCTTGCCTCCACAATGGTTTTGGCCATGGCGTTTGCATTGCGCAACTCGCCATATTGAAAAAGGACCGATGCTAAATCTTCTTGGGAATAGGTGTTTACCACCCGATAAGCCGACAATTCGCTTTTTTTGTCCATCCGCATGTCCAAATCTGCGTTGAACCGAATGGAGAAACCACGATCGGCCTCATCGAACTGATGGGAGGAAACCCCAAAATCCGCCAAGATTCCATCAACTTTCCGAATGCCATAGAACTTTAAAAATTGTTTGAGGTAGCGAAAGTTTTGATTGATCAATTGAAACCTCTCATCTTCGATTGCGTTTTGAAGCGCGTCCTGATCTTGATCAAAAGCGAACAATTTGCCGCCGCTGCCCAATCTTTTCAAAATTTCCTTGGAGTGTCCACCACCACCGAAGGTGACATCCACATACACTCCATCATTTTTTATATTTAATCCGTCCACCGATTCCTTCAACAGTACCGGATTATGATATTCACTACTCATCGTCGTCAAAAATCTCCTCGGCCAGGTCGGCATAATCCTTCTCCCCTTCCGCCAAGACTTTCTCGTACAGATCCTTGTTCCAAATCTCGATTTTGTCAAAAACCGCGTTCAGAACCACTTCTTTTTCGATTCCAGCAAACTCCACCAAATTTTTAGGGATCTGCAATCTTCCGGAATCACCGTCAATACCGACCTCCTTCATCCCTGCCACAAAATTTCTCACGAAAGCATCGTACTTCCGGTTGATTTTGCTTTTCTTCATCACTTTCTGCATCAGCACATCGAACTCGGCCTTGGGGTACAACTCCAAGCATTGCTGAAAAACAGAGCGCTTGATCACGAACCCATCCTTGATCACGGGCACCAACTGATTCTTCAAAGAAATGGGCAACAATACCCTTCCCTTGGAGTCCGCTTTGCAATCATGTTGTCCTATGATATGGGTCACTAGAAATCAATTGGTTACTTAATACAACTCAAATATATAGATTTTATTTCCACATTTCTCCACTTAACACCACTTTTGTTAATAAATTCCCCACTTTTGATCCATTTCATCCGATTTGCACATGAAAAATGATTATTGCGGCATGGGCCCAATTGAAATTAGTTTTGATCAAAATCAAAAAACTTCCTGCCGATAAACCAAAACCTAAAATCTTTGTGATATGAAATTCCTATATTTGCCCCTCTTACTACCAACTGACTATAGATGGAAGAGCATTTAATCGAGGATGGCAAATACCGATATATAGAAAAGGGAGAAGGGACCCCTATGATCATATTACACGGTTTGATGGGAGGTTTGAGCAACTTCCAGGGCGTATCCGAATATTTCCCCCAAAAGGGATATCAGGTGCTGATTCCCGAATTGCCTATTTACGATTTGCCTCTTTTGAAAACCACGGTAAAGAACTTTGCCAACTTTCTGGAAGGGTTCATTGAGCACAAAGGTTTAAAGGACGTCATCTTGCTTGGAAACTCTCTCGGCGGCCACATTGGCCTTTTGCACACCAAAATGTTTCCAGAAATGGTAAGAGCACTTGTAATCACTGGAAGCTCAGGCCTTTACGAAAGCGCCATGGGCGATGGATATCCAAGACGAGGTGATTACGAATTCATCAAAAAAAAGGCAGAGGACGTATTTTACGACCCAAAGGTGGCCACCAAGGAAATAGTGGACGAAGTTTTTGCCACGGTGAACGATAGAATGAAATTGGTAAAGACCTTGGCCATAGCCAAAAGCGCCATTCGCCATAACATGGCCAAAGATCTGCCCCACATGAACACACCGACTTGCATCATTTGGGGGGAAAACGATACAGTTACCCCGCCCAATGTCGCAAAGGAATTTCACGAACTCCTGCCCGACTCCGACCTATATTGGATAGAAAAGTGTGGCCATGCCCCTATGATGGAACATCCGAACGATTTTAACCATATCCTCGAAGCTTGGTTGAAAAAACGTAACTTCTAAGCATGAAAATCACCTCGGCAGAATTTGTAATGAGCAACTCCAATGTTGCCAAGTGCCCCAATGAGCCATTACCGGAGTATGCTTTTATCGGCAGGTCCAACGTTGGCAAGTCTTCCCTGATCAATATGTTGGTGGAACGCAAATCATTGGCAAAAACTTCTGGAAGACCGGGAAAGACACAGCTCATCAACCATTTTAAAATCAACAATAATTGGTTTTTGGTGGATTTGCCCGGATATGGATATGCAAGAGTGTCCAAAAAGGACAAAAAAACATTTCAGAAATACATTACCGAGTATTTTCAAAAGCGGAAACAACTGGTATGTGGTTTTGTTTTGGTGGATATCCGGCACGAGCCACAGCCCGTGGACCTGGAGTTCATGGAATGGCTGGGAACCAATCAGGTTCCGTTTGCCATAATCTTCACCAAGGCGGACAAGCTTAAACCAGGTGCCATCGAAAGACAGGCCAATGCCTATCTTCAAAAACTATTGGAAGGAGCTTGGCAGGAGGCTCCCCCACATTTCACCACTTCATCCACCAGCCGAATGGGCCGGGAAGAACTTTTGGGGTTTATTGACGGTATCAACCAAGATTTTTTCAAAAGCAATACCTAGGCCTCAAACCTTTACCTCCATCGATCAATTTGGTAAGAAATAGTTTGTTTTAACGACAAATCAACCAGCTAAAACTCAAGTTTTAATTTAATAAAGATCGATACAATGAAATCTGTATTACACAAAGCAGCAACCCGTGGCCATGCGGACCATGGCTGGTTGAATTCGCACCATACATTTAGTTTTGCCGGGTATCACGACCCCGAACGAACACATTTTGGGGTACTCCGCGTACTCAATGATGACCAAGTGGCGCCCGGAAGGGGCTTCGGTACGCATCCCCACGACAATATGGAAATCATTTCCATTCCCTTGGAAGGAGATTTGGAGCACAAGGATAGCATGGGCAACACTACCACCATTAAGGAAGGGGATGTACAGGTGATGAGCGCTGGCACCGGAGTTCAACATAGCGAGTATAACAAGAACAGTGATCAAGAGGTAAAGTTTTTACAAATTTGGGTCTTCCCGAACAAACGCAATGTGGAACCCCGATATGATCAAATCTGCATTCGGGAGATTGCAAAGAAGAACGCCTTTTACCAAGTGCTTTCTCCTAACTCCGAAGATGGGGGTGTCTGGATCCATCAAGATGCTTGGTTCCATTTGGGGGAATTCGAAGATGGAAAAACGGATTCCTATCAAATCAAAAAAGAAGGGAATGGCGTGTATGCCTTCATCTTGGAGGGCGAAGTTGAAATCAATGGACAAAAGCTCGAAAAACGAGATGGATTTGGGATTTGGGACACGAACTCGTTCGATTTTAAATCCAATACGGACAGTAAGGTCTTGCTCATGGAAGTCCCTATGGGCTTGGACAACATAGGACGTTAAGTCTACAAATAGAAAAGCCCCGATATCGGGGCTTTATCATACTGATTTTTACATAAATTTAAATTCCAAGCGCATTTTGGGTATTTTAGGGCCATAAACAGGACATAAATGGCCCAAAAAGCATCGAACCAATTCACTCCAGGAGGATTTATTAAGGTAATGTCCTTTTTACATCTCGGGATCACAACGACCCCTGTGATATTGGCCATCCTATTCTATTTTAATGCAGACGCCCCAGAGCTCAGCACTTCCGACACATACGATATATTTTTGGCCATAGTACCGATGGTAGCCTTGGCAAGCATTTTCTTGGGAGATCTCATCTTCAAAAAAATATTGGGGTCCGTATCCCAAAAGAACGGGCTCAGGGAAAAGTTGACGAAATTCCAAACGGCCTCGATCATAAAATACGCTTTATTGGAGGGAGCCTCGCTTTTTAGTATCGTTATTTTTTCAAACACCCAAAATCCAACTTACTTGATCATCGGTGCGGTACTGATCGGTTATTTATATCTACAAAGACCGACCAAACAGAAAATTGAGGGTGCCCTCGACCTTAAAGGAGCTGAAAAGGCCAAGTTCGGCCGTACACACGAACCCGTTGATTAACGCTACTTTTTCAACTCCAATTTTTCCGCAAAATATTCGCAAAAATCCTTCATGGTAGCTGTCATTTTTTCATCTTGTGTGGCCTTGTAAAAAGTATCGGCCAAGGTTACCAAGGTCTGGTGAAAAAAGACTTTCATCTCATCCACTGGCATATCCTTGGTCCACAAATCTATTTTTAAGGATTCCTGATTTTTGCTGTCCCAAACGGACAACAACATGGCTTTGGCCTCTTCTTCATTAATACCGCCATCCTGTGCCGACCAAGTTAATTCCTCGGGCACCCGGTTCTCATCCAACCCGACCTTTAAGGTTATTTCCGAAGTATGTTCTACTGCCATTTATCTTTTTGGTTTGTAATTTGACTGTTTTAAAATTTCGTCTGCGGGCGTATCCAGCATTTGTCCAAGTCCTGTATTGGTCTTTTCCATAAAGGCCCTCACAATCTGCCATCCCATATATCTGCCCAAACGACCTGGCGACTCATTGTCCAATTCCAGCCCGAACTTTGTAAAAGGTGCTGGGTCCAAAAACTTTCGGTCCAATCCAGTATCGGTACTATACAATAATTCCCGCTCTACAAAATATTTCCACATCTGTTCCTCATTCGTCCTTGCCCACTCTATTTCTTCTTCGGAGTATCCTATTTTTTGGGCATCTGAAGCAGAAGGAATCAATTTATCCTTTAAATAAAGTTCCTTTCCATAGTAGACCATTCTCGACAATAAAGTTCGGTTACCCGGATAGGAAATAACCTTTTTGGCAAAAGCACTGGCCACATCCGATGTCAAGAATTTTTTATCCAATGATGATGCAATATATCTTTGCATGCCTTCATAAAAATGATGGTCTTCACCCAAATAATTATCAAGTCCTATCAATAATAAAGAGTCTACCAAAATGATGCGGCTTTCGTAACGCACATCAGAGGTCAATGTTACAATATGGGGCGTTTCGGTTGCCGGAAAATAATATTTGACATGCTTAAAGAGTGATTCCAAATCTGCTGATTCCTGTTGAAAATCCCCAAATTCCTTTGCCACTTCTTGGGAAAGTTCAATTTGAAGGGTGTCCGTTAATTTGGCCGACCAAACACTATCTGCAAACTGTTCGGGAAACAAATAGGGATACTTTGCTTTCAATTTGGGAATCTCTTGAGCGGAAGCATTTGCAAATTCCCGATCGAACCTTGAGACTTTCAAATCCATTGGAATTTTGGCGATTTCCTGTTCTGTCCTATCAGTTTCACCACATGATGAAATCACCAAAATCATCACCAAAACAAAACATCTGAATACAAGAATGGTAAAGTATTTGAACAACCGCTTCATTTTTAAGGGCACAGGGTTTAAATTTACAGGGCACAAAGGTAATTTATAGAATCTAAATAGTATGATATGCAAACAGAAAAGGTAATCGCCCATATTGTTGATTGGTTAAAAACATACGCCGAAAATGCAAAATGTAAAGGTTTTGTCATTGGTGTATCAGGAGGAATAGATTCTGCCGTGACCTCTACGCTATGTGCCAAGACCGGGTTGGACCTTTTGTGCTTGGAAATGCCCATTCACCAAGGCGAAAACCAAGTCACCCGTGCTGACAGGCACATTGATTGGTTGATGGAGAATTTTCAGAACGTTTCCAGACAGCCCGTTGACCTGACCCCTGTTTTTGACAGCTTGGTTGATTCCTTTCCAAAGGTGGAAAAGGAGGAAGACAGGTTCATGTCCCTAGCAAATACACGTGCAAGGCTTCGTATGACGACGCTCTACTATTTTGCGGCCCTCAAAGGATATTTGGTTGCCGGGACCGGGAACAAAGTGGAAGATTTCGGCATTGGGTTCTACACAAAATATGGTGATGGAGGAGTTGACCTCAGCCCTATTGCCGACCTGGTCAAAACCGAGGTTTATGAGCTTGGAGGTGTACTTGGAGTAAATCAGGACATTATGGAAGCAGCCCCAACAGATGGCCTATGGGGAGATAGCAGAACCGATGAGGACCAAATCGGAGCATCGTACCCAGAATTGGAATGGGCCATGGAAATGGATAACCAAGGTAAGACCGATGAAGATTTTTCCGACAGGGAAAAAGAAATTTTCATCATATATAAAAGATATAATACCGCAAACAAGCATAAGATGGTTCCTATACCTATTTGCGAGATTCCAAATGAATTAAAGTAGCGATTCGTCCGAAAAATCCCAGTATAAGACGAAAAAAACCATAGAAAAACTATGGTTTTAAGAAAAAAGTTACAATTTTACATGATTAAATTGTTATCTTGCTCGCTATATACTTTAAGTATTAGCAGCTAACCATTCACTAAATAAACCGTTTCATAATGATTAAAGTATTGATTGCTGACAACCATCCTATTGTTAGGCTTGGTATAAGACAGGTACTTGAAACGAGCTCAGATATTGAAGTCATTGCAGATGTATCTACTACAGAAGAGCTTTTTAAAACACTAAAGGACGTAAATCCAGACGTTGTTATTTTAGAAATGGATATTCCGGAAATCAACGGAATCGCCACCCTAAGAAAAATGAAACTGGAATTTCCGGACATCAAAACACTAATGTACAGTGGGCAGTCCGAAGATGTTTACGCCCTGAGCACTATTCGCGCCGGAGCATTTGGATACTTATCCAAAACTGCTGATCTGGAATACATTATCTCAGCAGTCAAAAAAGTAAGTGAAGGCAATATGTTCATCACCAATGAACTGGCCCAACGCCTTGCTTTTGACGAAGGAACTCAAAAACCGCGCAGATTCTTTAGAAAACTTTCTTCCAGAGAGGTCGAAGTACTTAAATTATTGGCAAGCGGCAAAAGAAACAAAGAAGTTGCCGAGGGGTTGAACCTTAACGAAAAAACAGTAAGTACATACAAAGCCCGTTTGATGAAGAAATTGAACGTGGATAATTTAGTAGATCTGCTACAACAGGCCAAAGCCCTGGAACTATATTAGGAATACCCAACCAAACCAACTATTGTGGGAACCCCTTTCAAAGCAAAATTTTGGAAGGGGTTTTATAATTTAAGAAAGTACACGGTTCAATTTAGCGTTCAACAATTTGTTGAGCTGTAGATAGTTCATGATCTCTTCCAAAATTTCTGTGTGGTCCCCTTGGCTATCCTGTGTTCTTTCCTTTAATTTTTCAATTCGGCTCTTTATCAAATTACAGCGCAGGGTAAGTATGGTCTCGCCCACCAATTGGGCCACACCTACTTGCTTTTCCTTTGGATAAATGTCCCTGCGCTCCCAATCGTGAAGTACGTACTGCTCCTCCTCCATTAAAATGGAAGATACTTGAGATACGGTTTCTTGGTCCAAATCCGATAAAAAGGTATTGACCGAAAAATTGGAATCTTCGTTCAGCCGTTCTATCAACTTATAATAGATAATCTTGAACTGTTCATTGCTCAGTTCAATTTCATCTTCCTGAAGATCCAAATACACCTTTTCATACACCCTTGCCCGAGAAACTTCGGGTTCCAACACCAATTCGCCCTCATCGTTTTCCTTGAGCACCAAATCTTCAAATTCCTGTTTTTGATTTCCATAAAGTAACAGCACCTCAATGATTTTTCGCTCCAATTCATACTGCACATCCACCTTCTCGACTACAGCATCGTTCTTTACGACTTCAAAGGTTTTTTGCTCCTGCTTTGTCTTTTTTGAAGCATCCGTTTGCTGTTTCTTATCAATCTGTGCCAATGTATTGTATAGAACATCCTCGGAAATCTGCATGATTTTTGCACATTCCTGCACGTAGATTTCTTGTCGGATGCGATCTGGGATCTTGCTAATGCTATTGACAATATCTCGGACCGTATCGGCTCGCTTAATGGGATCGTTGGCGGCCTCTTTGGCCAACAATGAAGTCTTGAACTGAATGAAGTCCTTGCCATTTTCACCCAAATACCCCACCAAATCCTCATATGTGTTGTTCTTGGCAAAACTATCGGGATCCTCTCCCTCTGGGAATGTGCAGATTTTTACGTTCATGCCCTGTTCCAAAATAAGGTCGATACCACGAAGGGAAGCACGCAACCCGGCCGCATCACCATCAAAAAGTACGGTGATGTTTTTGGTAAGCCTATTGATGAGCCGTATCTGCTCAGGGGTCAGTGCCGTTCCACTCGAGGACACCACATTTTCCACCCCTCGCTGGTACATTTGGATCACATCCGTGTACCCTTCCACCAAAAAACAATGATCCTCCTTGGCTATAGCTTGCTTGGCATGGTAAATACCGTACAACACCTTGCTTTTGTGATAGATTTCGCTCTCTGGCGAGTTTAAATATTTTGCGGCTTTTTTATCATTGGTCAAAATACGGCCCCCAAAGCCCAATACACGACCGCTCATGGAGTGGATGGGAAACATGACCCGCCCCTTGAACCTATCAAATTTTCTGCTTTCACCGCCAGCCTGCTCCTTAACGATGGTAAGACCCGTTTTTTCCAGAAATTCCAATTGGTAGCCTTTATCGAGTGCTGTTGTGGTAAAGGCATCCCATTCATTCAGACCAAAGCCCAGACCAAACCTCTTAATGGTCTGGTCCGTGAAGCCGCGCTCTTTAAAATAAGTTAGCCCAATGGCTTTGCCAAGTTCCGTATTCCAAAGCGTTTCAGCGAAGTATTTTTGAGCATACTCTGACACCAAATACATACTCTCCCGCTCATTGGCCTGCTCCTTTTGCTCATCCGTCCGCTCGGTCTCTTCTACCTCAATGTTATACTTTTTTGCCAAATATTTAATAGCTTCGGGATAGGTAAAATGCTCGTGCTCCATCAAAAAGGCCACCACATTGCCTCCCTTTCCACTACTGAAATCCTTCCAGATCTGCTTTACAGGGGAAACCATGAAACTGGGAGTACGCTCATCGGTAAAGGGACTCAGCCCTTTAAAGTTGGAACCTGATTTCTTCAATTGTACAAAATCACCGATCACCTCTTCCAATCGGGCGGTTTCGTATACTTGGTCTATCGTGGTTTTTGAAATCAAGGCGTTCTCTTAAAATAGCTGTTAAAGGTAAGTAAAAACAAAGTTTTGAAGAATGCAAAAAGGAATTCCCTCTGTAAGATTTTAGTATCTTAGGAGCACCTTGCATAACTGCGGTACATTTTAATGTTAAATTGATTTTATGGCAACTAGAACATCAAAAAACTATTGGGGACTTGCAACATTTGTATTGGTCTTTTCATTGATGGCACATGGGCAAATGGCAGAAAAGGCATCTCCCATTATTGAAAATGGCGAAGCCCAAGTGGTCGAAGACTTCTCTGACCCAAGCAAATGGATACGCCATGATCTTTGGGTAGAAACCACTTTTGATTCTGATGGCGATGGACAATTAGATCGTATGCACGTGGACGTGACCCGACCGGAACAAACAGATTCGGAAAACCTTAAACTTCCGGTAATTTATGAATCCAGTCCTTACTATGCCGGAACTGCCGGTCTGGACAAGGGTATTTTTTGGGATGTAAAACATGAACTCGGTGAACCGGGAAAACCCAGAAAACACCCTGAGGTTACCCGTTTGGGAGAACGGCCTACCATATCCAATTCCCAAATAATGACGTGGGTCCCAAGAGGCTACATCGTTGTACATTCCTCCTCACCGGGCACCGGACTCTCCGATGGGGCCCCGACCGTCGGCGGCGATAACGAATCCTTGGCACCAAAAGCAGTGATCGATTGGCTCAACGGAAGGGCCAAAGGGTATACTGAACGAAATGGGGACAAAGAAGTCAAAGCATATTGGTCCACCGGAAAAGTGGGCATGACCGGCACCTCGTACAACGGAACCATTCCACTTGCAGCGGCAACCACGGGTGTTGATGGTCTTGAGGCCATAATCCCTATTGCACCTAACACTTCGTACTATCACTATTACCGCTCTAACGGACTGGTGCGTTCCCCTGGCGGTTATTTGGGTGAAGATATTGATGTACTCTATGATTTTATCCACAGTGGCGATGAATCCAAACGGGCCGGAAACAATGAAGTCGTTCGTGATACAGAGATGAAAAATGGACAAGACCGAATCACTGGGGATTACAATGATTTTTGGGCCGGAAGGGATTATCTCAACGATATGAAACCCATGAAAGCCGCTCTTTTGATGTCGCACGGATTCAATGATTGGAACGTGATGCCCGAACACAGTTATCGCATCTACAAAAAGGCCAAGGAAATGGGACTTCCGACCCAGATTTATTACCACCAAAACGGTCATGGGGGCCCCCCTCCCATTTCCATGATGAACCGATGGTTCACGCGCTATCTATTTGGGATTGAAAATGGAGTGGAAAAAGATTCAAAAGCATGGATAGTTAGGGAAAATGACAACAAGGACAATCCTACCGCATATACTGATTACCCTAATCCAAATGCCCAAGATGTAACGTTGCATTTGCAAAAAGGCGGTTTAAAATCCGGGAGCCTATCATCTCAAAAATCAAAAAACCAGGGCAAAGAAACTTTAGTGGACGACCATAACATTTCCGGGGGAGATTTGGCAATGGCCGAAACTTCGGAACATAGACTGCTATATGTTACTGCACCGTTAAAAGAAGATGTCCATATTTCCGGAGTGCCCAGAATCAAAATAAAATTGGCCAGTAGCAAACCCGCTGCCAATTTATCGGTTTGGTTGGTATCCCTTCCATGGACCGAAGTTTTGGATACCAAGATTACGGACAATATCATCACCAGAGGATGGGCGGACCCTCAAAACCACAGTTCATTGACCGAAAGCAAACCTTTGGTTCCCGGAAAATTCTATGAAATGGAGTTTGAATTGATGCCGGATGACCAAATCATTCCAAAAGGACAACAAATTGGCCTGATGATTTTCTCCAGCGATAAGGAGTTTACCCTATGGCCCGAACCGGGAACGGAATTGACCGTTGATTTGGACAGCACGGAATTAACGCTTCCCGTTGTGGGCGGAAAACTATAAGCAAACCTGGGCAGAACTGACCAATATCATAGGATTGATATGATTTTTATATGACTTTAGGATAAGATAACCATTATCCAAAAAGCCATGAAAATTTTGATCGTTTACGGAACGGTAGAAGGGCATACCCGAAAAATTGCCCGGTTTATGGAAAATGTCCTTCAAAAAGAAAACCATCATGTGGTTATATCAAATGTTGTGGAGGACCCACCTGCCCCCAATGATTTTGATGTAGTCTTTGTGGGCAGTTCCGTTCATATCCAAAAATATAATACGCTCATATATGACTATGTCCAAGAAAATATTGATACCTTAAATGAAAAATCAAGTGCCTTTTTTTCGGTAAGCATGGCCATGGCGTCCAGTATTAAGCAAGAGCACGAAGAGGTTTTGCAGATTGCGCATGACTTTTTAAATGAAACTGAGTGGAACACCAAGACCATATGGCATATTGCCGGAGCTTTGAAATACACAAAGTATAACTATTTTAAAAAACTGATCATGCGCTCCATAGCAAAAAAAGAAGGGGGCTCAATCGATACAACCCAAGATCATGAATATACGGATTGGGGAAAAGTAAAAAAGGATGTCCTATCCTTTATAAATAGTTTGGAAACCTAATTCAAAACATATGGACAAACATAGTTTTACCACACTTTCTCAAGCAGTGAACACGCTCACCAAAGAGGACGGTTACGAGGAAGATTTTGAAGCAGATGAAACCTGCATCAAAGCGTTGTACTCCAAAAAGGAATATCAACCAGAAAATTTAATGATCATCAGTACCTATCGTTTTGAAGGTATGACCAACCCCAGTGACCAGTCCACTGTTTTTGCCATCGAGGCCAAAGATGGCACCAAGGGCACTTTGGTAATGCCCTACGGTGCATCGACCGGACAGAACGAAGCACTGATACAAAAGATTCCGTTCAAAAAAGACTGATCACACAAAGAGCTTGCCCACCGATGAAGGTTGGTACAACAACCATCCCGTAAGACTGAACCTGCTTTTATGTGCTTCCAATACGGCATGGGGCACTTCGGCACTTTTGAACATAACACAACGAGCGGCCTTAGGCTCTACCAGAAAACTTGTTCCATCTTTTTCAAAAATTTCCAGTTCTCCTCCGTCACCGGGCTTCCAATCATCATTTAAATAAATAACCATGGAAATCATCCGATTGTTGCGATTTTCGAACTGGTCTAAATGTCTATCGTAATGCCCTCCAAAAGGATAATGCGCCAAATGGAACTCATATCCGGACAAACTCAAATAACAATATCTGTTAAAGATGTGCATCGTTTCATCCAATAGGCTCCAATAGGTCTCCAGTTGGGCATCACGCTGTCTATCCAACCAATACGTAAAATCGCCACGTACCTTGCTGTCAATTTGATTATCGGCATGTGCACCGATACCAGCTTCCTTAAAATTGGGGAGCTTGCCCAGAAAAAAAGATTTGATCTCCGTGTAGAGGTCGTCCCGAAGAAAATTATCGATAATCACATAATCCTTACTGGAGACGTCGTCCATCCAGGACAGCCAATCCTCCAAACCGTGATAGGCGTTCAATGCTTCAAAAATGTGGGCCAATGTAGAAATTTTTTAAAAACGAAAATCAATTTTATTCAATACTGGAACAAACCGCTAACTTTGTGCATCAACATTTATCCATTAAAATGATTTTTTTCTTTGGAACACGACCCGGCAAAAAAGAAACCAAGGTACTTACCAATGTTACCTGCCCCTACTGCAACCAAACAGGTACCTTGACCGCAGTTGCCCAACCCAATTATGCCCATTTGTTCTGGATTCCACTGTTTACCATCAATAACATTCGTTACGCGGAATGTTCGCATTGTAGAAAAGTATACTACAAAGAGGATTTTACACCGGAAATGGAGCGGGGATTGTCCAAATAAAAAAACGGCCAGGAAAATCCCGACCGTTTTTCCTCAATGTTCAATAATGGTCAAATATCGAACCGAAGGCCCAGTGAAATATTGTTCTGTTTTACCTCAGCATCCTTGAAAATTGGATTCAGGTCATATTTTAAATAAAGCAGCACACCGTCAAAACCCATATAGCCGCTTACACCATAGATAAGGTCGCTGCTGTTGTAATCCCGCTTGAGTTTATCCTTGACATTTTCGCCATCGCGGTTGTATTTTAATTTCTGACGGGTACCCAAACTAAATCCACCATATCCCCCAAAACCAAGTCGAAACTGATCTCTTATGGAGTAGCGCATGGTACGCTCTGTTTTTCTTAAACGAGATGGACCGACCTCAAAATGAACGGGAAACACCAGATTGTCCATACGAAACTTGGATTTATCCAGATCGTACTCGAATTCCTCCAATACAGTTTGGCCATCCTCCTGCACGAATATTCTGTTCCCCTCCGGTTTCAACCCATTAAACTGAAAGGAAAAACCATAATTAAAACGCAGCCAATTGGAGTTTTTGAACACTCTGGTACGCCATTGCCAGCCCATTTCAAAAAATCGGCTCCCTCCAATTTTGTAAGGTGAGTCGGAAAGGGACCCTCCCTCTATCACAGCATTGTTCAAACCTACGGCCATCACAAAATCGGAGTAGGTGCGCCTGTCGTACTTTATTTCCTTTTTCCATCTGTTGGAATTAAATGTAATGGCCGGCTTACCATCGATAAGCAAACCAATTCGCATTCTATCACCATATATGGTATCCATCTCCGTAAGTGCAAGCACATCTCCCTTATTTCGCTCCAGCAGCGCAATCCTGTTTTCGATGATGGCTACCCGATTTTCAATGTTCAGCGCCCTTTGCCTTGCCACTTCTTCCTTTAGAACCCTTGCTTCATTTTCGGATATATCGCCGCTCTCCAAGCGCTGATTAATCTCCTTTACCTCGAGCTTTAAAGCATCCTTTTCTTGCTCGACAATGCGTTGTTTTTCAATTTTTAGCGCCTCTATTTTCTTTTGATAATCTTCTTGTCCCCATACAGTGTGAGCAACGAGGAACAAAAGCAAAATGGTTGAAAAAAATGGAATTGTTTTCATGATTGTTTTAGATTATAAACCTCCGTCCTTCCCGCCCCCCTAGGAGCAGGAAGTTGTGGAAGGTTTGACTTGATTGATGAATAATTTTATTGATTTCGGTCGGCCACCGCAGTACGTATTTTAAGATAGCCTGATTTTAGGGCATCAAAGATCTGGTCTCGGAACGATTCGTCCAGTTCACCCTCTACTTCGGCCAACAGGGACATGGCATCCACGGAACCACTTTCGGCAAACAATTTATCGCTCAGGATTTGACGTTGTGCCGCTCGCAAGAGCGAATCAACCTCGGCATCGGTAACATTTTGCTTTGCATTTTCCATGATCTGCACCTGTGCCACCACTTCCCCCACTTTTTGCGCGATCAGCTTATCCGAGTTTATTTTAATCTCGCCTTGCAATGGTTCTTTTACTGATCTGTCGGCAACCGTTGCATTGGAGGTCGACTGTTGTACCCCTTCATTTTGAGCTGGTTTTTTCAATTCAACTCCGGTCACGGCCACTTTCGTTTTTTGTTCGCTTGGCACAAACTCTTTTACTGATTTTTCCGCCGACGGTGTCTCTTCTTCAATTTTGACATTGGTTTCCACCACTTGTGGTTGCTCCATTTCGGAACCATCCTTGGTGAAAAAGAAGACCGACACCAGCACAATCCCCACAACGCTTGCCGCTATGGCATAAGAAAACCATTTGTTCCTGTACTGGGGCTTTTGCTCCACTTGCGAAGCAATTTTGTCCCAAGCCCCTTTTGATGGGGCAATGGTTCGCTCTTCCAGCTTTTCTTTGATATGTTTTTCCAGTTTATCCATACCTTTTATTTTTTGTTCGCCGATTGAGGTTTGGGCGACATTCCCTTTAAACTTAAATTCTCCTGAAGCATCTTTCTGGCCTTGAACAATTGCGATTTTGAGGTTCCCTCGGATATTTCCAATAGCTCCGCAATCTCTTTGTGGCCATACCCTTCTATGGCATACAGCAAGAATACCGCTTTGTAACCTTCGGGCAATTCATCGATTAGGTGCTGGACATACTCCACATCCAAAAGGCCATCATTGGAAGTTGAAACTTCTCCGTTTACCTCAACAGCATCGTCATCATAGACCACAAACTGTCTTTTACGTAAATAGGATATGCTTTCCCGAACCATAATCGTTCTGACCCAACCCTCAAAGCTTCCTTTATATTGATAGGAACTTAAATGGTTAAAGACCTTTACAAAACCATTGATCATCACATCCTCCGCAAAATGAAGATCTTTAATATATTGCCTACAGACCCCCAACATTTTGGGCGAAAACTTATTGTACAACAATCTTTGGGCCTGTTGGTCGCCTTTGATCGATTTTTTGATCAATTGTTTTTCGTTGCTATGTAGCGCGATGATCTTCAAAAGTTTGGTTTACAAAAGTGCTTCTATTATAATAGACGGGATATAAAGACAAAGCGTTGCCTGAACAATAAAAATTTTCAGCAATACTTTGATATTCAGGTTTTTTAAAAAGTTATTTTTTACGGTCCACCACGTAGTTGACCATAAGGGTGAGGGCACTTTTGTACTCGGAATCGGGATAATTGTCCAAAATGGCCAGGGCTTCGTCCTTGAACTCCAACATTTTGACCACGGCATAATCCAGTCCGCCTTTTTCCTTGACATACTCGATTACTTCCTTTACCCGTTTCTTGTTCTTGTTATGCCTTTTGATGGAATTGATCAACCACTTCTTCTTTTCCTTATCGCTATGGTTCAAGGCATAGATCAGGGGAAGGGTCATTTTCTGTTCCTTGATATCGATTCCCGTAGGTTTTCCGATTTTCTCGGCGCCGTAATCAAACAAGTCATCCTTAATTTGAAAAGCCATTCCGCAAAGCTCCCCGAATCTTCTGAAAGTTTCAACTTCTCCGGAATCGGGCCGCACCGAACAAGCTCCCATACTGCAACAGGCCGCTATCAAAGTTGCGGTTTTTTGGCGGATGATGTCATAGTAAACATCTTCCGTAATATCCAACAATCGTGCTTTTTCGATCTGGAGCAATTCGCCTTCGCTCATATCACGGACCGCATTGGAAATAATATGGAGCAGATCGTAATTTTTGTTTTCCAAGGAGACCAAAAGTCCTTTGGAGAATAAAAAGTCACCTACTAGGACTGCAATTTTGTTCTTCCACAAGGCATTGATGGAAAAAAAGCCCCTTCGCTTGTTGCTATCGTCCACAACATCATCGTGCACCAAGCTTGCGGTGTGTATCAATTCAATGATGGATGCTCCGGTATAGGTTCGTTCATTGACTTCCCCATTCAACAACTTGGCGGTCAAAAAAACGAACATAGGGCGCATCTGCTTGCCCTTTCTATTGACTATGTAGTAGGTAATCCTATTGAAGAGTGCCACTTTGGAGGACATGGATTTGAGGAATTTTTCCTCAAAAAGCTGCATCTCATTTTCTATGGGTTCCCTTATCTGCGAAACGATTTTCAACGTAACGGTGTGGTGTTTGGTTTTGAATCTATAAAAGTAGGGAAAATGCGAGAGTTGTAGGAATGAATTCTAAGTTTTAAGATACAGGCCTAAAAGTATCGATGATTTACGGGGAATGTTATAAGGGTAAAGGGTCAAGGCTTCCCATTTGACATAACCCCTACCCTCTAAGACCTAGTTCTTATTGGCCAACTGTCCACAAGCGGCATCTATATCCTTACCTCTGGACCTCCTTACCGTAACTGTTATCCCATTCCGCTCCAAGGTCTTCTGGTACATCTCCACCGCATCGCCATTGGCTTGCTGAAACTCACCCTCATCAATGGGATTATATTCGATGATATTTACTTTTGATGGTGCAAACTTACAGAACTTCACCAAGGCATCTGCCGCTTCCTGGGTATCGTTGATGCCTTTCCAGACCACATACTCGTAAGTAATCCTGTTTTTGGTTTTACTGTACCAATATTCCAGTGCCTCACGTAAATCTTTTAAGGGAAATGTGGAATTAAACGGCATAATGGAGGTGCGGACCTCATCAATAGCGGAGTGCAAGGACACGGCCAAACCGAACTTCACTTCTTCATCGGCCATTTTTTTAATGATTTTCGGGACTCCGGAAGTAGACACCACTATTCGCTTGGGGGACATCCCCAAGCCTTCGGGAGAGGTAATCTTATCGATGGCCTTCAGCACATTGTTGTAATTCATCAATGGTTCGCCCATCCCCATAAAAACAATGTTGCTCAGGGGCCGATCGAAATATAATCTGCTTTCATTGTCAATGGCCACCACTTGATCATAAATCTCATCGGGATTCAGGTTCCGCATCCGTTTTAAACGGGCAGTGGCACAAAATCGGCAATCCAAACTGCAACCAACTTGGCTGGAAACACATGCCGTGGTACGGGTTTGGGTTGGAATCAATACCGACTCTACCACTAACCCATCGTGCAAGCGAACAGCATTTTTGATGGTACCATCGGAACTACGCTGCATTTGATCTACCCGAATATGGTTGATGACAAAATTGTCTTCCAACATTTTTCGGGTCTCCTTGGAAATATTGGTCATGGCATCAAAATCGTGGGCGGATTTCTGCCATAACCATTCGTACACCTGATTGCCCCGGAATGCCTTATCCCCCTGCTGCACAAAAAAATTGCGAAGCTGTTCCTTGGTCAATGCGCGTATGTCCTTTTTTTCGGTTTCCATCTCTTAAAGATAAGCAAGAAAAAATCCCGCTGGCCATAAAGCAAACGGGATTTCTATTCTATGGTTTTATATACTTATAGAATCAACATGGCATCCCCGTAGGAATAGAATCGATATCCTTCCAAAATGGCCTGCTTGTACGCTTTCTTGATCAAATCATGACCTGCAAATGCGGATACCATCATCAATAAAGTCGATTTCGGCAAGTGGAAGTTCGTGATCATACAGTTGGCAATACTGAAATCGTATGGTGGAAAGATGAACTTATTGGTCCAACCCTCGAAGGTGTTCAGTGTATGCTCGGATGATACCGCACTCTCCAAACCTCTCATTACAGTAGTGCCAACGGCACATACCTTTCTTTTATTTGACTTGGCATTGTTAACGATTTCCGTGGCCTTTTCATCAATCACCAACTCCTCGCTATCCATTTTGTGCTTGGACAAATCCTCTACCTCAACCGGGTTGAAGGTCCCCAATCCTACATGAAGTGTCACCTCTGCAAAATCGATTCCCTTAATTTCCAAACGCTTTAGCAAGTGCTTAGAGAAGTGCAACCCTGCCGTTGGGGCCGCTACTGCACCTTCATGCTTGGCATAGATGGTTTGGTAACGCTCCTCATCATCAGCGGTAACCTCTCTTTTTATGTATTTTGGAAGTGGCGTTTCTCCCAATTCCCTTAGTTTTCTTCTAAAATCGGTGTAGGAGCCATCGTAAAGGAAACGCAATGTTCTCCCTCTTGATGTGGTATTATCGATAACCTCGGCCACCAAACTCTCATCTTCGCCAAAATAAAGTTTGTTACCGATACGAATCTTTCTTGCAGGGTCCACCAAAACATCCCAAAGACGTTGTTCTTGATTCAATTCCCTTAACAAGAAAACCTCTATTCTTGCACCTGTTTTCTCCTTGTTCCCAAAAAGTCGAGCAGGAAACACCTTGGTATTGTTCAAGACCATTACGTCGTCTTCATCAAAGTAATCAACTAGGTCTTTGAACATTTTATGTTCAATTTTTCCGGAATCCCGGTGAATCACCATTAGTTTGGATTCGTCCCTGTGCTCTGCGGGATATTCTGCCAATAATTCCTTGGGCAATTCAAAATTGAAGTTTGATAATTTCATGTGGACTTTTTTTCGATTTTTTAAAAGAGGGGCAAATATACAACCTACCCATAGCGGATGTCAAGTAATTTGATGATTAAATGTGGATTACAGTTCCCCAATATGGAAACCAAGTGCTTTTAGATCGTTCCAAAAATCCGGGTATGACTTGGAAACCACCTCTGCATCGTTCACCACAAAATCGGCCTTTAAAGCTAGTGGACCAAAGGCCATTGCCATTCTATGGTCGTTGTAGGTATCTACGGCAACATCCGTATGTAGCTGCGCTTGCGCTTTCAAGGTCAAGCTTTCGGAATCAATATCCACCTTGGCCCCAAACTTTCCTAGTTCGGTCCGTAATGCGGCCAAGCGGTCTGTTTCCTTTATGGGCAGTGTATGTAATCCGGTGAGATGACACCCTATTCCCAAACCCGAACAAGTCACCGCAATAGTCTGCGCAATATCGGGGGCATTGGAAAGGTCATACTCCAAATGGCTTGATTCTACATCTGCCACTTTTTTCAGTAGGATCGTGTTATTGGAAAAAGCGGTCTCCACTCCAAAATCACGATAGATCTCAGCCAAAACGCTATCGCCCTGCAATGAATTTTGTTTATACGATGACAACTGAATCTCCGTACCCACTTCACACATGGCGGCTATGCTATAAAAGTAACTGGCCGAACTCCAATCGGACTCCACGACCAAGGTGGTATCCTCAACGACTTGTTTTGGAGACACCTTGATTACGCTTCCCTCAAAGTAGGTTTGCACACCTATCTGTTCCAAAAGGGCCAAGGTCATTTTAATGTATGGCACCGATGTGACCTTGCCAACAAGCTCCAATTCTATTCCATTCTGAAGACTTGGCGCCACCAACAATAACGAAGATATATATTGGCTACTGATATTGGCCGGCAGGGAAACCGAGCTTTTCTCCAGTTTTTTCCCCGTAATCTTCAAAGGGGGATACCCCTCTTCCTTTACATATTCAATATCTGCACCAAGTGATCGCAATGCATCCACCAAGACTTTGATTGGACGTTCCTGCATACGTTGAGAACCTGTCAGTACTACTTGCTTGCCTTCTTGGGCAGCAAAATAACCCGTTAAGAATCGCATCGCCGTTCCAGCGTGGTGGACATCCACTTCCCCCTTGGACGTTGCCAGTCCTTTTTGCATAACCTCGCCATCATCAGAATTGGAAAGGTTCTCAATACTGATGTTTGGAAACAAGGCTTGTAATAAAAGTGACCGATTGGTTTCACTTTTTGAGCCTGTAATCGCGATTGATTTTTGAATTTTTCTATTGCCGGGCGAAGAAAGCTGGAGTCTCAATTCTTTATATTTTGAATGAATTGTCAAAACTAGAAAAAACAGCCCTAACGACCCTTTAGGAAGGCAACTTTATTTGAGCTTTTTGTTATTTTGATGACGGTCGTGATCACGTTGGGCCTTTAAATCCAATTTTTTATCGAACGCCTCTTGAAGATCAATACCTGTTTGATTGGCCAAGCAAAGCACCACAAAAACAACGTCGGCAAGCTCCTCTCCCAAATCCTTGGCCTTATCGGATTCCTTTTCGCTCTGTTCACCATATCGTCTGGCAATGATTCTGGCCACTTCCCCGACCTCTTCGGTAAGCTGTGCCATGTTGGTCAGTTCGTTAAAGTATCGGACGCCATGATTGTTTATCCATTTGTCGACCGCTTTTTGTGCGTCTGCTATGTTCATTATTCTTTGTTTTTTGTATCCATTGTAATGGTAACCGGGCCATCATTGAGCAATTCCACTTTCATATCGGCACCAAAAACCCCGGTTCCCACTTTCTTGCCAAGTTTCTCTTCCAAAACCTGCAGAAAAGCTTCATACATGGGAATCGCTATATCCGGTTTTGCCGCTTTGATATAGGATGGCCGATTGCCTTTTTTGGTCTGGGCATGAAGGGTAAATTGACTTACGACAATAATATCACCTGCTACGTCCATCACCGAACGGTTCATTACCTCATTCTGATCATTAAATATCCGAAGATTTAAAATTTTGTTGGTCAACCAATCAACATCCTCCTTACTATCGGTATCTTCTATGCCCAACAATATCAAAAGTCCTTGACCTATGGATGAAATCAATTCCCCCTCAACGGTTACACTGGCTTTTGAGACTCTTTGCAATACTGTCCTCATTATCTTTCCCTATATGGATTGTCTTCATCCCCTGTTACCATTTGCACATAGCTCCTATACCTACTGGCAGCAACCTGATCATTCTCCAAGGCTGCCTTGACCGCACATTTTGGCTCATCCAAATGCAGGCAATTATTGAATTTGCATTCGGATTTTAATTCAAAAAATTCCGGGAAATAGTCACCGATTTCATACTTGTCCATATCCACAATGCCGAATCCCTTTATACCGGGAGTATCAATGATCCGCGCATCAAAGGATAGGTCGTACATTTCCGCAAATGTAGTGGTATGCTGTCCCTGCATATGCTGTTCGGAAATTTCGGCGGTCTTTAATTCAAGGCCTCTTTCCAATGCATTTACCAAAGTGGACTTCCCCACACCGGAATGTCCCGCGAACATGCTCGTGGCACCCAGCATCAATTCCTTTACTTGGGCTACATTGATTCCCTGCTTGGCCTCTATGGGAATGCTCTTATAACCGATTTTTGAATATAGGTCCATCAACCATTGTACCTCAAACTTTTCTTCCTCTGTATAAGAATCCATTTTATTGAAAAGTAAAACCACAGGAATATCATAAGCTTCGGCCGTAACCAAAAAACGGTCGATAAAACTCGTGAAGGTCGGTGGGTTGTTCAAGGTAACCAATAGAAACACTTGATCTAAGTTGGATGCTATAATATGGGTCTGCTTGGATAGTTTTACCGACCTACGGACAATATAATTTTTACGCTCCCCAATTTCAGAAATCACACCAATGGTCTCATCCCCAATGTTTTCCAGATGGAATTCGACTTCATCACCCACTGCTACCGGGTTGGTACTTTTTATGCCCTGTGTTCGGAACTTCCCCTTGATACGGCATTCGTAAAATTCTCCTTCCGAGGACTTTACCGTATACCAGCTTCCCGTTGATTTATAAACAGTCCCGTTCACTTTTTGTTTATATTTTGATTACAAAGTAACAACAATCCTTCTTTATCGTCCCATATCTTTGTTAACAGTTTTGACAATCATCAACTTAATCTATTATGAAAAAAATCATTTTGGCTGCTACGGTAATGTTCGCAGCAAGTTTTACCATGAGTGCACAGCAGTACCATGTAATTACCAGTGTGGAGTCCATTGTTCCCAACGGACTGGGAAGATCACGGATCATTAATGCATTGGAAGAGAAGGATTACAAAGAGTTCACTACCGTACAAACCGAGGACGATAACACACGGAACAAATCCGACAGGAGCGAGATTCGAGTAAAGAATTTCGAGGAAACCAAACTTTTGAACTTTTACAATATTGGAGGTATCCGTTTCCAGAACATAGCGGCCAACGATGCCATGATCACCTCCATGATCAACGATATGGTTTCCAACGGATGGGAACTGGCCTTTGTGGTGAGCGGTGTTGAAAGTGAAGGGGGAAAAGGTGACGGGCAAGGGATTTTTATTACCCGATACATCTTCAAAAAATAAAGATTGGCGACTGCCAAAAAAGAAAAAAGGGTGTCCAAAAAGTATTTCAACCCCTCTATAATTTGCGTATTGGGGAATAGTTCTCCGATACCTGCCCGAATAAAAAAGGCTGTCTTGAGTTTTTAGACAGCCTCTTTTATTGGCAACAAGTTTCATTAATCCTTAATATAGACCCTTCCGCCTACAAAGGTTTTTTTATGGACCGTTTCCGGGTTTCCGTACACATAAACATCACCCCCGGCCTTTACATTGATATCCACCATTTCTGAAGCAAATACATCTGCTTCCCCACCTGCCGAAATTTTAACATCGGTCGTAGTGGTTCTAAGTTCACGGCCCTCAAATATACCGCCCGTGTTCAATACAACACTCTGGTTCTTTGCCAGTCCCGAAGCTTTTACAATTCCTCCGGTGACAGCCCTCACCTCGGCATAGTCAACATCCATACCAATACGGATCATAGCTCCTTCTTGGGCCCTTAGTTCAATCTTGCTCTTTTGTACCATTTCGTTACAGGTAATCTGGGCACCCTCATTACCATCTATAACGTCGAGGTTGGTGTAGTAGACTTCGATCATGGTATCCTCGCCCTGAAACTTTTTATCCAATTGCATCCTCAATTTCAAGACCCCGTTTTTGTTGGCCCATTTGATATCGTCCACGTTCCAACCTTTGATCATGATCTTGTTCTGGTCGGATTGTATCAGATTGACCTCAATTAGGTCAAAAACCTTGATTTTGTTAAACTCACCAACCTCAGTATCTATAATTCGTTGGGAGAACATGACCAAGGGCAACAAAAAAAGGCCCAGTGTGTATATTTTTTTCATGATAATGTGTTTTTACTTTTCAAAGATGACCCTAAAATGGTTTTGTTACAGTTTTAACCAAAAAAAACTACTTGCAGTTCCAGAATCCTGAAACTACAAATAGTTTTTTGCAACCCGATTAAAATAATCGTGTTAAGAGTTGATGATTCTTTCTTGGTGGTTGATGGATTCCTGGTGAATTGCTTTGAACATTTTCAAAACAAATTCCTCGCTCAATCCTCTTTGCTCTCCTTCCAAGATCATATTGCCCAAAATGGCGTTCCAACGGTTACTTTGCAATACGGCAACGTTCTTTTGTTTTTTAAGTTCGCCGATTCCATCGGAAACTTTCATTCTTTTTCCCATTAGGTCGATCAATTGATTGTCCAGAATATCGATTTGGGCCCTTAGATTGCTCAAATTGCTATTGTACTCTGCTTCCTCATCGGTCTCTTTTCTGATTCGTAGGTCCCTCATCATTTGAATCAACGTTTTAGGGGTAACCTGCTGGGCGGCATCACTCCATGCATTGTCCGGGTCATAATGGGTCTCGATCATTAAACCATCAAAGTTCAAATCCAAGGCGGTCTGGGAAACATCAAATACCATATCACGCTTTCCAGTTATGTGGCTTGGATCGTTAATGATGGGCAGATCAGGGAATTTTGTTTGTAACTCAATGGCCAACTGCCACTCTGGAATATTACGGTATTTGGTTTTTTCGTAGGTGGAGAAACCTCTATGGATAACACCCAATTTTTCAATATTGGCAGAATATAAGCGCTCCACGGCCCCTAACCACAACGATAGGTCCGGGTTCACCGGGTTTTTCACCAATACAATCTTATCGGTTCCCTCCAGTGCATCAGCAATATCTTGAACAATAAATGGACTAACGGTAGAACGTGCCCCGATCCACAACAAATCGATATCGTGCTCCAAAGCAAGGTCGACATGGGCCCTGTTAGCCACCTCGGTGGCCGTTTTTAAACCTGTTTCTTCCTTTACCTTTTGCAACCACTTTAACCCAATGGCCCCAACTCCTTCAAAGTTCCCAGGACGAGTTCTTGGTTTCCAGATTCCGGCACGGTAATAGCTCACGTCGGTATCTTTCAGCTCGTGGGCTATTTTTAATACTTGGTCTTCGGTTTCCGCACTGCACGGACCAGCCACTACCAAGGGATGTCCCAAATTCATGTCATCCAACCATTTCCTCATTTCCTTTTTGTTTTCCATAATACTCTCTATTTTTTAGTAAGTGGTATTCCTTTTAGTATTTGTTTTATTTTATTGGTATTGCTCATTTCGTGATGGACATTCTCAAAATCGTTGTCCACTATCAGTTGTTTGAACCTTGTAAGATTATCTATGTATTCTTCCAAGGTTTCCACAACATTGTCCTTGTTCTGTTCAAAAATCGGGGTCCACATATCCGGTGAACTTTTTGCCAAACGAACGGTGCTTTCAAATCCACTCCCCGCCATGTCAAAAATATCACGCTCATTTTTTTCTTTCTCAATAACTGTCTTTCCCAACATAAAAGAGCTAATGTGTGATAAATGAGATACGTAGGCGATATGTTTATCATGCGCTTCGGGATTCATATATCGAATTCGCATGCCTATTTCTTGAAAAATGGCCAGAGCCTTTTCCTGAAGCTTAAACGTTGTCTTTTCCACCTCGCATATGATCATGGTCTTACCATCGTATAACCCCTCCAAGGCTGCTGTTGGTCCTGAAAACTCGGTACCGGCAATAGGATGGCAAGCTATAAAATTCCTTCTTTTGGGATGTTCGGCAACTTGCTCACATATCAATCGTTTGGTGGAACCTGCATCCATTACTACGGTTTCATCTCCAGCGGCATCCAATATTTTGGGCAATTCGGTGACCAAAACATTTACCGGGATACTCACATAGACCATATCCGCACTTGCCAGGACTCCGTAGTCCCCCTTTCTATCAATAATTTGAAGTTGCAGGGCTTCGTTCAAATGGGCATCACTTTTGTCCACCCCAATGATTTCCGCTTCGGGATATAGTTTTTTCACATCCTTCGCAAAAGAACCGCCTATCAAACCAACTCCTATAATGACTACTTTCATAATCTAAAATCTTTCTATGGCTTCTTTGATCTTTTCTTCGCTAACGCAAAGTGAAAAACGAATATAGCCTTCGCCATTGCTCCCGAATATGGTTCCCGGAGCAATAAAAACATCTTTATCGTGCAGCACTTCATCTATGAATTCTTCCGAAGACTTCGCGCCTTCCGGTAATTTGCACCAAACAAACATGCCAACGGTATTTTTATCGTACGTACAACTTAATTTATCCGCTAATTGGAACATCAACTCTCTTCGCTTGGTATACACTTGGTCCAATGCCTCGAACCATTCAGGGCCACTTTGCAAAGCTGCAATGGCACCCTTTTGAATACCATAGAACATTCCGGAATCCATATTGCTCTTTACTTTCAATACTGCAGTGATGTGTTCCTCGCTTCCCAGCACCATTCCAACACGCCAACCGGCCATATTGAAGGTTTTGCTCAAACTGTTCAATTCCAAGGTGCATTCCTTGGCCCCTTCGATTGAAAGGATGCTGGTCGGATCATTCGCTAGCACAAAACTGTACGGATTGTCGTTTACCAAAAGAATCTCGTTCTGTTTGGCAAATTCCACCAACGACTCCAATCGCTCCTTGGTCGCTGTGGCACCTGTGGGCATATGCGGATAACTGATCCACATCAACTTTACCTTGGATAAGTCTTTCTTGGACAATTCCCCTAAATCCGGAAACCAACCATTTTCAGCTTTCAAATCGTAGGTAACGGCCTTTCCACCGACCAAATTGGTCACGGAGGCATAAGTTGGATATCCAGGATCGGGCAATAGCACCTGGTCACCTTCATTTAAAAAGGCCATACTAATGTGCATAATTCCTTCTTTGGAACCCATTAAAGGCAGAATTTCCGTGAATGGGTCCACACTTACCTCAAATTTTTGTTGATAGAAATCCGCAATGGCTTCCCTAAGTTGGGGCAACCCTTGATAGCTCTGGTATTGATGCGCTCCGGCCTCTATAATGGAATCGCGAAGGGTTTCCAGCACCTGTGGCGACGGGGCCAAGTCCGGGCTGCCGACACCCATATTGATGATGGGTTTCCCTTGGGCCATCAACCCCCTGACCTCTCTCAATTTTTTGGAGAAGTAATATTCCTGTACCGTATTTAATCGATCCGCTGTTATCATTATAACAATGCATTTTTATATTCGCCCAACACCTTGAAATCCTCGGCCATGATTTGCATCAAAGATTTGGTTTTGGCAAAGTGCTTGTATTTATCAAAGGTCACGTCAACGAAAAAAGCATACTTCCAAGGTGTCTCGATCACAGGTAGGGACTGAATCTTGGTCAGGTTCATATTGCAATCACTCATAACATTTAACACCGTTGCCAAACTACCTCTTTTGTGATCGGTCATAAATCGCAAGGATGCCTTATTGATTTCCTCTTCGGGAAGCACCTTATTTTGTTTTTTTAGAATGATAAATCTCGTTGAGTTGTTCACAATGGTCTGAATATTGTCCGCGATAATCTCCAAATCGTACAATTCGGCCGCCATTTTAGGGGCGATTGCGGCTATGTGCCCCAGTTCGTCCTCCTTGATCCGCTTTGCTGTTTCGGCCGTATCTATACTTTCCACAAGCTTAATATGCGGATGTGCTTTGAAAAACTCCTTACATTGCAACAAGGCCATCGGGTGGGAATGTACCTCTTGAATGTCTTCAAAAGTTTTCCCTTTCATGACCATAAGGTTATGGTGAATGTTCAGGTAGTGTTCTCCAATGACGTGGATATTGTTATGGTACACTAAATTGTAGTTGGGAATAATTGAACCGGCTATGGAATTCTCGATTGCCATAATACCTTTGTCCGCAGTACCTACCATCAAACAGTCGATCACCGCATCAAAGGAACTGCACTCGAGCAACTCAATGTTTTCCCCGAAAAAATCCGTGGCCACCTGATGGTGGTTCGACCCTTTTATTCCCTGTATGGCAACTTTTAACTCCATTGCAAAAAAAAAGCCCCGATGTATCGGGACTTTATAAATTGGTTATACTTTAAACGTATCTATAATAGTCCCGCTTCTCCCTTAAAAAAGAAGTAAAAATAAAAACGGTTCCAGAAATACGTGTTTGTCATCTCGCTGTTAATTGTCGGCTAATTTAGGTATTCAATCGGAAACACACAGAGATTCCTAAATTTTTTTTGATTTTTTTCAAAAAAGACATTTTCACTGCACATTATTTTACAGAAACAATGCTTTTTTAAGAATTCTCATCTTACCTATAATTTTAAAAAGATTTAATGAGCGAAATCCTTGCTTTGGAAACCCAAGGATTAAAACAAGTAAAAGTGTATTTTTGGGGTACCTTAAATTCATTTTGAATGTCCATCACCGTACAAAACATTACAAAGACCTTTGGCCCGCAAAAAGCATTGAACAATGTTTCGTTTACTATAAACAAGGGGGAAGTGGTCGGTTTTTTAGGCCCCAACGGTGCTGGAAAGTCTACCATGATGCGGATTTTGACCACGTACTACAAAGCGGACAAAGGTGAAGCCGCCGTTAACGGTTTTGATGTTTTAGAGGCCGAAAAAGATGTTCAGAAAAGTATCGGCTACCTGCCAGAACATAATCCGCTCTATTTGGAAATGTACGTAAAGGAATACTTGGCCTTCAATGCCGATGTTTATAAAGTGGACAAATCCAAAATAAATGAGGTTATAGAGAAAACCGGATTGTCTCCCGAAGCCCACAAAAAAATCGGACAGTTATCCAAAGGATACCGTCAGCGGGTTGGACTTGCGGCTGCGCTGCTGCACGACCCGGAAGTTTTGATTCTGGATGAGCCTACCACTGGTCTTGACCCCAATCAATTGATTGAGATCAGAAAACTGATTCGTGAAATAGGAAAAGAGAAGACCATTTTGCTCTCTACCCATATTATGAAAGAAGTAGAGGCAGTCTGCGACCGGGTAATCATCATCAACAAAGGAGAATTGGTAGCGGATAAAAGACTGGAAGAACTCCGTGAAGCAGAAGAACAAATCATCGAAGTGGAATTTGATTATCGCGTGGAAGAACAACTTCTACAACAAATCTCCAATGTTTCCAACGTAAAAAACACGGGAGGTTTTGTATACGAAATCACTTTTGGCACCTCTAAAGATATGAGGCCGGTGGTTTTTGATTTTGCCCACGACAATAAACTGAAAACTCTTCAACTCAGTAGAAAAAACAAAAACTTGGAGAGTCTTTTTACAGAACTTACTTCCTGACTTTCTATTTGTCCAAATAGAAGGAACTACTCCCAAAATGCAGTGGAAAACCGTTCCAAATATGGTATTTTTGCGGTTCAGTAGAAAACGGACCTATGAAGCAGAATACAGCCAGACTGGAACTCTCCGAAGAAGAGATGAAAAATTATGGTTATCAAATTATTGATGCCATTGTGGAACACCACGCCACCCAACATGAAAAACTGCCTGTAGCGCTAGGCTCACGGGAGGAAATGGACTCTTTGTTCTTGGAAGAGGCTCCCGAACAGGGAATGGACCCTTCACAGGTACTCGATTTTGTTTTGGACAAGGTGATGACCAATAGCGCCAATATGGCGCACCCAAGGTCGTTTTCCTTTGTTCCAGGCCCCAGTAATTATGTAAGTGTGATGGCAGACGCCTTGGCAACGGGTCACAACATCTTTTCTGGTGGATGGGCAGCCAGCCCGGCCGCTGCCGAACTGGAAATTGTGACGATCCAATGGCTGTTAAAGATTTTCGGTTTCCCCAAGAAGAAAGGCGGGGGCATTTTTACCAGTGGTGGCTCGATGGCCAATCTTACCGCCGTGGTCACCGCTCGCAGAATAAAATGCGGGGACGATTTTTCCAAAGCCGTTATCTACCTATCGGACCAGGCACACTCTTCAAATATAAAGGCGATTCGTGTGCTCGGCTTTAAAAAAGAGCAGATCAGGATCATTCCGACGGACAGTGAGCTCAAGTTCTCGGTTAATAAATTAAAGAACTGTATCGCCAAGGACAGATTGGAAGGCCTTTATCCTTTCTGTTTGATCGCTACGGCGGGAACGACCAATACCGGTACTGTTGACCCATTGGTGGAACTGGGAAAAATATGCAAAAAAGAGGACATTTGGTTCCATATTGATGGAGCCTACGGAGGAGCGGCCATTTTGTCCCAAAAGGGCAAACAGGCCATGAAGGGCATTGAAAAAGCCGATTCCTTGACGGTGGATCCACACAAATGGTTCTTTCAACCTTACGAAATGGGCTGTCTTTTGGTCAGGAACCATAAAAACTTGAGCCATACCTTCACCGAGAAGCCCGAATATTTACGGGATATCGAGGGCAACACTTCCGAAATCAATTTTTATGACCACGGTATCCAATTAACGCGTAGGTTCCGTGCCTTGAAGTTTTACATGTCCCTAAAAACATTTGGCCTAAAAGAATTTCGTGATGCCATCACCTACAATATTGATTTGGCCGAAGAGGTTGAGAACATGCTGCGCGGCAGCAAAAGTTGGGAAGTTGTGTTCCCTGCAACCTTGGCCGTCATTAACTTTAGGTACAACCCCATTAATAAAAAATATTCGGAAAAAGAGCTGGATAAAATCAACCAGCACATTTCTGGAAAAGTGGTGGATTCCCGTAAAGCTTTGCTTGTCACCACTATTTTAAATGGGCAGATTGTGCTTCGCATGTGCCTTATCAACCCAAGAACGACCATGGAGGATATTACCGAGACCTTCGACCTTTGCAAAAAATATGCGTTGGAGATTGAGGGGGAATTGGCCAAGTAAAGTCTAATTGATTCGATCAAGATTTTCATCAACATCCTTGTTTTTGAACTTTGAGGTTTTGTCACCAAACCTATACGATACGGCAAAGGCAATTTCCCTTGCATCTACAAAATAAGTTCCGCTGGCCCCTACCCCATGAACGGAATAGCTTTCCTCAATGTCCATTGCTTTGGCAATGTCGTTCAATCGGACGGCACATTGGAGTTTATCAAAAAATGTCCTGATCAGGGATGCGTTTAAAATCACCAATGCGTTTCTAGTATAAATTCCTTCATTGCGCTGGGTCACCATCCATCCTCCAAAGGAAACCACTGTATCTTTGGCCACTTTAAACTGCTGGTTTGTGTACGCATAAAGATATGGTTTGGCTTTGGCAACAACTGCTTCGCTATCCTTGATTTTATTATAGTTTAAACTCGCCGAAACGGTCGATGTCCAAATCTTGTGGGAATATGGAAGCGTAACCCCGATATAAAGCCCCGTTTCCTTTTCAAAATTAATGGGAGATAAGGTCGCGGTAGTATTTGGCACCTGATAGCTTATGGCGTAATATGAAGGATTTTCTTTGGCATAAACATCAAAGTAGAATGATCTGTTCTTCCATTGCAGGTTGGTAGAAATTCGCTGGGTCACTGTCGGCAAGAGATTTATATTATTGGTAGCTTCCAAAAAAGGGTTGATAAATACAGAAACAGAGCTAGTTCTTGAAAAATTGGGCCTCTCTATATTTCTGGAATAGTTTACCGAAAGTGTTTTGGTGCTATCCACCTTATAGTTGAAGCCCGCCTTGGGAAACACCCTTGTGTTTTTTCGCTCTACCTCTGGCGTTTCCTGATTGTTTAAAATCCCATTTACCAAATTATGCTCTACTCGAGCTCCAATGCCCATATTGAGTTTTTCGTTCAGCGTTGAACTAAAGTTCAGGTAGGAAGCATACAATTGCTCATCATAATTGTAATCGACCATTTGTTCCTTTTGTATATCCAATTGCAGTACATTGGAATCTGCCGTGGCCTGGGCATCGTTCCAACTTAAACCAAACTCACTTTGCAGGTTTTCAGAAATTGAATGTTCTATATCAACACGAGCGGCAAACGAACCTATTTCGTATCCCTGGTACCTGGATTCATCCAGAAAGAACCCATCATCATTATAATCATTGAAAATATCGGTATCCAATTTTTGACCAAAGGCAGAATACTGGATTCCTGTAAAAAGGTTCCAATCCTCTGCCAATTTTTTATTGAAGTTGAAGTTGCCGCTAAAATACCCACGTCGATTATCATTGTTGGGTTTGGAGAAAATTCGACTTTCTTCGTTGCCGTCCCCCACAAAAGTGTTCGTTTCAAAAACGGCATCATCCGTTTGAAGTCTCATTGTGGTGTTCAAGGATATGTAATCATTATCATCAATGGGATAATAAAAACCCAACCCTCCATTGATCTGTACTCGATGATTATCGGGGATGAGCACCAAATAATCCGAATAAATATCTTCCTCTGGAATGGCAAATGCAAAAGTGTTGCTCTCCCATTGCCCAATGACATTATAATTGAGGTTGCCCCGTAAGTTCCATTTCCCATTGGAAAAACTTGCATTGGAGCTTAGATAATTGTTGGTATTCCTCCTAAAGGATAAAGTTTCTCCCAAACTCAGGGCAGTTCCCTTTTCCGTGCTTTTCTTTAAATGAATAAGGATCACGGCCTGTCCTTCCGCTTCATATTTTGGCGATGGATTGTTGATGATCTCGATACTTTCAATGGCATCTACGGAAAATCCTTTAAATTCTTCCAAACTTATCCGTTGATCGCCCAGATAAATCAATGGACTTCCTCTGGAAATCAATAAGATGGATTCGCGGTCGGGCGAAATTTGAAGGTTGGGCACTTTGGACAGGACTTCCAACGGGTCAACAATGGATGCAAAAATGGGGTTTTGGACATCAATTTTCACATTACCATTGGCCGTGCCAATTGGATTTTTCAAAGCAGTGAGCTCTACAGCATCAAGTTCGGTCAATTGCTGTTCCAACTGGATAAAAAATTCATCGTCCTTGCCCACGGAAATTGCCCGTGAATATTTTTTGAAACCCAATGCGGATACCTGTAAAATGTATTTCCCTTTTGATATTCCGGACAATTCAAACCTACCATCGACCAAAGTCGTGTATTGTTCCAAGGATTCTTGACCGGCATCGAACAACAACACATCCCCAATGGAAACCTTTTGGTTTAGCCCATCAACAACCTCTCCCCTTAGCGTAAACCGCTCCTGACCATACACTGATATACATAGCGTAAAAAACAACCAAGTCAACTGCTTCAAAACGATTCGATTTTGAAACAAATTAAGAGGGAAAACTTGCTCAGCGAAAGCCGAATTGGTCTGAATTAGGTACTAGCACCCGTGCTGTTTTCCAATAATTCCCGCCTGTTGGTTACATTTAATTTACTGTAGATATTGGTAATATGGCTCTTTACCGTACTAAGGCTAATAAAAAGTTCTGTGGCAATTTCCTTATTGCTCTTGCCCTGAAGAATCAAATTGCGGACCAAGGTTTCCTGCTTACTCAATTCGGGTAAAATCGGGTTGCTTTGCCCATTCCTTTGCCTTAGGAACAGGTAGGCCAAAATTACGATCAATACTATTAGAGCGGCATTCAGCCATGTGCTCCATTTTAATTTTTCCGTTACGGCTCCTTGGTTGATGTAAGCCAGTTTTTCCTCCAAAAAAAGATATTCGGACGGGGCAATATCGCTAGCCTTCAATTTTTGCAAAAGCCCTGAATAATACAATGGATTTTCGGCTATATCCCGATTCAAAAGATTTTTTTCATTCAAAACTTTGATAGCCACAAGCTTTACCTCCAAAATTCTTAGCGAATCTCGAGCGTAGCCTGTCAACTGGGACTCCTCTTCATGCTTGGTTAAATCTGAAGCTTGCAGGATCGCTTCAAACTTTTTGAATTTTTTCCATTCCAAGGATGTCAATCCATTGGAGACACTATCCTTTTCTGATTGCATGGTATCCAATGAGAAAGTTCCGTTTGCCAATGAGTTCTGGACAACCATTAAAAAAAGAAATATAACGAGAAACAGAGCCTTTTTCAAAATGTTGG
>JANSXF010000065.1 GCA_024743095.1 Flavobacteriaceae bacterium
AAAAAGGCCATCATATCTGTATGACGGCCTTGAAGTTAGTGGTTTTCGGTGTTATCCCAAAAAAGGATACCTGTAATCCTCCGGGGTCACGAAGGTTTCCTTGATCAGTCTGGGGGATACCCATCTGAGGAGGTTCTGCATGGAGCCTGCCTTATCGTTGGTCCCGGATCCCCTAGCGCCGCCAAAGGGCTGTTGTCCCACCACGGCGCCCGTTGGCTTATCGTTGATGTAGAAGTTGCCGGCCGCGTTCTGCAGGGCCTTGGTGGCCTCCTCGATGGAGTAGCGGTCGCCGGAGAGCACTGCTCCCGTGAGCCCGTACTCCGATGTGCCGTCCACAAGCTTCAACGTTTCGCCCCAATCCTTGTCCTGGTATACGTAAACGGTCACCACTGGGCCAAACAGCTCGGTGTACATGGTCTCGTACTGCGGGTCGGTGGTCAGGATCACGGTCGGCTCGACAAAGTACCCGACGGACTTATCGTAGTTCCCACCGGCGATGATCTCTGCATTGTCATCGGCCTTGGCCTTGTCGATGTACTTGGCCAGTTTGTCAAAGGACCCTTCGTGGATCACGGCAGTGATAAAATTGCCCATGTCCTCCGGGGAGCCCGGCTTGTTGAAGGATGCAATGTCCTTTTTGACAAGTTCCAGGATCTCATCGGCAGTGGATTTTGGCAGGTAGACCCGTGATGCGGCGCTACATTTCTGTCCCTGGAACTCAAAGGCCCCACGGCTGATGGCCGTGGCCACCTGTTGCGGTTTGGCCGTCGGGTGCGCGATGATAAAGTCCTTTCCGCCGGTCTCCCCCACGATCCGCGGATAAGTTTTGTACTTATGGATGTTGTTCCCGATCTGTTTCCAAAGGTTCTTGAAGACGGTGGTGGAACCGGTAAAATGTATTCCCGTAAAGTCTGGGCTGTCCAGAACGGTATCGGATATCATAACGGGGTCTCCGTAGACCACGTTGATCACCCCATCGGGCAGTCCGGCCTCCTTGAAGACATCGACGATCACCTTGGCGGAATAGATCTGGCTGTCGCTGGGCTTCCAGACCACCACGTTGCCCATCATGGCGGCACTTGCGGGAAGGTTCCCTGCAATGGCGGTAAAGTTGAACGGGGTGATGGCATATACGAACCCTTCCAATGGACGGTACTCGACCCTGTTCCATACCCCTTCGGAGGATTCGGGCTGTTCGCCATAGATCTGGGACATGTACTCCACGTTGAACCGTAGAAAGTCCACGATCTCACAGGCGGAGTCGATCTCGGCCTGATAGATATTTTTGGATTGGGCGAGCATGGTGGCGGCGTTCATCTTTTGGCGGTAGGGCCCTGCGATGAGCTCGGCGGCCTTGAGGAAGATGGCGCATCGCTGCTCCCAAGTGATGTCGGCCCAGGCTTCCCTGGCTTCCAGACAGTTGGCTATGGCCCGTTCCACGTGTTGTTTCTCGGCCAAATGGTAGTGTCCCAGGATGTGCTTGTGGTCGTGCGGTGGCGACATGGGCCTGGTGTTGCCGGTTCGTATCTCTTCGTTTCCGATGTAAAGTGGCACATCCACTTCGCTGTCGTAAAACGCCTTGTATTGTTTTAGTACTTCTTCTCGTTCGGGGGAACCCGGAGCATAGCTCAAAACAGGCTCGTTGTAGGCTGTTGGAACTTGAAAAAATCCTTTTCCCATAGAAATGTTTTTAATGATTAAACAATTCTACCAAAGGTAATGAACCCAAAAGGAATATAAAATGGCCCTGGATTAGTTTATGGCAAAGGGTGCGGCAAACTTAAAGGTAGGTATCTCTACTTTGAATTCGTCGGCATTGGTGAAGTTGACCATGTGGTAATGTCCTCGCATGGCACCAACGGGAGAGGCCAGGAGACATCCAGAGCTATAGGTGTGGGACTTCCCGGGCTTTATCACGGGTTTTCTGCCTATAACACCTTCCCCGTCAACGGTCTCCATATCTTTGAGGGCATCGAAAACATCCCAATGTCTTGCGGTGAGCTGTACGGTATCCTTGCCAAGGTTCTCAATGGTTATGGTGTAACCAAATGCATAGTGCACTTTGTAATTCTTAAAAAATGTACCTTCAAAAGAGGTGTGTACCGATACTTTTATTCCTTTGGTTACCTGTGTAAACATAACTATCAATAGGTTAAACCGCTTCCTGCAAAGGTGACTATGATCGTGAAAAAGGCCAAGACCATAAATACCGTGTTCAAAAAGATGTATTTCACAATAGTTTTAAATCTTCCTTGTCCGTAAAATTTTCGCATGGCCTTATAGAGATAAAAGGCAAAAATCAACAGAAATATCCCCGAGCTGCTTATATCGAATATGGTATCCAATGTTAGGCTAAGGATGAGCAAGATAAACAAGAGGGACTGATTGTGGAAACTAAAGATAAGATGATCGGTGTAGGTATAATTTTTCCTGATGTATACCAGCCAAATGAAGACCGTGAACACTGGCATAAAGAAAAATATTATAAAAGGCAATTTGGAAATAGTGCTATTTACCCAGCTGCCAGGTTCGCTTATGGCCCTTAGGATACTGTTGGCGGTATTAAAGGCCATTTTATTGGTCCAATTTGTTTCAATTTGATATTTGGCTTTGGCCTGTTCAAAATTATACAATGTATCCTTTTTAATGGTGTTCCCAAAAAACTCGACCTTGCCTATAAACTTGCCCGTGCCCGATTTGCTGTCAAGAGTCTTAAAATAGCCCGATGGGTCGGCGTTCATAAAAGAGTCTTTTTTCTTTTCGTTCTCATTTATGCTCTTTATAAAAACCCCTAGGGAATCCAAATTGCCAAGTTGCGCCGAAAGTTTGGGATCTACATTTTCAATGGAATCAAGATCGTGTATGCCCGCCAAAATATCCGGGTTCGCCCTTTTTAAGGAATCCAAAGTTTTTTGGGTTGCTTTGGTCTGTTTTTCCAAGGCAACGCTGTCCACTTCAAAACCTCCTGATTCTGTATTGAACTTGAATGGGGAGCCATTGTAAATGGTGCCATCAAATTTTTTGGCCTCTTGGTCCCATGTCTCGAATTGACTGTTATAGGTGAACATCAAAAAATACAGGAAGGCCAAGCTCAATAAAAACCGGAAAGGATTCGTGTAGGTTACCCTTTTTCCGTTTACATAGTCCTTTGTGATTCGGCCGGGACGCAGTAACAGGGCGGAAAGTGTTTTTAAGAGTTTGGAGTCGTAATTGATCAATCCTGAAAAGAACTCGTCAAAAAAATCCTTTAGGGTCAATTTTTTGGTGCTATTGGCCTGTGAGCAATTGGGGCAATACCTATCACTAATGTCCAATGGGTGTCCGCAGTTCAGGCATTCAACGCCCCTAAACTTTAACTCATAGCGTCCCTTGGTGATGAAGCCATCTTTTTTGCCCATGCCTTTTTTTGAGGATTTGGGCCTAAAGATAATTAATTGCTGATATTTTGGGAGTTTGCGGAGCCTATACCTATAATACTGTCGTACATATCCCCAAAATCTCGATAATAAACCAAAATTAAGTAGTTGTTTTCGGTAAAATGAAAATTGCCGCTGACCAGATTGGGTTCAATGGACCCGTCCTGGCGTTGTACGACATACTTATAATTATAGAAACCTTGTTTCATTATAAGGGTGGACTCAAATTTTCCGGTTTCCTCGTTGAAGATCATTTTGTTCTCATCGGTCAAAGCATAATTGTTGAACTTTCCGACAACGTACACATTGTCCAATCCTATTAAATCGGTGTACGGTAAGCTAAAATGCACCTTGGAATATTCGGCCTCGCGTGAAACGTCCTCGCCTTGTAGCGTACGTACCACAAAATCACCATTAATGTCCGGGAAATAGGTGTATTCTTGATCAAACCGATATTCGTTGGTGAACAGATGGTGATGGTACACATCCCTCATCTCGATGTTGGATATGGCAAATGTTGGGGAGCGAAGGTCTTTGGTGTCGAAGTTCAGATATTCGTTGCCGCCAAAAAAACCGGTCTCCTTGTCGTATTTATAAACCAGTTCGGTTCCAATGGTAAATTGTGGTTCAATGTTGTAAATCGCTGTGGGCCATTGATGGTTCTGTACGATGGCGACCTTAACTTCTTTTTTAGGGTTTACCACATTGAAACCTGCAGTGTTTATGTTGAACTGAACCACCTGTTTGGTATTGATGAAGTTAAAGTCCCTGGACCGTTTTACCGTGCCTGCAACGGAGACCGCATTCCGATAGACCACAAACCTTCTGGAAAATTGAAGGTCGCCATAACTGTTGTAGATTTCCAGTACAAAATTGCCGCTTACCGTCAGCTTGACATTTTCGTTGGGAATGTTGAGGCGGTAATTGGAGTAGGGCTGAAGCGTTGTGTAACTGTTTTCGTAGTCGATGATCCGCTGGTTGTCGGCACCGGACAAGTATTGTGATTTCAATAATTGGGAAGGGGTCCAATCATAATCACAATGCACAATTTTATAGTAGTAATCCTGTTCGTTGGCCAATAGGTCGTCAAACTCCAAAGTCATTGGTTCCCCCAGTTGTATTACGGGGAACTGATCTTCTGTTGGACCTTTAAAAACCACCGATTTTATATTTTCCGGCGGATTTACTTCTTCCATAATTTGTCCAAAAACTGAAGGGGCCATCAAACCCATCAGAAAAAGAATGTAGGCAAAACGTATCAAGGGCATAATTTTAAGTAAAGGTAAGCAAAAAGTAAACCTAGGGAATTAAGCTCGGCATAATCCCAATTTTATGGTCAATTATTATGAAAACAATCCTTTTAGTACTATTTTTGCGTTCGATTTTGATAACAAAAGGTCTACAATAATATGTCTAAAGACATCCGGATTAAAAAGGGGTTGAACATCAACCTCGTCGGGGCGGCAGAGCAGACTATTTCCAAAGCCGTTACAAGTAACGTTTACGCCCTGAACCTAGATGATTTCCATGGAATCACTCCAAAAATGTTGATAAAACAAGGGGAAGAGATAAAAGCGGGCGAGCCCCTCTTTTACAACAAGAGCAACGAAGAGATGCACTTTGTGTCCCCGGTCAGCGGAGAGCTTGTGGAGATTGTCAGGGGGGCAAGGAGGCGAATCTTAACGCTAAAGATCCTTGCCGATAAGGAACAGGATTACGTGATCAATAAGGTGCCGGATTTGGATACGGCAGATGGTGGGGCCATTAAATCTTACCTGTTGCAATGTGGAGGGTGGCCCTTCATCAAGCAAAGACCTTACGATGTGATCGCTGACCCCAGTGTGACGCCGAAAGCGATTTTTGTTTCAGGATATGCTACTGCGCCATTGGCGGCCGACCCTGACTTTGTGCTTCAAGATAAGGAGCAGGAAATTCAGGCAGCGGTATTGGCATTGAGCAAAATGACTCCCGGAAAAATACACGTGACCGTTGGAAAATCCAATAGGTCGCCGTTCAATAATATTAAAGGAATAGAGCTCCACAAGATCTCTGGCCCGCATCCAGCTGGTTTGGTGGGTACGCAGATCAATAAGATCGATCCTGTGAACAAGGGCGAGATGGTCTGGACATTGTCCGCACAGGATATGGTGATGTTGGGCGAACTTCTTCTGACGGGTAAGTTCAATGCGGAGCGAATCGTGGCTTTGGCAGGTTCTGTTGTAAAGCAACCCAAGTATTACAAGACCAAAATTGGAGCCGAAATCTCTACCTTCTTGTACGCCAGTGGCGTTAACGAAGATAGATTCAGGTTGATCAATGGTGATGTGCTGACGGGTTCAAAAACCCATACCGAAGGACATCTTGGTTTTTATAACAACACTGTGACCGCTATCCCAGAGGGTGATGACTACGAACTTTTCGGTTGGAACAAACCTGTGTTCAATAAGATCTCATCTACAAGGGCACTGACCTTTTCTTGGTTGCAGCCGAACAAAAAATATGATTTGGACACCAATACCAATGGGGAGCACAGGGCTTTCGTGGTGACAGGTAGGTATGAAGAGGTCTTTCCCCTGGACATATACCCGCTTCAATTGTTGAAGGCCTGTATGGTGAAGGATTTGGATGAAATGGAGCAACTGGGGCTTTATGAAGTGGCTCCGGAAGATTTCTCTTTGACAGAATTCATATGCATATCAAAACAACCACACCAACAAATAATCAGGGAAGGATTGGATTTGTTGCAAAAAGAACTTGGATAATATGGGCATGAAAGAAAAATTACACGACTTAAAAGTAAAGTATCAGGGCAAGAAAATGGCCCCGGCCTTCAATGCACTGCATACGTTTCTTTATATGCCGAACGAAACTACCCATTCAGGGGCGCACGTTCGGGCTGCCGATGATTTGAAACGTACCATGAACACGGTGATCATGGCTTTGGTGCCATGTTTGTTGTTCGGTATGTTCAATGCAGGTTATCAGCATTATTCTGCAATCAATGGTTTCCCGGAGAGCTTTTCTCTTTTTGACCACTTTTTGACATGGGATAACTTCTGGGTCGGTGTTACGACCGTTCTTCCATTGGTGATCGTTTCCTATGGCGTAGGTTTGGCCATTGAATTCTTGTTTGCCGTAATCAAGGGGCACGAGGTCGAGGAAGGTTATTTGGTGACCGGAATGTTGGTTCCCTTGATCGTACCTGTGGACACGCCACTTTGGATGTTGGCCATCGCCGTAGCCTTTGGGGTTGTTATCGGAAAAGAAGTTTTCGGAGGTACCGGAATGAATATATTGAACCCGGCACTGACCATTCGTGCCTTTTTGTTCTTTGCTTATCCGACTTGGATGAGCGGTGACAAGGTTTGGGTTCACGAAGGGGTTGAGAGAGCTGGGACAGCGGATGCCATTTCAGGCGAAACTGTTCTGGGTTCCTTGGCACAAGGTTCGGATTATGCGTATTCGTTGTCCGATATGTTCTACGGATTTATTCCTGGTTCCGTTGGTGAAACATCGACCTTATTGATTCTTTTGGGGGCACTTTTCTTGATTTTCACAAAAATCGCCTCATGGAGAATTATGGTGAGTGCCGTCGTTGGATCTTTGGTAATGGGCCTTATCTTCAACGGTGTCGTGGACGCTGGTTGGTTGCCCGAATATAGTAAGTTCTACACGTTAATGAGTTTCCCATATTGGCAGCACTTGTTGGTGGGGGGACTGGCCTTTGGTATCGTATTTATGGCTACCGATCCCGTTACAGGTTCGCAGACCAATAAAGGTAAATGGTACTACGGGTTCTTTATTGGGCTTCTTTCCGTTATGATCAGGGTGTTCAACCCAGGGTATCCAGAGGGCGTGTTCTTGGCCATCTTGTTGATGAACGTGTTTGCGCCTACCATCGATCACTATGTGGTAAGAGGTAACATTAAAAGGAGATTGAAACGATTTAAGACAGCAACCATTTATCCAAAATCTACGGATGAGGTTGATTCACTAAAAACGGAAACAGCTTAATTATGGCAGTCGATACAGAAAAAAATAGCTACACGGTAGTATTCGCAGTCTTAATGGTTATTGTTGTGGGGTCGCTATTGGCATTCGTTGCTTCCGGCCTAAAACCTATGATAAGTGAGAACCAGCGCTTTGAGAAACAGCAAAACATTCTTTACGCCATGGGTGTCAATGATAACGAAGGCGACAGTGATGTAAGCTTTGTTCCAACCACCGAAGTGGAAGAGGCATTCTCTAAGTACATTACCCGGCAATTGGTCGTGAACGGTTCGGAAGCTGTGGAAAGGGATAATGCATACCTAATAGAGGTGCAGAAAGAATTGGTCAAGGTCAAAAATGGTGAACAAGGAGAGCTTCCATTGCTCGTGGGAGAGAAGGATGGTGAAACGTATTACATCATACCTATGTACGGAAAAGGTCTTTGGGATGCCGTATGGGGGTATATTTCCCTGGACAACAATATGGTGGTCAAAGGTGTGTTTTTTGATCACGCGGGAGAAACTCCCGGTCTTGGGGCCAATATTAACCAGCGTTTCTTTATGGACGACTTCAAAGGGGAATCCGTTATGGATGGCAATACCTATGAGGGGATAGCAGTGGCAAAGGGCAATAATGATCCTTTGAACAATGATAAAGAAGACAATGCAGTGGATGCTTTGGCAGGTGCCACCATTACAGGTAATGGGATCACCGCGATGATCAAGGAAAGCCTTAAGCTATACAAACCTTATTTACAAACTCTTAGAACCAATTAATATGGCGCTACTATCAAAAAAAGATGCAAATCTTATAAAGGATCCGTTGGCGGATAACAACCCTATTACCATTCAGGTATTGGGTATCTGTTCCGCCTTGGCAATTACCGCAGAACTTAAGGCCTCTGTTGTGATGGCCATATCGGTATTGTTCGTAATGGGAGTTGGTAACGTGGTAATTTCGCTTATAAGAAATATAATACCTTCCAAAATTAGAATTATTGTGCAGCTGGTTGTGGTTGCCGCTCTAGTGATTATTGTGGATCAAGTGCTAAAGGCCTTTGCCTACGACCTCAGTAAAACTTTATCGGTATTTATCGGCCTTATTATCACCAACTGTATCATTATGGGACGTTTTGAGGCATTTGCCCTGGGCAACGGTCCCCGAAGGGCATTTCTTGATGGAATAGGAAATGCACTGGGATATGGGGTCATTCTAGTGATCGTAGGTTTTTTTAGGGAGCTATTGGGTTCCGGGACCCTTTTCGGAATGAAGGTATTGGGCGATCCTATCGCCAAGACAGGATTGTACTCCATCGGCTATGAGAACAATGGTTTTATGATCATACCCCCGGCAGCATTGATAGTTGTGGGAATCATCATTTGGGTGCAGCGTTCCAGAAACAGGGAATTAATTGAAGAAGCATAAACTGAGGAAGCATGTTAGAGCATTTAGAATTATTTTTTAGATCAATCTTCGTAGACAATATGGTGTTTGCGGTCTTTTTGGGAATGTGTTCCTACTTGGCCGTATCCAAAAAAGTTTCCACTGCCGTAGGTCTTGGGGCTGCCGTAATATTCGTTTTGGGCGTAACAGTTCCTTTGAACTGGTTGTTGGATCAATACCTGCTCCAAGAAGGGGCTTTGGTTTGGTTGGGACCGGAATATGCAGATTACGACCTAAGTTTCCTCTCTTTTATTCTATTCATTGCGACCATTGCAACAATGGTTCAATTGGTGGAGATCGTGGTGGAAAAGTTCTCCCCATCATTATACAACTCTTTGGGTATTTTCTTGCCCTTGATCGCGGTTAACTGTGCCATTTTGGGCGGTTCACTGTTTATGCAGGCAAGGGAGATTCCAAACATAGGTCTGGCCCTGAACTATGGGATCAGTTCTGGTATCGGATGGTTCTTGGCCATTTTGGCCATCGCGGCAATCCGTGAGAAAATCAGATATTCCAAGGTGCCCGCACCATTAAGAGGTTTGGGAATCACATTTATCATCACTGGATTGATGGGAATCGGGTTCCAAAGTTTTGGAGGTATGCTCACAGGGGACAACGAACCACCTGAACAAACCCAGACCACTACCGCTGAGACCCAAGAAGAAAAAGAAATCAAGAAAGAGATTGAGGATAAGGAAAAAGCAATCTCCTATAACGAAGCCATAAACAAATAGAAGATGATATTAGCCGCAAGTACCGGAGGTACTATCTTAATTACCGTAGTAGCATTTCTTGCACTGTTGTTAGTGTTGGTGGCATTGTTGCTGTTCACTAAGGAAAAATTGTCCCCATCGGGTCCTGTTACCATCAAAATTAACGGTGAGAAGGAACTGGAAGTGGGTTCGGGGGGAACCCTGTTGTCCACTTTGGGCAACAAGAAAATATTTTTGCCTTCCGCCTGTGGCGGAGGGGGAACCTGCATCCAGTGTGAGTGCCATGTACTTTCTGGTGGCGGGGAAGCATTGCCTACCGAAACACCGCACTTTTCCAAAAGGGAGTTGAGTGAAGGAGCTCGATTGGCCTGTCAGGTAAAGGTGAAGCAGAACATGGAGATTACCATACCTGAAGAAGTGTTCGGGATCAAAAAGTGGGAAGCCAAAGTGGTTCGTAACTACAATGTAGCATCGTTTATCAAGGAGTTTGTTGTAGAGATTCCCGAGGATATGAACTATAAGGCAGGTGGATACATCCAAATCGAGATCCCACCATGCGAAATAAAATATTCGGACATCGACATTACCGCGCATCCTGAAGAGCACGAGACTCCGGACAAGTTCCAGGCAGAGTGGGACAAGTTCAACCTGTGGCCATTGGTGATGAAGAACCCGGAGACCGAGGAGAGAGCCTATTCCATGGCCTCTTACCCGGCAGAAGGTAGGGAAATCATGTTGAACGTCCGTATTGCGACCCCGCCATGGGATCGCAACAAGAACGGTTGGATGGACGTGAACCCAGGTATCGCATCTTCTTATATTTTCAGTTTGAAAGAGGGCGACCCGGTGACCATCTCTGGTCCATTTGGTGAATTCTTCATCAACGAGTCCGAGGCGGAGATGCTATACGTTGGTGGTGGTGCCGGAATGGCCCCGATGCGTTCGCACTTGTATCATCTGTTCAAAACATTGAAGACAAATAGAAAGGTGACCTATTGGTACGGTGGGCGTTCCAAAAGAGAGCTGTTCTACATTGAACACTTTAAAGAGTTGGAGCGTGAGTTCCCCAACTTTAAGTTCTATATGGCACTTTCTGAGCCTTTGGAGGAAGATAACTGGAAGGTTAAAGAGGATATCGATGCAGAAGGTGATGGTTTCGTAGGATTCATTCACAACTGTGTTATCGATAATTACTTGAACCATCATGAGGCCCCTGAGGATATCGAACTATATTTCTGCGGTCCACCATTGATGAACAAAGCAGTGGAGAAAATGGGTCAGGATTTTGGTATTCCGGATGAGAATATCAGGTTCGATGACTTTGGAGGATAATCCAGAAGATATAATCACCTCGAGCATTGTCGAGAGGAAATTTATAAAACCAAACCGATGCTCAAGCATCGGTTTTTTTGTTGCCTATGGGAAGAAGAGAATTAACGGAACAGGAATTGCACAACTTGGCCATGAACATAGTGGGCCGGGAGCTGGAAGCGGATGGTTTTGAGTTTATGGCCATCAACAGTAAACTCAAAAAGAATCCGCAGTATGTGTGCCTCAGGGAAAAGGTGCTGCACTTTATTGTAGTGCGCAATGTGGAATTTCCCCTAAATCCAAGGGAGTATGATGGGGAACTGATGCGCACGGTGAAGGACCATGCCGAAAAATTTGAAGCAAGGACTTATTTTGCGGGCGTGGGGCTATCCAATGCATCGGACAGGACGGAGCCGTTATATTTGGATGAAGAATATGTGGTGGACTATCAAGGTTTAATAGAAATTTAAATGATGAACAAGGTATTATTGTTGGGGTTGGTCGTATTGTTTTTGAACTGCGCACCTAAGGGACAAGTAAAAAATCAAGCTTTGGGCAACGCTTTGGGCACTACGTATTCCATTATTTATATTGCCGATGGGGAGTTGGACTATCAACAGGAAATAGATTCTGTTTTTCAGGTGCTCAACCAATCCATGTCCACCTATATCCCTTCTTCCGATATCTCCAAGATCAATGCAGGAGATTCCACCATTGTAGTGGATGATATGTTCAGGGAAGTTTTCGATGTCTCGACCGGGGTACACAAGGCCTCAAACGGCTATTTTGACCCTACTATCGGTGTTTTGGCCAATGCGTGGGGTTTTGGTCCGGGAGACCAAATGGAGCTTGACAGCCTTCGTGTGGATAGCTTGTTGGGTTACGTAGGATGGGAAAAAGTAAAATTGAATGCAGATAATACGATAACAAAGGCACATCCATCTATCCGTTTTGATTTTAATGCCGTGGCCAAGGGCTATGCTATAGATAGATTGGGGGCGATGTTGGATGAAAAGGGTATCAAGAATTATTTGGTAGAAGTAGGGGGAGAAGTGCTTGCCAAGGGCACCAATCTGGATTCTGGAAAGCAATGGACTGTCGGGATTGATGATCCTCAGGTGGAAACAGGCCGTGAATTGAAACAAATTGTATCTCTGGAGGATATGGCCATGGCTTCCTCGGGCAACTATAGAAAATTTCGGGTAGACCCTGAGACCGGTGAGAAGTATGTGCACACCATCAATCCAAAAACAGGGTACACCAAAAACTCCAATGTTTTGGCGACCAGTGTAGTGGCCAAGACCTGTGCCGTTGCCGATGCCTACGCTACCTCCTTTATGGCGATGGATTTGAAGGATTCCAAAGAAGTGCTAAAGAATCACAATGAGTTGGAGGCGTACATCATCTATTTGGATGAAAACGGGGAGACAAGGGAATTTTTTACTCCGGGTTTTGAGGTGCTGGTCAAAAAATGATCATTTCCTGACCAGAGGAATGACCTCTCCCTTGGCCAATCGATATTTTTCAACATCTTGTTTTGGAAGCATGTTAGTGTAATCCACTTCTTCCACAGTAAAACCCATGCCGCGAAGCTTATCAAAATAGTCCCTACCATAAATACGGACATGATCATACTGACCAAAAATACGGGCACGCTCCTTTTTGTCGATAATGGTATCATCTTCAAAGGTCTTTCCCCTTTTCAGGTCTTGCGGAATTTGAAATATGCCCCATCCTCCCGGTTTCATTACACGGTAGAGCTCTTCCATCGCCTTGGTGTCATTGGGGATATGTTCCAGAACATGGTTGCATAAGATGACATCAAAGGAATTATCGGAAAAAGGTAGGTTACAGATGTCGGCCTTTACATCGGCCAAGGGCGAATGGAGGTCTGTAGTGGTATAATCTAGATGGTCAAGCTTTTTAAAGCGTTTGTGAAACGCCTGTTCAGGAGCAAAGTGGAGCAATTTTATAGGTTTGTTGAAGAACTCCGTTTCATTCTTTAAGTACAGCCACAATAACCGGTGCCTTTCCAAGGATAGGGTAGAGGGGGAGAGTACGTTTTCCCTGGGACTTTCATACCCGTAGGGCAGAAAGCTTTTAAAGCTCTTACCGTCAATCGGGTCGGTGAATTTATTTCCCTTTAGGAAAAAGGCAATCAATGGACGTACCCAATAGCTCATCTTAATGAGAAGGGGTCTAGGAATGAGGTTTAGAAAGAACTTAAAGAGTTTTTTCATGTATTAGCTGGTTCTAACAGCTTTTTGAAATTATCAAAGCACCAACTTCTTGCTTCGGAACTCATCCTCTTCATCGCTGGTAATGCCCAACGCCTCGTAAATATATTGAAAAGTGGATAGGAGTTCTGGTTTCCCGTCCACAAGGGCCACATCGTGCTCAAAGTGGGCGCTCGGCTTTCCATCTGCCGTGAGTATGGTCCAACCATCCTTGAGTTGCTTTATTCGCCTGGTGCCCATGTTGATCATAGGTTCGATGGCCACAACGGTCCCATTCACAAATTTTTTGCCACGGCCCCTTTTGCCATAATTGGGCATTTGGGGGTCTTCGTGAAGTTCACGGCCCAAACCGTGCCCCACCAATTCACGGACAACCCCGTAGCCATGGTCCTCGGTGTATTTCTGAATGGCATAGGCCACATCGCCCACGCGGTTGCCCAGCTTGAACTCCCTGATTCCCAAGTAAAGTGATTCTTTGGTGACCTTGAGCAATTTTTTGGTTTGCTCGGCTACCTCGCCAACTTCAAAGGTATAGGCATGGTCGCCATGAAAGCCATTTTTAACCGCCCCGCAATCCACGGAAACAATATCACCGTCTTTCAGGACTTCGTTGCCGGGTATTCCGTGCACTACTTGCGCATTTGGGCTCCAGTTAAGGGTGTTGGGGAAATCGTACATGCCCAAAAAGCCGGGTACGGCACCTTGTTCACGGATAAATTCCTCCGCCATTTTATCCAACTTTAGCGGATTGGCCCCAGGCTTGATTTCCTTGGCCAACATGCCCAACGTTTTGGATACCACCAAAGCGCTTTCGCGCATCAACTCAATTTCCTCTGCTGTCTTTACTTGAATCATAGCCGCAAAGATAAATTGATTCTATGGATTTTAAAGAATGTTTGCTTAAACCAATGGTTTTTGTGTCATCAATTCGGGTTGTGGTACGCCGATCATTTTAAGAATGGTAGGGGCGATATCCCCCAAGACACCGCTTTTCACCACTTTGATATCGTTGTCCACCAAAATAAGCGGTACGGGGTTGGTGGTGTGTGCCGTGTTGGGGCTACCATCCGGATTGATCATGGTATCGCAGTTTCCGTGATCGGCAATTACGATAGTGGAATAGCCGTTTTCCAGACCGGCCGTAATCACGTCCTTGGCACATTGGTCAACGGTTTCACATGCCTTAACGGCTGCTTCCATGACACCGGTGTGCCCTACCATATCCGGATTGGCAAAGTTGAGGCATACAAAATCGGCATCCCCTTTTTTAAGTTCGGGAATAATGGCATCACGGATGTCATATGCGCTCATTTCCGGTTGAAGATCGTATGTGGCCACTTTTGGGGAGGGACAAAGGATTCGCTCTTCACCATCAAAGGGTTCCTCGCGTCCTCCATTAAAGAAAAAGGTAACGTGCGGATACTTTTCCGTCTCGGCGATCCGTATTTGTTTTTTGCCGTTTTTGGCCAGGGTCTCACCAAGGGTTTCCTTTATATTTTCTTTGTTGAATATGATTTTGATTCCGTTGAAGGATTCATCATAATTGGTCATGGTAACGTAGTACAGGTCCAATTTGTGCATGTTCTGCTCATGGAAATCCTGCTGGCTCAACGCCTGGGTAAGCTCACGGCCACGGTCGGTCCTGAAATTGAAGAAGATGATCACATCACCGTCCTGGACCTTTGCAACCGGTACATTGGCGGTATCTGTCAATACCAAAGGTTTGATGAACTCGTCGGTGATGCCTTCATCGTAACTTTTTTGCATGGCCTCGGCGATATGCTGTGTTTTTTCCCCATCGGAATTTACCAGGACATCATAGGCCATTTTAACGCGTTCCCATCTCTTGTCACGGTCCATGGCGTAGTATCGTCCGATAACGGTGGCAAGTTGGGTCTTTTTATCCGCACAATAGTTGTCAAGATCTACCAAAAAGCCCTTTCCACTTTTGGGGTCCACATCACGACCATCGGTAAATGCATGGACATAGGAGTTTTGCACACCGCTTTCATCGGCGGCCTTGATGAGCGCTTTTAGGTGGTCGATATGGCTATGTACGCCGCCATCGCTCAACAGGCCCAAAAAATGGACCGGTTTGTTGTTGGCCTTGGCGTAGTCAAATGCGTCTTGAAGCACTTTCTCATTTTTTAAGGTGTCTTCTTTTACGGCTTTGTTGATCTTGGCCAGATCCTGATATACGATCCTTCCCGCGCCCAGGTTCATGTGGCCGACCTCGCTGTTCCCCATCTGTCCTTCGGGCAGACCGACGTTCATTCCGTCGGTGTGCAGGTCCGAATCGGGATATTGGGCGTAGAGTGAATCTATAAATGGTGTATTGGCTTTTTCGATGGCCGAAACCTTTGGATCTGGAGATTTTCCCCATCCATCCAAAATCATAAGAATAACCTTTTTGTTCATAGTAAAATATTGTACCACAAAAATAAAATGTTCTCCTTGGATGCCCTAGCTTTTTGTTAAAATTCTAATTATGAAGTTGTTAATTATTTTATGTTAAAATTGAGGAGTTGTTAAAAATAAGTTATTTAACTGTTAATCGTGTAACATCCTCTGTTCTGGGGAGTCTATTTTTATAACAAGTAAATTCATTAATCAAAAACAATCATCATGAAAAAAACAATTTTCACAGTGGCTGCATTTTCCATGTTGGCCCTAAGCGGCGTTTCTGCCAACGAATTCAAAACAAGCGATTTTGGAACAAACTTTGAAATGGTAAGCCCGGACGACCTGAGCGCTTTTTGCAAAGCGGTAATGCAGGGCGATGTGGATACCGTTAAAAAGTTCATTGAACTTGGAGAGGATGTCAACCAAAAATCCTTGGGGAAGGCTCCCATCCATTATGCGGCCCGTTACAACAAGGCCGAAGTCTTAAAAGTGCTCATTGAGAATGGTGCAGACCTTAAGAAACGCTGCGATGGGGGTATGACGGCCATCAAATACGCAAAATTGTCCAACGCTACCGAGGCACAGGCCGTGTTGGAAGCTGCTATGAAAAAATAGAAAAAAGGAGTTTATGGCTCCAAAGAAAAAGGCCTCATCCTTTCGGGTGGGGCCTTTGCTCATTTTACATATTTAGTGTCCTTGCAAAAGAGTGTGTCTCGAGACCTAGAACTCAAAGCCGGTAAAAGCCCTGTATAAAAATGCGTATACGGCCAATAAAAACATGACCGCGCAAAATATAGAGTATCCCTTTAAAAAGAATACCACATAGCTAGGTTTGCAATCGTCGAATGCCTCTAAATAGAGATCTTTAAAGTGTAATAGTGTTCCCATATGTTCTCTCTTTTTACAGCACAAAAGGTCAAGAGAACGTATGTAAGATTCGGGTTTACCCAAAGATACGGAAATAAAGACAAAGCACTTTTTTTATCGATGAAGTGTCGATTCTATCGACCTGAATATTTATCGATGGCCTCCTTTATTTTTTCGATCCTGTTCTCGGGGTCGGGGTGGGTGCTCTGAAATTCGGGAACCCTGTTCGGCCCGGCAGCGGCCTTTAATATTTTCATTACCCCTATCATCTCGTTGGGATCGTAACCGGATTCGATCATAAACAGCACACCAAGGTCATCGCTCTCCAGTTCATCGCCCCTGCCGTTGGTCAAAAGGGTGTTCTGTCCGATACCGGCGACCACGTTGCCCATGTCGCCACCAACCGATGCCCCGGTGGCCAAGGTTTGCCAAAAACTGCTCTCGGCGATACGTTCGGCGGAGTGCCTGCCGATCACATGGCCGATTTCATGGCCCAACACCCCTGCAAGCTGGGGTTCGTTGAGCTGGGAGAACAGCGCATAGGTGATAAATATCTGTCCGCCCGGCAAGGCAAAGGCATTTATGGTGCGGTCGTCCGCCAAAAGATGGAACTCGTATCGGTATGGGGTCTCGCTGGCCACACTGTTCTGGACCAGTCTATTGCCCACTTTGTCCACTAGATTCTGTAAACGTTCATCGGGATATAGGCCGCCATGCTGTTGTGCCATTTCGGGAGCGCTCTGCAGTCCAATGGCAATCTCCTGCTCGGCGGTCATGTCTATGTTCTGGGTTCGCCCGGTGTACGGGTTCTCTTCCTGGTTGCTGCATCGGCGTATAAATGCAAAGGCGACAATGGCCAAACCGATAAGGATGCGTATCCTCCAACTTCCTCTTCTCATGGTACAGTGTTCTAGTTAGTTGAAGATACGAAAAAACCGTTATAGCAAAACCGGGTTGATGTCCAAAATATTATCCTGAACATAGCCCTTTATGAACCCTGCGGTAAAATGCTCGCTGCCCAGGAAACTCTCTTCCTGTAACAGTTTTAGCACATTGAGTTTTCTATAGGCCGTCAACATTGGGATAGAAATGGGGGCGTAACTGTAATGCCAGGGCTCGTATTTGAACCCCCTTCTTCTGGGATTGTCTGTATAGACCAGATAGAACCCATATTTGGTCGAGTTTTCGTTCAACCAGAGTTTGAGGCCTTCGTAGGGACCGCCCGCTTCGAATTTTTCGGGGACCAGTACATCTCCCGATGCTTTTGGAAAACCATCGATAATGTCAATGTCCGTGCCCCAATGGTGCCTGCTCGTTCCGGGAACGGTAGAATATTCGATGATTTTTTCAATGGCATCGAACGGGGACATGCCCAGATCTTCGGTGTAGTTTAAATATTTGCGTTCCCAAATACGCTGTTGATGGTAATAATCGCGAAAACTGGACACCATTTTAATGTCAAATCCATCGGAATAGGCCGCTTTTTTCATTTCCAAAAAGGAGCTGTGGGCCTCTTCCCTTAAATTGATGCCTTCTCCAAAAAGTTTTACGTCCGCTTTGCCCATGAGCTCTTCGGTCGAGTATTTGGGTTCGGCGAAATATGGGAATACAGGAGGAAGGGCACAGGCCATACCGGATGCTGCCGTATTTTTAATGAAAGTCCTTCTTTTCATGAAACAAATTTTGCCCCCAAGTTAAGAAGTATTTTTAATTCCTGCTTTTGAAAAATTACCGGGGAATGGGTTTGGTTTTACTTGTCCAAGAACAGAAAGCCGTTATATTCCAGGCCCAGGTCGTCCAAGGTTACCAGATAAAAATAGACGCCTTCCGGTAGTCCGGCAGCTTGATTGGGAACCATAGTACCGGTATTGGCGATTCCTCTGAACTCGTTGGTGTAATTGATTTTTTCAAAAACCTTCTGTCCGTAGCGGTTAAAGATGCGCAAACTGTTGTTCGGCGATTCTTCCATACCGTCGATGATCAAAAAGTCGTTGGTGCCGTCGCCATTGGGACTCAAAAAATAATTGCCCAACGTGGGGTTGTTCACGGCAAAGGTATCGGTCGGTAGCGGGACCGTACCAAAGGTAATGGCCGCATAATCGTTGGGGACAAAGGTTTCCGAAGTCAAAAAACCGTTGGCAATGTCGCCACTGAACGCTGTGTTCCCGATAATCACCCATTGGTTGGAGGCCTTGCTCCAGCCCACCACAATCAAGGACTCGGCCGTAGCATTCGGAATCTCGATAAGGTTGCTACGGGTGTTCCATGGAATGGTGACCTGTGTGGGCACATTACTCTGTAGTATCCAGAACTCCCTATCGGATACCTCCCCAATGTTGTTTACCTTTTCTTCCGTGTCAAAAGTTTCCACAATGGAGGATGGAGCGGAAGGGTCCTCAAAAAAATAGGCGCAAATGGCCGAAGGTACCGTACTTTGAGCGTTCATGGTCAAGGGACGAAGCTGTTCCGTGTCACCAATAGGGAAGGAGAACACGGTGCGATTGTTTACCTCGGCAAAGCCGGTGACCTTGGATACATCACTTTCGCCGGTGAAGAAACCATCTTCCATAAAGTTAAGGTTAACGGCAGGTACATTGGTCGGCGTTAAAAAATCGCCCAGTATAAAATTGACATTGTTCCGGACCATGAGCGGAATTTGCAAAAATACGTTGTTGTCCATCAAGATCTCCGTATCCCACAAGGTAGGGGGTATGCTCCCCGTGACCGTTATGGGGCGGTTGCCGTAAAAACCGACCAGCCCGTTGGTCTGGTCAAAGTTGGCATCGTTGATCAAATTGGTGTGCAGGCCCACTTGTGCATTGTTGTGCACGGTAAAATTGCCACTGTTGTACAGCCCATTTTGGCCCATTGTAAAACTGACCGATAACAAGAACACTATGTGGAGGAAGTGTTTCATTAGTTGATTTGATGCCAAATGTTACCGTCAAATTGAACCCATAGTGCTTGATTGTCAGCGACAAAGCCTGTTGTTGCGCCAGAAACGTTTACATCTCCTCCACTATTATTTTTTAGAATAAGGATTTTACCAATAGGGAAAGTGGTGTCTGTTAATAATGTTATTCCTGTTGCTGTGTATGGTCCTGGATTTAATATAATTGTGTAATTTGTGTTGTCTGGGGTGGTATTAGTAGTTACTGAAGTTATTGGCTTTACAGTTGTATTAAGAAAAGCGCCTCCGTCGGCTCCGCTACTAATTACATTTCCAGGATCTGAACTTACACGGTTTGCTGCCAAAGCATCGATTGCTCCCTGCACCGTTGTCTCTCCAAGGGTTGAAGCGGTATCGTCAAAATCTGTTCCGGATGCTGTCAGCTCAACAAAGAGGGCCCCGTCAGCACCAAAGCCAATATCATTTCCTGTGTCGCTGCTGATCAGGTCGACGTCCTGATCTCCTCCGGCATCGGTCATGGTCAAAGTTCCACCAGCAATGCCACTGCCTGTCAACAGTTCGTTTTCGTCA
>JANSXF010000051.1 GCA_024743095.1 Flavobacteriaceae bacterium
AAAAATTTGGAACGCTATAAAAGTATTTTAATAAAGTAGAGCTGTAATCCTTACAGTTCCATTACCTTCAAGGAGTTGATAAAACCTTCTTAACGATACGATTGCATGCAACGCATCATCAATTTTGTTTTACGCTATCGAAATGCATTTCTTTATGCCTTCTTTGCGTTTGTAGCATTGGTGACGACGATTCGGTCTCATTCCTACCATCAATCCAAATTTTTTAATTCATCCCGTTGGGTCACAGGAAGTGTTTATGGCGTAGGCTCCAATGTTTCGTCATATTTCAATTTACAGGAAGAAAATAAAAGATTGGTGGAGGAAAATCAGCAGTTACGTAAAATACTGTTTAATACCTTCAACGACAGCATTCAACCCTTGGATTCCACTTTGGCAGTTTATCAGGTATTGAATGCCAAGCTTATAAAGAACAGCTTCACCTCTCCACGAAATTATGTTTTAATTGACAAAGGAGAGGACGATGGGGTGCATCAAGATATGGGCGTGATCACCACAGATGGAATTTTGGGAATTGTGGAAAATGTATCGGGCAACTTTGCTACGGTACAGAGTGTGCTCAACACCAAATCCAACATCAATGCAAAAATAAAGGGTACCGAATACTTTGGTTCTTTGATCTGGGACACCAAAGATTACAATCTTGTTCAGCTCATAGATATTCCCCGCTTGGTGCCCTTGGTGGTCGGAGATACCATTGTTACCGGTGGCATGTCGAGTATTTTCCCGGAAAATGTTCCGATCGGAATCATAAAAAAGTATGATTTAAACGACTCCAAAAGCTTTTACAACATTGATGTTCAACTGTTTTCGGACATGGCCAACATTAAAAACGTATACTTGATAGAAAACCAGGACAAAGAGGAAATCGAGGAACTAGAATCCAGAACCATAGAATGAACAATTCCCTTATCATAAATATGCTGCGTTTTGTGTTGTTGGTCATCACACAGGTCCTCATATTCAACAACCTGAATTTTTTGGGCTTCATCAATCCGTTTGTGTATGTGATTTTCTTTTATTGGTATCCCATCAAAGGGAATCGTGCCATTTTTATGCTTACGGCATTTCTATTGGGGCTGGTCATTGATATTTTCTCGGATACACTTGCACTAAATGCTTTAGCATCGGTAACCATTGCATATGCTCGACCGGCCATCATGCGTTTTTGTTTTGGGGTAAATTACGATTTCCAAAATTTCAGTTTCAAGAATACCACAAAGATCCAACGGATTACCTTTTTGGCACTGCTTATTTTGTTCCATCATTTGATATTCTTTTCATTTGAAATTTTAAGTATCGCCCATATCCTGTTAATTTTGAAAAAAGTTTTTGCCACGGGAACGGTAACTTTACTACTTTGTGTATTGTTCAGTTCACTTTTTAGCCCAAAAAGCGAATAAAAACATAGTTTTTGTCGTTGGGATATATGGAAACCAAGAATTTAGTCTTGTCATGAAAAAATTATTGCTTTCATCCGTTGTTGTACTTATAGGTTTCACCTTTATAGGGAGGCTCTCCTATTTACAATTGTTCCGGTTTTCGCCGGATCAGATATTGGATGATCCTGCAATAAAAAAGGTGTACGACTACCCAGAAAGGGGCTATGTTTACGATAGGGACGGAAAACTCTTGGTAGGCAACCAGCCCGCATACGATGTCATGGTGATTCCAAGGGAGGTAAAACCTTTGGACACTTTGGAGTTTTGTGGCCTATTGGGTATTGAAAAGGATCAGTTCCTTTCCAAAATGGAAAAAGCGAGAATCTATTCCCCACGGCTTCCATCGGTGTTGGTTCCACAACTTTCCAAAGAAGATTATGCAAAGCTTCAAGAAAAAATGCGCCATTTTAACGGCTTTTATATTCAGAAACGATCATTGCGCTACTACAACACTAAAAGTGCGGCCAATGTGCTTGGATACATCAGCGAGGTGAACGAGTGGGACCTGAAGAACAATCCTTACTATGTTGCCGGCGAATTAAAAGGGAGAACAGGTATTGAGCAACAATACGAGGAGATCCTAAGGGGACAAAAAGGGGTAAAACATATTCAAAAAGATCGGTTCAATAGAGACATTGGCCCATATAAAGGCGGAAAACTGGACACCTTGCCGCAACAGGGCAAAGAGATCCACATTACCCTGGACAAAACCCTCCAAGAGTACGGCGAAAAATTGATGCACGGTAAACGTGGCGGTATTGTTGCCATTGAACCAAAGTCAGGTGAAATCTTGGCGATGATCTCGGGTCCGACTTATGATCCTGCATTATTGGTGGGCCGGGAACGTTCCAAAAATTATAGCAAACTCCATTACGACACCATATCCAAGCCCACTTGGGACCGTTCCATTTTGGCACAGCAATCACCAGGTTCACCTTTTAAAACCCTAAATGCACTAGTGGCCCTTCAAGAAGGAGTAATAAATGAGGACACCAAGTTCAGGTGTTACCATGGTTTTTATGTAGGCAATACACTCAGGGGCTGCCACTGCGGGGGTGGTATCAGGGATTTAAATTCTGGAATCTATCAATCCTGTAATGCCTATTTTGCCGGTGTCTTCCGAAAGATCTTTGACAAGTACAACACCACCGACAAAGGCATGGATGTTTGGGAAAAGCACATGAAGAGTTTTGGCTTAGGCGATTATCTGGGCACCGACCTTCCAACGGGAGCTCCGGGCAGAATTCCAGATGTGGCCTATTATGACAAGTGGTACGGAGATGGCAGATGGGCAGCTTCCACCATTATATCCAACTCCATTGGTCAAGGAGAAATTGCAGCAACTCCATTACAATTGGCCAATATGACCGCGGCGATTGCCAATCGAGGGTATTTTTATACCCCTCACATCATCAAGAGCATTGGCAACAATGGAAAAATTGACCCCAAGTATACCGAACCAAATTATACGACCATCGATAGAAAACACTTTGACCCCATAATCGAAGGCATGGCAAATGTGTACAATTACGGAACTGCCCGATGGGTAAAGATTCCCGATATCGACATTGCCGGAAAAACGGGTACGGTTGAAAATTTTATTCGAGTTGACGGTGAGCGGATGCAATTGACGGATCACTCCGTATTTGTTGCCTTTGCCCCTGTTGAAAATCCCCAGATTGCTTTGGCCGTGTATATTGAAAATGGATACTATGGCTCACGTTATGCGGGCCATATTGCCTCGCTTTTGATTGAAAAATACATTAAAGGGGAGATTACAAGGACCGATTTGGAAAAGCGCATGTTGGAAAAAACTTTGGAGCACGAGTATGCCAAACCCTATAGCGGCGAACCTTTCAAGATAAACGAGTATGAATGGTAGAGGGCCGTTTGGCAGGTTGGATTGGATCAGCGTAATCCTCTATGCCCTTTTGGTATTTATTGGCTGGATCAATATTTATTCCACTTCCATTGGGGAAACAAGCACATCAATTTTCGATTTTTCCACCTTATATGGAAAACAGACTTTTTTTATAGGTCTTGCCGCATTGGGCATTATCTTCGTACTCTTTGTGGAATCCCAGTTTTTTGAACGATTTGCATCCATTTTCTACATTGTTTCCATAGTGCTCTTATTGGGATTGTTTGTCTTTGGGAAGACCATTGCAGGGGCAACTTCTTGGTACGATTTGGGATTCTTTAACCTACAACCTTCCGAATTGGCAAAAGTTGCCACATCTTTGGCCCTGGCAAAGTTTTTAAGCGATATACAAACGGACATACGAACGGGAAAACACCAAATGTATGCCCTGATCATTATTTTACTACCTGCCATCTTGATACTTCCCCAACCGGATCCCGGTAGTTCACTTATCTATTTTTCGTTGTTCTTTGTTCTTTTTAGGGAAGGCTTTCCCATTTATTATTTGGGAATACTGATTTTTGCCGTAGTGATATTTGCCACGACCTTAATGTTTGGAACGGTTTGGGTCTCCATTGGATTAATTATCCTCACCTTATTGATCTATACTTTCAAAAGGGCTTCGGTTAAAATCCCCATACTTCCCGTACTGGGGGTTATTATGGTTTCCATACTGTTTTCCCTGTCCGTGAACTTTGTTTTCGAAAACGTTTTTGAACAGCGTCACCGGGACCGATTTGCGCTGTGGTTGAGCTTGGAAAAGGATGAGGACAAGTTGGACGAAATCCGGAAGACCATTGGCTACAACACATACCAATCTGAAAAAGCAATCGAATCCGGTGGTTTTACGGGCAAAGGGTTTTTGGAGGGCACCCGGACCAAGGGTGATTTTGTGCCCGAACAGCACACCGATTACATATTTAGTTCCGTTGGCGAAGAGTGGGGCTTTATGGGCACTGCGTCCGTAATTTTGCTGTTCTCGCTGTTCTTTTTACGATTGATATATATAGCAGAGCGTCAGAAGAGCGACTTTAGCCGCATGTACGGCTATGGGGTAATCTCGATATTGGTGTTCCATTACTTCATCAACATAGGAATGGTAATCGGGCTCTTGCCCACCATTGGCGTTCCATTGCCCTTTTTTAGTTATGGTGGTTCCGGTCTGATTTTCTTTACGATGCTACTGTTTATTTTCCTTAAACTGGACTCTAACCGATTGAAGGATGGTATTTAGAATTTCCACCCATCGGTATCTACTTTCGATTCCATCCTTGACTGCCATGTTTCGGGCATCATTTCAAAAAAATTGATCCCTGTTCTTTTCTCGACCTCATCAATGGTAACTAAAAAATCTTGCAAGGGCTCTTTACGCTCTTCGGCCGGAATCAAAAAAGCTAGAACTTTTGCATTCCCACTTGAGCCTGTAAGTACAATTTTATAGTACGCCCTTGGGACATCCACATTTTCATCCCCTATCTCTGGTAGGCCATCTTCCAGAACACCGCCGGTAACAACAAAGAGTTCTCCATTTTTTTTGCACCAATAGCGTACTTGCTGTTCCAAACGGTTCCAAATTCCCGCATTGAAGTGTTTATCCTGGGGACTAATATTACTGGTATAAAAGGTTTCGTTATAGGCTTGCTTGGAAAAACGCCTATCGCCCGCCGGCAATAAATGCCCTCTATCATATCCCGAAGCCCTATAATTGCGCCAATCTGCCGACTTTGTCGACACCTTCGGGTCCTCAATAAAATATGGACGTTCCCTATCATCATAGGTCAAATGTTCCAGTTTAAGGGTATATGCCACCCACTCTGCCTGTTCGTGGGGTTCACTATAGGATAGCGTATAATACCTGTGTTCCACGATTTCACCTGTAGTGGAACTCGGCAAAAAACTGGAATCAACAACATTTGTTCTTGACCCATTGGGGTCGGAATACGTTGCAGGTGTATAAAAGTTCTCGAACAGCCAAAAGCCAACGATACAAACAAACATAAGTACTGCATATAGGGTTCTATTCTTCATCAAATGGACTTGAATTTGGTTTGATGGCCCAATTTTGCAAATAAATACATCCTAAAAAAATAAAACTCCCTTGATCAAATTTTTATATTATGCAGCAACTGGCCGGGACAAAAAAGAGACTGTCTTAAAAATCAAGACAGCCTCTTTTTTGTATGCTAATAAATATATCCGCTATCCTTTATTGACGCTGGCCAGTTCACTATCCTTTTTCTTGATATTGTTCTTGTGAAGGTCTTTGAGCACGTTTACGGCTTCTTCAACATAAATATCACGTGCAAGGTCCTTGTGCCATCTATCCCTTTTTTCCCTTAGGACAGAATCCTGGGTGAACAGTTCTTTCTCGTACTGCAAAGAACTGAACGAGAGTTTGGAATCATAGTCCCTTAGGTTCTTGAATTTTTCTGCACGCTTCTTGGCCTCTTTCTCTTTGCTTATATAAGCATCGTAGTTGAGGGAAATAACATTTTCGTCCTGCTGTTCCTTTAGCCACTTTGCATTTTCCTCAATAAGCTTGATTTGCTCGTTCTTGGCCATACGCTCCTTGCTCTTTCTAACGGCATCGTCAAAATCTATGTAACCGTCCCAAACTTTATAGTCGGCGGCGGTAATTTTATCCCAGCCCAGTGGATTCTGTTGATCTCGTTCGCCCAAATCGATGTAGCTATACCTGTCCGGAACCACAATATCACTTTTTACACCTTCCAATTGGGTAGAGCCTCCATTGATTCGGTAAAACTTTTGGGTGGTCAATTTAATGGCTCCCAAATCACCATGTTCGTTACCTCTTACAATGTCATCCAACGGAAATATATTTTGAACGGTCCCTTTTCCAAAGGTCTGCTTGCTACCTATAATTACCCCTCTTTTATAATCCTGCATTGCGGCGGCCAGTATCTCGGATGCCGAAGCCGATAGTTCGTTCACCAAAATTACCAAAGGCCCATCCCACTGGATTCGCTCGTCCTTATCCTCGTGAACTTCCTTGCGCTGACCAGAGGAACGGACTTGTACTATAGGTCCATCCTTAATGAACAATCCGGCCATTTCAACAACTGTTTTCAAAGATCCACCACCGTTGTCGCGCAAATCCAATATGATTCCCTCTGCACCGGCCTCTTTAAGCCGTTCCAGTTCCTTGGCCACGTCGGTCGCTGCATTCCTTTCTGCATAGTCTTCAAAATCCACGTAGAACTTCGGAAGATTGATCAAGCCGTATTTTTGTTCACCTGCATCAATGGTCGCTGACTTGGCATAGGATTCTTCCAGCTCGACCACATCTCTGGTAATGGATATGGTTTCGATGGTCCCATCAACTTTTCTCACTGTTAAATCTACCACAGTGCCTTCTGGGCCCTTGATCAATTTAATGGCATCCTCCAATCGCATTCCCACAATATTGATAGGTTCCTCACCTTCTTGGCCCACTTTTAGAATTTGATCGCCGACCTCAAGGCTTTGATCTCTCCAAACGGGTCCGCCGGAGATGATTTCCACAATCTTGGCCCCTTCGGGTTTTTTCTGTAATCTGGCACCGATACCTTCAAACTTACCGGACATGCCTATATCAAACTTCTCCTTTTCCTCAGGAGCAAAATAGAACGTGTGCGGATCAAACTCCTCGACAATGGTATTCAAGTACTGAACAAACCAATCCTTACGTTCCAAATCATCTACAAAATCGAAAAATTCATCCAGAGTGTTTTTCGTGACCTCCCTAGCTTCTTCTTCGGTAAGGTCTTTATCTATGGAACCTGGAATTTCGTTGAAGGCATAGGCCGCGTCAACGTCCAAACCTGCTTCCGAATCGGCAATCTGGTTATCGATTTTATTATCAAATACGTTTAGGGTATTGTATTTCAGTTGTTTTCTCCAACGTTCCTTAAGCTCTTTCTTACTGGCGGCAAACTCTTGTTTATCGTAATCTATCTCGATGGTTTCATCGACACTGTAATCAAAAGGTTGGGAGAGCACTTCGCCATAGATTTCCTTTGCCTCTTCCATACGTACCATCAAACGTTGGTAGACTATGTTGAAGAATGTGATATCGGTATTCCTGATCTCGTCATCGATCATAAACCTATATTTTTCAAATTCCTTGATATCACTTTCCAAAAAATATCTTTTGGTCGGGTCGATGACCTCGATAAAGTCATCAAAAACATTGGAACTAAAGCTATCGTTCACTTCTTTGGGCTCATAATGCCCTCTTTCCAATACGTAGGAAATCAATTCCAATAAAAATTTATCCTTGTCGTCGTTATCAAAAGACTTATTGGTAAAACTGCAGGAAGCTACTGCGACAAGAATAACCAATAGTGCCAAAATAAAGTTCTTTTTCATAATTTGATTTTTCTGGAGCGGAACGATCTGACCTCAAATTGTCAAACCTTCATTTACCTCGTCCGTCTTTTCTACTAGTATGAATTCCCTAAGATACAGAAAAAACCGTGCCAGTCCCGATGGCTGGATTTAATTTTTTGTTAAACGGACAAAGCTCCATATCCTTATGAAAAACGTATTTTTATGCCTTAAATTATCCGACATGGAAAAACCCTTGATTCTAGTCACCAATGATGATGGCATCACGGCACCGGGCCTTAGGGCATTGATACGGACCATGAAAGAACTGGGCGATGTAGTTGTTGTGGCACCGGACAGTCCTCAAAGCGGTATGGGGCATGCCATTACGGTAGATAGCACATTGTTTTCCAAACAGGTCGTGGTGGACCACAAAGAGGGCGCGCCCAGCGAGTATAGCTGTAGTGGAACCCCTGCCGATTGTGTGAAATTGGCACTTCGCGTGATCTTGGACAGAACCCCGGACATCTGTGTAAGCGGCATCAACCATGGGTCGAACTCCTCCATTAATGTGATATATTCCGGCACCATGAGCGCTGCCATAGAGGCAGGTATCGAAGGGATACCGGCGATTGGCTTTTCGTTATGTGATTATTCTTGGGACGCAAATTTTGAACCTGCTTTGGAATCCGTCAAAAAAATAGTTTCGGAAGCGTTGACCAATGGAATTCCAAAGGGAACGGTTTTGAACGTTAATATTCCCAAGACCAAAAACAGACCCAAGGGCATAAAAATATGTCGACAGGCACGTGGCAATTGGAAAGAAAAATTTGATAAACGCACCAGTCCCTCCGGCAAGGATTATTATTGGCTAACCGGAGAATTTGAGCTGTTGGACAAAGGAGAGGATACCGATGAATGGGCGTTGGCCCAAGGCTATGTTTCGGTGGTTCCGACACAGTTCGACCTCACGGCACACCATGCCATACAACAAGTAAACAATTGGAACTTAAATGAACAATAGCAAAGAGATCATCATCGGGTTTATCGTAGGAATCATAGCAAATACTTTTGGCACTTTGCTCTACATTCTACTATTTTCCGATTTGGGCATCGTGGAAACTTTTAATGCCGCCATAGAACAAGGACATATTGGCAGTTTACTGGCCCTTGGGGCCATACTTAACTTGGTGGCCTTTTTTGGTTTTTTGCGAATAAAAAGAGATCAACGGGCCAAAGGTGTCATGTTGGCAACGTTGGTGACGGCCTTAGTTATTATGATGTATAAAGTGATGTCCTAAAAAACTTAAAATACAAGAACAAGTTCAATATGGAACGGTTTTTTCAGAAATTACCATTGAGCTTGTAGTTTGAACTTGACACTTTAGAATGAAATATTACATAATTGCTGGGGAGGCATCGGGGGACCTGCACGGTTCCAATTTGATCAAGGCCATTAAAAAGGAAGATACCGCGGCAGAGATCCGTTGTTGGGGCGGAGACCTGATGCAGCAAGCTGGTGGAGAATTGGCCAAACATTATAAGGACATGGCCTTTATGGGGTTTTTGGAAGTACTGATGAACATTCCCACCATTTTCAAGAATATCTCCTATTGCAAAGAGGATATTCAAAATTTTAGTCCCGATGTAGTTATTTTTATTGATTTCTCCGGTTTTAATCTCAGAATTGCCAAGTGGGCCAAGCAAAATGGCTTTACAACCAATTATTACATTTCACCCCAGATATGGGCCTCAAGGGAAGGACGTATCACTAAAATCAAACGGGACATCGATAACATGTACGTCATCCTTCCTTTTGAAAAGGATTTTTACGAGAAAAAACATGGATATCCCGTCCAATTTGTAGGCCATCCCCTTATTGATGCTATTGGGAACACACCATTACAGGATAATGAAACGTTTCGACAAGAAAACGGCCTTGACCCCATAAAGCCCATCATTGCCCTATTACCTGGAAGCAGAAAACAAGAGGTGCAGAAGATGTTGGACGTGATGCTTTCGGTAAAAAAGGATTTTCCCGATTATCAATTTGTGATCGCTGGTGCCCCCAGCCTTCCAGAGGAATTTTATACACCATTTCTCAAGGGTGACAAAGTGGAATATGTTTCCAACAGAACCTATACGCTTTTAAAGCATTCGCATGCCGCATTGGTGACCAGTGGGACGGCAACCTTGGAAACGGCCCTTTTTGGCATACCTCAGGTGGTGTGCTACAAAGGAAACTGGATTTCCTATCAAATTGCGAAGCGCATCATCACATTGGATTATATTTCTCTGGTCAATCTGATTATGAAAAGGGAAGTAGTAAAAGAGCTTATCCAAAATGATTTGACCCCAACCAACTTGAAGAATGAGCTTTCCAAAATCGTAGAAGGGACCGAACGGGAACGCATTTTGTCGGACTATACATTGCTCAAAGAAAAATTGGGCGGAAAAGGTGCAAGTGAAATGGCAGCTCGATTAATTGTGAAAAATGTGTAGTTTTATCTTCCAAGAATATAAATCTATTCTTGGATGTTACGAAAAACCATAATCTTACTGTTGCTTTTGGCCATTACCGCTTGTGGCCCAGGCAAAAAACGACGCACCTACAGCAAGACCCGAACCGTTTCGGTAGAAGGGCCCGCCGAAGACACTTCCCCTAAAATCGAACCTGAAAAGGAAAAGCAAAACAAAAAAGAGGGGCGCAAAAATGTTAAGGCAAACGAAATTATCTCCACTGCTTTGAGCTATTCAGGCACCCGGTACAAGTATGGGGGCACCACAAAAAAAGGTATGGACTGCTCTGGGCTGGTCTATGTTTCCTTAAAAGAGAACAATATTATGTTTCCCAGAACGTCCTACCAAATGGCTTTGGAAGGCAACAAAATCAGGGTCAACGATGTAGAAAAAGGGGATTTGCTCTTTTTTCAGACCAGTAAAACGGGACGTCGCATCAATCATGTTGGATTGGTGGTAGACATCGACGGTGACGACATTAAATTTATTCACGCCACAACCTCACGGGGCGTACTGGTTTCCTCATTACGGGAAGGATACTGGAACAGCGCTTTTGTAAAGGCCATGCGCATACTGTAACCAATTTTGTACCCATAAAGCTCGCGTTGTGGGTTGCTTTGGTGATCCTTACCGGTTTTTACTTTGAAGTAGCTCCACTTTTGGCCCCTACTTCTAATGCATGCTTTGATACCAATTCGCCAAGAGGCACCGCACAACAGGTTTGCCGTATTTTGAGGTACTCACTTTATTCATCACGTTATGTTTGGGCATTTTTATCGTGGATATTTCAGTAGGGAAAGGTATGCCCGATCATTATTCCAAATTCGACCTCTCCCAAGAAAAAAATTGGCACATAAAAGTCAGGCAGGCACTTAAACCCAATACTTTTTCCACGGTTAGATTGCCCAAATTATTGCTTCGGGCAATGAACCTACATCTGGAAAATCACTTGGCTATCCATGGACTCAACTTTGGATCAAATACAGGTCGATGACGCGTTTTTGGTTTATGATGATCCTGAAGGATTTCTACCATCCCTCAATCCCCTCCAGTTCGATTACCAGAGCTATCCAAAAAACAAGGGGTTCAACATCAAATCAAAACTAATTATGCTTCCATTGTAATTAAAGAAAATGGCTCTAAAGCTTTATTTGGAACTGCATCGAAGTTTAGGGAAAATATCATTTCAAAGTTGGATGATTTGGAATCAAGTCCAAGTGCATCAAAAACAAACTATTGTACTGGCACATCGAGCCAAAAATACCATTTTACTGCATCAATTCGGACGTCTCCAATATTGGAAGTATTGCAAGTAAACATCAAGTCGCCGAACGAATAGCACAAATGGATACGGTTCAACTTAACAACAGTTATAGCCTTACTGGTAAAAAATTAATTGTCGTGGGCAGTTTGCCAATTTTTCCTTTGGAAAGCAACGCGGACTTGCTGCTGCTGACCCAATCCACTAAAATAAATCTGGAGCGGTTGATTGATTTCAAAAACAACCCAGAGCAATATTTGCGGATGGCAACAGCTACCCCTGTTTCATCAAAAAACGGCAAAGCACCTGCGTCAAAAAAAGAAATCCCTTTTCACTACACTGGCGAAAAGGGATATTATATGTTTGAATTTTAATCTTTAATGTACGTTGCCCATCAATCTTTTGATCAAAGGCGAGGCTAGGATCACCAACATCCCAGCGCCCAGTGCATATTGGGCAATTAACATAAACCCGTCCGTATAAACGGTGAGGGTACTAAACCCGCTGATATCCGCATCGGTACTTTCAATGGCCAATTGTTTGCCGATGAAGCCCACAACTTGGAATGCGAATGCCGATGATAGGAACCAAACACCCATCATAAAAGCGACTATTCGTTTTGGCGAGAGATCGGTAATCTTTGACAGCCCCACGGGGGACATGAACAGTTCACCTACCGATAGCAGGAAGTACATCAACAATAGATAGGTAAAAGGTACAAACCCATTATCGTTGGCACTTGCACCGCTAATGGCCAGTGCATAAAAACTGACACCTGCGAACAAGAGACCCATTCCAAATTTATAAGGTGTTCTGGGGTTAAGCTTCTTTTTGGACAGCCATTGCCACATTAACGAAATTGGGATGGCTAGAATAATGATCCACATGGAGTTCAAGGAGTTGGTCTGTGAGGCTGACATGATTCCTTCCAAGTCCACATTACGTACCGCAAAGAGTGTTATGACACTTCCTGAAAGTTCATGGAACCCCCAGAAGATGGTCATGAAAAAGGTAATTAGCACAGCAACAAAAAGTTTTTTGCGTTCCTCTACCGATGCCTTGAACATGATATAGCCCAAATACACCAAAATTGAAATACCGATCAACTTGAATATAACGTTCACTATATTCTGATCTCCAAAAAAGGTCCCTTCGGCACCCAATGCCTTGTAGGCGGACAACAAATAAGCGATAATCGGAACCGAAGCAAATGCCAAAACCGGAACCAATATTCCTTGCTTTAGCCCAAAGATCTTTTTTTCTATGTTACCATTTTCGGGAGGCAGGCCTTTATCTCCAAAGACTCCTTTTTTGATTCCGCTCCAGAAAACGATCAATCCTGTAAGCATTCCAATGCCCGCCAATCCAAATCCGTAATGCCAACCATATTTTGCTGCCAAAAAACCGCATAGCAATGGCGCCACCCATCCACCTATATTGATTCCCATATAAAAAATGGTGAATCCTGAATCCTTTCTTGGGTCACCATCCTTATATAAAGAGCCAACAAATGTTGAGATGTTTGGTTTAAAAAATCCATTTCCCGCTATAATAAGGGACAATGCCAGAAAAAATGTGATACTGTTTTCGATGGCAAGGACAAAATGCCCCAAGGACATTAAAATGCCCCCTAAAAAAATAGAGCGTCGCATACCCAAGATACTGTCCGAAATTCTACCTCCGATAACTGTGGAAGCGTACACCAAGGAACCGTATGAAGAATAAACTGCAGCGGTGGCATAATCCCGTTCCATTAAAGCGGCGAAGATGACATCTACCATATAAAGGGTAAGTAGGGCCCGCATTCCATAAAAACTGAAACGCTCCCATAGCTCTGCAAAAAAGAGGTAAAACAACCCTCTTGGATGACCGAACAACTGCTTTTCTTCTATTGGTTTGGATACTTCTGACATAACGGCTATTTATTGGTTTGGATACTATAGATTTTCTTTAACGAAGTTGGTCAATTTTGTGTAGAGGTGCAGGCTGGTGTTGCCTCCATATATACCATGGTTTTTATCGGGGTAAATGGCCCAGTCGAACTGTTTGTTGGCCTGCACGAGTGCTTCTATCATCCTCATAGTGTTCTGAACATGCACATTGTCATCTCCGGAACCATGTACCAAAAGGTATTTCCCTTTTAACAATTCTGGATAGTTGAACGGCGAATTATCATCATAGCCCGTTGGGTTCTCCTGTGGTGTTTGCATGTAGCGTTCGGTGTAGATCGTATCGTAAAAACGCCACGAGGTCACCGGTGCTACGGCGATGGCCATTTCAAAAGTATCATTGCCCTTTAAAATACAGTTTGTGGACATAAACCCTCCATAGCTCCAGCCCCAAATTCCTGTTCTGTCTTTATCGATATAGGAAAGCTCACTTAATTTTTTTGCAGCATCGATTTGGTCTTCCACTTCATATTTTCCCAATTCCTTTTGGGTCATTTTTTTAAAGTCACGCCCCTTTAATCCCGTACCCCTGCCATCAACACAGGCTACGATATATCCTTCGGAAACCAACGACTGGTGCCAGTAGTCCCGAGTACCCATCCATCTGTTGGCCACTTGCTGTGAGCCAGGTCCACTGTATTGGAACATAAACAATGGGTATTTTTTATTGGGGTCAAAATCAGTGGGTTTGATCATGTACATATTAAGGTCGTACCCGTTTATGTTAATGGTAGAAAACTCTTTTGGTGCAATTTTGTACCCTTTCAATTTATTGAGCAGCTCGGAGTTGTCCTTGATTTCCTTTACCAATTTTCCATTGGATGCATTGTGCAAGGTAAATCGATACGGAATGGCAGCGCTCGAATATGTATTGATGTAATAGGTGAAATCGCTACTGAAGGACGCCGAATTGGTGCCCTCTTCCGCTGATAGTTCTTTCTTTTTCTTCCCTTTGCTGGAAATGCTATAAATCCCCCTATTGATGGAACCATTTTCGACGGACTGATAAAAAATACGGTCGTTTTTTTCATCATATCCGTAATAACTCGTCACTTCCCAAGACCCTTTGGTAATCTGATTTTTTAATTTCCCGTTTCGGTCATATAAATAGAGGTGGTTGTACCCATCGGCCTCGCTTGTCCAAATAAAGCTATCATCATCCAAAAAGGTAAGGTCATCATCTATATCCACATAGGCATCATCGGTTTCTTCCAACAAAACGCTTGCTGAATTTTCATTGGCATTTACCGCGTAAAGTTTCAAGTTGTCCTGGTGCCTGTTCAAGGTCTGCACACTCAAATGGTTCGGATTGTGCATCCATTTGATTCTTGGAATGTAATAGGAATCGCCCAAATCCACATCCGAAATAGCTCCGGATACCATATCAAACATATGCAATGTTACCGTTGAGTTCTTTTCACCGGCCTTGGGATATTTAAATTCATGTTGATACGGATAGAGTGCCGTCCCATAAACGTCCATGGAGAAGTGTGGTACTTCGGCCTCATCAAATCGAAGGAAAGCGATCTTGGTACCATCGCTGTTCCATTCAAAAGCACGGACAAAAGCGAATTCTTCTTCGTAAACCCAATCCGTCACCCCGTTGATAATGGTGCCTTTGTTGCCATCGGTGGTAACCTGTTTTGTAGTTCTATCGGCCAAATCCATCACAAACAAATTATTGTCCAGAACATAGGCCACTTTACTGCCATCCGGAGAAAGCGTAGGTTCTTGGATCTTGGTCTCGGCAATTTTCACCAAATCTTTCGAAGCAATGTCGTACACATAATAAATCCCCAAACGTGAACGCCTAAAAATAGGCTCTACCTCGGTGGCCAAAAGTACTTGTGATTCATCATCACTAAAGCTATAGGATGAAAAATACGGAATGGTACCGGACGATGCCACGATGGTTTCCACCTTTTGCAATGTCTGGTAATCGTACTTGTCCAAACTACTGGAGCGCGGTGACCGTGCGGTGTTTAAAATGGTGTATTGCGTACCGTTGTTCATGGACCGTAGGACATCCATGTATTCTGTCCTGAACTCTCCTCCAAAAATTTCTTCAAGGGTTATTTTTTGTTTTTGTGCCGTGGAAAAAGTAACAACTCCCAAAAGGAATAGAAATAGAAAAGACCGTTTGTTCATGAAGTGAAAAAATTGATTAAAAACTCCCAAGTTTACTAATATTTATCGGAAAAATAAATTTTGATGTTGCGTTTGCAACAAATTTTAACCTTTGATCTACCGCTTGAGTTTCAAAATAAGCACAAGAACGCCCTAAACGGTCAATATCCGTATATTTGAATGCTTTAAGCCAGCTTTATGAATACTCCCGTTGAAGGATTTTCCAAACTCACTAAAACCCAGAAAATTGACTGGATAGCCGTCAATTGCACCAAAGACCCCGAAGCCACCAAACAACTGCTGAAGCAGTATTGGAACTCGGACCCAAGGGTGCAACAACTGCATGATGAGTTCATCGAAAATACGGTTTCCAATTATTACCTGCCTTTTGCCATTGCACCAAATTTTAAGATCAACGACAAACTTTATGCCGTCCCTATGGCCATTGAGGAAAGTTCGGTGGTCGCAGCGGCAAGCAAGGCCGCAAAGTTTTGGTTGGAACGCGGTGGTTTTAAAACTGAGATCATTGGCACTGAAAAAGTTGGACAGGTACACTTTATATACAAAGGGGACAAGGAAAAGCTTTCCAATTTCTTTGATTCGGTGAAACCCGAACTTATAAAAAGTGCGGCAGCTATCACCCGGAGCATGGAAAAGCGGGGCGGGGGCATCAATCATATTGAATTAAGGGATTTAACGGATAAAATAGATGGTTACCATCAGCTCCATTGCACCTTTGAGACCCTGGATGCCATGGGGGCAAATTTCATCAACTCGTGTTTGGAGCAATTGGCAAAGACCTTAAAAGAACAAGCGACTGCTTTTGGTGGTTTTACGGAAAAAGAAAAAAACATCGAGGTCGTAATGAGCATTCTATCCAATTATGTACCCGATTGTTTGGTCAGGGCAGAGGTAAACTGCCCGGTTCCTGAATTGGGCAATACGGACATGCCTTCCGAAGATTTTGCCGAAAAGTTTGTTCGTGCCGTAAACATTGCCAAGGTGGAACCTTACCGTGCGGTTACGCACAATAAGGGCATTATGAACGGTATAGATGCGGTAGTTCTCGCTACAGGAAACGATTTTAGAGCGGTTGAGGCAGGAGTGCATGCATATGCTGCCAAAGACGGACACTATTCCAGTCTTACCCATGCCAAAATCGAGGACGGCATTTTCAAGTTTTGGATAGAGGTACCTTTGGCCTTGGGTACGGTGGGCGGATTGACGAGATTGCACCCAATGGTAAAGCTTGCATTGGAAATCCTTCAAAACCCATCCGCCAAAGAATTGATGCAAATTGTTGCCGTTGCCGGATTGGCACAGAATTTTGCCGCAGTGCGTAGTTTGGTCACCACGGGCATACAAAAAGGGCATATGAAGATGCATTTGTTGAACATATTGAACCAATTGGGGGCCACTGAAGCGGAAAAACAACGGTTGGTCACTTATTTTAAGGATCAGACCGTGACCAATACCTCGGTGAAGGAAGCTTTGGAAAGAATTAAATCAAAATAATGAAGAAGGAGTTTTACAGCAACGGAAAGTTATTGTTATCCGGCGAATATGCCATTTTGGATGGCGCCTTGGGGTTGGCCATTCCTACCAGTTATGGACAATCGCTGCATGTGACCCCGACGACTTCCGGTTTTTTGGAATGGACCAGTTTAGATGAAAATGATCACATCTGGTTCTCCGTAAAGTTTGACCTTAAAGATTTAAGTCTGGTTTCCACTTCTGATCAAACCATGGCCAATACCTTGACATCATTGCTCTTGGAAGCCAATGCCCAAAATCCACTGTTATTAACGGATAGTGATGGCTTCTTGGTCGAAACAAGCCTCACATTTCCAAGATTATGGGGATTGGGCTCTTCTTCAACGCTCATCAATAATTTGGCGCAATGGGCTCGGGTCGATGCTTTTCAATTATTGTGGAAAGCATTTGGCGGAAGCGGCTATGATATTGCCTGCGCACAATACAATTCACCGTTGACCTATCAATTAAACAATGGCAATCCAGAAGTGGAGAAAATTGATTTTGACCCCATTTTCAAGGATTCGCTTTATTTTATCCACCTGAACCAAAAACAGAATAGCAAGGAGGCTATTGCCAATTATAGAAAGCAACAGTTTGATACACCCGAGTTGATTCAGCGTGTTTCCTGCATTACCAAAAAAATGATCGGCGCGCCCACCTTGGCAGGATTCGAGACCCTAATGGAGGAACATGAGACAATACTTTCCGAAGTTTTAAGGGTCAAACCTGTAAAGCAACGTCTTTTTCCCGATTATTTTGGGGCGATAAAAAGCCTTGGTGCTTGGGGCGGGGATTTTGTTTTGGCCACAGGAGATGACAAAACACGGTCTTATTTTAAATCAAAAGGTTTTGAAACGGTGATTCCCTACTCTAAAATGGTATTGTAATTTTTCTAACAAAGAAAAGAAGGTTGGTTTTCGTGACTTTCGCTCATACGTAAATTGATATGGGGCATTCGCCAGATCGCACCAATATACAATCAATGATTCCTCTATCCTTGACATCTATTGATAATATGGACCAAATCAACAAATAGACAATTGGGGTTCTCCGATAGGATTCCACATAATAAAAAAGCCTCCCGAAAAAATGGGAGGCTTTTATTATATATATACATAGCTAAATCCTAGTAGAATGTAGCTCTTTTGTCTTCTATTTCCGCCTTATCCTTTAAGGCATTGTAAACTGCACCATTTACTCGGGCAGCAGCGCTGGTCTGCAGGTTCTGGGCATAAGTGCTATAGTTCTCCACATCGGCAGCTTCGGTCTTATTGGTTACCTTGATCATGTAAACACCGGTACTTCCCTCGATCAAATCGGAAGTCTGATCCTTCTCCATTGCAAATGCTTTCCCAACAACAAATGGCTCTCTTCCTGCACCGGGCAATGTTGGGGAGGACAAGGTTAAGGCAGAAGCTGTACTCTGGCTTACTCCATTGTCCGAAGCTATGGCATCCATTGCCTTACCTTTATTGGCCGCAATGATCTGCTCTGCTTTACGCTCCTTTCTAATAGCTGGCAGGGCTGTCGCCGAAGCATCCTCGGGCGCCATAAGTCCTTTCTTGTACTTCTTGGTCAACTGAACCACGGCATAACCGTTATTTACGTTGAAACGTCGGATATCTCCAACACTGGTATCGTCGTTAAACACCCATTGTACAATACTGCGCTGTGAACCAAGACCTGGAAGATTTTCCTCCATTTCCTTGATTTTGTTCACTGGACGAACGGTATAGTTACTTTCTCTTGCGATGTCACCAAAGTTTTCTGGTTCCGCATCCATAACGGCCATTTCGTATTTGGTGGCATCGGTGAACAACGTATTGATGGTTTCATCAGATGGCTCTATTTCTCTTGACAAGGTAGCTACCTGTACCACATCTTGCTTGTCATCCACTTTGATAACGTGGTATCCAAATTGTGTTTCCACCAAACCAATGGTTCCTGTTGGATTTCCAAAACAAAAGTCGTTGAATTCATCGGCCATTACTCCTTCTTGAAAATATCCAAGGTCACCCCCACGTGGAGCTGATGGTCCATCTGAATTTTCCCTTGCCAAAGTTGTGAAGAGCACATCTTCCTTTTTGGCTTCTGCCAATAATCTTTTTGCCTCGGCCTCGGCCTCCTCCTTGGTTCTGGTGATGGATGGATTAGCACGTTCGGCACCTTCCCATGTAATCAAAATATGGCTTGCCTTTGCAGTTCCATTTTCCTTTCTATCCATTACTTTGGAGACTTTATAAGTATCCCCATCTTTATAAGGACCGTAGATTTCGCCAACGCTCATCGCCATCAACGTATCGGCGACCACAGAGGGAAGATCGTTTTTTGCCTTGTAGATGGTATCGAACTTTGCATCGGAATGTCTGTCCAAGAAAGCAGCCATATCCGTTGTACTTCTAAATCCAGGGATGGTATCGTTGGCATCTTTTGCATCTGAATACTCCACAGAATTGTCCATCAGTGCAGTGATTGCAGTTTTTACACTGTTCTGATCTTCTGCAGATGGCTTTTCTTCAAAATAAACAAAACGGATATCACGTGCCTTATCTTGCTTGAAGAGCGCTTTATGGTCGTTGACATACGATTGGATATCACTTTTGGAAACTTCGATGGTGCTATCTGGAATGGAGGTGTAAGGGATGCGAACGTATTGCATGTCCACCTTGTTGTTTGCCATATCGTAGTTCAACTGGCCTTCGGTAAGGGTAGCAGTAACCCCTCCTTTTACCAAGTTGAAGTACATACGCTCCTTGGCGGCCTGTATGATGGATGCCTCATCCTGTAACCAAGCATCATAACGCAAGGGATCATTGGCTTTCCAGTCGGCAATAGCGCTTTTAAACACTTGTTCGTTGAACATTCCGTTCTCATCCTGAAAATCGGGAATCTGTGCATATCCCGATGTTCTCACAAACTCTACGATCTGATCGCTTTCCACATCAATGCCCAAATCTTCGAACTGTTGGTTCAAAATCGCTTTTCGCACTTCCTGATCGTATACCATGTTCACCAACTGGGTGGATGTAACGGATGGCCCGTACCTTCTGGATGCTGTTTCGACCTGAGCCCTAAACTCGTCAATTGGAATATTCTCCCCGTTCACCTCTGCAACCGAGGAGCCTACTTTTCCACCAGCAAAATCGTTACTGCTGAATACTCCGGATATTACGAATGCGAACAACGCCAAACCAATAATTAGAATAAGAACCGTTGTCCGTTTTCTAATATTCTCTAATATTGCCATTTTACTGCTTGTTTTCTTTAAATTCAGTGGGCGAAAATACCACTTTCTTTTCAAATAGGAAAGCTAAAAAAGGGGCGGAAATTATTAATCTTCAGTATGAACGCGTACACTTACCAAGTCTATTTTGGTATTGGACACCTCCAAAATTTTGAAGGTGAACTCATCCACGGTCACCTCTGAATCCTGTTCTGGGATCTCTCCTGTCCGATTTACGATCAAACCGCCCAACGTCTCGTATTCTTCCCCTTCCGGAAGCTCCAGTTTATAATTCTCATTGATATAATCCACCTCCAAACGCGCTGAAAACTTGTACTCGTTCTCAGCTGTACGTTCTTCATGAAGGTCAGTGGAATCGTGCTCGTCCTCGATTTCCCCAAAAAGTTCCTCGATAATGTCCTCAACGGTCAAAATACCGGAAGTGCCCCCGTATTCGTCCAAAACCACCGCCATACTTTTACGTTTTTTGGTCAGTACGTTCAAGATATCTTGGATAAGCATGGTTTCGGGAACAAACTCCACCGGGAGCAATATACTTTTGATGGTCTTTGGCTTTTTGAACAGCTCATAAGAGTGCACGTAGCCGATAATTTCGTCAATGCTATCTTTAAATATCAAAATTTTTGAATAGCCCGTCTCGGTAAAAAGTTTGGTAAGGTTCTTAGGTGTTTCATTGATTTCCACCGCCGTGATCTCGGTTCTGGGCACCATAACTTCCCTGGCCTTTACCGTGGAAAATTGGAGTGCGTTCTGAAATATCTGTATTTCGGAATCCACATCATCCTCTTCCTCCACCGTTTCCATTTGTTCGGTGATATAGTCGCCCAATTCCAATTTGGTAAAGGACAATTGCACCTCATCTCCTTCTGTTTTAAAGAATATCCTTAATATAAAATCGGACACTTTGATAACGAACCAGGAAATAATGGAGAACAAGAGGTAAAAGAAATAGGCCGGCACCGCAAACACCTTGATCAGTACATTGGCATATATCTGAAAAAATACCTTTGGCAAAAACTCGGCCGTCAATAAAATAACGAGTGTCGAGATAATGGTTTGGGACAACAAACTAAAATCCGTTAGCAATAAGTTGACGAATTGAACATTGGAGGGAAGCAGGCTTTGGAACCACTCCATGAGCATATCCCCCATAAAAAGTCCATAAATTACCAATGCGATATTATTGCCAATAAGCATAGTGGCAATAAACTTTGATGGTTTATCCGTAAGTAAAGTAAGTACTTTGGCCAAGAAGCCTTCTTGCTTTTTTTCAATTTCAATATGGATTTTATTGGCGGAAACGAAGGCTATTTCCATTCCAGAAAAAAATGCCGAAAACAGCAGGGAAAGAATTATGATGATTACGGAGGAATCCAATGCTATTGTTGATTATCCTTGTTTCGTTGTTCAAAACGTTTGCGATATCTTCTCCTAAAGACGAACATGGCAATGGATACCACGGCAAAGAAGATGAATATGTAGGTTTCCTTTGGTTCAACACTCCAAAGTGTGGCAATCTTATAAATGGAAATGGCGGCTACTGCCAAATAGAGGTATTCTGTGTATCTTAAAATCTTGATCATATCATTCTTCTTCTTTAATCGTCATTAAGCCATAGGTCTTGTGGGCCTTGAAAAAGGTAAAATCCTTGTTAAAATCCATGCCCTCACCGTCCATTATCGTACCGTCCTCCGGGTTTGTATATGTAAAGGAGGCTTCGGTGAATATCCAATTGTTCTTTCTGTCAAAATATAACTGATCGGTCTCCAACTTTTTACCGTCATGACTTTTGATCACCACATTTCCCCGCAAATCTATCAAATTGGTCTGTGAATATACAATACCATAATCGGCAACGATCACACTTTTTTGACTTTTTTCATCGTAAAAATCAACCTGCAATCCTTTTGGAAAGGTACGAAACTTGAAGGCTTGATTATCAAAGTCCTCGGACAATGGACTTGTTAATACAGCAACCACCCTGGAATTGGCCGAGTCCTGTGTACTCATCGCTTCCACGGTCTCGGTATAGGTCAAAGTAAAGTTTTGGGCCACACCTTGCGGGAAGAGGGGTTTAACGGCTTCCTGGCCAACCCTTTCGTAACCATCACCACATGACATAAAAAGGATTGCCACGGTAAATACCGTGGCAAAGCTCTTTAAAATATGTATTGATTTCTGTTTCACCTTATAGATTAGGTACGGCAACACTACCTCCCACCCAACAGCTGAAAGTAATGGTCTGACCTGCTTTTCCTGAGCTAAAGATCATTTCCTTGGATGGCGCTTTGGCATCATAACTTGCCGCTGTTTGATTGGCACGGCTGCTCAAGGCTGGGTCTACAGTTCCCGCTTTCCTTGCCATACTTGCAGCTTTCCAATAAATTGCTCTTTTTTCGAACGGAGTACTACCACAAGCGTTGGCACTGGATGCATAAAGATTGGCGATCAACAAATAGGCTTTACCATTTGCTGGATTGGCATCGATAGCTTTAAGCGCATAGCTTCTTGCTTGAGACTTGCTACTGTTCCTAACAGTGGTAGCAATCTTATAAAGGATATCGGATTTCTTATAGGAATCACTTTCCAACTCTACTGCTTTGTTGAAATCAGCAAGGGCACCGTTCATATCACCAGACTTTTGCTTAAGTACACCTCCGTACATGTAAGCATCGGCAGATGGATCCAAGGCCAATTGGGCTTCGAACAATTTTCTAAACATAGGATCGTCCGTACATTCTTTGGAGAACATTCTACCTACCGCTCTTTTTACCCATTTTACATCACTTTTCTTTTCATCAAAGCTTTTTTCGTACAATGGAATAAGGTTGTCACAATCGGCAAGTGCACCCAATTTGGAATCTACACTACTAGCTACTTTACCGAAAGATTCTGAATTTACCGTGGCCACCTTAAGGGTTCTTTTCTCTTTGGAAGTCAGGGTACCCAATGAATCTTTGGGCAACAATTTTGTAACTACATCGGTCAGCTTTTTGTTTTCCTCTTCAAGCTTACCGGTTACATCATCGTACGTATTGAAAACATCCTGAAGGTCCCTTTTACCTGCACCGTGCAAATCTACCAAGCTGGAGAAATAAAGATACAGGGCCCTTGGGTTTGTAAAGTTGGCCTGGTCTTCTTGGAAGGCTTTGTCCAACATGGTGAACAATTCCTCATCGGAAGCCATTTTGTTCTCGTACATCAACAATGCCTTGTCGATAGCTACACCTGCTTTGGTATAATTGGTCGGGAAATACTTTAAACTATTATCGTATAAGGACAACAAATCCTGAACGTAAGCATCTTTATCGGCTCCGGTAGAATTCTCAACCTTTGCTTTCAAGATTCTTTCTCCATAGGAAAAGTTCGCCTTGTTGATGTCCGGGCAACTTTCATAAACCATTTTCCATGGCTCGTATGCAGCATCATAGTTTTTCACCTTCACGTGTTCTGCATAAATCGACAGATTGGTCATACACTCGGGGTTCTGTGCTTGGGCCATACTTAATCCCGTCAACATGGTGACCATTATCATTGTTAAGTAGTGTCTCTTTTTCATCTTTCTAATTTTAAAGCTGTTAAAGTACAAATTTTCATTAAAAAATCCCTTTCCAGGGCCTTATATGGGTGGTTATTTATCAAATTTTTAAAAAAAGGTCTATCAATTTATTTTTGTTTTAACAAACCATCTAGCATTTAGCGATAAACCAAGGTTAATTTTAAAATAACTCTCTTCAATAAGGTTTGCATCTGTTGTTCCCCGCCTTCCCAGTTCAAAACCTACATTTATGTTCGAGAAGTCCGTGCCCAACGGTAAACCTAATCCAAAAGTTATGCCAAAGTTGTTTATCTCTTTATTGTTTACGGTCATACCGGTCACATCATACCTAAGACCGGCCCTATATGTGATACGGTTAAAATACCCGGTCAAGGAACGATAATCGGGAATCCAGTACCCTCCTAAAGCGTATGTATTGGCATCGGTATAATCGACGTTGTCCAATCCAAGGAAGGTGTTTTCAAAATCGCCCATCTGTTGAAAACTGTACTCTGCCCCTAAAAACCATTTTTTGTTCTCACCAAAACCAAGCCCCAAAGTGGTTCTTGTCGGCACCTTTATTTCGGTATTCCTAAGGTTTGATGCATCCAAATCCACATCCACCACCTCAACGTTGTTCCCGTTCGAAAGTGAAAACGACCCCAATGTCTGGGAGTTTTCCGATGTAAGGTTGCCCTGGGTATTTATGAGTAACGATGTATAGAGGGTATATTTATCCTTAATGGTCGGGTTATAATTAAGGGCATATTTAAAATCATATCCGTTTATATTGGATTCACGATCATCCAGAGTCCCGAACTGCACTCCCTCCACGCTTTGCACCCTTTGATACTCCAAAGTACCAAAGTTAAAGTTCGCGGTAACTCCAAGGCTGAGGTTTTTAATAGGCTCAAACCCAATGGAGGCATATAACCGGTTGAGCCCTCCTTCACCTTCAAAAAAGTTTGAAACCTCACCATTTGCCGAGTTAGAGGTCGAAGTCAAACTATAACCTACCGAGGAATATGGCATTATCCCAAAACCAAAACCTACATTTTTCGCCAATGGAAAGCCTATGGACAGATAATCCAAATTGGTAACCGAGGTCTTCTGTTCTTCGTTCCAGCTCTTAAGCTGGTACTCTTTATGTGAAATTCCCACGGTATAGGCCGTTAACCTGAGTTTGGAATATGCCGCCGGATTTGAAAGGTTGAGATGGATACTGTCCCCATACATACTCACACCACCCATCATCTGGGTATCCACTGCTCCTTTGTCCCTATCGTCGCCTATACCAAAGTAAGAATATGGCGAAATGGTTCCATTTTGTGCAAACGCTCCATGTGCAACCACGCAGAGAAAAGCAATCAGAATCTTTTTAATCATTCAATTTGTATTGTATTCCAGTAGGCAATTAAGTCCTTCCAAGAGAAATTTGGAGTTCGCAAATATGGTGTTTTTTAGCCTTTTGGCAAAAAAATGGGAGTCTCCCCCTGTTAAAATAACTGTTAAATCTTGAAAACGAGACCGATATTGGCCGATTACCCCATCAACTTCTTGCGACACTCCGTTTATTACTCCGCTGTGCATGCATGTTTCGGTACTGTTGCCAACAAAGTCCAAAAGTTCGTCCGGGGCCAATAAGGGAAGACCGGCGGTTTGTTCGTGCATGGCACGGTATCTCATCCGAACGCCGGGAGAAATGGCCCCTCCCACATATTCGCCTGCATTGTTCACCATATCGTAGGTGATACAGGTCCCGGCATCTATCACCAAGGTATTGCCACGGGGATTTTGGTAATAAGCGGCTGCGGCAAGCGCCAAGCGGTCCACGCCCAAGGTCTGCGGTGTGGCATAACTGTTCTTAAAAGGCATTTTGGAATCGCTGGAGAGCACATGCACCTTGCAAAAAAGGGCCACCACGTCCCGCTCCTTACGGTCCAATTTGCCTACGGAGGATAGTATCGCCTTGTTTATCCGCGGATATTTCTCGAACAGCTCCTTTATTTTGGATAGGAACAATACGGATTCGAAACTATGGTCGTAGATCATTGTTCCGTTCTCAAAAACAGCGTATTTGATCAAAGTATTACCGATGTCGATTACCAGATTCATGCTACAAAGGTCGGCAAATGAAAAAAATCAAAACCTTTTTTTCGGGTTTTTGTTTGTATATCCTAATTTTGAAATTATATTTGCACCCGCTTAACAAAGCTTGGTACCTTAGCTCAGTTGGTAGAGCAACGGACTGAAAATCCGTGTGTCCCTGGTTCGATTCCTGGAGGTACCACAAGAAAAAACCGCATTCATCTGACTATTAAGATGTTGCGGTTTTCTTGCTTTTTTAGGGTGCTACACAGGGTGCTTTTAACTTCAACTTTGGATGTTCCATCTCGATTTTACTTCTCAAAACTTACACAACAAGCCAAAAAAGCTAAAAACATTGACTTTCCTATCAATTAGCACCACCTGAATCCAAAATCATTTCAATTGACTGGGGGGGGGTATACCAAAAAAATAAAATCGACCCACCCATTTTTAATAGGGTACCTTGATATCTTTAAAGAGACTGTAATCACTCCAAACAAATTCATGCGCTTTTAAATCATTCATCAATTTGCTTTTGATAACAAAGAACTCATTCCACTATCGTAGTAAGTTGAACAAAAATCTTAGTCTAGGCCCCACCTGCTGTTATAGTTGACTATTGAAAACTTGATATTCAATATCACTCACTTAAACATTGAAAAAATTATTCCCCTTATGATTGAAAACTTTATTGACATATAATGTCGCAGTCATAGTTTAATCTTGTGTTTTAAATCAATTCAAAATGAGAAGACTTGAAATCTTAATGACCGATGAGCAATATAATTATATGGTTGAGGAACGGGACTATGGCAACAGGACCAATATAGAAGAGGAAACTTTTTGCAGTTACGAACTGTGTTTACATATTGGCAGTCCCGATGTCATACCTGCAACCCTTGAAATGAAAATGATAAACACTATAGACCTTGGAGAAGTTGAATGGAGTTTTTCCAAATTCTGATATGCTACCCCCCATTTACATTGAGTATACGATTCGACTATATGAATAACCTTTAACCCTTACTTTGATTTTTAAATTTAAACAGTGTTGTTGGATTGAACATTCATTTCCATAGTCATTGGTTGTCCTTTGCTTATTTAACTCTTGTTATAATTGTTTTCAAAAAATCAATCTTATCTAAAACCCATCACTTTTCTTTTCGGCTCCTTAATTTGTTGGTCTTCCTTAGTATAAAAGATTTCTGCCAATGTCATGGGAGTATTTGTTAAATCGCTTTCACCTTCATTTTTTAGTAACAAATTCGACTTTTGAGCAGTTAAGGGCTTAAATTCATAACTGGTTTTTAAACGGCCTTTCCGCTTTAATGCGGGGTCTATTTTTTTTATATCAGTATTAAATGTCGCGATAATCTGAATGCCAAAGGATTCTCCCAGAATGCCATCGGTTAAATTTAGGATCATTGAGAGATTGGAGTTTCTTTGATAATCCCTTGAAACAATTAGTTCTTCTGCGTCTTCGATGATCAATATTGAATTTGAATTTGAAATGAGATACCGTGTCATATAAGCGTTATCCAGATTCTGGGCCTGCTGACCAAGTAGAAAAATCACTTTCTTTTTAAGTATACCACATAAATATCGTATATAAGTACTCTTACCGGTTCCGGGCACACCATAAAGTAGATGGAGACCACTTGTATTCTTTTCAGAAAGAATCTTCAGGATTTTGTGATGAAAAGCACCAAAGTCATCATTATATAATTGATTCAAATTGACTTTAGGTTTTTTAAACTTAACCTTTCTATTTTGAAAGTTGTCATTCTGAATGGTTATTAGGTTTATCCTGGCCACATCGGACTTCCTCTTCTTTTTCTTGAATTTCATACAGAATTCCTCCAAGTCCTGTATTAGGATGGATTCTTTATGGAAAAGCACTGCAAATTCATCCGAATTCATTGCTACAAGTATTTCATTTCTTAAAATGAACATATGCTTCCCCAAATCATGTTTATCCGTTTTTTGCAATATGAAATGATGATTCAATATTTCATTTTCGAATGCTTTGGGAAATTCTTCAATCAATCCTTTAAAATTAAGTTTGTAATAGGAATATTTACTGGGTATTCTTTCAAAGTAGCTTACATATACCTTATCAGGTATATTTAATAATCCATCACTGGTCAGCAAAGATATGTTGAGCAATGAACAATCATTAAGTTTTGTTTGACTCATACTTTAAATTAATTATTAATCTGTAGGGTTTAGATATATGTTTGATCAGTATAAAATAAGAGGATATCATTGCCTTCGTGTTATTAACTGACCCCTAGAGTATTGTGGGATAGCGCCAGAACCCGTCTCTCAATATCTATTAAGTGCTTTTTTCAGCTGATCTTTTATTTGATTCTGAAGTGTTTCAGGAGAAACAACCCTCACTTGATCTCCATAGGAAAGCACTTCCATTTTGAAATCATGGGTGGGTTTTATGTAATACCTAAAACGAATTTCATCACTATTCTCATTAATGATTTGTTGACTGTGGTGGAGGGGAAGGGATTGGATGTATCTGCCTTGTTCCAGGGTAAATGAAAGGATGACTTCAATCGGCTCTTCATCAGAACCATTGATGATTCCAAAGCAATCTTTGAATTCCATGTTTACGTCAAAAGAAACTGATTTAAACTTGCTAGGGGTAATGCTTAAATTATGAATGCGGTCCAAGGAAAAATTCTTGACCTTAGAATCCTTCTCGTCTTGTGCTATCAAATACCAACGGTTCCTAGCCTCCTTTAACGAAATGGGTTTGACCATTCGCTTGCTTTCTGAGTTGTTCCAGTATTTTTGGTAACTGAACTCTATTATTAGATTGTTTTGAATTGCGTGAATTAAACCCGCCATATGTTCGGTACCCAGACTGCTCCTTTCTTCAAAGACAAGAGTATTTCCCAATCCCTTGGTCATTTTAATGGCATTGACTACTTCAAAACTCTCCCTCAACCTTCTGGACTGAAGGTCTTCCACATCTTCTTTTATATAATATTTGTTGTAACTTTTATCGGCTACTATTTCAATATCATAAATTGAAGCGATTGCTTTTATATCTCTTTGTAAGGTACGTTGGGAAGTGAGTAATTTATCTTCAATGGCATCTGGGTCCAGAGACATTTCGTTTTGAATCTCGTCATAGTCCATAGGTCTTCTTCTCAAAAGCGAAATAATCCTGGTATACCTTTTAATAGTTTGATCAACGGACATAATATTGGTATTTAATAACAAAAATTGCTGAAGAAGTTCCCCACTTCGTCCTTAAATAATTCCACAGGGATACGATGTTCCAAATGTGGGTGCAATTTTATGGTCACCTCGGTCTCTTTGGTATACTTCCCTAGAAAAGTAAGGGTATCCGTTGGGTCAACAACCCTATCCTTTCTTCCCAGGATTATTGTTTTGGGAGCCAATCCTTTTGTGTGGTGGTTTGGAAAATTAACAGGTTTGTATTTTTGTAAAGGAGGGTTGAAAACCAAGGCTGGACGTTCCAAGTTTTCAGAAATGATAAATGCATTCAGACCGCCCATACTACTGCCCATTATTGCATTAAATTCAGTTTTCCGGTATTGTTTCAGAATTTCAATGGGCTGAATGTGCTGATTTTCATAATCAATGTCTGGGGCATATACCTTTCCATAAACTTCGAGAACCTTTCTTTTTTCCAGACTTAGTTTGCTTTTGAGTCCGTGGAGATATAGAATATTCATGATGTTAAATTAAATGTTCATTGCAAATAAATCAAGTCAACACGACAATATATGTCGTTTCAATATTTGATTAAGAAAATGAAAATATTGATGGCCTAGAAAGTAAGTCTACAATCTGATATATTCTATTTCTGCGAAATAAAGTTTAGGTTGAAAAAGAAAACTTTGAATATTCAATTTACAATGCTCTAAATATTATCGCATTATTCCTCAATTTTCATAAATTGATTCATTATTCAGATTCTGTATTAGGTCGATAAAACTTTCTGAACCATATATTAAACAAAAAAACATTGAAACTTTTAAGATTTCATTAGATAATTTATTTGCAATGTGTAATATGTAAAGTACCATGGATACAATTAAAGCCAATGATAAAATTTGTATTAACTGTAAACATCTTGAATGGTTAATAGGAATAGGACAAGGACTTAGATGTGGACATCAGGCAAAACGAGAAGAAGGTAAAATGGCTCCTCTGGTTCCAGGTAAGTTTCACACATGTGATCTTTTTGAGTTAAAAGTGGAACCTAAATCTATTTTGAAAGAATCAGATAAGAGATGAAGCCCCTAACCAAATCCAGCTTTTGACTTGATTTAGATAAGCATACTATACATCGTACTTGATAAAAATCATGAATACATGTATTAAAAAGAGTTTTTTTGGCTAAATCAATAGTTGTCTTCAATTAGCGATAAACTCCACCACTTTTTGAAGTCCTTGATTTTTTCCAAATATTAAGCGCTAAAGTTAGCCGGAGAATATGAGCGATTTAACAGGGGCATGTTTTTTTTATGAATAGTGAAATTGTCTAAAAACTTTATATCTTCTTCCAATTGCAAGTTCATATCTGACTTGACCTTATAAAAATATATCCCAAACGGGATTTCTTTACCGTTGATTTTGATGAATTGACAGGAGTTCAAATCCCTATTTTTATGACACTATCCCAATAAGTGTGTAATTTAAAAATAACGGGGGTTTGACTTTATTATAGTCTGACCCTTTTTTCATAGATCGTTAGGAACTGGTTTAAAATGATGCCCCAGTTCCTAATGGGCATGGACCACTTTTTGGTGG
>JANSXF010000080.1 GCA_024743095.1 Flavobacteriaceae bacterium
AGTTGCGAAATGGTTTTTGAGCCGCTCAATATCTTGCTCAAAAATGAGATTTTGCTTACGTTCAAAGACTGGTAGTATTCGAATACTTTGTTTACGAAAGCTTCAAAATCCGTTTTTCCAACTTCAAAAGTGTAGGTAAAATACAGGGCGGTGAGCAGGTTGATCTTGGCAATCTCATCTTCGCTCAATGTGTGTTCCACTTCTATAAAAGCGGGAATGCTTAAATGGACACCGTAAATGAAACCATTTATTTTGAGTTCTCTGTACAAATTGTCAAAGTCTTCAAAAGAGGGAGACTCATGATCTACTAAGTGACCAAACTTGTTGATCCAGCCAGAGGCGGAAGGGTTCATGGATACGTATTAACGCTTCAAAGTAAAACAATTTCCCTGACTTTATTTTAGTACTGGTCGATGACTTTGATGAAATTACAATAAAGAAATTTTAACATTTCAAAACCAAACCGCTCTGTGGATGGTTCCGTAGGTATGAAGGACAGATGTCCTAAAAACAACAAACAAAATGAAAACAACAATAAAATATATCTGTTTATTCTTGGTCGCAACACTTCTGGTTTCGTGTGGCCATAAACAGAAAGTATTCAAAACAAATAAAGAGGATTACGATCCTTTTTTGACATCAGGCCCATTAAAGGTTATACCTGCCAATCTGGAACAAGAATTAAGTGCCGATAGTCTTCCATTGCCTACTTTATGGAACTTGGCGGACGATAATATTGGTGTGTTTAAGCAGACGGGCGATGTAAAATTCTTGAAGAATGCAGAGAAAGCACTAAAAAAAGCCACGAAGATCGCTACTGCTGAAAAATCGGCATACATAAGGGCTTTGTCCAGAAATTATATGTTACAGCACCGGTTTAGGGAGGCTTTGGTACTGGCCGAAGATGCAAGGACCTTGGGTACCGATGTGGAGGCAACACAGAGTTTGCTGTTCGATCTTCATATGGAACTTGGCAACTATGAACTTGCCAACAAATATCTGGATAGCATCAAGGATGTATCAAGCTACGAATATCTGGTCCGATTGGCTAGGTGGAACGATTACAAAGGACATCCGGATTCGGCCATTCAACTTATGGAAAAAGCAACCGAAAAGGCTGAAATCTCAAAAAATGAAGATTTGCTATTGTGGTCCTACATCAATTTAGCGGATTATTATGGGGAAACCGGTCAAATTGAAGAAGCTTACAAACTGTATCTAAAAGCACTTCAAATATCCCCACAAGATGCAAATGCAAAAAAAGGAATTGCTTGGATTGTGTATTCCTATGAAAGAAATGGAAAGGAGGCGCTCCGGATTTTGGATTCCATCACACAAAAGAACAAATCTCCCGAACATTATTTGCTGAAAGCTGAGGTAGCGGCATTTATTGATGATGATATGTTGAGGGTGCAGGCATTGGACGATTACTATAAAATGGTAGGGGTAAACTCGGATTACGGGGATATGTACAACGCCCATAATGTGGACTTTTTACTGAGTATGGATGTTGAACAGCGTGCCTATAAGCTGGCACAAGAAGAGGTGAATATTAGACCTACACCGGAATCTTATGGTTGGTTGGCCTATAGTTTGCTTCATTTGGGTGAAAAACAAAAAGCTATGGAAGTTATTGATCGGTACGTAATGGGCGCCACTTTTGAACCTGCCATTTTAAAGCGTGCGGCCGAGATTTATAAAGCAAACGGTAAAATAAACAAGGTCCAGTCTTTAAAGAAAGAACTAATGGGTGCCACATACGAGCTGGGCCCCATTAAAGAGGCAGAGGTTGCAAGTCTGTAAATTTCCCCCGCTAAAAGCAAGGTTGGGGCCTGATAAGGTCTCAACTTGGTTGTTGTTTTTAGGTACGCCATGGTATTTTTATGCCATGGCGTTTTTTAATCGTCGGCTATTGTGTTTTCAGTCCCGCCCTCTTCTTCCTTTAAGATTTCGATACCCTTTTGGATGACCAGATTGGTAGGAATGGTAATTCTTTTGCCGTCATCGGTGCGCATAAATAGGTAAAACCCGCTAATGTCCTCGACTTTCCCGGTCCAATCAAAATCTTTGTCCATTACCCTGATTCTGTCCCCTAAACGTAAAGGATGGTTAAAAAAGAGGATAACGCTTGCCGTAAGATTGGAAAGGATGGACCATTGTGCCACAAAGCCAACCCCCAATATGGCCAATATGGAGGAAATAAATACTGAAAAGTCTTCAAAATTAACTCCCCAAATCAATGAAATTCCTACAAAGGCCAACAGATAGAACATTAAATTGCTCAAATAAAAAATTATTTTTCTACTGTTCATATCAATGGAGCTTGTTCTGCCAAAGCGCCGAATAGCTCTTTTGCTAACAGAGTTTAGCGCGATTATGATGGCCAAAAGAATGATGGTGAACAAAATCTCGGATTTGAAGGACATTGTGTCAATCATGATGCTTCTTAGTAAATTTGATTTATATTGATAAGTCTAAACTACGAATAAACCCATTCATATTTTTAAGCCATGAAAACAGATTTTGAAGAAAATTCGTGGGTAATCAACTACTCTCCCGAAAATTACTATAACCATAAATTCTCCTTGGAGGACGATTTATCTCTTTCCAAAGGCGACAAATCCATTACTTGGGTAAATACGTATGGGTTGGAGTATATGGATGAATTTAGGTTGATGGTGAATGGCAATGGCCTTGATGATTTTTTGTTGCGTCTTCTTTTGAACCAAAAAATGGGGAACAAGGTCATCGTATTGGAGGACCAGTTGTTTATAGCGGCGCGGATCCTTAAAACGGAACACGATAGTATGGAGTCTGAGCAAATGTATTTTGTGGTCTCAAAGGATTTTAATTGGTGCATCCAGGAGAAGTGGGGGGATCATTTTGATTGGATTCGCCAGCGAATATTCGAAAACAAGGGTATCATCAGAAAAAAACGGGCGGACTACTTATTGTTTTTTATTCTAGAGACCTTGATTACCAATTACAAGGATAAGTATGAGGAAACCGTGTTGATGGAAAATGCTTTGGATGCCATCGTAAAACGTGAACCAACCCCTGAGTTTATGTTCGAGGTGGAGCAAAAAAAGGCAGTTATCCAAGATTTTAAAAAAGCATCCCATGGTTTGAGGGATATTATCATAAAATTGGAAAGAGTGGAGGTAAAGGGCTTTCAGACCAAGTACTTCAGCGAACTTCGTGAACAGATAAATGGACTGATTACCGATATCGACTCTGATATTATGGAGCTCGAAAGCCAGATAAACCTGTTTTTTAGTGTGCAGGGTCACCGTTTGAACGAGGTAATGAAGACCTTGACCATTTTTTCGGTAGTGTTTATACCGCTCACGTTCTTGGCGGGCATTTATGGGATGAACTTTGAGAATATGCCCGAGCTAAGGTCCCCCTACGGATATTTTATCCTTTTAGGTGTAATGTTGGTGGTTACTATAATATCCATCATCATTTTTAAGCGGAAAAAATGGTTTTGATGGCGTAGGGGTTTCTCTTTGTCATCCAATGATAAACATCATATTCTTGAAAAACACAGCTAGGTAGATTTGTCTCATCATTTTAAATAATACACGATGAGAAAAAGAATACTTCTAGCGGCTATCGCTGTAATGGGATTGACAAACTTGGCAATTGCACAAGATGCTCCGGCGGACAATAGTGGAAAATGGCAGTTTAGATTAAGGGGAATCGTGGTCTCCCCGGATGAAAGCGCGGATATTGAAGCTATTGGCGGGGATGTTGATATTTCCACCTCAATTGTTCCTGAATTTGACATTACTTACTTCTTTGATGATAATTGGTCCATGGAATTGATTCTAGGAACCACCAAGCACGATGTAAAGGCAGTAGAGACAGCCGTGGGAGAAATCGATTTGGGCCACGTTTGGTTGTTGCCCCCAACACTTACAGGTCAATACCATTTTACCGGAGGTAATTTAGTTCCCTACGTTGGGGCAGGGGTGAACCTTACCTTATTCTACGGTGTGGATGAAGGACCGACCGTTGATGATATCGACTATGATACGGCTGTTGGTTTTGCCCTTCAAGGAGGGTTTGATTATATGTTGAACGATAAATGGTTCCTGAACTTTGACGTTAAAAAATTGTTTCTGAACACTACGGCCACCGTTGATGCTTCAAGTGCCCTGGGAGCTACCGTAGATGCAGACGTAGATATCAACCCTTGGATTTTTGGGTTTGGGATAGGTCTTAAACTTTAATATTCGATTGTTTTTTTAGGTAATCTAAGTTTTGAAGGTGGTTTGGCTTTGCCGACCACCTTCTCTTTTAGGAGCCTACGGCACCAAGGGTGTACAATTGCTCCAATGTTGGTGTTTCGCTACCACCTTCGGGTTCCAAGGTAATACCAAAGGCTTCCGATTCATTCGCGTTTTCCAATGTAAATAACTTAGTGTCTACCGATGCAAAATCATCCAATAACCCAATGCTGGTGGGTGTTAGTGGGTCCAATTTTAGGGACCAGACCTGATAGGTGAAACCCTCCGGTGGTTCGGGAAGTCCCTTGGCATCAATAATCACTTTGCTTTCTTCTTTGTTCCAATAGGCTTTTGCATAAGAAGAAGGGGACACCGTTTGTCCACCAAGTGCAATCACTGTAACGTTTTGGTCTCTTATATCTTCAAGGAGCGACTCTTTATAAGTAATTTCCTCTTGGGTATCCGATAGGATATCCTCCAAACTTTGTTTCTCTTTGTTGGTAAGCTCTATTTCGGATTGTAGCTTGGAATTCTCCGTATACATCCAGAACAATCCGACTGCCAATAACACCGATGCCGCCCATCCCAAATAACTGCCCCAAGAGGTTCCTTGATTGGTGGAACCTTCAGGTGTAAATGGAATAACGTCATCTATCCGCGCTTTTATCTTGGTAAACCCATCCGAAGGCATCCTAGGTGACGTTGTTTTGGTAACTGCAAGAATAGCCCGCTCTATAGCCTCTATCTCATTCCTTATTTCAGGGTATTGAATAGCATAATGTTGCACCTCCAAGTTTTCCTCTGTGGACAATGCTCCTGCAACATACAGTTCCAATTTTCCAGACGCTATGTATTCTTTCACATCCATGCTCATGCCATATTTTTTCTAATATTCGAAATACAGCTTCTTATTCTCGTTTTGATGGTGCCAACTGGCGTATCCAGCTCTTTGGCAGCTTCTTTTTGTGTATAGCCTTTAAAATAAAGCATATCAATTAGCAAAATGCACTTTTCCTTTAATCCTTTTAATAAAGAATGAAGCCCAATGGTGTCCATTCTACCATTAAGATCTTCGCCGTTTTCATAGATATCTACGAGAGAATCTACGGGGAGGTTCTTTTTTTGATTTTTATGGGTTTTTGAGCGCACTTCATCGATTGCAGCGTTCCGGGCTATGTTCAGGATCCATGTGAAAAACCGGCCTTTGGAGGTGTCGTACTGATCCGATTTTTCCCAGATTTTCACGAATACATCTTGACAGATCTCTTGGGAACGCTCCGTATCCTTCACAATTACATTGATTACCCCACATATATTTTCAGCGTACATATTGTACAAAGTTTCAAAGGCGGCGTTGTCCTTTTCCTGAAATTTTTCTATGAGGTTGTCCAATTGCATAACCAGTTGGTTAAAGGTATAAAAAGTTGGCTGTGTTTGTGCTATTCAATATTGATTCCCTTCAGCACCAATGTTTTCCATTCGGGATGTTCTTTCAGATATTTGGCAACAAAGGGGCACAAAGGTATCAATGTCCAATCTTCCTTTTTGATGTGTTCCAAGGTCTGTTTGATGAGTTCAGATCCTATCCCTTGGCCTTCGTAACCTTTGGGGACTTCGGTATGGGTAAGGTATATTTTTTCTTTGGCCTTGATATATTCAATTTTGGCTACATCGCCGTTATCCAGTTCAAACTGAAATCTTTTGGCAGATTCGTTATCTACAAGTTGATATTGCTTTTCCACAAAATTTTAGTGATCGGTTATCGGTAGCCCAACGCGCCGGATGGACATTTTGAGATTTGTTGTTTCAATTCCTCGGTAGTTGCGTTTTTAGCTTTTATCCAAGGTTTCTCTTTTGGGTTGTAAACCTTTGGAAGCATTTTTACGCAAATTCCTGCATGTTGGCAAAGTTCAGGTTTCCAAACTACGGTAATCTCACCATTCGAATATTCTTTCATCGCCTTATAGGGTATAAAAAAGAGCTGCCATATGGGGGCAGCTCTTTATGCATATATTTTACTGGATGATACCTGTGCAAGCTATTCTTGCACCAGCGGCACCGGAAGGTTGCGAAGTGAAATCGTCAATTCCTTGATGCACAATCACCGCTTTTCCCATAATATCCTTGGTGTTGTCACCACAACCCATACACCATTCGTCCGTAGTGAACTCAACAGTGGCATTACCATCGGCATCCGCAGTAAAGTTACCGATATCACCTTTGTGATATCCCTCTTCAGCACCCCATTTTCCATGCGGTTCTTTAGTTGGGTTCCAATGCCCTCCTGTTGATTTTCCATCTGCGGAAGAACAATCTGCTTTTTCGTGGAGGTGAATGGCATGTTCACCTTCATCAAGCCCGGTAAAGGTGGCTCTCATGATAACTTCTCCATTTTCTTGGGTAAAAACAACTTCACCGTTCACATTACTGTCACTTTTGGGTTCCATGGTAAAGGTAACGACCTCTGGATCAATGGTTTCGACCACTTGATCCACGGTTTCCTCTACTTCTTCCGTTGTCTCTTCGGCTTCTTTCTTTGCTTGTTTACAGCTAAAGGCCGTTATAAATACTAGCGCTAAGGCTAGTGCTTGTATGCTTTTCATTGAAATGAGTTTTTTAGATTAACCACTAAGTTAGGCATTATTTATACCGCTGTCAACCATTCCCGTGCTCTATTGATCAGTTTTTTTGCCCTTAAACAATCCTCTTAAATCTGGATTGTAGAAAACAGCAAATTGTAAACGATCATAAGCGGCATTGGCAAATTGGTTTCTCAAATAGCCCAATTGTATGCTTGTATTTTCGGTAACATTCACGCCAACAGCACCGTAGAGCCTGTTTTGTCCGAACAAATCATCCTGAAGGTTAATGAACAATTCATCATAAAAATTAAGAAAAAATGTATTGGTAAGCGGTAAGGTCATCTGAATGCGATAACGGGCCCGATGTTGAGTATCGGTGGTTTCCCCAAAATCCAAAAATCGTTGCTCCAAACGGTAGCGGTGTTCAAACAAAAACTCCCAAACCTTGTTCTTTAAGATAAACTGCTCAAAAATTCGGTGTTCCTTGGAATTGACCTCACCTTCAAACTCATAAAAATTGTTGTCGGTATCAATAAATGCATAACCTGCGGTCGCAATGGCATTTGGGTCTATATGGTAGTTGAGCCCCGTTCTCAACAACATTTGGTTGAAGTTGCTCGTAGTTTCGTAAAACCTGAACTGTGCCTCTGTATGAACGCTAAAACGTTCCGAAATTTTGTTCGTACCAAAGTACATATACCAGGCGCCCATTTCATCCTCACCGGGTTGTTGTGCATTTACGGTCAATATTTCAAATAAAATAAATAAGCTTGCTAATTTTTTAATCATTTACTCTCTTCTTTAATGGGAATACTTGTTTCTCCTTTTAGGTACTCGTCTAAAAATTCCAAAATTTTACTGTATGCTGTAATTTGATTTTCTTTTTTCACAAATCCATGGCCTTCATCTTCAAACAGAACATACTCTACGGGCACGCCATTTTTGCGTACCCCAGCTACGATTTCATCGGACTCCGCTTGGAGCACCCTTGGGTCCTGGGAACCTTGCAGTACGATCAAAGGCTTGGTAACCTTATTGGTATGGAAAAGCGGAGAAATCTCCTTCAAGCGAACGGAATCTGCACTGTATGGGTCCCCCAACTCCTTATAAAGGGCATCTTTAAAGGATTCCCACCATGGCGGGATGCTTTTAAGGGTTCTCATCCAATTGGTTACACCAAAAAGATTGACGCCTACATCAAATTCTTCAGGGGTGTAGGTCAAGGCTGCCATGGTCATGTAACCACCATAAGAGCCGCCAATGATCCCGATTTTCTCCCCATCAATTTCGGGTTGTTGGGCCAACCAGTTTTTACCTTCCACGCAATCTTTAAGATCTTTATCGCCATGGTTCAAATCGTCCATTTGGTAAAAGGTTTTACCGTATCCGCTGCTTCCTCGGTTGTTCACCGCCAGAACTGCATAGCCATGATTTACCAAATATTGGATAAAAGAGCTAAAATTTTGCCGTGATTGTCCGCCCGGACCGCCATGTACCCATACCAAAGCAGGAACTGGCTTCTCCTCGCTCGCTTGGTGCGGCGTGTAGTAAATGGCCGGGATTTTTACGCCATCAAAGGATTTATATCGGATAACTTCAGCCTTTACCAAATCTTGCCCTTGGATTTCCGGATTTAGAACGTCCGTCAACTTTTTTTGTTCTTTGGTCTCAATATTATAAACGAAAAGATTTGACGGTGTGTGAGAGCCACCAGCATAAAAATGCATCATGGTTTCGTCATCAGAAAAGCTTACATTGGTAATTTCCATGTTTTCGATAGTGGGCAAATCAATGTTTTCGCCTGTTGCAACTTCCATTACCTCTATGGTGTTTTTCGCGTCTTCATTGATGTATGTGACTCGATAGGTGCTATTATCGGTAAAATAGCTGCCCAAAATATCCCAGTCGCGTTCCAATGTCTTCTGGTAGGATGCGTCTGCCAATGTGTATTTCATCAAGTAAGAAAACTCGCTGCCCTCATCGGTTGTATAATAGAAGGCAGAACCATCGGATGAAAAATCCTGGGAAGAGTTTCCACTTTGGTTTTTGTTGATTTTGATGAGTTCCTTGGATTCCAAGTTATACAGGAACAGGTCGCTATCGTTCGTATTGATGGATTTGCTCAATGCAACATATTTTTCATCGGGCGAAACCACACCGACATCATAGCCATCGTTATTTTGATAGACCAGTTCTGAATTCAAACTTTCCAAATCCATTTTATATAGGTCCATATACCGATTGTCCCTTTTGTTGGAACCGTAAAAGAATGCCGTTTTGTCCTCGGACCACTGGTAAAAAAGCGAACGCGCACCATCTTCTGGTGTAAGGTCCTTATGACTGCCATCCGTGTCCCGAACAAAAATGTGATAGATTTCATCGCCATTATTATCCATTCGGAACAACATCCGTTCATCTTTTGGAAAATAGGAAATGGCAAATACCGAGGAGCTGTCAGATTGTGTAATGGGTTGCATCTCACCACCCGCAGAAGGAATAGTGTACATATTATAAATGCCCGAGCGATTGCTGGATACCAGCAGTTTGGATTTGTCAGGTGAAAAACTTCCTCCTGCAACAGATTCATTATCCATCATTTGAGCGATGGTGTAGGTCTTCATGGTTTCAGCTATGGTAGGCTCCTTTTTTTCTTCTTTACATGCCCAAATACTGGTGATAAGGGCGATGGCCAATAGTTTTTTCATATGGATTTTGTATTAAGTTGGTGAAGAATGTTTATACCTTAAATATACCAAAAACCCCAGCCTCATTTCTTAAAAGGATGTTAACGCCGTATAGTGCTATCATGAAGCCGGTTAATTCGCACTCGTATAAGACCTCACCCCTCATAACATATTTTACCTGTTGCATTTAGGGAATGTTTTGCAGAGGATTTCCATCAACAGCCATAGAATCAGAATTATGGCCAATAACTGTTTTGATTGCGTCGTGATTTATTTGGGAATTAATCTATTATGGAATTCTTCAGTAGTTCTTGCAATTCGTTTTTTGAGAATACTTGGTTCCCTTTGATCACTGAGTAGATTTTCTGTGTATTTGCAATGTTTTCAAGTGGATTGGCTTCCAAAATGATTAAATCCGATACATTTCCGTTGGAAATACTCCCGTAATCCTCAGTTTGGTCAAGGAATTTTGCCCCATTTATAGTGGAGGTTCTCAACGCACCAAGCGGGGAGATACCTTTGTCCACCATGGACTGTAATTCTTTGTGAAGGGATATACCGGGGTAGGAATAGGAGTTGAACGCTCCGCTGTCCGACCCTGCCAAAAGTTGAACACCAGCAACATCAAGGGCTTTAACCAATTCACCAAAAAATGCATCCAATTGTTTTCTGTTCTTTCTGGCCTCTTCGGATGAATTTAAAGATGATTGTATTCTACCTTGGTAAGTTTGAATGATTCCACCTCCCATGTATTGAAGGTATTCGTCGCTGCTGTGGTCAACTTCGTCCAAATAGCTCAATGTATTGCCAATATGAAGGGTGGGAACCACAAAAACATCATTATCTTTTAATTTATTAAATGTTGCCTGTGCCGTGCTGTCCGAATAACCTTCCATAAGAGCGGGCATGGCACCCCAGAATCCAATATCGCCACTGTTCAACTTTTCCGTGACCTCAATTTCATTACCGGCACAGCCCTTCATAATATAGTAGAGATGTTCAATACCATCCATTCCTGCATCGATGGTCTCATCCAAGGTCACGGTAAATGGCATATGGCCCGATACTGTGAACCCTCGTTTCTTGGCTTCCTCGATTGATTTTAAATAGTTGTCAGGTGAAATTCTACTGTCATAAATTTTTACAAAATCAACGTTCAAGGATTCCAGTGAATCCAATGCGCGGACAACATCTTCTTCGGTTTCCACTTCCAAGGAACCGGCCCAACTGCCTTTAGGCCCATCAATTTTTGGTCCAGCGGTAAAAATGGTCGGCCCCACAAGTTTCCCGGAAGCAATTTGGCTCTTCCAGTCCATTACGGATTGGGTCAGGTCGCCCCCTGCATCACGCACAGTGGTAATGCCGTTGGCAATAAACAGTTTGAGAAAGTTCTTATTGTTTTTGATCAATGTGTCGCCCCCTCGCAAATGAATATGGTTGTCCCAAAGTCCGGGCATAACGTATTTTCCGGAGGCATCTATGGTGGTATTGGCTTTAAAATTACCAGACCCTGCAGGTTCTACCATTTCTATTCTGCCATTGTTGATAAAGATGTCTTGGTTTTCAATGTTTCCGGTTTCCAAATGGATAACCTGTGCATTGGAGATAACTAAATCGTAATTTTTAGAGGTTTCCTTCTTACAGCTAACAATTACAAGGAGTAGGGAGAACATGAATGGTCTGATCATTTTGGGTCGATTTTTAATAAACCATAAAGATACCTGATTTTTTATTCCCCCTTCTTTTGGTTTTTTTCGATTTTTTTGGTGACTTTTAACCAAATCCAAGTTTTGAAGGAAACGAAACCAAGTTGGCTCTCTTTAGTATTGTTGATTCTTTCGGGTGAGGCCATCTTTATCCTTCCTTTTGTTTTGCCACGTGTTTTTAGGCCCACTGTTTTGGATGTTTTGGAGTTGGACAATGTACAGTTGGGACTCTGCTTTTCGGTTTACGGTCTGGTCGCCATGGTTTCTTATATACTGGGAGGTCCTTTAGCCGATAAATACCAGCCTAGAAAATTGATAGCCATTGCTTTGTGGATGACCGCATTGGGCGGTTTTTTGTTTGCCCAATATCCTGATTTGTGGGTGCTTCAGGTATTGTATGGCTGGTGGGGGTTTACCACGATTTTTCTTTTTTGGGCGCCCATGATCAAGGCCACCAGAATCTGGGGGGGTGCCGATTCCCAAGGCAAGGCTTTTGGATTTCTTGATGGAGGACGAGGATTGACAGGTGCCTTGTTCAGTTTGTTGGGTGTAGTAGTGTTTTCGTTCTTTTTGTCCGAGTCTTTGGATGTGGCCAATCTTAATGACCGTAAGGAAGCATTTACCCATGTTCTCCATTTAACGTCCATAATCATCATTTTGGTGGGTATTTTGGTCTGGTTTTTTATGAAAACGGACAAAAATGATGCAAAGATCACTCTTGAGCGTATTTCCTGGAAGGATATCAAACAGGTCATACAATTGCCTTCGGTCTGGCTTTTGATGGTGATTATCCTTTGTGGTTATGTGGGGTACAAAATTACGGACATTATATCACAATATGCCGAAGAGGTGATGCTTTACAACCAAGTAGATTCGGCCAAAGTGGGGACCTTGCTACAATTCCTCAGACCGGCCACTGGTATTCTGGTTGGTTTGATAGCGGACAGGCTGAAAATTACTTGGCTATTGCTCATGAGTTTTATTCTTACATTGATAGGCGGCTTGTTATTTGCCAGTGGTGTAATTGCACCTACCACTACGCTTTTGTTCTTTATGTCGGTTGTTGTGATAGCGACAGGGGTATACGCTATTCGGGCATTGTACTTTGGTGTAATGCAGGTGGGCAAAATCCCGATGACCCTAACGGGAACTGCGGTGGGCCTTATCTCCCTTATTGGCTATACACCCGATGTATTTGCTGGCCCCGCCTACGGTATGCTATTGGATGCGCACCCCGGTGAAGAGTTGGGGCACCAAAACGTATTTTGGATGTTGAGTGCCTTTGCCTTTGTCGGAGGCTTGGCGGCATGGGCCTACCACAGAAAATACGGAAGATGATTTTGTTAGCCCCTATATTTGATATTTTTTTCCGAAAGGGATACGATTTTTTCTATTCTTTTATTTCGGGTCTCTTGTCGTTTGGCCTGTTTTAACCAATAGAGATAGCTTTTTCTTTGGCTTTTTGTAAAACTTTTAAAGTTGTCATGTGCAGTTGAATTATGGTCAAAAGCTTTTTGTAAGTCTTCGGGAACAATACCGTTTTCAACATCATCCAATTCGGTCCAAGAACCATTGTCCTTTGCGGTTTCTATGGCAGCGAGCCCACTTTTGTGCATCAATCCGTTGGACTTTAACTCCTTTATATAATCCTTGTTCACCTTGCTCCAAGTACTTTTTGGTTTTCTTGGACAGAAATATTGTTTTCGTTTGCCATCGCCCAGACTCCGAACAGTACTATCTATCCAACCATAGCATAGCGCAACTTTTACGGCCTCTTCCCATCGCATACTCTCTTTGTGGTGTTCCACTTTGTAGAAGATAAGATGTATGCCAGTGTATGTGTCATGGTTTTCATGGAGCCAATCGCGCCATTGCCCATCATTTTTAAAATAATGTTCTGGATGTTTTTCCAAATCAGATTTTTTTGGTCTCTATGTAAAAGTTTTTATCGAAAACCAGTTGGGTTCCGTTCAATTTTTCTGTTTTCCATTCACTAGTAGGGAACAGCCACTTTTCGGTCCCATTTACAAAAACACGAACTGGCATGTCAAAGTCTTCAACTACTTCGGTATAACGGTACTCCATTGAATCTCCTTTCAACTTGTATTGTAAAGCAGGAATCATTATTGTACGGAGATATTGGTTGAAAAAGGCCGACAGGTCCTTTCCCGTTTTTTTGCTTAGGTAATCCTCAATTTCTTCCGTTGTTACCGTTTGGTGATAAAACTCTTTGTTCAGACCTCGAAGAATCTGTCTCCATTTTTCATCATCCTCTACCAATTGGCGAAGTGTATGGAGGATATTCGCACCTTTGTAATACATGTCTCCCGACCCGGATTGGTTTACCCCATACGGGCCAATAATGGGGCGGTCGTTTTGGATATTGGCACGGGTTCCGATAACATATGCTTCAGAAGCTTTGGTGCCAAAATGATAATCAAGGTAAAGGTTTTCCGAGTATGCGGTAAATCCTTCATGAATCCACATATCGGCAATGTCCTTGTAAGTGATGTTGTTTGCAAACCATTCATGCCCTGCTTCGTGGATTATGATAAAATCGAATTGTAGGCCCCAACCTGTGCCGGACAGATCACGTCCTAAGTAACCGTTCTCGTATTTGTTTCCATAGGTAACGGAACTTTGGTGCTCCATTCCCAAATAAGGAACTTCCACCAATTTAAAACCATCCTCATAAAAAGGGTAGGGGCCAAACCAGTGTTCAAAGGCCTGGAGCATCATCGGAGTCTGGACAAACTGCTTTTTGGCTTTCTCCAAATTTTCGGGCAATACATAATAATCCAATTTTAACGGACCGTTTTCACCCTCATAAACTTCATCAAAATGCACATAGTTCCCAATATTTACATTTACACCGTAATTGTTGATAGGATTTTTTACCACCCAATTGTAGGTTGTAAAATCACTTTTTTTCTCAACACTCTCCAATTGTCCGTTGGAGACATCCATTAGGTTTTTGGGAACGGTGATGCTAATCCGCATACTGTCCACCTCGTCGTACATATGGTCTTTGTTGGGCCACCAAACACTTGCTCCCAAGCCTTGACAGGATGTAGCTACAAAAGGACTGCCATTTTTATCCTGTTTCCAAGAAAAACCACCATCCCAAGGAGCTCGTACAGCTTCCCTTGGTTGTCCAGAATAGGTGATTTTAACTTCGTTGAATTCTCCCGGAACCTGTTTTTTCTTGAGTTTGATGAAATGTGCATTGCCCTGTGAGGTAAACTTCAATTTTTTGCCATCCTGTTCAATGGATTCAATCTTCATGGGCTCTCACTAGTGTCCACTTAAAATAAGTTGATTTTCAACTGGTTATCAGTTTGTTCATTGACATTATTGTAATTAGAATTTGTAAACAACTGTTTTACAGAAGTTTTGTCCAGTAGGGATACGCCGAGA
>JANSXF010000060.1 GCA_024743095.1 Flavobacteriaceae bacterium
CGTATCAAAGAAGTGTTGGGTGTGCAGACGGTGTTGAAGCCCATCGAATTTGTGGATATAATCATTAACGATTACAATTATTACACCCAAAAAATGTAACCATGCTTTACCAGACCATTGATATTTTGGGCACCATTGCTTTTGCTATTTCGGGAGTTTTGGTGGCCATGGAAAAGCGATTGGATTTGTTCGGCGTGCTGATCATTGCCTTTGTTACCGCTATTGGTGGCGGTACCTTGCGCGACTTGTTGATAGGGAATACGCCAGTGGGCTGGATGCACGATTTGACCTATGTGATCACCATTTTTATTTCGGTGATATTTGCCATCGTATTTGTGAACAAACTTAAATATCTTAGAAAGTCTTTGTTCCTGTTCGATACCATAGGAATAGGACTTTATACCATGGTAGGGGTGGAGAAGGGGCTCGAAGCTGAACTTTTACCTGTGATCTGCATATTTTTGGGTACCATGACAGCTTGTTTTGGAGGTGTTATACGGGATATTCTCTGTAATGAGATCCCGGTGATCTTTCATAAAGAGATCTATGCAACGGCATGTATATTGGGTGCCTTGAGCTACTTTTTAATCGTACAGTTCCCCATAAAAGATGAGTATGCATACATTGCCGCCATTTTGGTGGTGATTTTGTTGAGATTGTTGGCTGTTCGCTTCAAGATAAGTCTGCCCAGTATCTATGGAAAGCAAGCTCCATAATTGATATCCTAACCTTTTTTCAACATTGGTTAGTTGTTGTTTAGCACGATTAACCTATCGTTAATCAATATTACTTTTTCGTTAACCAAAACACCCCCGTCATACGGCTACATTGCTCGTTAATCATAAAATTAACCTTTCGGGAAGTTGTTTGTCATCTTCAATTTCCCCAAACCAAACATTCAATCAGGTATGAGAACATCACAATCATTGATCATTACATTTTTGGGATTGATCTCCTTTTTCGGAATCGATCGGGCAAATGCACAGGGGTGTGTGGCCATCAGGCATTTTTCCTCTTGTGTGGGAAACACTTTGGAGAACAATCTCTTGGGACCGGGGGACATCCAAATTGGAAGTAATTACAGATACTTTAAATCTTTCCGTCATTTTAGGGGAACCCACGAGGAACCCGACCGTGTTTCCAACGAAACAGAGGTGATCAACCATTCACATTCATGGGATTTCTTTTTGACTTACGGAATTTCGGACAGGTGGTACGCCAGTATCACCATTCCCACAGTAATCAACACACGCTCTTCACTGTACGAGCATGGACGTGACGAGAGACACACTACCTTCTCCCGTGGCTTGGCCGATATTCGGGCAGGAGTCGGGTATTGGTTGTTTGATTTGGAAAAGCACCAGAACGGGAATGTGGCATTGGGATTGGGATTGAAAATTCCAACGGGAAGTTATAACGCCTCGGATATTTTTTATAATGTAGGTGTAGAGGGGAGCCCCGAGGTCAGACCGGTAGATCAAAGTATACAACCGGGTGACGGTGGTTTTGGAATTACTTTGGACTTTCAGTTTTACCAAAAAATTGCAGAACGCTTTTTTGCCTACGGAGGTGGTTTTTATTTAATCAATCCAAGGGAGATCAATGGAACGAGGACCTTTAGGGAAACCTTGAGCCCAATTCTACAGAACGAGGCCATTATGGCCGTTCCCGACCAGTTTTCGGTCAGGGCAGGGGTAAGCCATAGTTTGGGCAATACCATTTCTGCGTCGTTGGGAGCTCGGTACGAAGGAGTGCCCGTAAAAGACCTGATCGGAGGGAATGAAGGGTTTAGAAGACCTGGAAATGTACTTTCCATTGACCCCGGAATCGCTTTTATAAAGGATAATTTTTCCTTGAACCTCAATGTGCCCTTTGCCGTGAGGAGGGAGCGTCCACAGAGTGTTACCGATTTGCAAACCGAACAAGCAACAGGAGAGCCTAGAATGGGAGATGCCGCTTTTGCCGATTATTTGATCAATGTGGGGGTGTCCTATCGATTTGCAAACAACAAGGTCAAGGTCGATCCAGAACTTATGAACGAATTCCATTAGTGGGCGCTTAAAACCCATTGATTTTCAGTTGTTTATTTTTTAGTTCATTGACATCTTTGTAATCGTGCCTTGTAAGTATCTCTCTTACAGGTGTTTTATCGAGTAGTGATATGCTCAGAATCTGTAAAATTTCGTAGATTCTCCGCTCCACTTTCAAGGTGTTCGCTATGATGGCAACCAAACAGTAAGCGATAATCGCACAGTAAATCTGGATTTTAACAGCATTTAGGGTCGTACCCCAAAAGGATTTGATTTTTAAATGTTGTTTCATCCACTTGAAAAACAGTTCAACCTCCCACCGTTTTTTGTACAACAGGGCGATTTCCAAGGCGTCCAGCTCGGTGTTGTTGGTCAAGAAAACAAACTCTTTTTGTGTTTCTTCATCATAATATTTTATCCGGCGCAGTTTGTCCGGATAGGCCTTTCGGGAATAATATCCTTCCAGTTTGCCTATCTGGTCATATTTCATGCCTGCTGCTTTATCGGTCGGGTTGGAGTACATCCGCTTGAACCGCATATTGTCCTTGGCCCGGGTAACGAAAAAGGCTTCTTTACCGTGGAGTTTGTACAAGCGTTCAAAGTCTATGTAGGCTTTGTCGAGTACGTAAAAACCCCCTGGTTCAAAAGGGATGATCTCCAAAACGTTCACATCGTGTAAACTGGCATTGGATATGTGAAGGAAACTCGGGATGGAAGTTTTCACATCATACAGCGTATGGATCTTTATCCCGCCCTTGGCCTTTCTGAACTCTGCCCACCAAAACACGTTCAAGCACAGGTCTATGGTGGTGGAGTCCAGGGCATACACATTGCCTTCAACCTTAATCTCAAAATCGTTCCGATAATAGCTCTTCCTGGCCTGTTCAATCAGGACGGTGGCAAACTCCTCAAAGATTTTGCTGCTGCGTTTTTCGTTGGCCTTGCCCAGGTTGCGCCTTGAAATTGATTTTCCGAAACCCAGATGATAATATTTCGAGTGGTGGGCTTCCAAGCTTAGCATCAGGTCCCGCATGCTCTCCCTGGAGGTGAGCTGACCAAATACCATACAGAGCATTTGGTTCCAGCAGGTAAAGCTTCGGACATATTTGTTCCCATCGTGCTTTTTGACAATGCGGTCAAACACGCGACGGGGCAAGAATTCGGTCAACTGAGCAAAAATGTATTTGCCTTGATTCATTGGATGTGGATTTTGCAACAGCAAAAATCCTGAACCCAATTCAAATCGTCACCGTGTTAAAAAACGCCGTAACCTCGATATACAAAGAATTTCAAAGAACTTGATTTATATTTTAGTGCCCATTAGTGAACGAATTCAATAATTAAGAGATATATCATAAATGAACGGTAAGATCGCCCGACATATTCAAAAGGTATCATTCATATGTATTTTACTCTTTGGTCTTCAGGGAAAGAGTCAGGAAAATATCAAAGGAAAAGTGGTCGATGCCTCAGATGGACAGCCCTTGATCGGGGCACAAATTATACTGAATTCAAGCCAAAAAGGAACCCTGACCAATGATCATGGAAACTTCCAGATCGATAGGTCCCCCGATGACAGTTCCGTTATTGTGAGGTATTTGGGATACGAAGCGCTAAAGGTTCCCATATCGAGTGGCGATAATTTGGGCACCATAGCATTGAACAGGTCCAATACCACATTGAGCGAAGTAATTGTAAGTGCATCGCCCAAAAATTTTAAAAGTGAATTTAAAGGGAGCAACTTTAGGATCGATCCTGTTGCATTAAAAAATAGTAATCCTTTGAGCACCGAAGAGGTATTGCGCACCATTCCGGGGGTCAATATTGTTGGGGACATGGGATTGTCCAACCGACCGAACATCAGTATTCGGGGTTCGTGGGGCAGGCGCTCCAAAAAGGTGCTCTTGATGGAAGACGGGACACCGGCGGCACCGGCACCGTATATAGCTCCAGGGGCTTACTATAATCCGGTGAGCGATCGTATCACCTCGGTCGAAGTGTATAAAGGAGCGGATTTGCTACGGTACGGCCCCAACAATATGTACGGCGCTGTCAACTATATTACCGCGCTACCACCTCAAAAACCCACTTTGCGGCTTAAGTTGACAGGAGGTCAGCGCAATTATACCTCCGGCCTGTTTTCATACGGAGGAACTTGGAACGATATAGGTGGTTTGGTGGAAGGTGTTTACAAGAAGTTTGATGGGTTTACAGATAATTCATCGGTTGAGATCTTGAACCTGAATGCAAAGATATTTGCCAAACTCTCCGGTAATCAATCACTTTATTTTAAGGTGAGCGGGCAGTTCGAGGACAATCAGGCCTCTTTAAGCTCGCAGACACCCTTCACATTTGAAGCTGACCCGATCCAAAACCCATTGGATGCGGACCAATTTACCATGAGGCGCTATGGTGTCGATATTATCCACAAATGGTTGCCCAACGATGATTTGAGCTTCACTACAAAAGTGTACGCCTCGGATTTTGAACGGGATTGGTGGAGACAGGTTACCGCCAAGGTCCGAGCATCCGAAGTACAGGATTATGTAGGCGATGAAATTTTTAATGATAGATATGGATATTTAGCTGGAAGAACATTTGATGACCAAGACTATGTGATCGTTGGGCGTGTGGAGAATGGATTGGAGAGCACTACGGACAGTCGGTGGATCTACCGTGTTTCCGGAATCAAGGAAACTGTCAACGCGGCATGGGAAGCCTTTGGAGCCCCAAGCGCATTTGAAGGAGGTATCAATCTGCACCGTGAAACCTTTAAGGATGTTTTCCTGGAAGCGGATAACTCCAGATGGGCCAGATATGGAACGGCGACCACAGATCTATGGTACAGGTTATGGTCGGCCAATGGCTACATCCGCAATGAGTTCGGTTTTGGAAAAATAGGGGTGACACCTATTCTTAGGTTTGAGCACGTTGATATGTACCGCCAGGATCTCTTGGCCTTGGCCCAAAACCCAAACCTTGACAGTACAACCGAAGGCAGGGAACCCAATGTATACAATCAATTTTTGCCAGGGATCACGGTACATTATGATTATGGCAACAGTGAATTTTATGGCAGTGTGTATCAGGGAATGATAGCTCCTTCCAAAGTATTCGGGTTTTTGGTGGAACAGGATGGTGTGGTGACCAACCCGTTGGCGGGACAGAGCATCAATATTGACCCAGAGCTAAGTTGGAACAAGGAAATTGGTTGGCGGGGCGGCTTGTTGGATAATTTTATCCAGGGGCAATTGACCTATTTTCACAATGCGAGCAGAAATTTTTATGCAGGGGGGCGTAACGAAGTATTTACCGAGTTGGGCGAAATAAATGTTCAAGGAGTGGAAATGGCCATCAATGCCAAACTTTTGAACGTGAATGACCATCAATTGCACTTTTTGGGCAACCTTACCTATATGCATTCCAAAGTAAGATCGGGCAAATTGGAGGACAGGGACCTTTTTTCCCAGGTTGTACATAGTGCCGCTACACAGAATGAGTATGTGTCCATGGTAAATTCCAATAGAAATGCCTACCAGGTATATGTGGACAATGGGGGAGGGGAAACCTTGCTGACCGACCCGACCATTGATGCATCCCAATTTGGCAATATTACAAGAAGTGTTGTCACCTTTGGTGATCAGGGACTTTCGGATACCGAGGCACCTTACACGCCCCGTATCAATATGAGTTTGGGGCTCAATTATAATTGGAACCGGTTCTCGAGCGGGTTTAATGTGCATCATGTGGGCAAGCAATACACGGAGTTCCACAATTTTGAAAATGAATCTGCCGATGGGGCAATTGGACAATTACCGTCTTATACCACCATAGATGCCTTTGTGAACTACGATTTGACCATTGGAAATAAAATAGATGCCACCATTTTTGTAAATGGAAAGAACATTACCGATAAGGTATATAGGGCCTCGCGTTTGAACAGGGCGACCTCTGGGGTTTTCGGAGGTGGTTTCCGTCAGATTATATTTGGGATCAACATGAAGATTTAAAATGCTGGTCAGGCACCAATTTCAGTGGAAAAATTGCCTTTTGCACCTAGGTATATGGTTGATTTATTTACGGCTCGGGACACTATCGTCCCGAACCGCTTTTTTATACCGTAAAATGCCGGCTTAATGCTTCGTTTTTTTTTGATGGTCAATCTGCGAATACCTCCTCAAAAAAGTTCAGCATCCGTAACCAAGAGCGGTCAGTGGCCAATGGGCTGTAGATCATTCCATCATCCGGAGCATGGGCATTTGGGTTGGTAAAGGCATGCCCTGTTCCGCCAAAAACATCCATTTCCCATACGGCATTTCTATCGGTCAGTTCATACCCTAAGGAAACTACATCCTTGGGAAACGCCATGGGATCTTCCCAACCGTGAAGTACCAATACTTTTGCCTTAATGTCCTCCTCTTCCTGCTCCAATCCGTTTGGGTCCAAGAGTCCGTGAAAGGAAACGGCACCCTTGAAGTCGGTACCGGAACGGGCAAGGTCCAAGGCGCATTTACCTCCAAAACAGAACCCGATGATGCCTACTTTTTCCGGGTCGGCCAAGTCGTGCCCCTTAATACTGTTGAATGCCAGCATTATTCGGTCGAGCAACTTTTGACGGTCGGTGGCCACCTGGTTCATGAGTTCTTCCGCTTCGGTGTTGTCCTTTGCTCTTTTTCCCTCGCCGTAAAGGTCCATGGCCAATGCCAGATAGCCACGTTTGGCAAGCTCGATGGCCTTATCCGTTTCAAATTGCGATTGACCCGCCCAGGTATGGGCGACCAATACCACAGGTCGTTTTCCCCGAATGCTGTCATCATGGGCAACAATTCCCGAATAGGATTGCCCATCATCTGCATAGCTAAAATTGTTAGTTTGAATCATGCTGAGTTTAGTTATGTATTGAGGGCCATTAAATTATATTATTTTTTGATTCCTTTACAAAACTTCAGCCTTTAGTATGTATATATTTTGCCATGGCCAATCGCCATCCCCTACGCGTACTTTATTAATGGCATCTACAACCTCCATTCCATCTATCACCCGTCCAAAAGGAGTGTATGACCCATCAAGATGATAGGACCCGGGGTCGGTGACGACGATAAAGAACTCGTACGGTGAGGCCAGTTTGTGTGGATTGTCCCTCTCGCTACTGGGCATGGATATGGTTCCCCGGTGGTGTTTGTGCCCTTTGTTGGCATCAGGGGGGAGAAGATATCTTCCTATATCGCCACGTTTTCTGGCCGTTTTTCTATCATCGGAGTTTCCTCCTTGGATGATAAAATCCTTGACCACCCTATGGAATTGGGTGCTGTCAAAATATTTTTGTCTGGCCAGATAAATGAAATTGGCTTTGTGGTAGGGAACATCATCATAGAGTTGGACGGTAAAGCTCCCCATGGTCGTTGTAATTTTTACCTGGTCCTTTTTAAGTTTTTTGGAATAATCAAAAAAGAAGTCGATGGCATTTTCCTCGGTAAGTTTGAAGGGTTCTTCCCCTTCTTCCTCGATTGCGGTGGAATCCAATGCAGTTTTTGGGACGGTGTCCTTGTTTGCAATATTTTCCTGAACTTTGTCCTTCCCCTTTTTGGGGGATTCTCCGCAGGAAACCAATAATAGAAATAATATACTTGTAGCTAAAGCTGATTGTCTCAACAGTATGGATTTTAATGAATTTTACAAACTAGCTTTAAAATTAAAAAATCTTCCACTTCCCGGGGAAGATTCCCATAATAAAATGTCACCGCAGTTGCGTATCCAATGGTTGAAGAACAACAGGGTTATGGATGCCGACCCAAAAAGAGCTGGGGTGATGGCATTGTTTTACCCCGATGTTGAACAAGAAACCCGACTGCTTCTGATTCTAAGAAAGGTTTATCAGGGTGTACATTCCAACCAAATTGGATTTCCCGGTGGAAAGGTGGAAAAAATAGATGGAAACCTCATGGATACGGCTTTGCGTGAGACACATGAGGAAGTCGGTGTCCTGCCAAGTGACGTTGAGGTGATAAAAGAGCTGAGCGAAGTATATATTCCGCCAAGTAATTTTTTGGTTAGACCTTATATCGGACTTTATCCCAATCCTCGACCATTTGTAAAGGAGGATTACGAAGTAGAAAGCCTTGTAGAGGTCTATCTCAAGGATTTTATGGACGATTCCAACCACGTCAATGAGATTTTGACAACTTCTTACGCTAAAAATATAGATGTACCTGCCTTTAAATTAAACGGTTATACCGTTTGGGGCGCCACTGCAATGGTTTTGAGTGAAATCAAGGAGCTTTTGCGTCAATTGCTTTAAAGGCTATTTTGTAAATTTACCGCCAACAATAACACTTTACATGGGTCTGTTCAAGAAAAATCCCTTTGGTCATATTTTGTTTTTAAAGCGATGGCTGATTCGCATTGCAGGTATGATGACGCACCAGCGCTACAAGGGGTTTAATACTTTGGAGATCGAGGGTTCGCAGATAATCCGCGACCTTCCCGAAAGCAATGTCCTTTTTGTAAGCAACCATCAAACCTATTTTGCCGACGTGGTGGCGATGTTCCACGTATTCAATGCCAGTCTAAAAGGACGGGACGATAATATCAAAAACTTGGGCTATCTGTGGAACCCGAAACTGAACATTTACTATGTGGCCGCCAAAGAGACCATGGGAAAGAGTTTGTTGACCAAGGTTTTGGCCTATGCCGGTTCCATAAGTATTGAAAGGACCTGGAGGGCGGATGGCCAGAATGTGAACAGACAGGTGAAGTTCAGTGATATTTCCAATATTGGAAAAGCATTGGACGATGGCTGGGTAATTACCTTCCCGCAAGGAACGACCACCCCTTGGAAGCCCTTGCGAAAGGGCACGGCGCACATCATCAAAAAATACAAACCTGTTGTTGTTCCCGTTGTTATCGACGGTTTTCGACGTTCTTTTGATAAAAAAGGCCTTCGTGTGAAGAAGAAAGGAATCCTTCAATCCATGCAAATCAAGGAACCTTTGGATATTGATTACGATAACGAATCCATTGATGCCATTTTGGAGAAATTGGAGTATGCCATTGAGCAACACCCATCGTTCCTAAAAGTTATTCCTCAAAAAGAACTTCTTGCCTATGAGGAGGAAAACCAAAAAAGACGATACAGTTACAAAGGTAAAATTGATGATTAGACCTCCAGTCTTTTGAGCTCGTTGTAGTTTTTTCTTAGTTTTTTGAGAAGGATGCCGTACAGGAGTTTGTAGAACAACCAAATAATCACCAGCACGGCAGTTGTCACTCCGATCGATGTGATGATCAACAATGCCCAAAACTCCGTACTGTCCCCATCTTGGGCAGCTGCATTGACCAATTCCTGTCCTTCCGGTGTGTACAGCAGAACCCCATAGGCGTAAATTATTGCGCTAATGGTGAAGATAATTAGGTTGAACCATACATATTGGGTCACTGTCCGTTTAACTTTTAGTATGGTACGCATCAAATTTTTGGAGGAATCGGTAAAGGAGATTTTTTTATAATTGGTATAGAATTTATAGATAAAGTAAAGGATGATGGCGTAGTTGATGACATTAAGGGCCATAACTACCTTGTAAATATGCATTTCCTTAAGCTCTTGCATGGTATCGGGGCCACTAAAAATAATATTGATACCTGCCCAGAAAACAAATTCTATGATACTGATATAAAAAATCCATTTTACTATGGACGATGACTTTTTTTTGGTCATCGGGTATATTTGCTCATAGGACAGTTTGGGGAGGTTTGCTTCCCGCTTCTGCCAATCCTTCTTCAAGAGCTCCAGTTCATCCAGCATAATCACGGATTTAATATTGTTCTTAATTTGTTTTTCACCCTACTCATCTTCACTCTTGCATTTACTTCGGAAATTCCCAAAGTTTCGGCTATTTCAGAATAATCCTTGTCTTCCAGATAAAGAAAGACCAAGGCCTTATCAATGTCGCCAAGTTGTTTTACCGCGTCGTACATCAACTTTAATTGTCGTTCCTCGGTATCATCATAATCGGTGGCCTTGATCTTATAGAGGACCGAATCAAAATCCTGGGTCTTTACCCTTTTTTTGGATTTTCTGTACAATGTTATGGCCGTATTGAGCGCAACACGGTACATCCATGTGCTAAACTTGGCATCTCCCCGAAACTTTGGGTATGCTTTCCACAACTGTATAGTGATTTCCTGGAACAGGTCGTTATGCGAATCCTTGTCGTTGGTATATAGACTGCACACCTTATGGACAATGTTCTGATTGTCCTCAAGTTCCGTCACAAATTGATGTTCCAGTTCTTTGTTCACTAAGCGGTTGGTAAGTTTGCTTTATCCATTGGTATCGATAAGAATGCTTTTGTTACAATGTTTGGATAAAAAAATCTATTTACGGTAATCCAGGGCAGGAGGCCTATTGCCCAACATGGGAACATATTTAAAGTCCTTGCCACGCCTTTGCTCCAGTTCTTTTTTGGCCGCCTGGATTGTTTTAGGGCTTTCAAAAATGTCCATGGCGGTCAGTGCCAATGTTTTTGCAGCGACCATCATTCCCTTGGAACCGATGCTCATACCGCCGGCGGCAACTGCTTGCCAGCTATGTGCGGGAGTTCCGGGGACCCAGGTCGCAGTACCTAGTCCAGCTGTGGGAACGGTGTAGCTTACATCACCGACATCGGTGGAACCGTAGGCCTGAGCGGTTTCCCTGTAGGGCTGCACGATCTGTGCGGTGGAAATCTCCGGAGCTCCCTTGCCCAAGGTCTCGGATATCTTTTCAGCAAAGGCCTTTTCTTGATCATTATAGGTGACTCCCCCAACTTTGACCAAATTGTCGTACATGATCTTTTGAACGGTGAGGTTGGGCAAAAGTTCGTGCGTTCCACCGATCATCTCATACTCCATGGTGGTCCCGGTTCCCAATGCGGCGCCTTCAGCGGCTTTTACCATACGGTCAAAGATATCCACAACGACCTCCCTGGTGTTATGTCTTGCATAATAGTACACCTCTGCAAAATCGGGGACTACGTTAGGCGCTTTTCCACCATTTGTGATAACATAATGTATCCTTGCATCCTCTGGGACGTGCTCTCTCATCATGTTCACCATGGCGTTCATGGCCTCCACGCCATCAAGGGCGGAACGTCCTTTTTCCGGTGCTCCTGCAGCATGTGCGGAAACCCCATGAAATCTGAATTTGGCAGATTTATTGGCCAGAGCGGCACCGGCGCTTGCAGCATTCCCGGAACCTGGGTGCCAGTGCAGCGCAACGTCTACATCATCAAAGACACCTTCACGGACCATGTAAACTTTTCCCGACCCACCTTCCTCAGCAGGGCAACCATAAAATCGAATGGTTCCCTTAATGTTGTTCTTTTCCATCCAATCCTTTACGGAGATGGCGGCCGCGGTGGACGCGGTCCCGAACAAATGGTGCCCACAGGCATGGCCGGCGGCCCCACCAGCGGATTTTTTCTCGGGAACGGCCTCTTGGGAAAGTCCGGGCAGCGCATCGTACTCGCCCAAAATGGCGATTACCGGTGAACCCGAACCATATTCTGCCTTAAATGCGGTCGGAATACCTGCAATTCCTTTATCGATGCTAAAACCTGCATCGGAAAGGGTTTCCTGCAAAAGAGCAGAGCTCTGTTCCTCCAAATAGCCCATTTCGGCCAGGTCCCAGATCTTGTGGGCTATCTCACTGTATTTTTCAGATTTTGACTCTAGGTCATTGATTACATCGTTTTTCTTTTTTTGGGCAGAGAGCCCCATGGTGCACAATAGTAGAAATGCACCCATTGGGAGAAATTTTCTCATTGGTTGAAGTTTTTGAGTTAGGCTTTAAAGATATAAAAAAACCATTCCCAACAGGTATGGCACTTATTGGGAATGTTTAAATTTGTTGGTATGTCGAGCATGAACATTCCTCAATCCAGTAATCCAAGAGTCGTTATCATAGGCGGCGGTTTTGGAGGCATTGCACTAGCAAAAAGGTTAAGTAAGAAAGATGTCCAGGTAGTTCTGTTGGACAAACACAACTATCATAATTTTCAGCCTCTGCTCTATCAAGTATCCACCGGTGGCCTGGAACCAGATTCCATTGCCTACCCGATCAGAAAGGTGCTTCAGGGATATCCCAATTTCTTTTTTCGGTTGGCCCAGGTCCAAGAAGTGAAAACGGATACCAAAAGGATCAAAACCAATATTGGCGAGATTTTTTACGACTTTTTGGTGGTGGCCACGGGTTCTGAGACCAACTTTTTCGGAAATAAGGGCATCGAGACCAAAGGAATGGCCATGAAAACCATTCCGCAATCTTTGAACTTGCGTAGTCTGATTCTCGAGAATTTTGAACAGGCGCTGTTGACGGACGATCTGCATGAGCGAGATGCGCTCATGAATTTTGTGATTGTTGGAGGGGGACCAACAGGAGTGGAGCTAGCGGGCGCATTGGCCGAAATAAAAAAGGGCATACTTCCCAAGGATTATCCCGATCTGGACACAAGAAGGGCCCAAATAAATTTGATACAGAGCGGCGGCAGGATTTTACCTGCAATGAGCGAGAAGGCGTCGGAAAAGGCAGAAAAATTCTTGGAGGAACTCGGCGTGAACGTTTGGAAGAACATTCGGGTCACCGATTATAATGGCAAACGGGCAACTACAAACACCAAAACCATTTTTGAAGCTGAGACCTTGGTTTGGGCAGCGGGCGTAAAGGCTGTGGGATTGAAAGGTCTGGATGGAGAGGAATTGCTAAGTAGAGGGAATAGATTACGTGTAAACGAATTCCATCAAGTAATGGGTCTGGAGGGTGTTTTTGCCATTGGGGATGTGGCGCAGATGGAGACCAAAGAGTTTCCCGATGGCCATCCCATGATGGCCCAGCCTGCTATGCAGCAAGGAAGGAGCTTAGGGGACAATCTTGTTCGAACGATAGAGGAGAGGCCTATGAAGCCCTTTGTTTACAAGGATAAAGGCAGTATGGCCACCGTGGGACGGAACAAAGCTGTGGTGGATTTACCAAAGTTCAGGTTCCAAGGCGTGTTTGCATGGTTTGTCTGGATGTTCGTGCACTTGTATTTTCTTATCGGATTTAGGAATAGGCTAGTGGTATTTATCAATTGGGTGTATAATTATATCCGCTTTGACCGGGAGGCCCGTTTGATTATCCGACCCTTCAAAAAGCAAAATAAAGTAGAACGGCATAAGTTAATGCGGGACTAGTTTTGTGATTTTCTTGGATGAAACTCTTTTAAAACATGGGCCAAGTGTGAGCGGTTTACATGCATATACACCTCGGTGGTTGTTATGCTCTCATGGCCCAACATTTGTTGTATGGCCCGTAAATCGGCCCCGTTTTCCAAAAGATGTGTTGCAAAGGAATGCCTGAAAGTATGGGGACTGATACTCTTTTTTAGTCCGATTGCTTCCGCCAGTCTTTTAACTATGGTGAAAATCATGGCACGGGTCAGTTGTTTGCCCCGACGATTTAGAAAAACAAAATCTTCATGTTCTTTTTGAATGGGCAAATGTACCCTAATTTTCTTCCGGTAAATGTTGATGTATTTCTGGTTGATTTCACTGATGGGAACAAAACGCTGTTTGTTTCCTTTCCCAGTGACCAGAATAAAATCTTCATCAAAATAAAGGTCGGATAGTTTTAGGTTGATAAGTTCCGACACACGGAGACCGCAACCGTACAAGGTTTCCAAAATGGCCCTGTTCCTTTCCCCTTCAGGTTTGGAAAGGTCAATGGCAGCTATCAATTGGTTTATTTCGTCTTCCGAAAGGGTGTCGGGCAACTTTCTACCGATTTTTGGGGTTTCAATAAGGTCCATGGGGTTGTCCTCGCGGTAATCTTCGAAGACCAGATAATTGAAGAATCCTTTGAGACCGGAAATAATGCGGGCCTGTGTTCTAGGATTTATCACTTTGGCAATCTCATAGATAAACTGTTGTACAATTTCTTTGTCTATCGTGATAGGTTTATCATCAAAGCCTTGTTCATCAAGATAACCGGCAAGCTTTTTAAGGTCCATGGAGTAGTTGGAGATGGAATTTGGAGAAAGTCCGCGCTCTATCTTCAAATAATTTTGGTAATCTTTTATTGCTTGCTGCCAATTCATATGCCCAAATATAATCACATTACTACATCACGGTTGCTTAAAAACAGCCATCGGTCAATTCAAAACGCCCCTTTGGTCAACTGATGGTGCTTAAAGACAATTGGTCTCAATGGTTTTGACCTAAGATTGAATAGGAAAGAAAGAATGAAAATTTATTTTGTAGGAAATTTACTTCGTGAAGACACTTTTTTTATCAAGTACACGTTTTCCTCTTAGTAAAATTTTAACAATGAAGAAAAAAACGTTCATATTGGTGATCATAGCAATGGTTGCCGTAAGTTTTTCGTCCATGGCACAACGAGTGGATCGGACAAATTTTAAGGCAGGGGTCCATTTCGGTGTGCCATTTGGCGACATTTCTGAGTATTCAAATTTTGAAATTGGACTTGATCTCGGTTATCTCTGGAGTGTTTCGGAACTGATAGATGCTGGTTTGGCAACGGGATTTATGAATGCCTTTATCAACAATGATAATGTTGATTTTGGACCGATCACGGTGCAAGGGGATTTTCCGAATATTCAATATATTCCAGCTGCCTCAGCGTTTAGGTTGTATCCGACCTACGATTTTAAATTAGGGGCGGACGTAGGCTATGCAATTGGTGTAAATGATGGAAATACAGGAGGTTTTTATATAAGGCCCATCATCGGTGCCAATGTGAGCAGCAACACGGAAATCAACATATCTTATGTCAAAATAAGTGATGATTACGATTTTTCAATGGCAGCTTTGGGAATCTTATTTTTGTTTTAATAAGGAAAAAGTAACTGTATTTAACCTCTAATCTTACAGTGTAAACCATAAATATCAGCCACTAATTGCACTTAAAATGGGAAAATATTTTTAATTATTGCCATTGTTAAGTTGGGCAGCCTTGCGGCAAAGGCCCAGACCAGTTACAAGGCCGCTCTTGGTTGGTCATAGACCTTTATGGGGAAGCCACCTTTTTTGGCTACCGGAAAATATTTTTTCTAGGATGAGCATATTGGCCAAGCGGATTTTGGTTTTTAAGGACAATGCGACCATGGCTAGGTTCCTATATTCCTACCATAAGGGATTTTATAGGGCACCGGGCCTGCGTTGGTACCCTGGGGTTGGACCAAGCATTATTTTTTTTAAGGATTTTGACAATATTTTTGCCTTGCCTCCACATATGGGGCTCGACTTTAAAATTGAGGGAGTTCCTTTTGTGCTTAATTTTCATTGGCGCCCATCCGTTGTGTTGAGCGATGTGGGCAATAATGAGGTTGCGGCTTTTGGCTTTGGACTCCGGTTTGCCATCAATTAAAAGCTACTATTGTTTTATATGTAGGGCGGATATTCCCGCCCTTTTCTTTTTGTTGTACTTTTGATGGCATGAAACTAATGATCATCAACGGACCCAACCTGAACCTTTTGGGAAAACGTGAACCAGATGTGTACGGGAATACCACTTTTGAAGACTATTTTAAAATGCTACAGCAAAAATTTCCTGATGTGGAACTGGAGTATTACCAGTCCAATATTGAGGGAGAGCTTATAGGTAAAATACAGGAAGTGGGTTTTGATTACGACGGTATTGTACTGAATGCAGCGGCCTATACACATACCTCTGTGGGAATTGGTGATGCCGTAAAGGCTGTGGAAACTCCGGTAATCGAGGTGCACATATCCAATACCCATCAGCGTGAAGAGTACCGCCATGTTTCTTTTATCTCGCCAGGGGCCAAAGGGGTCATTCTTGGCTTTGGACTCCAAAGCTACGATTTGGCCATTGAGAGTTTCCTAGGCTAATTCTTTCAAGTATTTTTTATCGGCATAAAATGTTCCAAAGGGGAGTAGGGATGCCACAAAAAGAATAAAAAACTTTTTGAGCTTCCATTTTCGTTCCCAACAAAAAACAACGGCCACTACTACATATAGAATGAACAATATGCCATGTGCCATACCAACAACCTGGTTTGGTCCGGGAATATCTGCCCAATGCTTCAACGGCATGGTCATTCCGAAAAGGAGTAGATAGGAAATACCTTCTAAAATAGCAGTGGCCCTAAAAATTTTAAGCATATCTATAGGTGGATTACTTCATCATACGCATCAGCAACAGCTTCCATTACAGCTTCGCTCATTGTTGGGTGCGGGTGAACGGCCTTCAATACTTCGTGACCGGTGGTCTCCAATTTACGGGCAACAACGGCCTCAGCGATCATATCGGTAACGCCGACACCGATCATGTGGCAACCTAGCCATTCACCGTATTTGGCATCAAAAATTACTTTTACAAAACCATCGGGAGTACCGGCGGCCTTGGCTTTACCACTTGCGGAGAATGGGAACTTACCGATCTTAAGGTCGTAACCTTTTTCTTTGGCCTGTTTTTCGGTGAGCCCAACGGAAGCTACTTCGGGGATACAGTACGTACACCCTGGGATATTACCATAATCAAGGGCTTCAACGTGCATTCCTGCCAGTTTTTCCACACAAATGATCCCTTCTGCGGAGGCAACGTGTGCCAAGGCCTGCCCTGGGGTTACATCTCCAATGGCAAAGTAGCCGGGAATGTTGGTCTGGTAGTAGTCGTTCACCAAAATCTTATCCCTGTCCGTAGCAATTCCAACATCTTCCAGACCAATGTTCTCGATATTGGTTTTAATGCCCACTGCGGATAGCACGATATCGGCTTCCAATACCTCTTCGCCTTTTTGTGTTTTTACGGTGGCCTTTACTCCATCACCGGAAGTATCAACTTTAGTGACCTCGGCAGAAGTCTTGATCTTTACACCCGATTTTTTGAAGCTACGTTCCAACTGTTTGGAGATATCCTGGTCCTCAACAGGGACAATGTTCGGCATGTATTCCACCACGGTCACTTCGGTGCCCATGGAGTGATAGAAATAGGCAAACTCCATTCCTATGGCGCCACTACCTACCACGATCATCTTCTTGGGTTGTTTTTCCAAGGACATGGCCTCGCGGTAACCGATTACTTTTTTGCCATCTTGCGGAAGGCTTGGCAGCTCACGGCTGCGCGCTCCTGTTGCAATGATGATATGGTCTGCGGAATATTCGGTGGTTTCCCCGTTTTCCGCTTTTACTTCAATTTTTTTGCCCGGTTTTACCTTTCCAAATCCATTGATGACCTCGATTTTGTTCTTCTTCATCAAAAACTGGACACCTTTGCTCATTGCATCGGCAACACCACGGCTTCTTTTGACAACGGCACCAAAATCATGCTCGACATCCTTGGCGCTCAAACCGTAATCTTCGGCATGCTTTAAATATTCGAAAACCTGAGCAGATTTAAGAAGGGCCTTGGTCGGGATACAACCCCAGTTAAGACATACACCTCCTAAACTTTCTTTTTCTATAATGGCTGTTTTGAAACCTAATTGTGATGCCCTTATGGCAGTAACATATCCACCTGGACCACTTCCCAAAACAATTATATCGAACTTGCTCATTAGATTTTGATTTTAGTTGTTAGATTGAAAATATGCCATCGATTGGCAGGTGCAAAAGTACGGAAATCAATCCCCATTTCCCAAGGTGAAAAAAATCAAATGTGGGTTTGTTTGTGAAATCAGGCTTTGCCTGTGCCGAACATCTTTTTGTTGAAGGCGTAGGACTCGCCTTTTGGGATGGATAATGACCTCCAATCCGAGCCTTTGATCATTCTTCCGATGAAGACAATCTGTCCTACATGGCTGGCGTAGTGTGCCAATTGACGGTTGATGGCCCCAACAATGCTATGCTCCTGGTTGCGAATTTTGATCTTGTTTTCAAAATTGGTGCTGTCGATACTGTCCAGAGCATCAAAAAGGCATTGCCATCCCTTTTCCCAAGCAGCGATCATTTCCGATTTTTTGGAATAGGGCCTTTCAAACTCCAAATCCCGTTCCCGCCAAGGTTTTTCACCATCCTCGGTCAAAAAGTTGGTCCAACGGCTCAGCATGTTCCCTACCATATGCTTTACAATAATGGCCATGGAATTATCGGAGTCCGAGTATTTCCAATGAATGTCGGCATCAAGAATTTGAGCAAAGGTCTTGTCCCCCATTGTTTTATAACGATGGAACTCGAATTGAACATTGCTCAAATAACTTTCTTGGAAATCCATTTATTCTTTGGGATCAAAATCAATGCTCACCGAATTGATGCAGTAGCGTTGGCCGGTAGTCGCTTTGGGGCCATCATTGAACACGTGTCCGAGGTGACCGCCACAATTGGCGCAAACGGTCTCTGTGCGGAGCATCCCATGGCTGGTGTCGCGAATATATTCAATGGCGCCTTCGACGGCTTGGTCAAATGAAGGCCAGCCACAACCGCTTTCAAACTTATGTTCACTTTCGAACAATTTGGCATTGCACCCTTTACAATGGTAATCGCCATTTTCAAAATGTAGGTCGAACTTACCGGTATAGGGACGTTCGGTTCCTTTTTGCCGCAGCACATAATATTCTTCCGCGGAAAGCTGTTGTTTCCACTCCTGGTCGGTCTTATCTACGCTATATTTCTTTTCCATGTATTTTTTTGTCGCAATTTATTGCTTTTCGGGAACAAAATCCAGGGCAGCCCCGTTAATGCAGTGCCTTTTGCCCGTTGTGTTTCGGGGACCATCGTTAAAAACATGGCCCAAGTGTCCCCCACAAACTGCACAATGTTCCTCGGTACGGGCCACACCGATTTTATAGTCGGTATCAAAAGCGACGTTTCCTTCGATTTCCCTATCAAAACTGGGCCATCCGGTTCCTGAATCAAATTTATGTTCACTTTTGAATACCGGGGTGCCACAGCCCGCACAAACGTAGGTGCCTTTTTCCTTGATGTCCAACAAATCACTTGAAAAAGCATTTTCTGTGGCTTCTTTTCGCAATACGTAATATTCCATCTCGGTAAGTTCCGCACGCCATTCGGCATCGGTTTTGTTGACCTTGAAAGCAGTTTCTTTAGTATTTTCTTTTTTTTCTTCCTGTGATGTTCCCTTGCATCCGGCAAAGACGACAAAAGCAATCAATAGCAATCTTTTTCCCATGAATCGTTTTTTAGGTATTTGGACGTAATTTGATTCGGTTCCTTTCAAATTAAACCAAAAAAAAAGTCCCATTGTTGACCAATGAGACTTAAGATAGTATTTTTTGACGGAACTAGTTAATGTCCAATTTCATGACTTCTCCTTCATCGATTTGGAGTTTGGACATTACGCTGTTGAGGTTGGCGGCATCAAAATCCGGAGATTCCGCAAACTCGCTGGGCACAAAAACTATTCTGAACAATTGATCATCGGTGAAGTCGGTGCTCAAGGTGGACAAATCAAAATTACCATCGATAAAGAGTTCAACATCCACATATGTGTGTTCAAAAACGTATTGTATGGTACCTTGGTCCAAAAAATAGTTCTGCGGTATTTGGGTCCAAAGGTCTGCATTGCTGCCATCATCCAAAGCAACTGTCCCATTGTGTCGATATACCAGTACGGCATCTGCCTGATAGACATCAAAATTTGTTATGTCTCTAAATGTGATCAGAGTACTGAATAAATTGCCTTCGGGTATATAGTCAAAGTAGATTCCTTCTACCTCGACAACCTGTCCTTGAATGCCTGGTTCTCCTTGAGGTCCTTGTGCCCCATCGAGTCCATCATAGCCCGGAGGGCCTTGGGGGCCTTCGCATGCTGCAAAGACAAAAACGATTACTGCGCCTAAAATTGTACTAAATTTATTCATGATATTGGATTTTGAATTTGTGTTCATTTAACTCTTGTTGCAAGGAAATCAAAAAGCGTTCCATTTTTAAAAAAATGTTGTTTCTCATGTCAAACCTGTTGCCATAATCGTATTCTTGCCCAAAGATGCTTATTATTGTACAGTACTAAACCCGCATATATGTCCAAGGTAGTTCCACACAGTTTTTTTACAGAATTTGATATCGATCTTTTTAAGGGCGGCAAACATTTTCGGCTCTACAATAAGTTGGGTTCGCACCTAACGGAGGTCGATGGTGCCAAAGGTACGTACTTTGCCGTTTGGGCACCTTCTGCAAAATCGGTCAGTGTGGTGGGGGATTTTAATTACTGGAACGCCGGGGAACATCAATTGAATGTACGTTGGGACAGTAGTGGTATCTGGGAAGGGTTTATTCCCGGAGTGGACAAGGGTACCAAGTACAAATACAAGATACACTCCAACAACAATGATGTTTGGACGGAAAAAGCGGACCCCTTTGCGCGCTTTTGCGAGCAACCACCGAACACGGCTTCAGTAGTATGGGACGATAACCATCAATGGAGGGACGGCAAATGGATGGAAACCCGTGAAGAAAAAAACGGGCTGGATAAGCCGTATTCCGTTTATGAGGTGCATTTGGCATCTTGGAAGAAAAAGAATGGGTGGGAATCGCTCAGCTATCTTGAGATGGCGCAGCAGTTGGCGGATTATGTGGAGGAAATGGGTTTTACCCATGTGGAGTTTATGCCGGTCATGGAATATCCGTACGATCCTTCATGGGGATATCAAATCACGGGGTATTTTGCCCCGACCTCGAGGTTCGGGAAACCTTCGGACTTTAAAGTTTTGGTTGATGCCCTTCACCAAAGGGGTATAGGTGTGATTTTGGATTGGGTGCCCTCGCATTTTCCGGAAGATGCGCATGGACTTGGATTTTTTGATGGTTCGCATCTCTATGAGCATCCGGATAGGAGAAGAGGGTACCACCCCGATTGGAAGAGCCTTATTTTTAATTATGGTAGAAACGAAGTTCGTGCGTTTTTGATCAGCAACGCCATTTTCTGGCTGGATCAATACCATGTGGATGGGTTACGGGTCGATGCCGTGGCATCCATGCTTTATCTCGATTATTCACGGGAGGATGGTCAGTGGGAACCCAATATGTACGGAAACAATGAAAACTTGGAAGCCATGTCCTTTTTACGGGAAATGAACCAAGAAGTATATGCCAGCTTTAAAGGTGTTCAGACCATTGCAGAGGAGTCCACTGCCTTTACCGGTGTCACAAAACCTGTGAATTATGGTGGCCTCGGCTTTGGGATGAAATGGATGATGGGTTGGATGCACGACACTCTTGAGTTCTTTAAAAAGGACCCGGTACACCGTTCGTATGACCTTAACATGATAAGCTTTAGCCTTACCTATGCCTTTACCGAGAACTTTATGCTGCCATTTTCGCACGATGAAGTGGTGTACGGAAAGCAGTCCTTGCTCTATAGAATGCCGGGTGACGAGTGGCAGCGCTTTGCCAACTTAAGGATGCTTTTCGGTTATATGTTCACGCATCCGGGAGGCAATCTATTGTTTATGGGGGGGGAGTTTGGACAATCATCCGAGTGGAACTTTCAGGAAAGCTTGGAGTGGCACCTGACCCGGTATGATTTCCATTCCGGCATACAGAAGGCCATTAAGGACCTGAACAAGATGTACAGGTCAAATCCGGCATTGTATCAAAAACAATTCAAGCCGGATGGCTTTCAATGGATAGAGTACAATGATCAAGAGAACACGGTGATATCGTTCATGAGAAAGGGGAACGACCCCAAGGACGATTTGATCGTTGTGTGCAACTTTACCCCTGTACCCCGCGAGAATTACCGATTGGGAGTGCCCAAGATCTCCACATTGAAACAGGTATTCAACAGTGATGATAAAAAATACTCGGGCAGTGGCGTGGGCAAAAAAACAGTAAAGCCCTCTAAAACATCGTGGAACGGGTACGAGCATTCCGTTTTATTGAATTTACCGCCCTTGGGAGTGGTGGTTTATAAGTAAATAAACAACTAAAACGTTATAGTTGATTGCTTTTCAAAACATATTTTTAAATATTCAGGCTTTTATATTTCTTTTGTGAGCCTCAACTGATTACAGATGATAACCAATACGGAAATTGCAACTAGAGGGAATCAGTCCCCAAATCATATCGTAGACTTTAAACAAGAAAACGATAAAATATATTTTACCACCCAAAACGGTGTTATCCTTCAAGTTACTATTCTAAGGGATAGTGTGGTCCGGTTCAGGTATGCTACCGAATATGTTTTTGAACCGGATTTTTCTTATGCCATTAGTGAAGACGTCAACCTTGGTTACAACGATTTGACCATTGAGGACGAGATACCGGAATATGTGATTACCACTTCCAAGATCAAGATTTACATCAACAAGGCGAACCTGAAGGTACAGATTGCTGATCTGGATAATGTGATTCTGGCCGAGGATGAACTTGGGTTTCATTGGGAAGAGAACTTCGACTATGGAGGGAACGTGGTAAAAATGAGCAAGGTTTGCCATTCTGGCGAAAGCTATTATGGCATGGGCGATAAAGCATCGCATACCAACCTAAAAGGAAAGCGTATCAACAACTGGGTCACGGATTCCTATGCCTACGGAAAGGACCAGGAGCCGTTGTACAAGTCCATACCATTTTATATTGGACTTAAAGAGAGCAAGGCCTATGGTATATTTTTCGATAATTCCTTTAGCACCTATTTTGATTTTGCCGCAGAAAAGCGAAATGTAACCAGTTTTTGGGCCGATGGGGGCGAAATGAACTATTATTTCTTCTATGGTCCGCAGATGAAGGATGTTGTGGAGTCGTATACCGATTTGACCGGTGTTCCAGAACTTCCACCTTTATGGGCTTTGGGTTTCCATCAATCCAAATGGAGCTATTTCCCAGAACAAAAGGTGAGGGATATTGCCTCCAAGTTCAGGGAATTGAACATTCCCTTCGATGCCATTTATC
>JANSXF010000070.1 GCA_024743095.1 Flavobacteriaceae bacterium
CTTCAAATAGTTTAAATATCTTTGCTCTACAATCAACAATAGCAATAAACTATGGCATACAATCTTTTAAAAGGTAAAAAAGGAATTATTTTTGGCGCATTGGACCCTAACTCCATTGCTTGGAAAACCGCAGAGCGCGTTTACGAAGAAGGTGGCGAGTTTGTTCTGACCAACGCACCTATCGCCATGCGAATGGGGCAAATCAATGAACTTGCGGAAAAAACCAATTCGCAAATAATTCCCGCAGATGCCACCAACGAAGAGGACTTGAAAAGCTTGGTGGAGAAATCCATGGAGATTTTGGGAGGAAAACTGGATTTTGTGCTTCATTCCATTGGAATGTCCGTGAACGTTAGAAAAGGAAGACATTATACAGACGAGAATTATAGCTTTACGGAAAAAGGTTGGGACGTATCAGCATTATCTTTCCACAAAGTTATGCAGTCGCTTTATAAAGCTGAAGCGATGAACCAATGGGGAAGTATAGTCGCCTTGACCTATATGGCAGCACAAAGAACATTCCCGGATTATAATGATATGGCGGACAACAAAGCTTATTTGGAGTCCGTGGCAAGAAGCTTTGGTTATTTCTTTGGAAAGGAACATAAGGTAAGGGTAAACACGATTTCCCAATCACCGACCCCGACCACAGCAGGGCAAGGCGTAAAAGGATTTGACGGATTCATCAACTACGCGGAAAAAATGTCGCCATTGGGCAACGCCACCGCAGATGATTGTGCTAACTACACGGTATCACTTTTCTCTGATTTGACCAAAAAAGTGACCATGCAGAACTTGTTCCACGATGGTGGTTTCTCCAATACTGGGGTGAGTCAAGAAGTAATCGATGAATTTTCGAAATAAAAGTTAAAAAATATATGGGAAGCCACTCTTTTTAGGAGTGGCTTTTCTGTTTGAGATGAATACATTTTTTTCCATAGTGGTTCCTGTGTACAACCGCCCCGAAGAAGTTAGGGAACTATTGGAGAGTCTTCAAAAACAAGACTTCCAGAAAGATTTTGAGGTGGTTATTGTTGAGGACGGGTCTTCACAAAGTTCAGAGGAGGTGGTGGATAGGTTTCAGGGCAAACTGAATATTTCCTACTATTTTAAAGAAAACTCAGGCCCGGGGGATTCCAGAAATTTTGGAATGCAACATGCCAAAGGAAATTATTTCATCATTTTGGATTCCGACTGCATCCTCCCTAAGCAATATTTGGCGGAAGTCGACAAGGAACTAACAAGGGGGTTTGTGCACTGTTTCGGTGGTCCGGATGCCGCAGATGATTCCTTTACCACCATTCAGAAAGCCATCAATTATGTAATGACATCTTTTTTGACCACAGGAGGTATCCGTGGAGGTAAAAAGGGCGTAGGTAAATTTCAGCCCCGTAGTTTTAATATGGGGATATCCAAAGAAGCATTTGAAAGGGCGGGAGGTTTTGGCCGCATACATCCTGGTGAGGATCCGGACCTGACTTTTCGCATATGGAAGGCGGGTTTTGATACCAGATTGTTTCCAAAGGCTTTTGTGTACCATAAAAGACGTATCGATTGGAACAAATTTTATATTCAAGTCAATAAATTTGGGATGGTCCGCCCCATACTCAATAAGTGGCACCCCGGGACGGCGAAGCCGACGTACTGGTTTCCTACATTGTTTATGTTGGGGCTTGCAATTGCCATTATCTTGGCTATTATAGGGCTCGGACTGCCCTTGATGTTTTATGCGACCTATTTTTTGGTACTATTTTTGGACGCATTGGTAAAGAGTAAAAGCCTTGTTGTGGCCATTTTGTCCATTTTTGCCCTATTGATTCAGTTTGCGGGATATGGAATAGGTTTTTTCAAGTCCACAATGTTGCTTAACTTTAATAATAAGGAGCCAGAGGAGCTGTTTCCAAAACTATTTTTCAAGAAGAAGTAAAAGTGTTCAAAAAGGTATTGCAGGGTCTCAATCAAAGGAAAGCAAAAGTATTCTTGCTATTTCTGTTATGTTCCTTTTTGGCGTGGTTCATCAGTAATTTATCGGAAACCTATGAATCAAGAGCTTATTTTACCCTGAATTACCGTAATCTTCCCGATTCTTTGTTGTTGGGGGAGAACTCAAACAATCAGATTGAAGCCAAACTCAGAACAAGCGGATTCCAATTTTTGTACTATAAAATTTTTAGTAGTAGAGTAGATATCGATGTCTCACAGGTAGTCTACCAAAATGGAGAGTATGTGCTCAGCGAAGAGGTTTTGATGCGACAAATGGATCAACAACTATCGCAGAACATCTCGTTATTGGATTTGGACCCAAGTCTGTTGGATGTGGATTTATACAAGGTCGATTCCAAGAAAATACCGATTCAGGCAAACCTTAACCTTCGGTTGCAACAGAATTATATATTGGACGGAAAAATTAAAATATCCCCGGATTCGGTCGTTGTCAAGGGGCCAAAAAATGAAATCGATACCATAAAGTCCATTAAGACCTCAACCATACAATTAAACAACGTTAACGAGGATTTTTCCAGCGATGTAACCTTGCTTTTTCCGAAAGGACTGGATAACAGTATATTCTCCGTGGGCCGCGCAACGGTTTTTGGAAAGGTGGCCAAATTCTCGGAAAAAGTTTTTGAAGTTCCGGTTCAAGTGCGAAATATCCCCGAAGGGTATCAAGTGAAGACGTTTCCCAACGCTGTTACCGTTCTGTGCAAGGCGACCATAGAACGATTGAAAGAAATTTCAGCTTCGGATTTTGAGGTTGTGGCAGATTATGGCCAGCTGGATGGCTCTCAGAGCAGCAAATTGTTTTTGGAGATCACAGAGGCCCCCCAGAAAGTGTACGATGTAAAGTTGGAAGAAAAAACGGTGAACTTTGTTTTGGAACAGCAATGATGATAGTTGGGCTTACAGGAGGGATTGGCAGTGGAAAAAGTACTGTGGCAAAGATGTTCGTGGAACTGGGGGCTCCTGTTTATGACTCTGATAAGGAGGCCAAAAAGCTAATGGCAACTTCAACTGATGTTAAAACCGCCATTATTAAATTGTTGGGGGATGGTGCTTATAACGACGATGGACTTAACAGGTCTTTTATCGCAGAAAAAGTATTCAAAGATTCAGGCCTGCTGGAAAAACTCAATGGAATTGTACATCCGGCAGTTAGAAAGCACTTTTTAGATTGGGCCCAATACCAAAAGGCACCCTATGTGATTCAGGAAACCGCTTTGATTTTTGAGAATCAAGCCCAAGATAAATATGATTGTACCATATTGGTGACAGCTCCTGTAGATACCCGTATTCAAAGAGTTGTCCTTAGGGACGGTACTGACGAACAAGCGGTAAAGGACCGTATAAATAATCAATTGGAAGATGGTCAAAAAAAGGATCTGGCCGATTTCTGCATAGAAAACCTGAACTTGGACAAAACCAAGGAGAAGGTTAAAGAACTACACTTCAAACTATTAGCATTGTCTCCAAAATTTTAACATTTATGTTAAGTTTTGGTTAAACGCTAAAATTACTAAATGTTAAATTTTTAATTTTACGCCAATGAACAAGAAGCTATTCGTTCTTCTGGTTGTTCTTATGAGTTTATCTCTTTTGGGGATAATTTTTGTACAGGTTTATTGGATCAGGACATCCGTGAACGACAAAGAAGAACAATTCTCGAGAACAGTTACGGACATTCTGGATAAAGTGGCGAGTAGGGTGGAGAAGCGCGAGATGAAGGAATACTCGGATCGTTTGGCATCTCTTGCAGATAGTATAGGTGAACCCAAGAGCACACAATACAAGAATTTTTTGTTCGTGGATCGAGATTTGAATTCCGACGAGATTCTTTTTTATTCCCATGGAATTCTTGAAGAAGATTATAATATAACCTCAGCGTTCTTTGATATTAATACAGATGGTAATGAAGATACGACCACCATCAGGAATTTTACCAGCAAACGTACCAAGGCTGTTTTTAAAGAAGAGTATGGGTTGGATGGAAAAAGCTATAGCCTGACCCCAATACAGCGTGCCGAAAAAATAGGTGGATTGAGCAGTATAGACAAAGCTGCTTGGGAGGATGTATTTATGGAGGCGGCCAAAACACGGCCCATCCATAAGCGGGTATCCAAACAGGAACTGGAACTGTTGCTGAGTCAAGAGTTGAGCAATCGGAACATTGATACCGATTACGAATATGGGGTTTATAGCCAAGGCTACCCAACCAAAGTACGCTCCAGAAAATTCAAGTTTTCAGGCTCCAAAATGTACAAGGCCCCCATTTTCAAGGATAGTGAAGGAGTATCCAACTTTTCCTTGTTGCTCACATTCCCGAGCATGAAAAAGTATATTTTCAGCTCTGTGATGGGGATGGCACTATTATCCTTGGTATTTACCTTGGTCATCATGTTGGCTTATTCCAGTGCCATTTACCAGTTGATAAAGCAAAAGCGTATTTCAGAAATCAAGTCGGATTTTATCAATAATATGACGCACGAGTTCAAAACGCCCATCGCCACCATCAATTTAGCTGTGGAAGCCATCCGAAACCCAAAATCCATCGAGGATAAGGAAAAAGTACTGCGTTATCTAGGCATGATTCGTGATGAAAATAAACGTATGCATGCACAAGTGGAAAACGTATTGAGAATATCCAAGTTGGAGAAAAACCAATTGGATATCAGTAAGGACCGGGTGAACGTACATGACATAATCACGGATGCCATTGCTCATATAGAGCTTATTGTGCAGGATAGGGGCGGCTATGTAAATGCCCATCTTGATGCTGAGAGATCTGAAATTTTGGCCAACGATATGCACATGACCAATGTTGTGGTCAATATTTTGGACAATGCTGTAAAGTATTCCCCAGAAAAGCCAAAAATAGATGTGTTTACCGAAGTGGTAAAGAACAGTATTATTATAAAAGTGCAAGACCACGGTGCGGGAATGAGCAAGGCCGTACTTAAAAAAGTATTTGAAAAATTTTACCGGGAACATACCGGCGACATACATAACGTTAAAGGCCATGGCTTAGGATTGGCCTACGTAAAACGAATTATAGACGACCATCAGGGGGAGGTTTATGCAGAAAGCGAAAAAGGGAAAGGAAGTACCTTTTTTATAAAACTCCCTTTAATTTAAAAGCGAACTATGGAAACAGAGAAAAAGAAGATATTATTAGTTGAGGACGATCCAAACTTTGGAATTGTTCTAAAGGATTATTTGACCATGAACGACTTTGATGTTGTTTTGGCCAAAAATGGAATGGAAGGTTTTGAAAAATTCAAAAAAGACAACTACGACGTGTGTATTTTGGATGTAATGATGCCCTATAAGGATGGATTTACCTTGGCCAAGGAGATTCGTGAGAAGAACGAGAACGTTCCAATCATCTTTTTGACAGCCAAAACCATGAAAGAAGATGTTCTTAAAGGATATAAGGCCGGGGCAGACGACTATTTGAACAAACCATTTGATTCTGAGGTTCTTTTGATGAAATTGAAAGCGATTCTTCAGAGAAAAGCATCCAGTTCTTTGGCCGATAGCAAGCAGTTTGAATTTGAGATAGGAAACTTCCATTTAAACTCAAAACTACGTTTCTTGAAGTATAAGGAAGAGGAGCCTATAAAATTGTCCCCAAAGGAAAACGAGCTATTACGTTTGTTGGCACTTCACGAGAACGATTTGATGCCAAGAGAGCTGGCGTTGACCAAAATCTGGAGGGACGATAACTACTTTACCTCTAGAAGTATGGACGTTTATATCGCCAAGTTGAGAAAATATCTCAAAAAAGACGACCTGGTAGAAATACTGAACATCCATGGTGAAGGGTTCAGGCTTGTTGTAAAAGCAGAAAACGAGCAATAACGAACTCTTCCTTCAATATAAAGTAAATAAAAAAGCCACCCCAAGAGGTGGCTTTTTGCTGCCGAAAATTTGGGGGATTTTAACCGTAAAGCTCTTTTATTATCCTTTTTACAATCTTGGCGGGCGTTTCTTCTATAGAAACAGTAATGGCATTTGAAGGCGGTTCCAGGGCATCGAATTGGGATTGCAACAAGTCCAAGGGCATAAAATGTCCCTTTCTTTGTTCTAAACGAGACCTTATCAATTCAAAGGAACCATCCAAGTATGCAAATACCATACAATTGCCCATCCCGGCCCTCAAAAGGCTTCTGTAATTCTTTTTTAAAGAGGAACAAGCAATTATAGCGCCCCGGTCTTTATATTCTACGGCCAATTTATTGAGAGCAACCAGCCATTCTTTCCGGTCTTCATCATTTAATGGGGAACCAGAACTCATTTTTTTAACGTTCGCTTCGGGATGAAAATCATCACCATCAAAAAAGGGTATGGAGAGTTTTTTAGAAAGTCTTTTTCCAATTTCGGTCTTACCGGAGCCACTGACTCCCATAACAACTATCACAGTTTTACCGTTAGGCATAAAGGTTGGTTTTAAGTCGGTCTGTAACCATTTGGAGAACCGCTGTTGGCCCTGCATTGTATGGTACCCACAAAATGGCTTCATTTTTTCGCAACCAAGTAAGTTGCCGTTTTGCAAATCGTCTTGTATTTTTTTTGATTTCCGAAACAGCAAATTCCAAAGTGCAATCGCCCTCAATATATTCAAAAAGTTCTTTGTAGCCAACTGTTTGTAATGCGTTCAGTGCTTTATTTGGGTAAAGTTTTTGGGCCTCTTTGAGCAGACCTGCTTCCATCATTAGGTCAACACGGGCATTTATTCGTTCATAAATTATTTCTCTTGGCGCATCGATTCCGATATAATATGTCCTAAAATGCCTTTCGGGTCTGGATTGATTGCGAAATTTGGAGTAGGGTTTGCCTGATGCCCTACATACTTCCAGGGCCCTTATTAACCTATGGGGGTTGTCCAAATCCACCATTTTATGATAGTCGGGGTCTTTTTGCTTCAATTCATTTTGAAGGCTCTCCAGCCCGTCATGCTCCAATTGTTGGTTCAATTGTACCCGGATTTCGGGAGAAACTTCGGGAAACTCGTCCAACCCGGATACGACAGCATCTACGTATAGGCCACTACCGACAACGATCAATACAAGATCCTTTCTTTGGAAGAGTTCGTCCAGAATCAATAGGGCCTCCTTTTCAAAGTCACCAACAGAATAGGGTTCCATAATGCTTTTATGTTGAATGAAATGGTGGGGTACCGTTTCCAGTTCATCTATTGAAGGAACGGCAGTGCCAATTTCCATTTCCTTAAAAAATTGCCTTGAATCAGCGGAAATTATCTCGGTATCGAAATGTTGCGCCAGTTGAATGCCCAGAGCGGTTTTTCCAATGGCTGTGGGACCTACCACGGCAAGTAAAGTTTTTTTGCTCATAACGGATGTCCACAATTATAACAATGGGTGGCATCGTCCCTGTGGCCCTCTACCGAACAACTGGGACAGGCTTGTGTATTGATGTGTACCATAAACTCTCCATTATCTCCATCCTTTCCGTTTTTACTCTTTGCAAATTCCGCGGTTACAATTCCTGTGGGCACGGCAATTATTCCATAACCCAGTATCATGATCACAGTTGCCAAGAACTGCCCAAGGTTGCTCTGTGGAGCAATATCCCCATACCCTACGGTGGTGAGCGTTACAATGGTCCAATAAATACTTTTGGGAATACTAGTGAACCCGGATTCGTCACCTTCCACAATATACATGATGGTTCCTAGGATTACCGATAAAATCAAAACGACATATATAAAAACTGCGATTTTGGTTCGACTTGCTTTTAGCGCCGATTGCAATTGAGAAGCTTCGCCCATGAACTTTACCAGTTTCAAAATCCTGAAAATCCGAAGCAAACGAAAGGCCCGAACGGCAAGTAAAACTTGGGAGCCGGCCAAAAGATAGGAGAGGTATAGAGGTATGGTGGAGAGGAAATCTATGATTCCGTAAAAACTGAACACGTATTTTAATGGTTTTTTGATGCTGACCAGTCTTGCGATATACTCTAGCGTAAAGAAAATGGTGACCACCCATTCGAGGGCCAAGAGAATACGGTGGTAACGTACATCAAAATCATCGATGCTTTCCAACATTACCAAAATAACACTGATGATGATCAGGATAAAAAGAACAATATCAAAAAACTTGCCCGATGGCGTATCCGCTTCATAAATAACTTCATGAAGTTTGTTTTTCCATTTGGCCTGTGGTTTGTATTCTTTCAATGATCAGGAGTTAGCGATATGGTTTTAATTCGATTGTTCTTTCTTAAGTAGGTTTCAACAATAAAAATGGCGTTATCATCACTCTGTATTGGGGTCATAATCGATTCCAATATAGGAATATTATTGATCTGATGGTTGAGTTCCACATAACCAAACCCTTGGGGGCGGCCGTTTTTTATTAAAATAAAGCTTTGTTCCCCGGTTGCCCTGCCACGGTCCAAAAGGGCAATACTCTTGTTCTGTATACTATATTTATCAAAAGCGGAAAGCACCTTTTGGTTGCATTCAAATGCAGTCGACTCTGTTTGGCGGCCATTACTTTTATTGAAAATACCGACCGATGAGGGACATAGATCAAACTCTACAGCAACTTTGTGTATAAAGTTTTTTGCCGATTCTGTTCCATTGAAGGCCATTTTTTTGTGCTTGAGCAATCTATTCTTTTCAACCTCCAGTATGATAAACTCGGTTCCATTTTGATTAAAGTCAATAGTATGGGTGAAGAGCTTCTTTTTGGAAACGTGGTTGTACCGAGGCCTGTTTTTTTTTTGTTCCACATAGGCCTTTAAAATGGCAATGAGTTCGCTTCCGGTGGTTTCGTAAGAGACTTTTTTGGTTTCTTTTTGAAGTTTACGTGCAACTTTGCCCACATTGGTAAAATGTTGGTTCACCCTTTTTTTAATATCCTTGGTCTTTCCCAAAAAGATAATCTCCCCATCTTTGTCATGCATATAATAAACACCAGTTTCAGATGGAAGATTGAACACCATATCCAATTGGTTGGGCGAGAGCTCCCCGTGGGTCTCTTCTCGAATAACATCAGTGATGATTTTTTTATCCGAGTCCTTATCCAACAACAACTTGAAGAGTTTTAAAGTAGCAAGGGCATCACCATTGGCACGGTGCCTATCGCTCATGGGAATCCCCAATGAGCGCGCCAATTTCCCTAAACTATGCGATTCGGCCTCTGGAATAAGTTGTTTGGACAAATCTACCGTACAAAGTGTTTTGCGTTGAAAATCATACCCCAAACGTCTAAACTCCGTTCTCAGGATTCGATAATCAAATTGAGCGTTGTGCGCTACCAAAACAGCATCTTCCGTAATTTCTACGATGCGTTTGGCCACTTCATGAAACTTGGGTGCCGAACGCAACATTTTATTATTGATGCCCGTAAGTTTGGCTACAAAGGGCTGTATCTCCCGTTCGGGATTGATCAAGCAAATAAATTTATCGACCACCTGATGTCCATCGAACCTGTGGATGGCAATTTCGGTGATGCCTTCTTCATTGTATTTTCCTCCCGTGCTTTCAATGTCAAGTATCGCGTACATGGAAATTACTGGTTATGAATAGTTTCTAGCCCCAAATATACTGCTTCCGATCCGTACCATATTGCTGCCTTCCTCAATGGCAATCCCGAAATCGCCGCTCATGCCCATGGATAGGGTGGTAATATCGTTCAGTTTTGTTTTAAGGTCATCAAACGTGGATTTAAGTTGGGCAAACTCCCTACGGATTTGGCTTTCATCTTCGGTAAAAGTCGCCATGCCCATCAAACCAACAATTTTGATGTTCTCCATGGCCTTAAATGTATCAGAAGCAATAAGCTCATCCAGTTCTGCTTGGTCCAGACCAAATTTGGTGTCTTCTTCGGCAATATGGATTTGTAGCAAACAAGGAATCACACGGTCGTGCTTTTTCGCCTGTTTGTTGATTTCTTTCAAAAGGCGAGGACTGTCCACTCCATGAATTAGGGAAACAAATCCGGCCATATACTTGACCTTGTTGCGCTGTAGGTGACCTATCATGTGCCACTTAATGTCCTTGGGCAAGCCTTCCCACTTTTGGACCATCTCCTGCACTTTATTTTCCCCAAATACCCGTTGCCCCGCTTGGTAAGCCTCCAAAATATCCTTGTTGGGCTTGGTTTTGGAAACCGCTACCAAGGCAACTTCTTCGGGGAGTTCGGATTTTATTGTATTGAGATTATCTTTTACGGACATAATGTTCTATAATTCATAAATGGCCAGCCCGCTACGGAGCTTAGGCTCAATATACGTGCTTTTTGGGGGCATTACCAAACCTGCGTCGGCAATTACCTTGATTTCTTCAATGGTAGTGGGAACCAGACTAAAACCTACTGAAAAGTCGCCTGAATCCACTAAATCCTTCATTTGGATAAGGTTGTTTTTGCCATAACCGTAGCAAATCCGTTTATCGTTCCTGAGGTCTGTGATGCCCAAAACAGGTTCCAAAATGGTTTTGTACAGGATTTGGGTGTCCAATTTACTCAACGCATCGGTAAACTCGTGATTGGTTTTCCTGAAATGCAGGGTGTAAAACTCTCCCTCCAAATACATGCTGAATTCATGTTTTTTGGATGGTTTACAGAGTCCGTCTTCTCTTTTTTCTATTCTGAAATGCTCGTCCAATTGAATCAAAAACTCTTTTTTTGAATACCCGTTCAAATCTTTGACCATACGGTTGAACTCGAAAATCCTCATTTGGGATTCGGGAATCAGGTAGGCCATAAAATAATTGTAGGGCTCGTCTCCAGTATGATTTTCGTTTTCTGATTTCCTCAAATCTGCCAGTAAGCTGGATGATGCACTACGGTGATGTCCATCCGCAATATAAAGTGTGTTGAGCTCCTCAAATGCTTTTTCCAGTTTCTCAATCCCTTCGGGATAGGAGATTTTCCATAATTTATGGTTGACTCTATCCGTGGTGGTAAAGTCATACTCTGGTGTACGTTCAATTTTACGCTGAAAGATTTCATCCACTTGCTCATTGTCCTCATAGGTCATTAAAACAGGTTCCGCATTAAAACCTACCGTATGAAGGTAATCGGCGAACAGCTCTTCGCGATCCTCAATGGTGTCCTCGTGTTTTTTGATGACATTACTCCGGTAATCATCCACACTGCAGGCGCAAAAGAATCCCAAGCTCTTAAAGTCATCTTTTTCAATTTGATATAGATAAAAACTGGGCTCATCATCTTTTTGAAAAATGTTTTCCTCCAAAAACTCCAAATACCGATTGTGAACCAACCCGAACCGTTCTTTTCCCTTGATGCTCTTTTCGAACTTGAACCCAGGGTTGATGATATGCAAAAACGAAAAAGGGTTGTATTGCAATATCGCCCTCAGTTCCTCTTTGGAATATTCCTCGTAAGAGCGCGAGGCAACAAAAAAAGCTTTGTCCTTTGTGGGGCGAATGGCCTTAAAAGGTTTTATAATGGCCATGAAATCTTATTTGAATTGTGGGGAAACGTTTTCAGCTTTTCTGGATTCGGAATAATCGTAAAAACCTTCGCCCGATTTCACGCCCAATTTGCCGGCCATCACCATGTTCACGAGTAGGGGGCAAGGGGCGTATTTTGGATTTTTGAATCCGTCGTACATTACGTTCAAAATGGAGAGACAGACATCCAACCCAATAAAATCTGCCAATTGCAGTGGTCCCATGGGATGTGCCATGCCCAATTTCATTACGGTGTCGATTTCTTCAACACCAGCTACGCCATTGTACAAGGTTTCGATGGATTCGTTGATCATGGGCATCAAAATACGATTGGCCACAAACCCTGGATAATCGTTTACCTCGGTCGGGGTTTTGCCCAATTTCTTGGAAAGCTCCATGATGGTTTCCGTGACTTCGTCCGATGTACTGTACCCGCGAATAATCTCAACCAACTTCATAATTGGAACAGGATTCATAAAGTGCATCCCGATCACTTTTTCGGGGCGATTGGTGGCGGCCCCAATTTGCGTAATGGAAATAGAGGAAGTGTTGGTGGCCAAAATGGTCTCTGCTTTGCAGATTTCGTCCAAATCCTTAAAAATCTTGAGTTTGATGTCCAAGTTCTCTGTGGCAGCTTCAACCACTAAGTCCGTATCGGACACTCCTTCTTTGAGGTTGGTATAGGTGGTGATATTGGAAAGCGTAGTTTCTTTTTTGGTCTCGTCGATGGCTTCTTTGGAAATCATCCGGTCCAAATTCTTTGTGATGGTGGCAACTCCTTTATCCAAAGATTCCCGAGCAATATCCACTAAATTGACCTTATATCCATTTTGGGCAAAAACGTGGGCAATACCATTGCCCATGGTTCCGGCACCTATTACTGCTATCCTTTCCATTATTTCTTATTTATTGTGTAATTGATTTTCTCTTTATGAAAACCAATTGATTATTTATCAAAAGACGCGATAATCTGAAGGGCCACGCCAAGGGCATTGGTACCCTGCTCCAAACTTACGATTGGGGTAGTGTCGTTGTTGATGGCGTCAGCAAACGTTTCCAACTCGTCCAAAATGGCATTGTTGACGTCTATTTCGGGATTTTCAAAATAGATTTGTTTTTTCTCGCCCTCGGCATTTTGAAGGATCATATCAAAATCACCGGGACTTTCCGGAGCGTCCTTCATTTTTACCACTTCTACTTTTTTCTCCAAGAAGTCTACGGAAATATAGGCATCACGCTGGAAGAAACGTGACTTTCGCATGTTTTTCAAAGAGATTCGGCTAGAGGTAAGGTTGGCCACACAACCGTTTTTAAATTGGATGCGTGCATTGGCAATATCCGGTGATTGACTGATGACGGAAACACCGCTAGCATTGATTTTTTCTACTTCCGAAGGCACAACGCTCAAAATGGCATCGATGTCGTGGATCATTAAGTCCAAGACTACGGGTACATCGGTTCCGCGCGGGTTGAATTCCGCTAGGCGATGCGTTTCAATGAACATGGGGTTCTCGATTTTGCCTTTTACCGCTAAAAATGCAGGGTTAAAGCGTTCCACATGCCCAACTTGACCTTTTACATTATGCTTTTTGGAAAGCTCCAATAATTCTTCCGCTTCTTCAAGTGTATTGGTGATGGGCTTTTCTATGAAGATATGCCTGCCTTTTTCGATAGCCTTTTTGGCACAATCAAAGTGTGACAATGTGGGTGTTACAATATCGACAACATCCACAGCATCTATCAAATTATTGATGTTATCGTAATGGGTATAGCCAAATTCGGCGGCTACTTTTTTTGCATTGATTTCATCTGGATCATAAAACCCGACGAGTTCGTATTTACCGGATTGGTTTAAGAGCCTAAGGTGTATTTTCCCTAAATGTCCTGCTCCGAGGACACCAACTTTTAGCATAATACCTGTTTTGTTCAAAAATACGGATATGATGTCAGTTTCCATAAATTTTTGAACGGAACTAAGGGGATATTTTTAGGGAACTTTATAAATTCGTGCCACCAGACCACAGATCATGAAGGATACGCTAAAACATAGGGGAATGCGCAAGAACTTGGCCGAGATAGTTGCTGCCAAGGGAGTTACGGACAATAAAGTACTTGATGCTATAAAAACGATACCGAGGCATTTGTTTTTGGATAGTAGCTTTGAAGACCATGCCTATCAAGACAAAGCATTTCCGATTGGTGCCGACCAAACTATTTCACAGCCCTATACTGTGGCTTTTCAAACAGAATTATTGGAGGTGAAGCCGAACGCAAAGATTTTGGAAATTGGCACGGGGAGCGGTTACCAAACTGCCGTTTTAATGCATTTAAAGGCGAAGGTTTATACTATCGAACGCCAATTGGAACTGTTCAAGACCACCCGATTGTTCTTCAATAAAATGCATTATCGCCCCAAAAAAATGATTTTTGGTGACGGTTACAAAGGTTTGCCCGAAGAGGCGCCTTTTGATAGCATCATTGTAACCGCTGGCGCTCCGGAAGTGCCAAGAGCCTTAATGGCTCAATTGAAATTGGGGGGCAGGCTGGTGATTCCCGTGGGGACAGATGAACAGATTATGACATTGTTCGTGAGAAAATCGGAAAAAGAGTTCGAGAAAAAAGAGTTCGGTTCGTTCCGCTTTGTGCCCTTATTGGAAGATAAAAATTAGTTGTTAAAACTCTTTTTGATTCTGGATAAGTTACGCTTATTGTCCCTATCCTTGATGGTTTCCCTTTTATCGTACAATTTTTTACCCTTGGCCAGGCCAATGTTCATTTTGGCCAATCCCCTATCATTGATAAAAACTTTAAGTGGGACAATGGTAAGTCCGGTAGTGGCAACCTCTTTTTGAAGTTTCTTTAATTCCCGTTTGTTGAGTAACAACTTACGAACGGCTTTGGGTGCGTGATTAAAGTGGCTTGCGTGGCTGTATTCATCAATCTGCATGTTTACCACAAAAAGTTCCCCTTTGTCATTAAACTCACAAAAACTCTGGGAAATAGAAGCCTTGCCCAATCGGAGCGATTTTATTTCGGTACCTCCCAGGACAATGCCTGCGGTATAGGTGTCCAAAATTTCATAATCGAATCGGGCTCTTTTATTTTTTATGTTGATATTTTGTTGCATCGGGCACAAAAATATAAACTCTTTGCCAAGAAAATTGTAATGTTATGCTAGATTTTACGAATAAGTACCAAAACCAACTCATGAAAAGATATTTTATTCCCCTGATGCTCGTTTTTGTCATTGGCTGTAAGCAGGTACCAAAAAAAGAACTGACCGCACAAGAAATTGTGGACAATTCCATTTCCTGTAGCGGAGGAAAATACTTCAATGACCACAAGGTAACCTTTGATTTTAGGGATATGAGTTATGTTTCCGATAATGTTGATGGGCAGCGAGTTTTCACCAGAATCTCAGAATTGGATTCAACAACTATTATAGATATCAAACGTGGTGAAGAGTTTGAACGCTATATTAACGATTCCTTAGTGATGGTCCACGATACCATGGCCGTAAAATATGCCAACTCCATCAATTCGGTGCATTATTTTGTACGATTACCTTTTGGGCTCAACGATGGCGCTGTGAACAAGGAACTTTTGGGAAATGAGACTATCAACAACAAAGAGTATTACAAAGTAAAAATAACATTTGACCAACAGGGTGGGGGAGATGATTTTGAAGACACCTATCTATATTGGTTTGACACAGAATCATTTAAACCTGATTATCTGGCATATGACTTTCATGTGAACGGAGGTGGTCAACGCTTCAGAAAAGCCTATAATGAAAGATATGTTGAAGGTATACGTTTTGTGGATTACGAAAATTACAAGCCAAAAAATGAGGGTACTTCCATTTTGTACATTGGTCAGTTATTTAACAATGGAGGGCTTGAGTTATTGAGTAAGATTGAACTCAACAATATTTCTGTGGAGTAGGGCTTAGTCCATTTTTAAGCGGATATCTGTGGGCACTCCATCAATGATCCTTACGATAAAAAGGCTGCTGTTGTCCGAATCGTCCATTTGGTCATACTTTTCCTTGCCTATTACTTGATTTACGAGCATGGGCGTGGTGTTACTGTGACCAACGACCAAAATATTTTTGTCCTGGTTCACTAATTTAAATTCTTCTGCATCAAATGTATTGGGGTCGTAATATTTAATATCTATATCTTTTTTTACCGATGTTGGGGCAGCGGTCATCGAAGTCCGCTCATAATTAGTGGAATAGACTATATCCAAAGGAATGGCATCAAACACTTCGGCCCAACGAATGGCCCTGTCCAAACCATCTTGATTAAGCTCGGGGTCTGGATTCTCTGGGTCCGTTCTATCTTTTTCGGCATGTCGAATAAAATAGAAGGTGGAAACAACTGGGTCTTCCGCAATTTTCGTATCTTTTTTGCAAGCTATACTTCCAACGAGTATAAGTGCAAGGGCGATTAGAGGTTTGATATTTTGCATAGTTTTATAAAAAGTTCCCGTGTATTTTTGTTAATCAGTTTTAAAAGTAACGTTTAATTTTCATTTTCTCGTATGCCCAAGTTTTTGGTTTGTTTGTTTGCTCTGATAATTTGTACCACGATTTGGAGTCAAGAAACTATCCTTCCATCAGATTTTAGGCAACATTCTCTAACGCAGTTCAATGCCAGTTTGTTCAATCCCACCTATGCTTTGGACTGGAACAACCCGAACTCTATTTCTGTATGGACGCGTTGGCAATGGCAGGGCATTGATAGTGATCCAACGTCCATTTTTGCTAACTATACACATGAATTCAACGAAACCTCTGGTGCTTCTATTGGGTTTTTGCAGCACAATACGGGGGTGTTTCTCTATACGGGCGGAAATTTAAATTTTGCCCAAGCTTTTGAACTGGATAAGGATATTCGTTTAATCGCCGGACTGAACATTTTCGGTTTTCAACAATCGGTGGCCGATGAACAGTTTTTTCAAGGGGACGAATTAGATCCGATTTTTTTGGAAGATTTTGAAGCATTTAGGGTTCAATTTTCGCCGGGATTACGATTGGTTATAAACCGGTTCAGTGTTGGACTGGCGTTGGAGAATGCGGTTGGGTTCAATGTTTCAGGGAATAGCGGGAACATAGATAGCTTTCAGAGTGTTACAGGGACATTGAGCAACGATTTCCCTGTTATAATATCCGAAGGTCTTGGAGATAGTTTTGTGAGACCGGTATTGTATGTAAAAACCATTCCGAACGGCGATGCACAATATGGACTGAACGGTCTGTTTTCCACATCTAAGTTTTGGGTTCAGGGTGGATATAATAGCTTTTATGGTCCTTCAGGAGGTTTGGGAATTACAATTGCCAACGCTTTTTCAGTAGGAGGGCTAATGGAATTTGGAACGGACGGTTCCCTTGTCGAAGAAGAATCAACTATAGAGATTATTGCATCTTATCACTTTGGAAGAACAAAATCAAGAGAAAAGGAGACGGAAAATGAAGAACCCAATAGGCTTGAAGAAGATATTGAGAGACAAAGATTAGAGAAAGAACAACGAGAACTGGAGGCAAGAAGGCGCATTGAACTTGAAAGAGATTCCTTGGCGGAAGTAAACCGTATTAAGGAACAATTGGAGCTTCAACAAGAAAAAGAACGACTAGAGCTACAGCGCAAAAAAGATAGTATTGCACAATTGCAGAACCAAAAAGTGGTTGTGCAAGCCAACGAACGTTACGAAGAAGTAGAAAATGAAGATGGTCTAGAACCTGGATTTTATTTGATAGCCAATGTCTACGGCACCAAAAAGTATTTTGATAACTTTATGAAGATGCTGCGGGAGAAGGGTCTGGAGCCGAAATCTTTTTACAGAAGTTTCAATAAATACAATTATGTGTATTTGGAACGCTACAACACCATGGAAGAGGCCAGAAAGGCCCGTGATAGTAAGTTCTTTGGCAAGTACGATGAAAAACTTTGGGTTTTTAGGGTCAAGGGGGGCTGATTACCTTTTAAGCTCCTGTTTCACCAAATATTCTAAATAGTTAATGGTGTTGACCAAGTATTTTCGATCCTGTGTCATGGTACTCATGGCCACGGCGCCTTGAACCATAGTGAAGAGTTGCTTGGCAAATTGTAATGGAGGAACAGGAAGCTTGATTTCGTTTTGTTTGGCCCCATTTTCCAAGATAAGCGCAATTTTGCCTTCAATCTCCTTTATGGTTTCCTTTACGGCTGCGGACAAAAGCTTGTTGTTTCCTTGAGCATCCACGCCCACGTTCAAAAGTGGACAACCACCCATTGGAAGGGTGAATACGTCGTACTGCTTATAAAAATTCAACAGGGAATATAATTTTGCCAAGGCTTCATGTCCTGCTTCCAGTTTTTCATCAATGGCTTGTAGCAACATATTTCTATTGTGCTCAAAAGCGGAAAGGGCCAAAGCCTCCTTGTTCTCAAAATTACCATAAATGGCACCTTTGGTCAGCCCGGTGGCTTCAGTTAGGTCACTCATACTGGTGCCTATA
>JANSXF010000086.1 GCA_024743095.1 Flavobacteriaceae bacterium
GCGGTATATGACGAAGAAGGGAATATAAATTGGGAAAACAATACGTTTCGGGACAATCCGATGGCCCAAATGCTAAGGGACTATCAAGTACATACAAAAACGCTCATTGCGAATCTGGGAATTTCATATCGCTTATTGCCAAGTTTGGAATTTAAGACAAACCTAGGGTACAACAATAGCGATTATAGTTCCTTCAACACTTTTCCACATACCTCCAGACTTCCCAGTGACGGATACACATCAAGGACCGGTTCAAGTATTGACATGAATACTTCAGCTCGTGATTCTTGGATAATCGAACCACAGATGAACTGGATGCAGGAGTGGAACAATCTAAAACTTGACGTTTTAGTAGGATCAACGTTCCAGCAAGAGACCACGGAACAGTTCGTCCAGAGAGGAAAAGGTTTTGCCAGCAACAAACTCATCCAAAACATCGCTGCTGCGGAAACTATTGAAATAGTGGATGATATCGATAGTGAATATAACTATCAAGCCTTTTTTGGTCGAGTGAACCTAAATTGGAAGGATAGGTATATTCTCAACCTGACCGGCAGAAGGGACGGTTCCTCACGTTTCGGACCAGGCAAACAGTTCGGGAATTTTGGAGCTCTAGGTGTGGCTTGGATCTTTTCCAATGAAAGCTTTCTAAAGAACAATCCAACATTCAATTTTGGTAAGATAAGGGCCAGTTATGGTACCACGGGAAGCGACAATATCGGAAACTACAAATTTTTGGACACCTACACTTCATCAAATGAACATTATAATGGGACCAACATCTTGGAGCCATCTGGAATTTTCAATCCCATTTTGGCCTGGGAAGAAAACAAAAAACTTGAGGTTGGACTGGAACTTGGGTTTTTTAACGACCGTATAGTTTTGAACACTTCTTGGTACCGGAACCGTTCATCCAACCAATTGATAGGGATTCCATTGGCGGCCACAACAGGTTTTGGTAGTCTGGAAGGGAATTTTGATGCCGTTGTACAAAATACCGGTTTTGAATTGGACCTTAATACGGTCAATGTTCAAGGCAAGGGATTCAGATGGACCACAAATTTAAATATCACCATACCAAGAAATGAACTGCTAAAGTTCAATGACATTGAAAACTCAACATTTGCCAATCGATATGAAGTTGGAAAATCCTTGAACATCCGTTATTTATTTCGTTCCCTTGGAGTGAATCCCGATACGGGATTCTATGGGTTCGAGGACTTCAATGAAGATGGTCTGATAGATAGGACAAACGATCGACAGGTCACAAGGGATTTCACCCCGGATCTTTATGGTGGTTTGGGCAACACCATAAGCTATAAAAATCTATCCTTGGACTTTTTCTTTCAATTTAAAAAACAATTGGGGTACAACTATTACAGGGATCAATTTTTACCAGGATATTCACGAAATCTTCCCGCTGAGTTTTATGAACGTTGGCAGGAACCGGGAGATGTCGTCCCGTATCCACGAGCCACTGCTGGATTGGACTTCAGTGGCGACCTTCCCTATGTTGGCGGCTATCAAGCTGAGAGTGATGCAGCCGTTACAGACGCTTCATTTATCCGATTGCGTAACGTCTTGTTGACCTATAGAATACCAAAAAGCTTTAGCCTTGGATTGGATGCAAGTGTGTATCTGCAAGGTCAGAACCTGTTGACCATTACTGGATATAGATTTGGGGATCCGGAACAGACAAGTTATAGCTATTTACCTCCACTGCGTCAATTTACATTGGGGCTGAACCTAAACTTTTAAATTTTTTGATCATGAAGAATATGGAAATCAACATAACGAAGTCATTTTTACAGCGTGGGTACTTGAATAAATGTGTCAAATGCATAAAATACAAAGTTTTCATACTGGTTGTACTTGGAATCAATGCCTGCTCGGATTTTGTGGAAGTCGACCCTCCAAAAAACACCCTGGTCGCGGAAACAGTTTTTGAGGACGCGGAAACCATAGAAGCGGCATTGGCCAATGTATATTTTAAAATGAGGGATGAGAGTATGCTGTCCGGAACCTTTGGTCTAGGGATATTAATGGGGTCATATAGCGATGAGTTGGACTATTATAACTCTAACGCGGAATATACAAGAATCTACAATCATGGGGTCATAAATTCCAATGCCACCGCCCTGGAATGGTGGACCACTGCTTATAATATCATTTATGCAGCCAATGATATTATCCAAGGACTGGAGAATACGGAAATGCTGTCCCCAGCCCACGTAGACGAATATAAAGGACAGGCCCTTTTCGTACGTGCCTACATGCATAGTTTATTGGCGGGCCTATATGGTGATGTTCCTTACATAACCACCACCAATTATTTGCAAAACAATACCATAAGTCGAATGCCGGAAGGTGAGGTGTATGCACATGTCATTGATGACCTGAACCAGGCTATTGGCTTATTGGGTGATGTCTATGTGAGCGGGGAACGTGTGATCCCCAATAGATGGGTCGCGAAGGCCTTGTTGGCACGCATCTATCTGTATACGGAAAATTGGGAGCTGGCGGAGTCGATGGCTTCCGAAGTATTGAACGGGTTTGACCTGGAAGCTGATGTGACCAAGGTATTTTTGAAGGAATCTTCAGAAGCCATTTGGCAATTCAAACCTGATGATTACCCGCAGAACAATAGTCTAGAAGCCAATTGGTTGATCATTGATTTTATACCAGGACAAGATTATGCAGTTACCAATATGCTTTTGGACGCCTTTGAACCAGGTGACCAGAGGCTGGACCATTGGATCGGTAGTTTCACCAGTGAATCTGATGGGGAAACCACATTGCAATTTGCCTATAAGTACAAGGAAACTTTTCATACAACAGAACTATCCTTGGAGTATTCAATAGTTTTCAGGTTGGCGGAACAATACTTGATCCGTGCCGAGGCCAGGGCCCAATTGGAAAATATAGCCGGGGCACAGCAAGACCTCAATGCCATCAGGAACAGGGCCGGTCTTGCCAATACAACGGCAGCCAACAAAGGCGATCTATTGGATGCGATTCTACAGGAACGTCGTGTGGAACTGTTCACTGAACAAGGGCACCGTTGGTTCGATCTAAAGCGAATGGGCAGGGCCAGTGAAGTTCTGGCCCCAATAAAGACCAATTGGAAGGATACGGATGTACTGTTTCCCATCCCTATCAATGAAATCGAGTTGAACCGGAACCTTGAACCCCAGAACCCGGGGTATTGATCCTTTAAGCATACTGGAATATTCATTCTGCCGGTCTCTTTGATACGAGTGCCGGCAGATAGAACAGTGTCCAAAAGGAATATGCTTTTAAATGTTACGACACCCTGGTTGATAAGGTTTAATTATCTGCGGGCCAGATGATAATGCTCGAAAGAAATACTAATCCATAATCTTAAAACACAATGAAAGCTATTTTAATGATCCGTTCAGCAATGCAAGTGTTGCTATGTTCTTGTTTGACTATTAGCGGATGGTCCCAAAGCACTAGCAATAAGGAATCAAGTGCGAAGGAAGCATGGGAAGAACTGGACAGTATCAAGAATTATTTTGGCACACCCGATAAAGGGTTATCGATTTTTGAAAGAAGACGGCATAATGATCAAATCGCATCCAAAAAAAGTAAGCTCGCAGCTTCTTTTTTAAGGGATTATCCCGACGACCCCCACTATGATGAGGTGCTGGACATGTATTTCCACCGCACCTTCACCCCCGATTTTATTGAAGATCAAATATCAGACAGCCTGTTAACAGAAATAAATAGGGTATCGGTCCAATATAGAGCGTCCAAAACTAGGGAGGAAAAGGCTGAGATTTATTCCAAATTCAACAGGGTTGTTCCAGTGGACCACCAAGCTATGGAGGAATGGCTTCGGTTTGGAAGGAGTTTGGCCGCTTCGAAATCCAATTCAGATGCGCCTATGAGCAAAAAAATGGGAATTGAACTGAAGGTGTTCTATAGGGATTTGGAATTGGCGCTGAAATACTACCAAGGGCTGTACAAAGATCCTACGGAAGAAAATTATTGGGAACGGTTCGATCTCCACTATTGGGAAACCTTCCGCTTGACAATGACCGAACTTCTAAACAAGTATTCCAATGAAGAATCGATGGCGACCACGGTCCAACGATTCATTGGTTATGTATCAAATTATGCTCCCTCCATTCAGGAACCGTACTGGGCCCATTTTATGGAAATAACAGAGAGTGGAAAAACCTTATCCGATCAGTCGGCCTTTACGGCCCTTCATGAAATAGCCAAGAAAAACTTGGCAGCACTGGAAGTATTGAAGAAAAGGGATCCCGATGACCCCTTACAACTGGAAGTTACGGATATGGGGGGCAATATCATTGACCTTGAAGATTTTAGAGGGAAAGTCGTCCTCCTTGTATTCTGGTCCATTCGATGCCCCTACAGTATCAAAGAAATGCCACAGGTAGCCGAAATGTACAAGAAATACCGGGATAAAGGTTTTGAAATCATCGGAATCGCGGAAGAAGGTGAGGCTGCAAGGGAACACGTTATGGACATCACGGAAAAAGCGGATGCGACATGGCCCCAAGTTTTGGATAAGGGTACGACAGCCACGGTAAGTCACCATGCACTATTCCAGATATCATCGTATCCCACAGTTTGGCTGTTGGACAAAGAAGGAAAAATAGTGGATAAGCATGCAAGGGGGAAGCGTCTGGAGCCCCTTATCCGCGAACATTTGGGGCTAGAGCCCTTGAAATTCAATTATAGAAACCCCTTTGAACCAAACAACGACTAGAATTAAAAGTAAGGTCTAAAAATTAATGGCAATGGAAAACGCAAGATTAAGAATAGAAAATCTCTCCCATCGGTACACCTCCCAATGGGCGGTCAAGGATGTAAGCTTCGATGTCACCCATAATGGCGTCATAGGGCTTCTGGGCTCCAATGGGGCCGGAAAATCAACCTTGATGAACACCATGTGCGGTACCCTTTATCAAACCAAGGGAGATATTTTTATCAACGGAATTGATGTTAGAAAATATCCCAAAGAGGCCAAAAAGCAAATTGGATTTTTACCCCAAAAAGCACCATTGCACCCTGATTTGACCGTTGATGAATATCTGTTGCATTGTGCAAAGCTAAGGCATACGGACAAGAAGATCATCCACGATGCCATTGAAGAGGCCAAACTCAAGTGCGGTATCATGCATTTCAGCAACAGATTGCTGCGCAACCTTTCTGGAGGATACCAGCAAAGGGTGGGCATTGCACAGGCCATTGTGCACAAACCCTCTTTTGTTGTATTGGACGAGCCAACGAACGGATTGGATCCCAATCAGATCATTGAGGTCAGAAACTTGATAAAGAACATCGCAAAGGATTGTTCCGTACTGGTTTCCACGCACATTCTATCCGAGGTCGAGGCCATTTGTGATCACATAAAGATGATCGAGAACGGGATCATGGTCTTTGAAGGGACCATCGAGGAATTCCATAATGTGATCGAGACCAATACAGCCTTGGTAAAGATGCGAACGCCACCCACCATTGAAGAACTTGAAAAAATTGAAGGAGTGGATGCTGTAGTCCCGTTGAATGCCCGTGGTGTGTTTCGCTTTAAGGTCAACAATGAAAATGAGACGCTTGAGAACATTGTTGGGCTGAGCATAAAGGGGGGATGGCACCTTTACGAGCTTACCGTCGAAAAGGCCACACTGGAGGAAACATTTGCCGCCTTATCAAAAAAAGAATTTGTCAATCAAGTATAAAACGAAAGAATATGAAAACAATCCTAAACATTGCAAGGACAGAACTGAAGAACCTGTTCTATTCCCCCATTGCTTGGCTGATCCTTGTCATTTTTACCATACAATCGAACATTACTTTTTTAGATCTGTTCGAACTGCTGTTAAAGTTTGCGGATTCGGGTAGAAGCTTTTCTGATATTACGACAAGGATATTTACCGACCCTATGGGGGCCAGAACCGTTTTTATCAAAATACAGAACAACCTGTTCTTATATATCCCGTTGTTGACCATGGGGTTGATGAGTCGTGAAATAAGCAGTGGTTCGATAAAGTTGCTGTTCTCATCTCCAGTGTCATCCCATCAAATTGTTTTTGGCAAGTATTTTGCCATGTTGTTCTATGGCTTGATTCTCATAGGGATATTATCGCTCTCGGTAATTTTCGGAAGTATGGGGGTCAAAAACTTGGATGTTCCGTATTTGCTTTCTGGCTTATTTGGGATATACCTATTGATATGCGCCTATTCCGCAATTGGCCTGTTCATGTCCGCGCTCACCTCGTATCAGGTAGTGGCCGCTTTCAGCACACTCGCAATTTTGGGGGCACTGAACTATGTTGGCACGGTCGGACAGAGTATCGCATTTGTACGTGAGTTGACCTATTGGCTGTCCATGTCCGGTCGAACGGAGACTATGATTTCCGGTTTATTGACCAGTGAGGATGTTATCTATTTTCTAATAGTGGTCGCCATATTTTTAGGGTTTACCATTGTAAAGTTGGAAGCAGGAAGGATACGGAAAAAATTTGTGAATTTTGGCAGGTATGCCCTGATTCTATTGGTCGGGATCTTGGGGGGCTTTGTCTTCTCAAGACCCACCATAAAAAGTTATTGGGATGTAACCGCCAATAAGCACAATACCCTTCGTGAGAAGAGCCAGGATATTGTCAAGAATATCGATGGTAAACTGACCATAACCACTTATGTGAACATTTTGGGATACCGCATGTTCTATGGGGTTCCCAATAGGGTCAAAGTGGATATGGGACGTTTCGAGAAGTATATCCGATTTAAACCGGATATAGAGCTGAAGTATGTTTATTACTGGGATACCCCAAGCAATAATCCTTACATCTATAGTCGATATCCAGATGATTCAGAAGCTGAAATCGCCAAAAAAGTGGCAGATCTCTATGATATTGATTTTGATGAAGTCTTGGATCCAGATCAAGCAAGGGATATAGGATTGAAGGAAGAGGATAATGTTTTTGTAAGGCTTGTTGAGCATGAAAATGGGCAAAAAACATTTCTTCGGATTTTTGATGATATGGAGGTCATGCCGGGCGAGAAGGAAATAACCGTGGCTTTGAAACGTGTGGACAAAAAAAGTATCAAAGTTGGCTTTGTAACAGGCCATGGTGAGCGGGAAGTGTTCGGTACGGGAGATGCGGACTATAGCAGGGTATCGGTTTTGAAAACGTATAGGGAGGCCCTGATAAACAATGGGTTTGATTTTGAGGAAATAAACCTCTTGGAAGGCCACATCCCGGCAAACATTGACATTCTAGTGGTAGCCGATGCCAAGGAAGCCCTATCCGAATTGGAGCAGGATAGATTGTATTCCTATATAGAAAATGGTGGCAATCTGCTCATTGCTGCAGAACCGGACAGAAGGGAGCATATGGCTCCTTTGGCCGAGCATATTGGCGTCGAATTTAACGATGGGGTCATTGTGGAACCCAGTGAGAACTTTTCGCCCGCTTTGGTCATAAATAACCTTACGCCCAAAATTCCAGAGGAGATCTCTTATGTATTTGAAAGTATGGCAATACGGAATGAAAAAGTGACAACACTCGAAGGTATGGGACTGGAATATGAGCTGGCCAAAGAAAAAGGGTATGCGGTTACCCCCCTTTTACAGACCAAATGGCGTGGCTGTTGGAATGAATTGGAATCCATAAATTTTGAGGGGGACAGCTTGGTTCAGAATACTGATGTTGGCGAAATTCAAAAACCTTATGAAATGGCCGTTGCACTGAGTAAACAAAAAGCTGGCAAGGTACAACGTATGGTGGTCTTGGGTGATGCGGATTGTTGGAGTAATAGTGAGGCATTTATGCAGCGGGAAGATTTGGAAACCAATAATCCAAGATTTATGATGGGTATTTTTGAATGGCTCTCCAACAGTGAATTTCCAGTTGATGTGCGTAAACCGCAATTTCAGGACAATGGATTCAAAATCAGTCAGTCCACTATCAAAATATGGAAAATTGTGCTTGTCTGGTTGTTACCATTGGGAATTGCAATTACCTATTTGTCCATATGGCTGACAAGAAGAAAAAAATAGATTGATCGTGACCAAATTTCTTTGTGAATCAAATTAAGGATATGGTCATAAGATATCTCTTACAATCAATTACAGTTTAACATTAAAAAAATATTTTTATGAAACGAGTTTATACATTTATTCTATGGGTATGCGCTGTTGGTATAGTATCAGCACAATCTGTAGATCAAATTATCGAAAACCATATCGAAAAAATAGGTGGGAAAGAGGCTTGGAGTAAAATAAAATCCATTCATTTGAAGGGAGAGTTCATTACTTCTTCGGGGTCTGATAAGATTCTTACAATTAGTAAATCGGGAAGGCTTTTAGGCAATAAGATAGTAGATGGGAAAAGGGTGGTACAGTTCGCCTTTGACGGGGAACATTTTTGGGACTATGATTTTGTCAAAGGTGAGTTGACCAAACGGAACTCCAAAATATCGTCCAAGGCCAAAAAAGAAGCCCAGGAATTTCCACTGATGTTTGTGAAAGCAAAAGAACTGGGATATAGAATGGAGCTTATTGGTGAAGAAAAGATAATGGGGGAAGACTGTTATAAATTAAAGATTAACAAAGGAAAAACCTTTGTGAAAGGAAAAGAAGTTGATGATGAAGCCATTTCATTCATAAACAAGGACAATTATTTGGAAATGTTGGTGGAAAACCGAAACACAAGAAGTGATCATATGGTATATACCTATTATCAGGATTATAAGAATGTTAATGGGGTCTTATTGCCCTTTACCATAACTTGGTTCATCAATGAGGTTCAACTGGCTATCAATGTTGAGTCCTATGTCCTGAACGCTGAAATGGATGATGCGATATTCGATATGGAATAATAACTGGGCATTGCAGGTATTTGTGGCTTGTGGATACCCTGACTTGGCCTAGGTCAGGTTTTCCATGGATAAATCATAAAACGACTTATCGGATCGAACCAATTACTGCTCACAAATAAACTGGCCAAAACAAAATCCACTCAAATTTTTTCTTGGGTTCCATAAGGGAATCCAATTTCGCAATCGTTTTAGGAATATAGGACCTGTTCAAAACAAATGGTATGGAAATACATTGGAAGACCATACATACCTGGGCCGAAAGGATGGCGATACCGTCACTTATCTTGACAGGAAGCGCCCTGAACGGACAACCCATGGACCTAGGGCAATGGGAGTTCACTGCCCAAAAGAACAAGGGCACAATACCTATAGGTATGTCACCGTAACGATAAAAAACCAACAATGGGCAAGTGGAAAATGGACCGGAGCGGCCTATACACAAGAAATCCCGCTGAGCACATGAGTAAAAATCCCGAATTTCCCTCTTAGGTATAATAGAGGTCCATCGGGCCGAAAAGAGGGAAAGGAGGAGGCCCTCATTTGTAGAAGAACAAAGTAAGGTCCAAGACCGCAACAAACAAAACGAACCGATTTGAAATTTAGAAAGACATTGAACATTTACAAAACCATAAAGGTGCGGACCTTTTCAAAGTGCGTAATCTTTTTGGGAACACTTCTATTTGCCATGTCCTGCGGACAGCAGACCCGATTGGTAGAAGACACCACCAAGGATGAGAGTGCCCTTATTCCCTATCAGAAATTTGAACTGGCCAATGGCCTGACGGTCATCGTCCATGAAGACCACTCGGACCCCTTGGTCCATGTGGACGTCACCTATCATGTAGGCTCCGCCCGGGAGGAGTTGGGACGCTCCGGCTTTGCCCATTTCTTTGAGCACATGATGTTCCAAGGATCCGGCCACGTAGCGGACGAACAACATTTCAAGATCGTCAGTGAAGCAGGGGGCACCCTCAACGGGACCACCAACCGGGATCGCACCAATTACTACGAGACCGTTCCCTCCGACCAATTGGAGCGCATGCTCTGGCTGGAGGCCGACCGTATGGGCTTTTTGCTCGAAGCAGTGACCCAGGAGAAATTCGAGGTACAGCGCGCCACGGTGAAGAACGAAAAGGGACAGAACTACGACAACAGGCCTTATGGACCCCATTATGAACTCATGGCGGAAACGCTCTACCCCCAAGGCCATCCCTATTCATGGCTCACCATCGGAAGGCTGGAAGACCTTGACCGGGCGGACCTTGACGATCTCAAGAACTTCTTCCTTCGCTGGTACGGACCCAACAACGCGACCCTGAGTGTGGGCGGGGACGTGGATTCAGAACAAGTGGTGGCCCTGGCCGAGAAATATTTCGGTCCCATTCCCAAAGGACCAGCGGTGGAGCCCATGCAGACAGACTCTGTAGTGCTGGAGGAAGACCGCTATGTGTCCTATCATGACAGGAATATCCGGTTTCCGGCCCTGGTCCAAACCTATCCCACGGTACCACGCCATCATCCCGATGAACCCGCCCTCGACGCCCTCTCCAAGATCATGGGGCAGGGGAAGACCAGTTACCTCTACAAAACCTTTGTGGAGACCCAAAAGGCCGTGCAGGCGAGCACCTCCCATCCCTGTAGCGAACTGGCCGGGGAGTTCAGTATGTTCATCCTGCCCTATCCGGGCACCCCGCTCTCCGTACTGAAGGACGAAGTGGATGCCGCCCTGGCAGCCTTTGATGTGGAAGGCATCACCGAAGAGCAATTGGAAGCCTTCAAGACCCAGTACGAGGCCGGGCTGATCCAAAGCCTGGGCACCGTTTCCGGAAAAGTGTCCCGATTGGCGGCCTTTGAGACCTTTCAGGGAAATCCAGACCAACTGCAAATGGAACTGCAACGCAACCAAGCCATCACCAAGGCCGATCTGGCGCAAGTCTTCAACGACTATATCAAAGACCGTCCCGCCGTGGTCATGAGCATCCTCGCCACGCCCGATGCCGAGCCCGCAAGCCCCGACAATTTCAGCCCGGCCCCGCCCGAACTGGCGGAAAGCGATAATGACCTATCAAAGGAAACCCATATAGAACCACGAACGGTCCATGACCGCAGCTTGGACCGCAATACTGTTCCGCCCGCGGGCAAGGCCCCCGAAGTGCAGGTACCCGATTACTGGGAGGGCGAATGGACCAATGGCATCCAACTCATCGGTACCAAGACCGAAGAGATCCCCGCCGTGAGTCTCCGCTTGGAGCTCCATGGCGGCCAGTTGTACGACCCTCCCGGCAAATCCGGGCTGGGCAGCCTGACCGCCGCCCTGCTGAACGAAGCCACGGAAGACCATTCTGCCCCCGAGATGGCCGCGGAACTGGAAAAGCTCGGAAGTTCGATCTCGATCTCCTCCGGGGAACAGTCCACGGTGGTCTCCCTATGGAGCCTCACCAAAAATTTGGCCCCCACACTGGACCTCTTGGAGGAAAAGCTCTTCCGTTCCGCCTTTGCCCAAGAAGACTTTGAACGCCTGAAAAAACAGGCCATCGAAAGCACCAAGGCCCGGGAACAGCAGCCCCAGGGCATGGCAAGCTCGGCCTTTGGCCAATTGCTGTACGGAAAGGACCATGTCCTGGCACCGCCCAGCAGTGGGTTGCCCGAGACCCTGGAGGCCATCAGCCTTGAGGACGTGCAAGCCCATTACACCAGTTATTATGCCCCCGACCATGCCGAACTCGTCGTGGTAGGGGATTTGGATCGGCCCACTGCCGAGGGCATGCTCGGTTTCCTAAGGAAATGGAAACCCAAGGGCGTGTCCAAGGTCGATATTCCCGGCTTACCGGAAGTGCAGCAGACCACGGTCCATATCATGGACAAGCCCGGGGCACCGCAGTCCGAGATCCGGATGGGCTACCCCACCGATCTGCGCTACGACCCCACGGGCACCTATTACAAGGCCCAATTGTTGAACTACCCCCTCGGGGGTGCCTTCAACAGCCGCATCAACCTGAATCTAAGGGAGGACAAGGGCTATACCTACGGCGCACGCTCCGGCTTTAACAGTGACCACAGCACCGGGTTTTTCACCGCCAGTGCCAGTGTCAAGGCCGAACATACCGCCGATGCTGTCCACGAGTTCCTAAAGGAACTGCAGGCCTATCAAAAAGAAGGCATCACACCCGAGGAACTGCAATTCACCAAAGCGGCCATCGGACGCAGCGAGGCCCTACAGTACGAGACCCTGCGACAAAAGGCGGGCTTCCTCGATCGGATCATCAGCTACGGCCTCGATCCCAATTACAAAGAAGACCAACGGCAACTGCTCCAATCCATGACCGAAGCGGAACTGGACCAATTGGCCAAACAATATATCAGGCCCGAGAAAATGGTAATCCTTGTGGTCGGAAACATGGCCCAACACCGGGACAGCCTGGAGGCCCTCGGCCTCCCCATCGTGGAGATCGACGCCCGGGGAAATGAGATGACAATGCCCAAAAAAGATTGATGAACAATAGGAACGGAAAAGCCAAGACACCGGCCCGAGGGAGCAAAAATAAATGGGGCAATGACGCCCCAAATTGGAAAAGAACATAGGCACCCCCCTCCCCAAGGAATGCCACCTGACATCAGGACCGGGGAAAAGGGTTGAGTTAGTTGAATTAGATTGAAACGGCATTCTTTTCAAGTAGGGTCCGGGCCTATCGAACGGAGAAGTAGATAGGCCCACCTACCGAAAAGCACCAAAAGGAAAAAAAGGGCACAAGCCCTCAACAACCGGCAGAACGGCAAACAAAAAGCGATCAATGACAGCGCAATGTCGGGCAAGGGACCTGTCGCCGACGGGGTATACAGGAAACAGGTCCCCGCTGCCCACGGAGAAAAGAAACTATATATGTTTTCATTTTAGTTTGAATTAGTTAGCAGAAGGGCCTGCTTACGGGCAGGCCTTTTTTTCAAAAAAGGACCTAAATGATGACAACAAGCAAAACAAATGCATAGACCCAGCCTTTGGAAAGGCAGGAACAACGAATAACCCAGCCCGCATTCCGACCGGCCCAATGCCCACGGCAAGCAGGCAAACAACCGAACACACCATGTACCGAACCACCGAACCCAGCCCACGGGCAGAACAAGGACAGGAAACTTACCAGGCCCCCAAGCCCCTGGAACACCATTTCGAACCCTTTCGCCGGAACATCATCGGCGGGGCCCAGAAAGTGGACACCCATAACGGGAAGACCACGATGATCTATGCCGATTGGACCGCCAGCGGCC
>JANSXF010000111.1 GCA_024743095.1 Flavobacteriaceae bacterium
ATGTGTCATCTATTTTATTCTGTTCATAACAATGCTCATGCTGGCAAGCACATTGCCATGAAGCAATGACAACTTAAATAAACACACTATGTCAAAAGAAAGAGAAGGAAAGAAAAAGTCGGGAAAAACACCACCTTCAAAAACCCCTAAAGAAAAAAAAGCGGCAAAAAAGGCCAAGCGCAATGCCAAAAATAGATCGGAATAGGGGGAGATACTAATCTTATATTATTTAATTATGGAAAAGGGTGAATTTGAGGAATCCAAGACGTTTAACCTAGCGGATATACTGGAGTTCAATTCCAATGCCATCGTGGTAAAAAACATAAGTGTCCAGAACAACTGTGTCATACAGGCATTCGCATTTGATTTTGGTAAGGTGTTGTCCCATAATGAATCACCTTTTATTCGATTCATCCATATCATTGAAGGAAAGGCCGAGGTCGTCATAAACGGCAATTCTACTTTTATGCGGAGAGGGGATTCCATAATTATACCTGCATTTACTCCCTGCTCCTTTGAAGCAAATCATAAATTTAAGATGTTATGTACCACCATAAAAAATGAATGACGTATGGATTTCATCTACACAAAGAACATTGCCAATGAAAAAAAATAACATGACAAAAAGATATAAAAAAGGAGATCTTGTTTACGCAAAGGTACGGCCCAGTGTCCTTCTTGTCGTACGATTGTACATACGTAAAATCTACCACTGCGCCATTCAAAATGATTCAATGGCTAATGAGTTGCTTTATTTTGATAGTGAGCTTCGCCCCTATATAAGTGGCATATCGATAATAAAAAAAGCAACATAATTGAATTTTGTTATGGAGTCAATAATTACCAGGTTCATTCTGATTCATTTCATAATAAGCTGTTTAAGAGGATTTTATAGATACTTTATGATTGAAAAACACCAATACAATTACTATGACCATTCTATGAAACTTGGGGGGAGGTTGGCTCACAATTGGTTATACAGCACTTTCAATTCAACGACTCTTTTCATTTCTGTTTGTTTAACCGTTCTGGTATTTTTTATCTCTTAGGAATCACATAATGCCGATGTGGAAATGTATCTTTTCCATAACTTTTTGATAGAATTAAGTCTGTTTTTCTGTAGTAATTGACTTGATCTCAGATTGAGTTCCCGAATTCTTCAGTAACAATTGGCATTGTTGCCATAACATCCCTAAATAAAGAGTATTTGTTCAAGAAATTGGATGAAAATCTACTGTATGCCTGTATACAGAAATTCCTGTTGGCACCAAATGTATGAGATAGTTTCATCCCGTAAACGTTAAAGTGTGACGACCAAATATTAAATGAAATCTGTTTTGGGACAGAAAAAGTGGTTCAAAACAATTGAATCATATTGGAACAATGAAAGATAGCGTTATAGACCTTATGTCTCTTCTATGATTTTATCCTTATTTGCCAAAACATTAACTTAGGTAAATGAACGACAGCATCAGCAAATACTTGCTCTTATTGTGTATTGCATATGCCTATATACGGCTGTTTGTAAATTATATAGGGTTCTTTATAAGATATATGTTCAATGAAAGGGTTGGATGGGACAAATACATTGAAAGGCCCCGATTAGTGTTTTATGGTATTGGGCTACTTCTGATGCATACCACCTATTTTAAAATTATGAAAGGTTCTTGGGAATCTTTAAGTGTATATTCCATTTTAAATCTTGTAGTCTTTGTTCAAGGATTCGTGTTTAGCCAGATAACATGGTCAAAGATGTTCAAAAGTGTTTTTATTCCAAGTATCAAAAAGAAGCTACGCTCATCCAAGAATTTCAATATCTCGGCTTCCAAATCACATTTGGACAGGCTGTATGATGAACTTGTCAGGTATGAAATGCTAAGACTTGAACAAACTACTAGGGGAGGATTTTCTAAATGCACTTACCAATAATTGGAATGCACACGAATCCAAAATCCATTTGAACCTCGACTCCCCAAGTGCCAGAGAGTTTTATGAGTTCTTTACGACATCTTTTCCAAACAACTCAATGACCTTAAAGGACTTCTTTGAGACCTCCAATGTTATCCGAAGACCGGATGGCAGACCTTACAACTATTCCACCATAAAGAACGCGCCGATACGAACC
>JANSXF010000072.1 GCA_024743095.1 Flavobacteriaceae bacterium
ACAACTCACCTTCAACACCGATAATGTCCCCGATGTCCAACAATTTTTTGTACACATCGTTGTACAAGGTTTTATCATCATCCGGGCAAATTTCATCACGGTTAAAGTAGACTTGGATACGTCCTTCGCTATCTTGAAGCTCGGCAAAAGAGGCTTTTCCCTGAATTCTTCGTGACATCAATCTACCGGAAATCACTACTTTTTTTCCTTCTTCAAAATCATTCTTGATGCTCTTGGAGGTGGCATCAACAGGATACAATGCTGCGGGATATGGGTCGATGCCCATTTCCCTGAGTTTGGTCAATTTTTCCCTTCGAACGATCTCTTGTTCCGATAGTTGCATAGTCTGTAAAAAATTTAAAGCGCAAAATTACACTTTTGCGCTTTAAATCCTTGCCTTGTCCAAACTTAATATGCATAATTGGGCACATAGTTCTTTTTGAACATGATTTGAGCGATATCCCCTTCCAAAGTTTCCAGGGGACTTTCCACGATTCGGTTGACTTCTTTTCCCTTTTTAAAAAAGATGATAGTGGGCACTTTGATAATATTCAACTCCTTTTCCTCACCTGTTGGGCTGGTTTTGTAATGACCTTTGCGATAATCCAGAGCAACAATTTCCAATTGATCCATTGGGAAATCGGCAGCTTCCAGTATTTTGATGAATTTTGGACTTTCCCGTTTACTATCGCTACACCAAGTACCTAAAAATAGTTTGATTTCGTATCCGGCCAATTTCTCTTTGAAAAGTGCGATAAGGGTTTCGTCAGGCAGGTAATTTTCATATCGATTTTGAAACCACTTGCCGTAGGGTTGGGATTGTAAGCTTTCAATATTGATTTGCCCGACCAAGAATTGCTGTCCATTTTCCGTTTTGATTTCTTTGTTGAATTCCTGTGCAGAAGTACAGGTAATGCATAGCATAAGGAATGCCAATAAAAGATGTTTCATGATTTTATGTGATTTATGGTTTGAAGGCCAAATTCACTAAAATCAAGAGGTGCAGGAAGTTTTATAAGTTGGAAATAAGGACTAGACCGGGGGTTGAATTTTATTTTTTGAAACGGAGTGCCATCTCTTCGCGAGAGGTGATGTCCAACTTTTTATACAAATTGTTGATGTGTGTTTTTATAGTACTAACGCTAACAAAAAGCTCATTGGCAATCTCTTTGTTGGTCTTGTTCTGTAAAATCAAATCGACGATTTTCTGTTCTTGTGGCGTGAGTTTGTCAAGCAGCTGTGAAGTATTGTTTTTCCTTTTTCCGAAGAAGAAAGCAATATTTCCCAATAGGGAAACGGCCAAAAGTGCGATAATGGTCCGGTTCCATTTGGAGGATTGCGGGCGACTGAAACTCGCAAGATCTTCGTCAGTGGTTATTTCGGCTTGGTACTGTTGGGTAAACTCGGCTTGGGGATAGGTGTTTTTGAGTCTTGCGGACAAATCTTCATAATAATCGTTAGAGGTAAGGTCATCCAGATAAAATCGGAAGGTTTCGTTCCTTTTGTCAGACAAGAAATCGTAAATGTAAAGTTCTGCTAGAGGTTCGTTTGCTTCTTTGCCAAAGTTGTGCAGGGCCAGGAACCACTTGTCCAAATTCAATTTTTTCTTTGCTTCGCTGGGGTAATCGGCAAAATCGTAGGCCATATGTTCCTTTAAACCATCAATTTCCAATAAAAGATCAGATTTTGGATTGGTAGAAGATATGGTACAGAGCGATTGGTCTTCAAAAGAAGTGGGGAAACCGACAGTATCTTTATTATTGGCGATAAACAACACATTTTTACTGTTGTTGCATCGGCCCAAAAAGTGGTTGCCGCCCGTATTGTCCGAACAACCATCCAAATGGATACGATAGATACGGTTTTGGTCATTAAGGTTGTTGCCCTCAAAGGAAAAATGACCCAAAGAGTCCACTTCTGATTTTTGCACGATTTGATCCAAGTAAACTCGTCCAGATTTACGATAATCCTCGACCAATGACAGATAAATGGAATTACCATTGTTCTCTGCGGAAACTTGCCCCGAAAAATGATACTGGCCTAAAAGGACAGGAGCTTGTATGAGAAACAAGGAAAGGAAGAAAAATCGCATTTTTACCCGATTTTGGCTAAAAATAGTGCTTTTCTGTAACAAAATAGGTATTTAGCCTACCTATAAGTATCATCAATCAAAATCAAAAAAAATGAGTTTCTGGAGAGTTGTATTGGCCATATTGTTCCCTCCTTTGTCAGTCATCGGAAAAGGTTGTGGCTCTGTTCTTATTGTATTACTTTTAACCCTGTGTGGTTGGGTTCCCGGAGTAATCGGGGCCTTGGTCATACTAAACAACACTAACTAAAAGTCTTATGAAAAAAGTCCAAATCTTGCTATCGGCAATGTTGATTGCCCTTGTCAGTGCATGTAATTTTACCGAAGAAATACACATTAATGAAGATGGTTCAGGGAAACTGTCCATCAATTTTGATGGGTCCGAAATGATGGAGATGGCTGGTGATGAGTTGGCCAAAACCAATGAAAAACCTATAGATTCGATAATTTCCTTCAAGGATTTTTTGGAAGAGAAGAAAGATAGTATTGCCCAGTTGCCCATTGAAGAGCAAGAGAAACTGAAAAAGCTCGAGCCGTTCAATATGAGAATGGTAATGAATCCTGAAAAAAAAGAGATGATGTTCGATTTGTTCAGCGAGTTTAAAAATGTGAGCGAGGTCAATGATGCTTTTGGTGCTTTTCAAGATGCCAGTTCTATTGGGGGCAAATCAAATCCTCAGCAAGGCCCAATGAAGCCTGCTGAGCAACCAACCGAGGTTGATTATTCCTTCAGCAAGAACAAATTTACCAGAAAGGCCAAAATTGTGGACCAAGAGTTGTTCCAACAGCAATTGGACAGCTTACAGGGAGCGGAGATGTTCCTTTCTGGATCCACGTACACTTTGAAATATCACTTTCCAAAAAAGATAAAATCGACCACTGTTGAAGAAGCGACCTTTAGTCAAGATGGTAAAACCTTGATCTATGAGGTGAACTTTATGGAGTTGATGAAGAATCCATCAGCGCTGGATTTGGAAGTGGAACTGGAGAAATAGTTTTCCATTTCCCTGCTTCGTATCTTTGTGGCATGAACAAGAAAGTCACCGTACAGGACCTGGGGTTAAAGGATTACAAGGAAACTTGGGATTACCAAGAGCTTCTCTTTAAGAATATTGTGGACACCAAGATTCGAAATAGGCGTGAGGAGGCCAACCTTGAAACCCCTAATCACTTTTTGTTTGTGGAACATCCGCATGTGTATACCTTGGGAAAGAGCGGCGATATCAACAATTTGTTGGTGGACAAAAACAAACTTGCTGAAAAGGGGGCCACTTTCTATAAAATTAACCGTGGGGGAGATATTACCTATCATGGCCCGGGCCAAGTGGTGGGATATCCTATTTTGGATTTGGATAACTTCTTTACCGATATCCATAAATACCTTCGCTTTTTGGAGGAAATGGTGATTCTTACTTTGGCCGAATACGGTCTTAAAGCCGAACGCTCCAAGGGAGAAACCGGTGTTTGGCTGGATGTGGGGACTCCATTTGCCCGAAAAATATGTGCCATGGGCGTGCGCGCCAGCCGTTGGGTGACCATGCACGGATTTGCCCTGAACGTGAATGCTGATTTGGGCTATTTTGATATGATGATTCCTTGTGGTATCAAAGACAAAGCGGTAAGCTCTTTAAACGTGGAACTTGGACAAAAGCAAGTGAATATGGAAGAGGTGAAACAAAAACTCCTAAAACACTTTACTGTACTTTTTGAAGCGGAGTTGGTCAAGGAAGAGGCTGGGGTTTAGTTTTTTACTCTGACTCTGGAGCCGTTGTCCCAAATATTTTATAACTTTCTATGTAGTCAAAACTGCTGCATGTGGTTTTAAAATGGTAAAATAAATTTCTGTTTATCGTTACCCATCATGTTACCAATAACTCAATTCAACACGCCATGAAACGATTTCTTTTAGTCATAGCCTTAGTAAGCGCCTTGATCTCCTGCAAAGATTCGGGCGGGAACAAAAAAGATGCGGATGATTCCACAATGGTGGGGAACAATGCAACCGATAAAACCAAGATCAATTACGTCCCCATTGACTCCGATGATGCTTTGATCGCAGCATCTTTAATGGCAGCTCCAGCGGAAAGCCGAGACGGGTGTAAAGTAATCGGCTATAACATGGCCGGTGATTTTGTGACGCTCAGAGAGGGAGATAACGAATTTATTGTCCTGGCCGATAACCCAAAACAATCTGGATTTAATGCGGCCTGTTATCACAAAAGCTTGGAGCCTTTTATGGCCAGGGGCCGTGAACTGCGCGCAGAGGGTAAAACAGGTCCAGAGATTTTTGATATTCGCGAGGAGGAAGCAAAATCGGGCAAACTTGATATGGGACAATTTGGGGCCACCTTACATATTTATTATGGGGAAAGTGACCAATACAATCCTGAGACCCATGAAGTGGAAGGGGCCCATTATCGTTATGTGGTGTATTTGCCATTTGCCACGGCCGAATCCACAGGACTTCCCGAAAAGCCTTTGGGTTCCAATCACCCTTGGATTATGAATCCTGGAACGCATAGGGCGCACATTATGATTTCTCCTTTACGAAAGGAATAATAAAAAACCGAGGTGCGATCCTCGGTTTTTTGCTTTTACAAAGTAAATCGGCTATTTGCTGTATTGGGTCAATGCCATGCTGCCCATCAATTTTCCGTTTTTGTTGTAAGATTCCTGTTTAACCATTCCAACTCCTTCGGCCAGCCAAATACGGGAAGGGAAGGTCTGGTTGGTCATCATCATTTTGGTCTTGGTCTCGCTGTAGATTACATAACAGTCAAAAGTCCCGGCAGGTGTGGTCACACTTTCCTGTTTTTCAACTTTTCGGTTCAAGGTCTCAATATTGGTGTTCATGTTTATGCCTCCGCCCATTTTCATTTTCACCTCCATATTGGCATCCGGAAGCTCCTGTCCTACAGATAGGTTGTTGGGCAATTCCACATCGGTACCCGAGATATCCATTTCTACATCTCCCATTTGACTGAGCATCTGCTCGTTCATCAAGGATTTAAAATCAATTTTTATCACATCTCCTTCGCAGATAACTTCATAGTCGGAGGTGTAGGCTCTTCCCTTTTTGTCCGTCATTTCCATCATCATGGTGGCCTTGGTACTGCTGCTGCTATTTTGAACATCCGTTACCTTGTAGGTGATTTGGCCATCTTCTTTACCTTTTTTGTCATAATTGGTGTACTGGAAATTGGCTCCCACAACCAATGGGTAATAGCTACTGCAACTGGATTGAGCTTGGGAATAATGGGCCGCGAAAAGGGCGACCAGACCTAATATTAAATATTTTTTCATGGTTTGTAGTCCTATTTTTTAATGAATTCTACCCTACGGTTCTGTGCCTTGCCTTGGGCCGAATTGTTGTCGGCCACAGGTTCCGCCTCTCCTTTTCCTTCGGAACTTAATCTATCTGAAGAGATACCGTACACGGATACCAATGCCTTTTTTACAGCTTCGGCCCTGTTTTCGGATAGAGATAGATTACTTTCATCCGGACCATCTGAATCTGTATGCCCAACAATATTTAGTTGGATGGAGTTATCTTGTGTCAACACTTGGGAAATCTGTCTGATGATTCCCATGGATTGGGGCAAAATATCGGCCGAACCAGAATTGAATAGAATACCATTGGTGGAAACTTTTCCTTCGGACATCAATTTCCTGCGAAGATCAACACCGCCTTCCGCAATTTTAAGGTTGCCGATCAAAACTCTTTCCTTATTGCCTTGTTCGTCTATATTGGACACATAGAATTTTGGATAATTAATCTGATCGGGACGAACAACAAATTGAGGAAGATCCACGATTTTGGTCTCGTTGATCCAAAGGCGATACCGGTTTTTGTTCACGGCTATGGAAATATGGGCCACATCTTTGAACACTTCCCTCAAATCTCGTTGAAGGGTGTTTGTAATGGGGGAAGGGTCGTCTCTAAAGTCGTTGTCGACCTTTACCCCGACAGCAATATATTGGCAGAAATTCAGTGTTGCCATTACATTGCTCTCGCTGGTAGTAAGGTTGGGCGTTTCTGAAAGATAGATGTCCAAAGTGGCCAAAGAACTGGTGTTTCTTGTCAAATTGGTCACTTTTAAGTCAAACTCCATCGTGAAGTCTTCTGGAAGCTGGCTCCCAAGATTGGGTAGGGTAAGGCTCCTATTGGCAATGGAGTACCATTTGCCGGGCAAGCCGTCCACGGTCACAACTTCTCCGGAACCGTTGGTGTTCCACTTGGATGGGAAATCACCCATGAAATCGTCGTTGAAATCGTCGTAAAAAATAGGATTGTCGCCAGGGACATAATCAAACTTACTGTAAACGGCAATGGTTTTGGGACCGGCGGTAACAGGTCCGGTCGATGTGCCAGTCTCTTCGGCACCACTATTGGTATTGCCGTTACCTTGGGTGTTTCCTGGTGATTGTTTTCCTCCCGAACCAGGTTCGAGGATACTGTCCAGTGCTTGGTCTGTCTTTTTTGTGGTTTCTCTATCTACACGTCTTTCAACTGTACGTTCAGCTGCCTTCTCCGCTTTTTTGGCCAATTTTTTTAAAAATTGTGCTTCTCCGCTGGTACCCATCAATAGGGCAAAGGACAAACAGTAGAATAGTTTGTTTGAGGTTTTCATTAAATGGTATTTTATCGTTGTTGAAATGGCAATTCCATCCAAACTACTAAAATGAAACCTTGGCGAGGAACAAAAATGTATGTTTTGCAGTAACTAATGTATAGCTGACAGTAAGCGGGTGAGCTAGTTTATTTTGTAGACAATCAGGGAGTTGTCCTGATCTTTCGCGACAAGTTCCAGACTTTTGTCGTTGTCCATGTCCGTTAGGTCGATCAAAGAGCTTCCGAACACAGGGAAATTGGAAATGGGTTCTGCTTGGCTATCGTACAAATAAATTTGATGGTTCTGTAAATCCGTTACGGCAACATAAATTTTGTCGTAGATATAAAAGATTTTGGGCTTGGAATAGACCCCAAGCTCCAACTCGACCTTTTTGCCTTTAATGGTGAGTATGTTGTCGTCCATAAGTACCAAAGTGTTGGTCGTGGCATAAAATCCGTGGTCGGGGTTTAGGTTGAAGTTTGTGGCGGTCAATTTTCCGTTGGTATCTATTTGATGGAGCACCCCTGTTTTATTGGTAACGGAGAATTTGTTTTTATACAGGAATACTTCATTGCTGGAAAAATCTATCTTTTCAGATACCTTGATCCGGTCGCTTCCCACCCGGTGCAAAATTCTGAGGGTACTGTTGTCCTGTTTAAATACCAAGTAATCCTTGTTGCCTACCCTAAAATGTTGAGGGGCGCCCATAATATTGCCCGGGGCATCGGTAAAGGTGAACCCACGGACTATTTTAGCCTGATTGTTGTACATGTAAACTTTACTGCCCTGGGTCACCACAAAGCGGTAGTTCCGGCTTCCGTCGTAATCAAAAACGGCCAATGGGTTCAGGTTTCCGCCTTCAAAATCTATATTGAAAGGAGAAACTTCGTCCCCATTTCTGTCCAAGATCAAAAATTGGTCGTTTGTGGTGAAGGCGAGCTGTAGTTTTCCGTTTTTATATATGTCGACTTGTTGTATGGACCCCTGTATTCTGCCGTCCAATTGTTTGGTCCAAAGCACTTTTCCATCGGTGGAAATCAGGTAGAGGACATTGTTTTCGTCCTGTACTACAATTTCCTGTTGTTTGGTCCTGTGGTTTTTTACAAACTGTGGTTCTGTGGCCAAGTCAGTGTTCAGTTCCAAGGTGAATAGTGGCGAAACTGTGTTTTTCTCTTGGTTCTTTTCAATTTTTGAAGCAATTATATTGAAATGGCCAAAACCATTGTCCATCACCATTTGTGAAGCAAAAACCTGTCCGTTCAGGTCTTTTTCTTTGATGTCTTCCGCCAATTCCAAGGAAAGTTCCTGTTCGGCAAAAAAGTCGATGCCCGAAGCATTGGAGACCATCAGGATGCTGGATTCATTGGCCAAGGAGGTCTTTGCAGTTTTGAATCCTTGGTCATTATCGAAAGAGGAGGAGCTCTTATGGTTGCTGATTATGGTTTGCAAAGCTTCCTTGTTTTCTGAAAAAATAAAACTGTTCTCTAGAATGGTGCAAAAGTTGGACGTAAAATTCTTTATCAAAGGAGTGAAGCTTTGTTCTATTAAATCTGGAGCGTCCAAAACCAATATTTCACTGCCTTGATAGTCTTCCGAGCTTGTTTTTTTACTGTTCAGATAATCGTACAGGCTTTCGGTTCCAAAAGATTTCAGCAATGCCACCTTTTCATTGTTCAAAAAAATCAAACCAACTTCCTCTATGGTGTTAAAAAGGGAATCGGTTGGTTTTACCCTGTCCAGATAGTTGTTCTGGTTTTTTGCGAAAATTTGGTAATCGTCAAAAGTGTAGGAAATAATCGCCTGCGAATTCAATGGGGCATAAGAGGGTGTTCTATTGGCCAGGGGGGAAGTGCCTTTAAACAGGTTGATAAAGTTTTTTGTGGAATCGGGAGCCATGGCCACACCGTTCAGGTTGGCCTCATCCGAATTTGCGGTAAAGTCCAAAGAAACCCATGAGGAAAATGGTTTTTTATTCTTTTGATTCTCTTCATTAAGGCTCAAAAGCGACCTATTTCCGCTAGGATCTATAAACAAGGTGGCGGATTTGTCAGTGGAACTGGCTTGGTATAGTTTTTTTAAAGTAGGGTCAACGGGAGTATTCTCATTTGCTCTTATGAGATTTTCCATCAACATCATGGAAGAACTCATTAGGACATCATTTTCTTTTTCAAGACTGAACATTTCCAAACCGTCGAGATTGTACTTTGTGACGTTTGTGCCCTCATAGGTCAATGTTTCTACGGTTTTGTTGGCCACGCTGTCCACATTAAAAATTCCCGAAGCTTTTTTAGTGGCCATTACGAAATCATAATTATCCTTTCCAACTTCAAAAAAGGCAAGCACAAATGTTTTATTGGTTTTAAGATGGTTTAGTCCTTGGGTCTTACTGGAGATATCCTCGATATGGGCAAAGCCTTCAATATTTTTAAGGATAGAATTGTTTTTAAGTTCGCTTTTGAAGTTACCAAGGTTGTTGATTTTTAGAACGAGTACCGGATTCGGGGGTAAATGTTCCAAAAGAGAATCTTTGGTCTTTACCTCTTTCGTACATGATGCGATAAATATGGGGAGCAAACAAAAAAGTACCTTTGATCTCATTCTTGAAGTTTGGTACAAAGTTAGGATTTTTAAATATCCAGTATCAATTGTTCGGGCAGTTGCCTAAAGCTTTTTCTGTGATATTTGGAAATGCCGTATTTTTTTATGGCCTCCCTGTGTTCCTTGGTCGGGTATCCCTTATTTTTTTTCCAGTTGTACATGGGAAATTCTTCATGGATTTTGGCCATATATTCGTCTCGATAGGTTTTTGCAAGTACGGAGGCAGCGGCAATGCTCATGTATTTTCCGTCCCCCTTGATTATGCATTCGTGGTCAATGTTGGGGTAGGGCTTAAAACGGTTTCCATCAACTATAATAAAATCGGGGGCAGGTTGCAATTTTTCTATTGCGCGGTGCATGGCCAAAAAAGAGGCGTTCAAAATGTTTATTTCGTCGATTTCGTCCTCAAAAACATGGCAAACAGAGAAAGAAACGGCCTTTTTTTCCAGAATCGGCTTTAAAAGATTGCGTTTGATTTCGGAAAGCTGTTTGGAGTCATTCAGCATGGTATTATTGAACCTTTCCGGTAAAATTATCGCTGCTGCCGTCACAGGTCCGGCCAAACATCCTCTTCCGGCTTCATCGGTTCCGGCTTCAAATATGGATTGGTAACATGATTTTAACATACATCTTAAAAATTTAACAGTTCCAAATAGTGGAAAAACATATTTCACAACAAAAAGTTAAAAAAAATCCTACAAGCCTAATAAACGTGGTTTTAGGATGAGAATAATGTGTTAAAATTATCAAAAACACTGATTGATATTGGGGTTGCATACGGTCTGCAAGGTTGTTAATTTTTTTGAATATTAACTTTTTATATTGACTTTTGACGCGGACTAATTCAAAAAATGAAATAAATGAAAGCTAAGTTAGCATGGATGCTGACACCTTTTTTGGTGTTGTGCATGTCTTTCTCTTTTGGACAAGAGAAAACAGTTTCAGGTAATGTGACGGACCAAAACGGTCTGCCTCTTCCTGGTGTTTCCATTTTGGTTGTAGGAACATCCAATGGAACACAAACCGATTTTGATGGTAATTACACCATTTCAGCTTCACAAGGACAAATGTTGCGTTTCAGTTACATTGGTCAGAAGACTGTGGAAAGAACTATTGGTGCTTCTTCTACAATTATCGTACAGATGGAAGATGATGCCCAGGCCTTGGAAGAGGTCGTGGTGACCGGGTATGGCTCAACCTCGAAAAAGAAGGTGACAACCTCTATTTCCCAGGTAAGCTCAGAGGATGTGCAAAAAGTGTCTACCGCAAACCTTTCCGGTGCACTTCAAGGTAATGCTACCGGTATACAGGTAAGCCAGGCTTCTGGTGCTCCAGGTGGTGAGGTTAGATTAAGAATCAGGGGGGCGACCTCCATTAATGGATCCAATGAGCCATTGTATATTGTTGATGGTGTGCAAATTGAGACCGGGTCTACTGTTTCTGATGCATTTGGTGGTCAGCAGAACAGTGCTCTCTCAAGTATCAATCCCAACGACATCGAGTCCATTGAGATCTTAAAGGATGCTGCTTCCGCTGCAATCTATGGTTCCAGAGGTTCTAATGGTGTTGTGATTATTACTACAAAGAAAGGTAAGGCAGGGAAGCCAACCATATCAGTTGGTTCTTATGTCGGGTTTCAAAATCCGGTAAATAAATATAATGTGACCAATTATGGTGACTGGTTGAGATATGGAGATGCATATTATGCAAATTCCGGAAGGTTTCCTAATGGATTTTGGTCTGCGAACGTTGATGGTAGGGATGATTTTACTACCTACACCCAAGAAGAACTGGATGCTTTTTATGATTCCGTTTCTGGCCAGGGTGATGATTATATGGAGGAAATCTACAAGGACAATGCTGTGGTCCGTGGATTGGATGTTAGCATCTCAGGAGGTAGCGATAAGACCAAATATTACATTGCTGGTAACTCATATAATCAAGAAGGTGTGATTTTGGGACAAGATTACCGTAGGGAAAGTTTTCGGATGAACTTGACCCAAGATTTCACGGATAAGTTTAGGTTTATAGGAGGAGCTTCTATTACTGACGAAAAGCAAAGCTTGGTAAATGGAGACAACAATATTTACGGTGTATTGTCCACTGGTATTCTGGAATCACCGGGAAATAACATTTATAACCCTGATGGTACTTTTGATAGCTCTTCTTATCTTTTTTCTAATCCAGTACAAAATGCATTGGAAAATGAGGCTACTGGAGATACATTTAGGGTTTTGGTTAATGCTGAATTTCAGTACGATGTTTTTGATTGGTTGACTTTTTCTTCCAAATGGGGTCTTGATAATTTGGATTTTTATCAAAAAACATATCTTCCTTCTACCTCTACGCGAGGAGCCGGGTCTAATGGTTTGGCGGAAGATAGGCAACGTGTGATCAGAAGGTTGATGACAACCCAAGGGTTTTTAGTTGATAAGAGTTTTTCTGATTTCAATATTGGAGGATTTTTAGGTTTTGAATATAATGGTCGCCAATCACGTCTAACAGTTGCTGAAAGAACAGGGTTTGCCTCTCCATTACTAAAAAATGTTTCTGAGGGTGCCACGGTGACGAATGCAGAGGGTGCTTTTGTTGAAGATAATTTGGTTTCCTTCATTGGGCGTGCCTCTTTTAGTTATAAGAATAAGTACCTGTTGGATGCATCTATCAGGGCCGACGGTTCTTCAAAGTTCGGTCCAAATAACAAGTATGGCTATTTCCCATCTGTTTCTGCCGGTTATATCATGTCAGAAGAAGATTGGTTCCGTAACGATGTGGTTACTTTTTTAAAGTTGAGAGCTTCTTATGGTGTTACTGGTAACGATTCTGGTATAGGGGCATACGAGGCTATTGCAGGTGCAGGGGCCGTAAGTTATGCTGGTGCTGTTGGTACAGCTGTGGCTACTATAGGTAATGACGATGTAAAATGGGAAGAAACTACCCAAGCTAATTTCGGTGCAAGTCTTGGTTTTTGGAATGACAGAATTACGATAGAATATGATTATTTCAAAAAAGACACTGATGATTTATTGTTGAATGTGCCGCTTCCAGGTAATACTGGTTTTGGGGTGCCTGTTGATGGAAGTGCTTCGGGTATTATTGGCAATGTTGGTTCTATGACCAATAAAGGTCATGAAATTAGTTTGTCGGCTGATATCTTTAGGGGGCAAGGACTGACTTGGTCGACTACTTTAGGTGTGAGTACATTGGACAATGAGGTCACGTCGCTGAATGGCAACTCTCCATTCATTAGAGGTTTTGTGAGCCGGGTTGAGGAGGGTGCTCCTCTTGGTGGTTTCTATGTATTGGAAGCTGAAGGTTTGTATCAATCTGATGACGAAGTTCCGGCTAATTTGGCTGCTGATGGCGTCGGTGCTGGTGACGTAAGATATGTGGATCAAAACGGGGATGGACTTATCAATGATGATGACTACGTTATTGGAGGAAGTCCATGGGCAGACTATACGGCACATTGGAAAAACACTTTGACCTTCAAAGGATTCGATTTGGATTTCCTATGGGCAATGTCTGAAGGGAATGATGTATTTAATAGCACCCTTCAGTTCTCGGGTACAGCCACCAATCCTAATTATGGAAAGTTTACAAACCAGTTAGATTACTGGACCCCTGATAATACTAATGCTACACTTCCGAGACCTAACGTTGATACAGCCTCGCACAATACGTATGATTCTACGAGATATGTGGAGGATGGCTCCTGGATTAAATTAAGAAATGTAACATTGGGATATACTTTGCCCAATGATATTAAGGGGCTTAGTTCTGTGAGATTCTATGTCTCCGGAGATAACCTAGTGTTGATTACGGATTATTCAGGTATTGATCCGGAGGTTAACTACAGTGGGTCTTCTGCTGTGACTTCAGGAACTGATTTCTTGACACAGGGAGGTAACAGAGTGTGGAAATTTGGAGTAAATGTTACATTCTAAAAAAAAAATAATGAAAAAAATAGTTTATAGTATAACGATGTGTTTGCTCGTTTTTAGTACGGGTTGTGAAGACACTTTATTGGATTTGAATAATCCTGCCCAGCTCGATACGGAATCATTTATTGTTGATGATACTAGTGCTCAGCAAGCTGTAGTGGGTATTTATAGCGCTTTTCAAGATACTAATGTTGGTGGTGCGGTGCCAATTCAGCTACTTGGTCTTTATGCGGACGAATTTAGCCATACAGGTTCTTTTCCTACTTATAATGAGTATTTCGTGAATAATGTAACTGCAACTGGCAATGTAAACAATTCCAACATTTGGAGTAGTTATTATGCTGCAATTTTTAGAGCTAATTCCGTTATTACTTCTCTAAATGCTTTAACTGGCGGAGAGGTGACAGAAAGTGTTAAAACTGCTTCTTTGGCTGAAGCCAAGGCACTTAGGGCTTATTTCTACTTTTTTTTGGTGCAGGCTTATGGAGGCGTTCCTATTCCTGAAGGCTTGGTGACCCAAGAGGGGTCGGCAGCGGGTAATGTGGTCAGATCTTCTGAGAGTGAGGTTTATGCATATATACAAGCAGATATAAATGATGCGTTGAATAATCTGAACGATAATGGTGTGTATCGATTTTCGAACGATGCTTTACGTGTTCTAAAAGCTAAGGTTCATATGGCTTTGGCTGAGTATGGTGAGGCCGAGGACGCTTTAGAGCCACTGATTGGGAATTACTCCTTGGTTGATGATTATGCGGATTTGTATGAAGCTGGCTCAAATTCCGAAGCTATATTTAAGTTAAACTATTCCACGGATGACTCCAATAGTTTGGCTTTCTATTTTTACCCGTCTGCTGAAGGTGGTAGAAGGGAGGTTGCGCCAACAGGCACTTTAGTTGATGGCTTTGAAGCAGGTGATGAACGTTTGGGACTTATTCGTGACCCTTTGGATCAATCAGCAGTTATCTTAACAAAGTATAGCGATGTGGCCACTGGTACAGATCAACCTAATATCTATAGGTATGCAGATGTGTTATTGATGTATGCTGAATTGTTAGCGCGAAATGATGACCCTAGTGCATCTAACTATATCAATGAAGTTAGGGATAGAGCTGGTGTTGGGGATGTTGTTTTAACATCTTCAAATTATGTTGAATTAATTGGTCAAGAGAGGTTTTTAGAACTTTATGGCGAAGGAAATAGATGGTTTGATGTGAAAAGGTTGGGTCTGGCGCAAGATGTGATTGAGTCTAAAGGGCTTAATTTTAATGCGAACAGGTTGCTTTTTCCAATTCCTCAAAGTGAAATAAATGCGAATGATCTCATAACACAGGATGACCAAAATCCTGGTTATTAATATCAGAATGTTATCGTCTAAACCCCGCCCAATCGGCGGGGTTTTTTTATGGCCTAACTTTTCACATTTCTTTAGAAACAAAACTTTTACCTTTGCCCAACCAATATCATGGAATGAGATTTTTAGCATTGACCTTACTTTTGTTCATCGGCCAATCAGTCTTGGCACAACAAGATTCGATTCCTCCAAAAAGAGAAGGGGACTCCATAAGCCTGCAGGTGCAAGATACCATAACATTACAGGCCAAAGACTCAATTGTGGCAGATTCAATTCGGTCAAAGCTCAGGGGAAGGGAAGCGGCCAAGTTGAAATCTCAACAAAAGGATTCCGTAAGTATTCGGGATTACAGGATAATATCATATTACGGGGATACGACCGTTGTGGACACGACCCTTACCATCAGAAAAGATTATATATACAATTACCTAAGAGAAGACGATTTTGAACTAATGCCCTTTGCCAATATGGGACAGCCCTATAACGAGTTGGGTAAGGACTTTTCCTCAATTTCCTACTATCCCAAGATGGGTGCATCGGCCAAGCATCCTGGATATTTTGAGAAGGAAGATGTGGACTACTATAAGGTCCCTACGCCCATGACAGAGCTCATGTTCAAGACCACATTCGAGCAGGGTCAGTATTTAGATGCACTTCTTGCCTTTAATGTGTCCGAACGATTTAATATGTCTGTTGCTTACAACGGATTTAGATCATTGGGAAAATATAGGTACGAGGAAGCTCAAGACGGAAAATTTAGGACTACTTTCAATTATATGACCAAAAATGGTAGATATGCACTCAGGGGCCATATAGCGGCGCAGGAAATGCAGAGTGAAGAAAGTGGGGGATTGTTGGATAGGAGTCAGTTTGAAGATGACCTGCCCGATTTTCAGGATAGGGCAAAAATCGATTTGTTATATACCAATGCGAACAATCGAATTTTGGGCAAACGCTATTTTTTGGACCACCAATTCAAATTGGTCAACCATAAAAGGGACTCTACGGATGTCTCCCCTACAACATTGGCCATAGGTCATGAGTTCAGCTATGAGACCAAAATGTACGATTTTGAACAGACCCAACAGAACGATGCTTTTGGGCAGGACCCGTTTTTGGTGCCAATAGAAGACAGGGCGAGGTTGAAGACAATGTACAATAAAGGATCGGTAGATTTCTCAAACAAAACACTCGGAAGACTTTCAGGAAATGTTTCATTGTTCAACTATAATTATTTCTTCAATAGTATCCTTATCACAGATCAAGGAACAATTCAGAATAGGTTACAGGGAGAGGAGATTACCGTCGGTGGAAGCTACAGGAATACCATAGGTCCCATATATTTGGAAGGCGATTTAAACTATACTGTTGTGGGTAATCTCACAGGAAATAATTTTAATGCCTTGGCAAGGTACAGGTTGAATGAAGGCAATGCGCTCAGTGGGTCTATACATGTTTCCTCCAGGATGCCGGATTTTAATTACCTGTTATATCAAAGTGATTACCGTAACTTCAATTGGCAAAACACGGACACCTTTGATAATATTCGTACAAAAAGCATCAAATTTGGTTTTGATTCCAAAAACTTTGGGCTTTTGACAGCGGAGTATAGTACACTCGATAATTATACCTACTTCGCTTCAACTGCTACGGAGGAAGAAATTGGATTGGGGCAAGAAACGGCATTTGTAAGGCCATTTCAAGAATCGGGAACCGTCAACCACTTAAAGGTTAAATACAAAAAGGAATTAAAGTGGAGAAAGTGGGCATTAATGAATACGGTGATGTATCAAGAGGTGACCCAGGGCAATCAAGTGCTCAACCTGCCTCAAGTGGTTACAAGGAATACCCTGTACTTTTCAAGTGATGTGTTTAAAAAGGCCATGTTTCTACAGACCGGTGTAACCTTTAAATACTTCACATCATATAATATGGATGCGTACAACCCACTCTTGGGCGAATTTTATATTCAGAACAACGAAGCGTTGGGAGGATATCCATTATTGGACGTTTTTATAAACGCCAAGGTGAAGCAGACCAGGATTTACTTAAAGGCGGAACATCTGAATTCTATCTTTTCAGAACCTAATTATTACTCGGCCCCAAATTATCCCTACCGCGATTTTGTGATTAGATTTGGATTGGTCTGGAATTTCTTTTCATAAAATTCGTTAAGAAGAAAAAAAGGAAAAGCTGATAAACAAGCACTTATAAATTAATTGATTTTTTTTCGAAAAAAATATTGAAAAACATTTTGCGGTAAGAAAATAACGTGCGTATATTTGCACCCGCTTAGCTGATAAGGCAGGGCGATAACGAGAGAAGAAAAGTAGTAAAACTAAGTTCTTCTCTAGTAGAAAAAACAAAGAAGTTCATATACATATTGTAACGACAGCGTAGAATTAAGAATAGAACCATTTTGATGCAGGGACTCGGTATTCCGGGTGTCGGACAGACATTCAAGGAAATACAATGAAGAGTTTGATCCTGGCTCAGGATGAACGC
>JANSXF010000036.1 GCA_024743095.1 Flavobacteriaceae bacterium
AACCAAAGAACAAAATACCCAACTGAAAAAGTACCGCGGTTCCCCTACCAATATTTGTGGCTACCGCCGCTCCTTTTACGCCCATTTCTGGAATGGGGCCAAACCCAAATATGAACATAGGGTCCAAAATAATGTTGAGTCCGTTGGAGAGTACCAAAGCCCACATGGCTATAGAAGCATTGCCCGCACCGCGGAAAATGGCATTGATCAAAAACAATAGCACCACGGTTATGTTACCTCCTATCAAAAATTGGGTATAGCCATAGCCTTCGGCAATCAAATCGGGTTCTGCCCCCATCAGAGCCAGAATGTCCTTGGCATATACCATTCCAACGATTCCGATAACAATGGAAATGGCAATTCCTAAACTGATGGCCTGTACTGCTGCCGTCCGTGCTCCCTCTACATCCTTTTCGCCGATTCTACGGGCAACAACGGCGGTTGCGGCCATACTAAGACCAATGGCAAGTGCATAGACCAGTGTAATTACAGATTCCGTCAAACCTATGGTCGCAACGGCATTAACGCTTACTTTGGAGACATAGGCAATATCTACCAATGCAAAAATCGATTCCATGAGCATTTCCAAGATCATGGGAATGGAAAGCATAAAAATGGCCTTTCGGATGCTTCCAGTGGTAAACTCTGTTTCTTTGCCAGAAATAGCTATCCAGAAATACTTAATAAATTTTTTAAACGAATTTGTATGTTGATGTGTCATTATCTAAGAATTATGTGTAGAAAAGAAGTAAAATGTCAGGTAACCGAACACTTTTCGGTTACAGAAATCGGGTTTCCCCAACGGTGACATCTATTGCGTACATAATTCTTATAGCTTCATGATGGTGCAAATATGCAAAAAAAACCGATATATTATTATAGTTTTTTTACTTAGCACTCCGGTCATAGTGGTTACCTTCGTAAACAAACCAACACAAACAATTCAGAACCATGCGTATTAAAAGTTTTATTGCCATTGGAATAGTATCTTCCCTGATACTCACAACATCTTGTAAAAAGAATCCGGAAACTGCCGAAACCGAAGAAAAAACAGGTTATCAAGGACAAGGAAAAAGTCCTGTCGTGCCTACTGTGGATAAACCCATCCAAAAGCAATGGAGAGGGGTTTGGGCCTTTAACGACAGCACCACTTTCTTTTCCAATAAGTTTGAGGGTGCCCGCTTAAATGGTGTGGCCTATGATGGCAACGACCATTACACCATTTGGGTAACGGCCGAAAATACCCCGATCAACGTGAGTCCATGGTACGCCTTTCAAGTATGGTCCACCGATGCCAGGGATATTAAAGTACAGTTGAATTATCAAGATTCGAGAAGCCGGTATTACCCGAAAATCAGTACGGATGGAAGAAGCTTTACCCCGCTCGACAGCACAAAGTTTAAGGCCATCGACCTTGGTGAGGGGGAATTTGGACTAAAGGCCGCTCCAGAATCGGCAGAATTGACCCTAAGCGTAACCGAAGAACCCACATGGATCACCGCACAAGAACTTTATACATCGACCATAGTTAAGGAGTGGGTTGATTCTTTGAGTCAAAAACCATTTATTGAGAATTATCCCATTGGGCTTTCCAAGGAGAAAAGGACCATGCACTTGATGGAAATCAATGAAAACAAGGATGCAAAAAAGGGAATGATGATCATTTCCAGACAACACCCGCCGGAGGTTACAGGGTTTTTAGCTATGAAATCCTTTATCGAAACCATTTCCGGCGATTCTCAACTTGCCAAAGAATTTAGACAAGAACATACGGTTTTTGTAGTACCATTGATGAATCCCGATGGAGCCGACAACGGACATTGGAGACACAATATGGGGGGAATTGACCTAAATCGCGACTGGCAGAACTTCAATCAACCTGAAACCAGAAATGTGCGGGATTTTCTTGTAGAAAAGGATAAAGTGTACGATTTTGTTTTCGGGGCAGACTTCCACTCCACTTGGGACGACATCTACTACCCCATAGACACTACTGTGACCGGTGAAAAAGGAAAAATAGTGTTTGATTGGATCGAGAACATCAGCCAAAGACTGCCCCAAAAGAAAACAAACATCAGTGCTTCCGACGAAATTGACCCTACGATGGTTTCCAGCAAGTACTTCTACGTACACCACGGAATGCCGGCCATTGTGTTTGAGCTGGGCGACAATACCTCAAGACCTTTCCTAAAGGAAAAAGGCAAAGTGGCCGCAGAGGAAATCATGAAACTTTTAATGGAACAATAGCCTATTTTTTGGCGTAATGTACCTTGTAACGCCAAAAACTGATTCCTCCCAAAATAAAGACCCCGAGTACCGTGTACCACACAAAGCTTGGGGTTATTACTTGGTCCCCACTGGCATAACTGTGCAGCCCTACCAAATAGAAGTTTACCCCAAAGTAGGTCATCATAATACTGGCATAGGCCACAATACTGGCAAAATTATAAATCCATTTTCCGCGTAGTCCCGGAACAAGGCGCATATGCAGAACAAAGGCGTAGATCATGATAGATACCAAAGCCCAAGTTTCCTTGGGGTCCCAGCCCCAATAACGGCCCCAACTTTCATTGGCCCATTGGCCGCCCAAAAAGTTACCTATGGTAAGCATCACCAAACCTGCGGTAAGCGCCAGTTCGTTGATCACGGTAAGCTCTTTGATGTTGATGTCCATTCGTTTTTTATTCTTTTTGGTGGTAAGCACCATCAGCAACAAGGCTACCACGCCCAATATCATCCCGACCGTTAAAGGACCGTAACTGCCCACAATTACGGCTACGTGGATCATCAACCAATAACTATCCAATACCGGAACCAAATTGGCAATAGCTGGATCCACCCAACTCTGGTGGGCAACCCACAACAACATACAGGTTACAAAAGCGCTGGAGGCTATGGTCAATTCACTCTTTCTACCTAGTGCCAATCCAATGCCCATGGTTGCCCAAGCCACGTAAAGAATACTTTCATAAGCATCACTCCAAGGTGCGTGCCCGGATATGTACCAGCGCAATATCAAACCTATGGTATGCCATATAAAAAATATGATAATGGTCCCCTTCAACCCATACGCAATGGCATCAAGAATTTTGCGCTCCTTAAAAATCTTCGCTATCAGAACAAAGAACAATAGCAAACCGACCATTGCATAGTACTTGTACAAACGGTTGAAAAGATCCAACTTGTTGTAAACAATCTCAATCTTCACCTTGTTATCGGATGGCAATATCTCCTCCCCGTGATTTTTCTGGTTCTGCTTGAAGGCTTCCAGCAATCTATCTGGTTGGGAATAATCTCCCGTTACGATGGATTGTTGCAAGCTGTTCAAATAATAGGGCATTGCATTCTTTACAAAATTGGCATAAAGCGAATCCTGGACCTGATACTCCCCACCACGATACTCCACTGCCGATATCCACTTGTTGTTCTCATCGTTCAGCAAGGGAAATATTTTCACAATGCTTCCACTTAGGGCTATATCGAGCAAACTCAATCGCTCCCCTACTTTTTTAAAGTCCTTTTCAAATTTATTTGGGTTGGCCTTAGAGGTTGCCTTCTCCAAAAAAGGTCTGAGCTTATAATTTCCCTTGGCATCAAAGAAATCGGTCGCCTTAACAAACTTCTTACCTTGGGAAACACCAACAACCTTACGAATACTATCATTTCCCTTATCGCCCAAAGCAATAATGTCCATAGTGTACCAAACTCCGGGATTCAACATCATGGAGAGGAAGACCTGATTGGCGGAAAGGTCTTTGTATTTGTCATCCCCACTTAATCTTCTCAATAATTCGGAAGCAAAGGTATTCACGGGTTTCATTCGACCGTTCTCATCCTGTATTACCAAAGCACCAAACTTTTCCGCGTGTTCCTTGGCCACCGTGGTAGCCTGAATCACGGAGTCTATCTGTGCCTGAGTAGGTACAGAGGAATGTCCATGACCATCTTCTTCTGCTTGCTGCGCACTGGCGGCTGACACAAAAGCAAAGAAAAGTACAACAGTGGTCATTGCAGCTTTCTTGGCCTTTATTTTTTCGAGCATGGTCTGTAGGTCCCTAAAACGTGTTTTTCCAAAGAACATAATGCCCATTAAACCAATATAGAGCAGGAAATAACCGATGTAGGTAATCCAGGTCCCCCACCAATCGTGGTTTACGGAAAGAACGGTACCTTTCTCATCTGGGTCAAAACTGGATTGAAAGAACCTATATCCTCGATGATCAAGAATATGGTTCATGTAGATATCATAATCAAAAGGGCGATCATCGTGAACCGTGACCTTGCTCATAAAAGAAGCATAGCCCGCTTCTGTTCCGGGATATTTTTCAGCAATAAAATCGTTCAACTCAATGGAGAAAGGAAGTTCGTACACTTTTGATCCATAGCTCAATGTAAAATCCAAGCCGCCAACGTTCATCTTATCGGAGAAGTTGGCAGTCCCCTTGCTTCCCAATAGTTTCACCTCTTTGCTTTCTCCGTTCGCGGAGATCGAAACGATCAATGCATCCTGTGTAACTTTGGTAATTTCTTCATCAGGTACTTTTACAATGCCGTAGCTACCCTTGACCAAAGGTTCTGGGACCACGAACTGCATACCACCCATCGTATATAGTGACCTTAATTGCAATTGCTGGATGCTATCATTGGTCACCTCCCCTTGAAACTGATCGGCCATACGCATAAAATTCCCTTCAAAGGGGGATTTGATGCGATATCCGTTCTCTTGATCATAAAAAATGTTGATCGCTCCGTCGGTTTCATTATTGAGGGCAAAAAGAATATTATGGACACTGGCTATTTTACCATTTTCCAGATAATGTTCATGGCGTTGTCCATTGCCAGCTTCAACAATTTGAAGGTATTCTGTCCCATTTTCGTCTGGAATCAACCCCTTTTCCGCTCCCCTGATAAAATCAACATAACTGATGGAAAACGCTTGCCCGTTAAAATCGGATTTCCATGGCAAACTGGAACGTTTCCCTTCAGGAGTGACCAGAATATCATCTTCAAGGACCCTTCGTTTGGTTTCCCCGTTGATATCTCCATCCACATAAGCGGTCAAATAGGTTTTATCCGAATAAAATACTTTTTCCGTTGCACCTTCCCTGATCGGCATCATTCCCTCATAACTGATGTAACGTGTTACAAAGGCACCTATAATGATCAAAATCCAAGATAGGTGAAGAATGAGCACGGGCCACTTTTTCCATGTCAATAGACGATATCTGTAAATATTTCCAAAGAAATTGATCACAAAAAAGACCATTATGGCCTCGAACCATGTGGCGTTATAGATATAAATTCTTGCGGTTTCGGTACTGTACCAGGTTTCCACAAAAGTTCCCATGGCCAATGCCGTAGCAAAGACCAAAAAAAGAACAGCCATAAGTCTTGTGGAAAAAAGCGTTTTCTTTAAAATATCGATCATGGAAATTCGGTCTACTTTCGGCTTGCAAAAATACGGCCTTTTTGGAACTTCCTTATTGCCAAAAAGGATAAATATCATACAGATTTGTTAATTCTTACTATGATCTATCTACCCTAAATTTGTAGTTTTGGGCATGCTCAAGATCGTGATTTTTGGGACCGGAAACCTCGCCAAACACCTGTACACCGCTTTTTTAAAAGCTGATGGTGTGGATGTGGCTCAAGTTGTGGGTCGCAATAGGGAAGAATTGCAGCAGTTTGCCGAACATACCAAGATCTCTGCCGATTTTGATGCCATTGCAGATGCCGATGTTTATGTGATAGCGGTAAAGGATGGTGCCATTGCAGAGGTATCCAAATACCTATCCAATAAACAAGGAATTGTGGCCCATACTTCGGGAGCCATCGCTTTGAATGTGATCCAACCAAAAAAGAGAGGTGTTTTTTATCCGCTCCAGACATTTACCAAAGGTAAGGAAGTGGATTTCTCAACTATCCCCATCTGTATTGAGGCCCATGATAAGAGCTCTTTGGAAACCTTGGGGAATTTGGCGGCATCCATTTCGCAATACGTGCACCAAATCGATTCTAAAGAGCGAAAAAAATTGCATCTTGCAGCTGTTTTTGTGAACAACTTCACCAATTATCTGTACGGTATCGGCGAAGAACTTTGTTTGGATGAAGGACTCTCTTTTAATTTATTGAAACCATTGATCTTGGAGACGGCCAATAAAATCCAGACCCTCTCGCCCCATGAGGCACAGACGGGCCCAGCACGCCGAAATGATATTAAAAGCATGGAAGGTCACCTAGGGCTTCTAAAGAAAAAGGAACATATTACACTCTATAAATTATTGAGCCAAGCCATAAAACAAGCGCATGAAAAAGAATTATAAAGAGCTATTGGGCAACATTACCACCTTTGTCTTTGATGTTGATGGTGTTTTTACCGACGGGACGGTCTTGATTACCACCGATGGAGAATTGCTGCGTAAAATGAGCGTCAAAGATGGTTATGCCCTTAAAACTGCCATAAAAAAAGGATACAACGTCTGCATTATTACAGGGGGTACCAACCCAGGGGTCAAAGAGCGCTTAAAAGGATTGGGGGTGACCGATTTTTATATGGGCGCCCACCACAAGCAAGAGCCCTTGGAAGAATATTTGGAGATTCATGGTATAGACCCACAATCCGTGATGTACATGGGAGATGATGTCCCGGATATCCCTCCTATGAAAATGGTTGCCCTGGCCACTTCCCCGCAAAATGCCGTACCGGAAGTAAAGGCGATTTCCGACTATGTGTCCCATAAAAATGGGGGCGATGGCTGTGTTCGAGATATTATTGAACAAGTTTTAAAGGTTCGCGGGGACTGGAACGATAATTTTAGTGCCAAGAATGACTGAAAATCCGCTCAAAGAAAAGCTCAAGGACAAAAAAATTATTCTGGGCTCCGGTTCTCCAAGGCGTAAAATATTTTTGGAAGAACTGGGCCTTGACTTTGAGGTGCGCCCCAAATCCATCGAAGAAACCTATCCCGAAGAATTGCAGGGACAGGAAATATCGGAATATCTGGCAAAGTTAAAGTCTATGCCTTTTCTGGACGGTTTGGAAGATAATCAAATTGTGATCACTTCCGATACCGTGGTCTGGCACAACCGTGTCTCTTTGGCCAAAGCGGCCGACCATGGCGAAGCATTCAAAATGCTGCGTACCCTGTCCGGTGATTGGCACGAAGTGATCACCTCTGTCTGTTTTACCACAAAAAAGGTCCAAAAGATCGTTAGTGGGATTACCAAGGTCAAGCTGAAAGATCTATCCGATGAGGAGATCAACCACTACATTGAAACGTGCCGACCGTTTGATAAAGCAGGGGCCTACGGCATTCAAGAATGGATCGGGATGATAGGTATCTCTGAAATTCAAGGTTCGTACAACAATGTGGTGGGACTTCCAACCGATTTGGTCTATCAAACATTAATACATCTGGTTTCTTGAATTTGATGCGTAACTTTACGTAAATCCTATTCTATGAAACCTTTAGATTTAGCTAGGACCATAATCGGTATATTGATTTTGTCCGTATCGGCATCATGCATTGACAACGATCAAACAACCGATCATTCCAACACTGTAACCGCCCGGAAACAAGAGACACCAACGCCAAATCAGCCACTTTCGGATGAATTCAAGGAATATTGGTATGCTGGTGATGCCGAAATCACATCCTATAAACTTCAACAGGCCAGATATGGTGAACTCAGGGATGGAAATGCTGTTTTAATCTATGTTAGCGAACCCTTTTTACCCAAGGAACAGGTGAAGGCCAACAACAGCGGTCCCGACAATGTTTCGGTCCTAAAGCTTAATGCGACAAAAAAGTTTCTAACGGGCATCTATCCTTACTCCATCATGGCAAGTACCTTTTATCCCGTCCAGGATAATCAGCATGCGCTCAAGACCAGCTTGTCCGTTCAAGAATGGTGCGGTCACGTATATTCCCAGTTGAACAACCGTGAAAAATTTGAGTTCACCTCACATTCTTATTTTGAAGGGGAAGCTGATCAAAACTTTTTTATGGAAAAATCCATACTTGAAAATGAGATTTGGACCAAAATCAGAATAAATCCAGAAAATCTTCCGCAGGGCGAGGTTTCCCTGGTGCCGTCATTGGAGTTTCTTCGCCTGAAGCATCAGGAAATAAAACCTTATAAGGCAAATGCACAGCTTGAATCCAAAGATGGAATTACCACTTACACCATTTCCTATACAGAATTGGAACGAAATTTGATGATAAATTTCACGGCCGACTTCCCCCATTCCATCGAAAGTTGGACGGAGGAGTTTAGAAGCGGGTTTGGAACCAGCTCAAAAATATTGACAACATCGGCCACTAAAATCAAATCATTAAAAACTGCCTATTGGAGAGAAAATGAAAACAAAAATCTAATTTTGAGAGATAGTTTGGGCCTATAAACCCTGGCAATACCTCATAAGGGGAGTTAAAACTCTTCTAAAGAATCCTATAACTGAACACAAACTGCCTATATTTGAATTAACCACTAAACGACCAACTATGAAGTACTTTTGGGTATTCCTTTCCTTAACTACATTGCTATGCACGAACTCTTTTGCCCAAAAACCGGATAAGCCCACTTCAGCAGAGCTTTTTCACAAAATCCAAAAATTGAATTTTTTGGGGACGGCACTTTACGTAGCTGCCCACCCCGACGATGAAAATACAAGTCTTATTTCCTATCTCTCCAATCATGAGAAAGCCAGGACAGTATATCTGTCATTGACAAGGGGGGACGGCGGCCAAAACCTGATAGGTCCGGAACTGCGCGAACTTTTGGGAGTGTTGCGAACACAAGAACTTTTGGCGGCAAGGCAGATGGATGGTGGGGAACAACGGTTTACCCGGGCCAATGATTTTGGTTTTTCCAAGCACCCCAATGAAACCTTGAAAATCTGGGACAAGGATAAGATATTGGCCGATGTGGTCTGGACCATCAGACAAATTAAACCTGATGTGATCATCAACCGTTTTGATCACAGAACGCCGGGAAGCACTCATGGGCACCATACTTCTTCCGCTATATTGAGCATGGAAGCCTTTGATCTTGCCAATGACCCGAATGTGTATCCCGGTCAATTGCAATCGACCACTCCTTGGCAGCCAAAACGTATTTTTTACAATACATCCTGGTGGCAGTATGGAAGCCAAGAAGCATTTGAAAAAGTAGACAAATCGGGTATGGTACGTTTGGATGTGGGCACCTACTACCCAGAACTCGGCCTTTCCAATAACGAGATTGCCGCCATGGCACGTAGCCAGCACCTGTGCCAAGGTTTCGGTAGGCTTACCGATAGAGGCTCCGACAATGAATACATTGAGCTGCTCAAAGGTGATATGCCAAAAAACAACGACGTTTTTGAAGGAATCAATACCACTTGGTCCCGTGTCAAGGGAGGTGACGCCGTGGGCGGTATTTTATATAAAGTTGAAGAAAATTTCGATTTCCAAAACCCCTCAAAGCATATCCCTGAGCTGGTCAGGGCCTATCAATTATTGCAAAATGTGGAAGATGAACATTGGAAAACCCTGAAATCCGAAGAACTGAAAAGTATTATTTTGGCTGCGGCAGGATTATATCTGGAAGCTAGTTCTACAAGCGCATCCACTACTCCGGGCAGTAAAGCGACCATCAACATAGAAGCCATCAATAGGTCTTCCCCAAGTATTTTTCTAAAGGAAATTGAGATTATCGGGGCCAACGCCAAACTAAACCCGAACAAAGTTTTGGGCGATAATCAAAGAGAAAATTTTGACATCGGTTTCACCGTGCCCGAAAACACATCGTTCACAAGCCCTTATTGGCTGAACGAACCGGGAACTTTGGGGACCTATAAAGTGAATGACCAAGGTTTGATTGGAAAACCGGAGACCCCAAGTGCTTTCAAGGCACTCTTTACCTTAGAGATCGATGGGGTTGATATTCCATTTGAAAAATCCGTGGTCCATCGCTATTCCAGACCTGATAGGGGCGAACTTTACGAACCCTTTGCCATATTGCCGGATGTAACTTCAAAAATCGATGAAAAGGTGTTGATCTTTGCCCATGCAGAGACCAAAGAGGTGCAGGTAAAAATAAGGGCGGGCAAAGATGGTGTGTCAGGTGCAGTGGAACTGGATCGTCCTTCAGGTTGGAGGGTTTCCCCTAACAGCATTCCTTTTTCCATAGCCCAGAAAGGCGAAGAAATTTCGGTAACTTTTCAAGTTACCCCTCCCAATTCCGAAAGTGAGGGCAAAATTGAGCCAAAAGTCAGTATCGGCAACAAAATCCATGGCAACGAACTTGTGGAAATCAATTACAACCATATCCCAAAACAGTCCATTTTACTTCCTTCCGAGGCCAAGGTGGTCCGCATGGACATTAAAAAATCCGGTGAACACATTGCTTATATTATGGGAGCAGGCGATAATGTGCCGGAGAGCTTGGAACAAATCGGTTATCAGGTACACATTGTCGACCCCAATGATATCCAAAATGGTGATTTGGACAAGTACGATGCCGTTGTAGTAGGCATTAGGGCCTATAATGTAGTGGATGTGCTAAAATTTAAACAACCCGTGCTGTTCGATTATGTAAGGAATGGCGGTACCATGATCGTTCAATACAATACTGCCGGAAGATGGGCCAACCAGTTTGAAAACATTGCCCCTTACCATGTGACTCTATCGCGTGACCGCGTCACCGACGAGAATGCTGAAGTAACGATATTGGCTCCAGACAATTCATTGGTCAATTTCCCAAATACTATTACAGAAAAGGATTTTGATGGATGGGTACAAGAGCGTGGATTGTACTACCCGAGTGAATGGAGTTCGGAATTTACCCCCATACTTTCCATGAAAGATGAAGGTGAAACCGATAAACAGGGAAGCCTTATTGTGGCACCTTACGGAGAAGGTCACTATATTTATACGGGCCTAAGCTTTTTTAGGGAACTGCCTGTTGGAGTTTCGGGAGCGTACAAGTTATTTGCCAATATGCTTTCCGTAGGCAAAGATGAAGTAAAAAAAGACACAAATGTCAAAGGTTGATATGGATACCAAGTTTGAGTGGAAAAAGGAATACACTATTGTAATCCTTTTAAATGCCATATATATATTAGTTTTTTACCTCATAATGATACTTAACAATTAAATTCCTGAATGGCATTACTCGATTGGATTATTCTTGGTAGTACCCTACTGTTCATTGTTGCATACGGTGTTTGGAAAACTCGGGGCAGCAATAATGTTGACGACTATGTTCGTGGCGGCGACGATGTAAAATGGTGGACCATTGGTCTCTCCGTTATGGCCACCCAGGCAAGTGCCATTACTTTTTTGTCCACTCCCGGGCAAGCGTTTCACGATGGTATGGGCTTTGTCCAGTTTTATTTTGGTCTGCCGTTGGCCATGATCGTAATCTGCCTTGTATTTATTCCCATTTACAAAAAACTCAAAGTATTTACCGCCTATGAAATGTTGGAAGGCCGGTTTGATTTAAAGACCAGGACCCTGACAGCATTGTTGTTCTTGGTACAGCGCGGGTTGGCGGCTGGAATCACCATTTTTGCCCCTTCCATAATACTATCGGCCGTTCTGGGATGGGATTTGCGCACCTTGAACATCATAATTGGCATTCTGGTCATTATTTACACCGTTTCGGGGGGAACCAAAGCGGTAAGTGTTACCCAAAAGCAGCAGATGTTCATCATTATGTTGGGGATGTTCTTCGCTTTTTTCTTTATCATGGGGGCCCTTCCTACGGATATCTCTTTTGATAAAGCCTTAAAAATAGCCGGAGCCAACAACAAACTCAATATTCTTGACTTTTCTTTTGATACCGACAACCGATATACATTTTGGAGCGGCATCACGGGCGGATTGTTCTTGGCCTTGGCCTATTTCGGTACGGACCAAAGTCAGGTACAGCGATATTTATCCGGAAAATCAGTTCGTGAAAGCCAGTTGGCGTTGATATTCAATGGAATTTTCAAGATCCCCATGCAGTTCTTCATCCTCTTGGTGGGTACTATGGTTTTTGTTTTTTATCAATATAATTCGTCGCCATTGAACTTTAACCCCGCTGCGACCGAAGCCATAATGCAATCGGATTACGCCAATGATTACCAAGCACTGGAGAATGACCATAAGGAACTGGAAAAAGAAAAGCGCATGGCGCAACATTCATTCTCGGCAGCCCTTGAGTTGAAGGAATACAATGCGATCGAGCAGGCGAAACAGGATATCATAAAAATAAACGAAAAGGAAACCGCAAATAGGGAAACCGCCAAAGATTTGATCTCCAAAGCGGATGCCACGGTTGAGACCAACGATAAAGATTACGTTTTTATTCATTTTATACTCAACAATTTGCCCATGGGGCTCATTGGATTGCTCTTAGCGGTGATCTTATCGGCCGCCATGTCCTCCACAGCCTCCGAGTTGAATGCACTTGGTACAATAACTGCGTTGGACCTATATAAAAGAAATGTGCAAAAGGAACGGGACCCAGCGCATTACTTAAAAGCCACAAAGGCCTTTACCCTACTCTGGGGAATAATCGCCATCATCATTGCCAATGTGGCCAGCTTGTTCGATAATTTGATCCAATTGGTGAATATAATAGGTTCCATATTTTATGGTAATGTACTGGGAATCTTTTTACTGGCATTCTTCTTTAAGTTTGTAAGAGGCAACGCTGTTTTTGTAGCGGCCATTGTTACCCAGGTTATTGTGATCATCGGCTGGTATTTTGATTGGATGTCCTATCTATGGTTAAATGCCTTCGGATGTGTGCTGGTAATTGTACTGGCAATGATCACACAAATATTCGATAATTTCTTGGGGAACCCCTCCACTTTTGAAGAATAAAAAAACCCACTAAAAAGTGGGTTTCTTTAGTATTTTGGAACAAATAGGGCTTGATTACATTTCGGCCCATTCCTTTAAGGAGTCCTTGTTCATTTTTACATAATCTTGGTTTCCAGCAGCCTGAGCAGCAGCCAAAGATTTTTTGGCCGCCTCGATAGCAGCCTTTTTGTCTCCCATTTTTGCATAGATCAATGATTGGGTGCGCATCATCCAATACGCCTTGCCATCTCCCATTTCAACAGCTTTGTTCACCCATTCTTTGGCTTGCTCCATATTCATCCCTTCTGCGTAGTAGTAGGAACCTGCCGCAAAATAATCGTTGGCGGTCAAATCCTCCTTGTTCGCCATGGTAGACTCGATACTCTTTATGGCCTTATCCACTGTTGGAACAACGAATTTTGCACCTACATAGGTGTTCTCCCACATGATGCCAAGAGTTCCTCCATTGTTGTGAAGGTCATCAAAAGTTATTGTGAAAGTTTCTATGGGCATCGGAATATTAAAAGTTTCAACCTTTACAGTAGCTGCAACTTTAGATGCATCCCACTCGGCTGGATTCCCCCAATTGTCCGTAGCGGTATAAAAGAAAACCTCCCAAACAGCCTCCTGCGGCCTTGTATAAATGGCATAAGTACCTGCTTTCAATTCTTTACCCTCAACAATAACATCATCACTAAAGGTAATTGTAGTGTTCTCATTGGCCCCTGTTCTCCAAATAGCTCCAAAAGGAACCAAGTCGCCAAATATCTTTCTCCCCTTCATCGCTGGACGGGAATATGTAACGGTAACGTCGGTAAGTCCCACTTTTTGCTCCAAAGTAGAAGCTGGGCTGGGCGCAGGTGTCTGTATCTGTGCCTGCATGGAAAAACACATGGATACGGTAAATAATAAGAGTGTAAATTTTTTCATAGTTGTTGTATGTTTTAAATGTTCAGCAAAGCAAAATTAAGACAAAGCCGTACTCTATTTGTTAATTAAACCTTAAAACAAAAATAGAAAATAAATGTTTCAGATTTAATTTTTGTTTAACTATTTATTATTTTTATTAAACATTTTGATATTATCTTTGTATAAATTCTCTTGGATGCAACTCTATCAATTAAAATCTAAGCAAGTATTCCCTATTGGCAAAAAGAAGGCTTGGGACTTTTTATCAGAGCCCAAAAACCTAGCGATGATTACTCCAGGGCACATGGGGTTCCATATTCTGGCAGGAGCGGATAGGCCCATGTTTCAAGGGCAGATGATTCAATATATAGTAAAACCGTTTCCGTTGGTCTCCACGAAATGGGTTACGGAAATAACCCATGTTAAGGATGGCGAATACTTTGTGGACGAGCAGCGTTTTGGACCCTACTCCCTTTGGCACCACAAACACTTTTTAAAAGAGGTTCCCGAGGGTGTGGAAATGGAAGATATTATTGATTACAAATTGCCTTTTGGTTTTTTGGGAAATCTTGCACACCCACTGTTGGTGAAGAAACAATTGCAGAAGATTTTTGCCTTTCGAGAGCAAAAACTTGCCGAATTGTTCGGCCAAGTAGATGGAAAGGAGAATCACTTAAGCATCAGAAAAGTATAATATGAAAGAACCCATCTCAGTTTTTTGGTTCCGACGTGATTTACGTTTAGATGATAACGTCGCCCTGTATCAATCACTTCAAAATGATGTTCCCGTATTGCCGATATTTATTTTTGATACCGAAATACTGGAAAACCTGCCTAAAGATGATGCCAGAGTTACCTTTATCCATAAACAACTGCAAAAATTGGGCAATCAGTTGGGTACCAATCACAATAGTGGAATAGCACAGTTTCACGATACCCCCAAGAAGGTATTCAAGCAATTATTGGAAGACTTCAATATTGAAGCAGTCTACACCAATCACGATTATGAGCCTTATGCCAAAAAGCGAGATGGGGAAATAAAATCTTTCTTGGAAGAAAACGATGTACAGTTCAATACATTTAAAGACCAGGTGATCTTTGAAAAAAATGAAGTAGTAAAGAACGATGGTGAGCCCTATGTGGTGTACACCCCTTTTATGAAAAAGTGGAAAGAGAATTTTAATCCTTCCATACATCTTGTAGAGTACGATACCTTGAGCGACCTTGATAAAAACCTATATCGGTCCAAAAACCTACCACAACTTTCTTTACAGGACATGGGTTTTGAGGAATCCTCCATAAAGGTTCCCGATTTTAGCGTGACTTCAAATTTTATTCAGAAATACGAGGATACGCGGGACTACCCCGCCAAGGAAAAAGGAACTTCGCGATTGGGCCCACACTTGCGGTTTGGAACGGTTTCCATCCGTAAAATGGTCAAAAAGGCCATTGAAGAAAAGAACGAAACTTTCTGGAACGAACTGATTTGGAGGGAGTTCTTTATGCAGATTCTCTGGCATTTTCCCCATACCATAAATGAAGCATTCCGTGCCAAATACGACAGAATCGAGTGGCGGAACAATGAAAATGAATTCGAGAAATGGAAAAATGGAGAAACTGGCTATCCTTTGGTAGACGCAGGAATGCGCGAGCTGAATGAAACCGGGTATATGCACAACAGGGTGCGTATGCTGGTAGCAAGTTTTCTTTGCAAACACCTTTTGATCGATTGGCGTTGGGGCGAAGCTTATTTTGCTGAAAAACTCCTTGATTACGAAATGGCAAGCAATGTCGGAAATTGGCAATGGGCAGCAGGAAGCGGTGTAGATGCAGCACCCTATTTTAGGATATTCAACCCTACTACACAGATAAGGAAATTTGACAAGGACAACAAATACATCAATAAATGGGTGCCGGACCTTCAAGAAATGAGTTATCCAAACCCAATGGTAGACCATAAAATGGCCCGGGAACGATGTTTAAAAAGGTATAAAGAAGCGGTCAGTTGAAGCTTTTTCGTTAATTTTAGTTCTCCCCCTGAGACGATTTTGCCCTATCTCAAAAAGCAAGGTCAAATCAGTGGGATTTAACTAACTCAAAACCTTTAATATGAAGAAACTTTCAACCTTACTCCTTTTGGGATTGATGTCGCTCAACCTAGCGGCCCAGAAGATGTCCAAGGACAAAAAAGCCGTTGTTGCTTCCGTGGAAAAGCACAAAGAAAACTTGATCAAAATCAGTGATTCCATTTCGGGATAAGCTACAACGACCCCCAGCATGGAGGGACACCTCTCTATAACGGAAATATATCCGAGACCGAGTGGAAAACGGATAACACCGACAGTTCCCTACGCTACTATCGCTATGATTTTGATGGGCTCAACAGGCTCATCGGGGCAAGGGACAACATCGGGGACTACAACCTTGGGGTCTATGACGGTTCGGGCAACCTGACCGGACCCGTGGGCTACGACAAGAACGGAAATGTCACGGGTCTTACGAGAAAGGGCCATCTGGACATCGGGGGCACCACCTTCGGGAACATGGACGTGCTGGGCTATGTATATGACAGCGGCAACAAGGTGCTCCGCATCGACGACAGTGGCAGCGATGCCCAAGGGTTCAGGGACGGCACGAACGTCAATGATGACTTTGAATATGACGGGAACGGGAATTTGAAAGTTGACCGAAACAAGGGAATCACCTCGATAACCTACAACCACCTGAACATGCCTACCTTGGTGGACTTCGGAGCAACGGGAAATATCGAGATGGTCTATGCGGCAGATGGAACTAAGCTCAAGAAGACGGCCAGTAACGGAACTGTGACGGAGTATGCCAATGGATATATCTATGAGAACAATACATTACAGTTCTTTGATCACCCAGAGGGATATATAATGCCTGACAATGGTGGTTGGCGATACGTTTACCAATATAAAGATCAAGTAGGTAACATACGTTTAAGCTATACTGATAACAACGGAACATTGGAAATCGTGGAGGAGAACAACTACTATCCTTTTGGAGGGAAGATGCGGGGCTACAACAGTAATGTGTCGTCCTTTGGTAATTCCACTGCTCAACGTTGGAAGTTTGGGGGCAAGGAGCAGGATGACAGCTTGAACGGAGCCATGGGCACCTATGATTTTGGGGCAAGAATCTATGACGAATGGGGTGTCCGTTGGTGGAACATTGATCCACTGGCCGAGCAGATGAGAAGGCATTCACCCTATAACTATGCCTTCAACAACCCAATTAGTTTTGTTGACCCAGATGGGATGAAGCCATGGTGGATTAACAATGGAGATGGTACATGGACTGCGGAAGCTGGCGATAGTGCGGCGACTTTAGCAGAAGATGCTGGCATTTCATTGGATCAGGCAAATAAAATTGTTGAGAGTCAGCTTGGAGAAAATTACATTGGCGAAGATGGCGAACTAAAATCAGATGTTGAAGTCGGTGATGTTGTTGAATTTGATGTAATAAAAGGAGACCATACCCTTGTAGTTGTCCCTGATGATTCAGGTACTACAGAAACTGATACTAACGATATAGATTTTGGATCTACCCAAGATGGAAATGCTAATAAAAAAGCAGAAACAGCAGCTGCCGCAACAATAATGATATCGGCATTGGAACTTGCCAACCCTGAAGGTGAGCTAAAAAACAAAGCCATTGACGTAGTCTCAAAAAGTGTCTTTAAACATCTCACTAAAGTGAAAAATGTAAAAGGGATAATTAGGACGACTAGCCCAACGCCATTGAGTACTCCAACAACAAATAGCACTGAAACAGTCCCAGTAAAAGGGCACTGGAGAACATTAAAAAATGGTAAAAAGGTTTGGGTGAAACCACACACTAGAACTATAAAGAAATCTAAAAATAAGTCTGAATAGATATATTATATATTTTGAAAGATGGGTTTTAAATTTAAGGGGCTTGAAAAAGCCCCTTATTTTATGGATTTTCATAAGAGCATCAAAATTAGTATACACAAATATTTTTATGGTATTTAACAGTATATTTTATAAGAGGTTTTTTATAGCTGTTATCGCTTTAGTTCTAGTAGTATGGGTTTTTTACTATGTAAAAGAGGTAAGAAGTGTCAACTATACTCCAACGGCATATGAAAAAGAATTAATAAGCTATTTTAAGGAGATTGCCTTACAATCTGAATATGACGATAATCCAGAAAGAACAATCAAATGGGGGCGCCCAATGATTCTTTTTGTATTTAAGGAACAAGAATTTAGGCCTCAAATGTCCGCTATAAAAAAAACTGTTGATGAAATTAATCAGTTAGCCACAGACGGATTTAAAATAATGCTCACAGATAATCTTTCAAATAGTAATTCAGTCCTTTATTTGTGTGATAAAGAAAAAATTGCAGAGATAGATGAGCATTTTTATGAAATGCTTACTAAGGGAATAGATTATGATATTTCAGGACTTGCATATTCAGAATTCGTCATGGAAACTCACGTAATAGACAAAGCTTTAATTTTTGTAAACCCTGAAGATGCTATTGATGTCCAAGAATCAACAATACTCGAAGAAATTACTCAAAGTTTAGGATTAGCATTTGATTCTAAGACATATCCAAATAGCATTTTTTATAAGGACAAAAACAAACTTGAAGTTAGAATAAAAGAATATTCTGAATTAGATAGGGATATTGTTAGATTGTTATATCATCCTAAAATGAAGGCAGGGCTGGATTCTATAGAATTGGAAAAAGTGATTAAGAAAATTCTAATGTCGGAAAAAGATTAAACTTCATATTTGACTTTGGAATTTTTTAATAGTTCACTGTCGCTTTTTAATTCCACAATTACATCCTGTTTTCCATGATATTTTCTACCAAATTTAACCTTGCAGGAATATTTAATTTTATACTTATCAAGTACTGTTCCCATTCTGTCCTTCTCATCTTTTACCATTCTCGTTTTTTTGAAATGCAATCTTAATTTATTAATGGCTAAGATTACCAAACCAAAGCCTAGGAACAAAATCAGAACGGACCCCAATAGTTTTAAATACCTGGAATATGAAAAATTAAAATCTATAAGGAAATCTCTTTCACTAATTATCAAAACACATCCTATTAGCAGATAAATCAAAGAATAGATATAAATCCATTTTTTGTTTTTCTCTAGTTTTTCGATTTTTATATGGATTAGACCTAAATCTTCAATAAATTTTTCATCTATAGGATTTTTGGGCATGCTGGTTCGGATTAAAGTATTTTACTGTTTACCCTGCCAGTTTTTGCGCAAGGTCGGCCTTAAGGACAAATGCGGAGAGGAAATCCTTTACGGTCTCCTTTTGCTTGTCCGAGAGTTTTTGGGCCTTGCTGAACAGGTTGAGCAAATCGCTGTCGTCAATGGTGGCCTCGGCCCTGTTGTCGCCGTGTGCCAACCTATCGAGGGAAACCCCCAATGTTTCCGCCATGCGCTTGGCCACCTCTAGGGAAGGAACGGAAATATTGCGCTCGTACTTGGACAGGTTGGTCACGTGGACACCTATCTCTTTGGCGAACGCCTCTTGCGAGAATCCCCTTTTATTGCGCAAATCCTTCAATATGGAACCAAAATCACTCATAGTCTTTTAACTTATCAACAGCATTAAAAACGCTCAAACACTATACAAAACTACAGATAACATAGCGAATAATACCAATGTTGTTGAAAAACACAATCAAAAAGAATCAGCAATATAAATCAAATACGCTATGTTTGTAAGTGAAAACGCTTAGGCAAAAACTTATGAACAATCTGGACACCACCGACCCGAACAATTACAGGTACGGCTCAAAACACTTGGAGATCCATGTCCTCGGCGGGGTGAAGACCAGCAAACTGGAGACCCTTCGCATCACATTGAGCATACAGAAACTGGGATCCCACCAGATCATCAGGCACGGCATCGACCTGTACAACGACAACCAAGTGGAGAAGTTCACGCGGACGGTGGCCGAGCGGCTGGAACTGGGCACTACCATCGTACGGCGCACCTTGCAGGAACTCACCAAGGAACTGGAAAACCACCGCTTTTTGTTGCTCGAAAAGGAACAGCAGGCCAGCGTACCCTATCGAAAGGAAATGACCGCCAGTGAGCTGCGGGCCGCAGAGGCATTTTTAAAGAAGAAGAACCTGTTGGGGAAAACGAACGGACTCATTGGGAAAAGTGGTGTGATAGGGGAACATACCAACCGATTGTTGATGTACCTGATATTCACCAGTAGAAAGACGGGCAACCCCTTGCACTGTATCAGCCTCGGCAGCAGTGGGGTCGGAAAGACCCACTTACAGTCCAAGGTGGCCGAACTCATACCATGGGAGGACAAGGTGGAGATCACCGTTTTAAGTGCCAATGCCTTTTACTACTTCAACCGCACGGAACTACAGCACAAACTGATACTCATCGAGGACTTGGACGGTGCGGAAAGTGTACTTTACCCACTTCGGGAACTGCAATCCAAAAAGCGGATAACGAAAACTGTTGTCCATAAGGACAGCAAGGGCACCACCAAGACGATACACCTGACCGTTGAAGGGCCAGTGAGCGTAGCGGGCTGCACCACGCAGGAAAGCATCTATGAGGACAACAGCAACCGTAGCTTTTTGCTCTATATCGATGAATCCGATGAACAGGACCAGCGCATCATGAACCATCAGCGCGCCGTGTCGGCGGGACAGGTAAATGAAGAAGAAATGTCCGGGGCGATCCGCCTCTTGCAAAATGTACAACGGGTGTTGAAGCCGATAAAGGTCATCAACCCCTTTGCGATGCACTTGGAACTGCCCCGATCGGTGTTCAAGCCAAGGAGGACGAACAGCCATTACCTACAGTTCATAGAGGCCGTCACTTTTTACAAACAGTTGCAGCGTGAAAAGAAATATGACGGGGCCACGGGCGAGGAATTCATTGAAACGTCGATCGAGGACATCAAGGAAGCGAACGAGCTTGTCATCGATGTGCTGCTCCGTAAGAGCGACACGCTCACGGGCGCATGCAGGAACCACTTGGAACGCCTCAAGGTGTATTTAAAGGATGGCCAAAAGACCAGCTTCACCAATACGGAAATCCGTCGCAACCTTCGGGTAAAGGAAACCACCCTGAGAAGGTACAACGGGCAGCTATTGGCGGAGGGCCATATACGAAAGGTCAAGGGCAAAAAGGGCCAGTTGCACCATTACGAGATCATCGACATCGACGAGTATACCAACCTTAGGACACAAATAGACGGTGCCCTTAACGACTGTCTTGCCAAGATCGGCCTCGCCGGTACGCCACCACTTCGCCACCCTGAAAATGGCGAGGACAAGGCCAAGAAAGCCAGTTAGTTAAGACAGCCTCGCCACAAAACCAGAAAAAACATCAAGGGCATGAAAAAAGTCGGTGGCACCGACAGGCAATTATGAAGAAACTGAAACTACAAAACCCGACCTATAAGGAACTGTTGCTGTCCTTTGCCGAGTGGCTGGACATATTGGGCCATACCGAAAGGAGCGTGTACGGGATGCCCATCAAGCTGCGGGAGTTCTTCCATTGGTTGGAGGGCCAAGGGCTCCACCATCTGGGGCATGTGGAACCAAGGCACATCAATGCCTACTACCAATACCTGAAAACACGTCCAAATGAACGCAGGGGGGGGGCATTGGGCAACCGTTACCTGAACAAGCACCAGACCGCCCTTCGGAAACTAAGGGAATACCAGATGGCCCACAAAGCGGCCACCCCCTTGCGCATCCACCTGAAAAACGAGGCCACCGATATGGAAAGACGGCGCAATGTCCTTACCCAAGGGCAGGCCAAGGCCCTCTTCGGGGCCACCGAGAGTGACAGCCATGCATGGGAAAGGCTCCGGCTCCGGGACAGGGCACTGCTCACCTGTCTCTACAGTTGTGGGCTGCGGCGCAACGAGGCGGTACAGTTGGATACGGGGGACATCCTCTTTGAACGCCAGCGCATCCATGTGCGGAAAGGGAAGAACTACAAGGAGCGCCATGTGCCCTTCAACGGCCATGCCCTACGGACATTGGAAGACTATCTTTACGGTGCCCGCCCAAAATTTTACAATGCCAGAGGTACGGATGCCCTATTCATAAGCACCAAGGGCACTAGGGTTCGGGGCACCACCGTACTGAACGATGTAAAGCGCATCGCAAGGGCCACGGGGGACAGGGAGATCATCGAAAAGGACATATCCCCGCACACCCTACGGCACAGCATAGCGACCCATCTCCTGCAAAGGGGCGTTCCCATAAAGAACATCAAGACCTTTTTGGGCCATGAGAGCCTTACAAGCACGCAGATATATACCCACCTGTTAAAGGAAATGGAGCATGAGGGATTTTAAGCGTTATCTGGGAAAGCTGGGCCATAGCGAGAAGACCATCATCACGAAAACGAACGAGGCCGTACACTTCACCGATTGGTGCAAAGAGCAGGGCACAACGGCCATCGAAGTGGATTACCGGACCTGTCTAAGGTATATCGCCCAACTAAAGGAAAGGGGCAATACCGTCAAGACCATCAACCACAAACTGGCGCACCTTAGAAATTACTTCAACCATCTGACCTTGGAGGGCCACCGTATGGAAAGCCCCATCGAAAAGACCATTATCAGGGGAGAGAAGCCCCACAGGGACTATGAACTGTTGACCACCTATGAACTGGAAGACCTGTACCACAGTTTTGGGATGGACCTGCCCGCCGATGCCACCTTTTACAACAGGATGGCGGCCAAGCGAGACAGGACGGTGGTGGGCCTGTTGGTGCACCAAGGGCTGGACACCAAGGATTTTAGGGGCCTCCGTCTGGAACACCTGAAACTGGACAAGGGGAAGATCTATGTGCCTGCACGCAGGCGCAGCAATGCACGGGAACTGCAACTGAGGCCATGGCAGGTCAGGGAGCTTGGGGAATATGTGGAAATGGCAAGGCCGGTGCTGGTACGGAAGGTCAAACGCCCCGTGCATTATGACCAGCTCTTCCCTTACGGGGAGCAGTTCACCCTTGTGGGCATACTGGTAAAGAAACTGAGGGCCTACAACCAAAAGGTACGGAGTGCCAAACAGCTCAGGGCCTCGGTGATCGTGGAGTGGCTGGAACGCCATGACCTGAGGGAGGTGCAGTACATGGCGGGCCACAAGCACATCAGTTCCACGGAAGGCTATGTACAGGACGATCTGGAGGGACTCCGCGAGATCGTGGAGAACTTCCATCCCATGAACTGGACTTGATGTCACAGATTGTGATGGCAACGGATCTATACCCGGTATAAATGAAATATAAACTAACTTTACAATGGATATAAAAGTAAATGTGATGGATATCGAGGCAACAAAACTGGAACTGATGCACCTGCTGCTACAGACGCAGAAGGAAGGCCTATTGGCCAAGGTGAAGAAAGTGTTCGAGGAGGAGGGCACCGACTGGTGGGACGATATGGACGAGGAGGAAAAAAAGGAAATCGAGACAGGTCTCGCCCAAGCCGACAAAGGGGAGTTCACACCGCACGACAAAGTGATGAAACGCTTCGATAAATGGCGTTAGAAATAGTATGGACACCACAGGCCGAAAAAGGGCTTGACAAGGTTCTGGAATATCTTGAAGAAAACTGGACGCAGAAAGAGATACTCAACCTTGAAGGAAATATAACGGAGCTTACCGAGCGTATCTCAAAATACCCCAAGATCTGCCCGTCTACGGGAAAATACCCGAACGTCCGCAAGGGACTTGTGGACAGGAACAACTATATCATCTACCGCATACGCCCAAGGAAAAGGACCATAGAGATCATCAACTTCAGGGGAACGAAACAAAAACCGTTGCCATAGAACTCCCCAGGGCAAAGAACCCCCACCGTTCGTGCCTCACGGCTTGCACGGTCTTCCTTGCCCTTCCGCTTGCCATCGCACCGTCCAAGCTATGTTTACACAACGTTGCATTATGCCTCCAAAAATGGCGCATAATAACACTATGTAAAATAGCCGCTCTCTCCACTCCCAAAACCCGAAACAACGACAATATCAAGATGTGTGCGTGTCATGACAAAAAACCCACTCCTGCGTGACGCTCAATCGTCGCTCGGCTATCATTTTTAAAGCTGACGGACGCCATCGCTCGACCCCTTGCAGTCCATCAACTTTAAAAACGTCCAGAAGCTCGATAACGTTTTAAAGAACGACAGGGGAAATGGACGGCGGGCGGAGCCCTGTCGGTCTTTAAAATGCAACAACCCCGAGCCTGTCGAGGGGGCGTTAGAGACGACAAAGTCCCCGATAGGTATAACGGGGACTAACTCGACGCGTGAAAATTTAGTGGTATAATCTACTGTAAACAAAGAGGTTGCAATGATAACAAAAATCGATCGAACCAACACAATCAGAAATGGGAGCCCATCCCATGAACACATTTAGCAAGTTGTGTTTTTGCTAACAAAAACCCCGCTCACTCTGTTCGGGAATTATAGGGCATCATCATAAAATTACTGCAACTACCGATATGGATAGCCCAATGCCCTTTCCTGCCCAAAACAAATCCCTTACTTGCCAAGAACTGAAAAATGTTGAAGCTATTGAAAGTGGCAACCTCATGTTACAGCCTTTTAGAAACCGAAATTGTTACTTGCACGGGAACGGGGAAACATGATGTCCTTTTTTAGGAGAAACCCAATGGATACCTTGCCTCACGGCAATGTCCTTTTAAACGGGAGGCAATGGTCGTAGCTTGACGGAAGAAAACTTAAAAACCCCTTGTGGATGGGCAAGAGAAAATACATAAAGATACCGCTCCCCAACTGGAAATGGTGGCAGACCGCCCTTGCCATCATGGGGGCAATACTGGCACTGAGGGCCGAACCGTTGGAGGCCCTGAGAGTGGTAAAAGAACTATTGAAGACTTGGCTCTTGGGCGGGTAAGCACTATCTTGGAGGTACGTTCTTTTACATTTTTAGCGATACGGGCCTTGCAAAAAGTGACCGATACTGGAGAAAACGCATAGACCTCTTTGCCTTGGGCATTGGCCGAAACTGCCTTTGAGGAATCCATTTCTTCCGAACTGCTTGCCAATTATGCCGAAGAAAACGGAATGACCGTTACCCGTGGTGTTGCCGATATCCCGACTGCATTTATCGCCACTTACGGCTCTGGTTCTCCCGTGATCAGCGTATTGGGCGAGTTTGATGCCCTTCCGGGACTTTCACAAAACACTGTGCCCACCAAGGACCCAAGAATCGAAGGCGAGCCGGGACATGGCTGTGGACATAATATGTTCGGTGCCGCAAGTTTGGGAGCGGCCATCGCTATTAAAGAACAGATTGAATCAGGAAATATCCAAGGGACCGTAAAATTCTTCGGAACTCCAGCGGAAGAAAAATTCTTCGGAAAAGTTTGGATGGTAGAGGCCGGGCTTTGGGACGATGTCGATGTAAATGTAAGCTGGCACCCCTCCGCCGAAATCGAAGCCGATGTGCAAAGTGGACTCTCGTTGATTGACTTTATGATCGAGTTTTATGGTCAAGCAGCACACGCTTCTTCTGATCCTTGGAATGGCCGTAGCGCCTCCGACGCCCTAGAATTATATACCACGGGGATCAATTACTACAGAGAGCACATTAAACCGACATCCCGCATCCACTACCACATCCAAGATGGTGGACAGGTCGTTAACGTGGTTCCGGATTATTCAAGGTTGTGGGTACGGGTACGTGACCCAAAAAGAGAAGTAATGCTCCCCACTTTTGAACGTGTAAAGGCCATGGCCGAAGGTGCCGCTATTATGGCCAACGTGGAGTACAAATATTCACTGATTTCAGGTATTTACGAGACCTTGGTGAACCGTGAGGGCGGAAAGATCATGCAAAATAATTTGGAACTTTTAGGCCCGATCACCTACACCGATCAAGAGATTACCTATGGGAAAGCCATTCAAGAAGCTACTGGAAAGCCCCAAGTGGGCATGGATGGAGAGGTCCACCCGCTTAAAGAGACACAGGAACTGCCCGGTGGGGGTTCTACTGACGTGGGCGATGTGAGCTGGAACGTACCGAATATCAATCTGGGTGTTACCGTTGCCCCGAAAGATACACCTTGGCACTCATGGGCCGTTGTCGCCTGCGGGGGAATGAGCATTGGCCACAAAGGAATGATCTATGCTTCCAAAGCCATGGGCATGACTATGCTAGATCTATTTGATGACCCTAAATTGGTAGAAAAAGTAAAAGAAGAATACAAAACCAGAAAAGGTGATGTAAAATATGAGGCCATGATCGATGGTCCACCACCAATCCCTGGCAAATAAATTAAATTATAATTTGGTTGAAAGCCTGCACCACGCAGGCTTTTGATCTTAAAAATAAAAACTCGCTATGAAAAATCCCATAATACAAACATTCCCGTTAAGTTCACCTTGGCAAACCTTAGATCCATTTTTGTTCAGTGTGTACCATTTGGACCGTTATCCAAAAGGAAACGGAGATATGGGGCCAGATGAATCTTTGCTTAAAGGGCGAAATCTAGGCAGTGATTTTAATCCCAGTGCCAAATGGCGTATGTACCATGGTCAAACAATTCCCGGGTTTCCTTTCCATCCGCATTGTGGCTTTGAAACCATCACCATTGTCAGTAAGGGTTTCTGTGACCATTCCGATTCCCTTGGTGCGGCCGGTAGATTTGGCAAGGGCGATGTGCAATGGATGACAGCGGGAAGAGGTGTACAGCATTCAGAGATGTTCCCTCTGCTAAAAGATGATGAGGAAAACACACTCGAACTGTTCCAGATTTGGTTGAACCTTCCCAGAGCCGGAAAGTTTGTGGACCCCCACTTTAAAATGCTATGGAACGAGGATATTCCGATTATTGAAGAGGAAAACGCCAAAATAAAAGTGGTAGCGGGTACTTACAAAAATGTGGGCCCAATTGATCCCGCTCCCGATTCATGGGCTGCCAGTCCCGAAAACGAAGTAGCAGTCTGGAACATTCATGTGGATGCAGATTCACAATACACCTTGCCAAGGGCCAATTCTTCTGAAGTAAACCGTGTGCTATACTTTTATGAAGGCGATGAAATTTTTATCGGTAACAAAAAGGTTAATCCAAATTTTGGAATTGTTTTGGACCCGGCACAAGATATCAACATCAAAATAGGTTCTGAAACAGCCCATTTTATGGTTTTGCAAGGAAAACCCATCGATGAACCCGTTGCCAAATACGGTCCTTTCGTGATGAACACACAGGAGGAAATTCAAAAAGTAATGGAGGAATACCGCCTTACACAGTTTGGAGGATGGCCATGGCCACATCCGGACAATGTGCATGATAAGGATAGGGGGCGTTTCGCACTTTATCCTGATGGGAAATTGGTCGAGAAATAAAAAATAGTCAAGATATGGTCCTAAAAAATATAATTGGATCGACCTTTTTGTTCATAACGGGTCTACTAAGTGCACAATTAGGGGAAAAACCGATTACCCTGGCCACAGAGACCGGAAACATTCAGGGGGCCATGCTCTTGCCCGAGCATTCCAATAAGATTCCCGTGGTTTTGATCATAGCGGGGTCTGGTCCCACGGACCGGAACGGAAACAACCCCATGATGAAGAACAATTCCCTAAAAATGCTTGCGGAAGGATTGGGAAATCATGGTATTGCATCGGTCAGGTTTGACAAACGCGGTATAGCCGAGAGCACAGCAGCTGGTCTCAAGGAAAGTGACCTTAAATTTGAAACCTATATTGAAGATGTCAAGGATTGGATAGATTTACTTGAAAAAAATGATAGCTTTTCAGCAATTGTAGTTTTAGGCCACAGTGAGGGCTCTTTAATCGGTATGATTGCCTCCCAAAACAAGACGGTGGACAAATTTATTTCGGTCGCGGGCGTAGGGGAACCGGCCGCCAAACCATTGGAACGACAGTTAAGGGCACAACCTTCATTTGTATGGGAACAATCCGCCCCTATTCTTCGGGATTTAGAAATGGGCAAAGAGGTGGACACTGTTCCACAAATGCTGTATTCACTTTTTAGACCCAGTGTTCAGCCCTACCTTATTTCTTGGTTCAAATATAATCCACAAGCGGAACTGGCAAAATTGGACATACCTATATTGCTTGTTCAAGGAACTACGGATATACAAGTAGATATGCGGAATGTGGAGCAACTCCATGCCTCAAATCCAAAATCAGAAAAGGTGATTCTGCAAGGAATGAACCATATTCTGAAAGAGGCGGAGATGGACAGAATGAAAAATATCGAAACCTATTCAAATCCCGACCTTCCCCTTAAGGATGGTTTAATAGAGACGATTGTGGACTTTATCAAAAACGCTGATAAATAAAAGAGCGTTGAAATAGCAAATAAGCCTTTGACAACCTAAATTTTAAACTATCTCCCCCTACTAAATCAATTCAGGGTTTACTCATTATACCCTCACAATATGGGCCCCGATGGCACGTAGGCGCTCATCTATGTTTTCGTACCCGCGATCAATCTGTTCAATATTATGAATGGTGGAAGTTCCCTTGGCGGACAGGGCCGCGATCAAAAGGGATACTCCTGCCCTAATATCTGGAGAAACCATGGTAGTGGCCTTTAATGTAGATCGGAAGTCATGTCCAATTACCGTTGCGCGGTGTGGGTCGCAGAGAATGATTTTCGCCCCCATATCAATGAGCTTATCAACGAAAAACAAGCGGCTCTCGAACATTTTTTGATGAATAAGTACCTCCCCCTTTGCTTGGGTGGCCACCACTAATATAATGCTCAACAAATCCGGGGTAAGTCCGGGCCACGGAGCATCCGCGATGGTCAAGATAGACCCATCTATAAAGTTTTGTATCTGGTAACCATCTTTGTGCATAGGGATGAAGATATCATCTCCCTTTCTTTCCACGGTTATTCCCAGCTTACGGAACACATTGGGAATTACGCCCAAATCGTCCCAGCTGACATTTTTAATGGTAAGTTCGCTTTGGGTCATGGCCGCCAAACCTATCCAGCTACCTATTTCTATCATATCGGGCAGCATGGTATGCTCGGTACCTCCTAAAGCATCTACCCCCTCAATGGTCAGCAAGTTGGAACCGATCCCCGAGATTTTAGCCCCCATACGGTTCAGCATCTTGCACAATTGCTGTAGATAAGGTTCACAAGCGGCATTATAAACGGTCGTGGTACCTTCGGCCAAAACCGCGGCCATTACAATATTGGCCGTTCCAGTGACCGATGCTTCATCCAAAAGCATATAGGTTCCCTTTAACTTATCGGCCTCTACCCCATAAAAGTGGTCTTCTTTATTGTAGCGGAACTGTGCCCCCAATTTTATAAATCCTTCAAAATGGGTGTCCAGCCTTCTTCTACCAATCTTATCTCCTCCAGGTTTCGGAATATATCCCTTTCCGAATCTTGCCAAAAGTGGACCTACCAACATAATAGAACCTCTTAGCCCTCTTCCATCTTCTTTAAATTTGGCGGATTGAAGGTAATCAAGGTTTACATCATCGGCCTTAAAAGTATACGCCCCCTTGCCTTTCTTTTGAATCTTTACACCTAAATCTTCTAAAAGAGCAATCAGTTTATTGACATCTACAATGTCGGGTATGTTGTTTATGGTAATTTTCTCTTCTGAAAGCAATACGGCGCAAAGAATCTGTAATGCCTCGTTCTTTGCCCCTTGGGGTGTAATTTCACCATGCAATTGGTGTCCACCCTCTATTCGAAATGTACCCATGTATTCCTTTGGAGTTTAATATCTTTTTTTGCGGCCTCTCTGTCCTTTCTTTCCTCTGTTGTTGTTATTGTTGGACCTGCTTGGCTTATTTTTAAGGAACTGCCCACTTTCGGTAAGGCTCTCGTCGCTTTTTGCCAAATCAATCTGTCCATCACTAAGTTCCTTCAGGTGATTGAAGATGACGCTATCTTCCACCGTATCCTTGTTCCAAACCAAATAACACTTTTTCATGTGGTTGGCTATGGCATATTCCAATCCAGATCGCATATCCCCTTTGTCCCAGCTTACAGCGACATCTATCATTCTTTTGATGTTGTTTCCGTAAAAACGGTACTTCGGGTGGTTCTGTGGGTAATCCAACGGTTCTGGGCGTTGTTGCAAAACCTCTTTTGAGGTAATTGGAAACGGGGAATCGACATCCAGTTTAAAATCGGCCATAATGAACAATTGGTCCCAAAGTTTATGCTGAAAATCAGGAACATCCCTTAAATGGGGCTGTAAATTCCCCATTACGCTGATAATGGATTTGGCCACTTTGTTACGTTCCTCGCGGTCTTCAATGGCAACGGCGTGATCCACCATTTTCTGGAAATGGCGACCATATTCTGGAATAAAGAGTTTTGGACGCTCCGTGTTGTATTCTAAATTAAATATTTCGTTCAAAGTAATGTGTTTAGAGATTTGATACTTGGAAAGTAATCCGATAACGTTCGCAAAGTAATAAAATTATGGCAAACAAAGGGGCTACAAAGAAATTACCCCTTCAACGACCGAAACTTCCTTATATTTTTCGATCACAGCGTCTGGATCTTTTAAGTCCACTGTAATGGATAAACTGGTGTAAGTCCCTTTTTTGGATTTTTTTGATTCGATTACAGCACCTGTATTATCAAAAATATCATGAATCTGTGAAATTCGGCGCTCATCCGTCGGAACTATAAATTTATAAAGGTATGTAGATGGCCAACTAGTGCTTTCCAGCAATTGATCCTTAAGCTTTGCATAAAACTCCTCCGTATCTTTATTATCCATACCTCAATTTTTTACAAATATATGGCTTACCCATCAATTTTTTTTCCTTAAGTCGATTTCATTACTTTGCATTATAAATTCAAGGTCTTTGGGAAAGAAGAAAATAGTTATCACGGGAGCGCCAGGTACCGGTAAAACTTCCATAGTAAATGGATTGGAAAGCATGGGGCATCATTGTTTTCATGAAATTATCCGTGATATGACCTCAAAAGCTAAGGAAGAGGGGCAAACGGAACATTATATTTCCAATCCCTTGGTGTTTGTGGATGATGCATTGCAATTCAACAAGGATTTATTGGAAGGAAGAACCTCCCATTACAGGGAGTCCCTGCAAATTGATGTTCCTATCAGTTTTTTTGACCGTGGAATCCCCGATGTATTGGCCTACATGGACTTTTTTGGCCAAGAGTACGATGATTTTTTCACTTCCCATTGCATGGACCATAGATACGATTCCATTTTCATTGTTCCACCTTGGAAAGAAATCTATGTTTCCGACCATGAACGAATGGAGACCTTTGAGGAAGCTGAAAGTATTCATGATTCCTTGATGAAGACCTATACACAATTTGGCTATACCCCCATCGAAGTGCCAAAAGATGAAGTCACAAAACGGATTGATTTTATTTTGGAAACACTTAAAAAATTATAGTGCATAAGGATACCACAGGCATTTTAAAACAATTTTGGGGTTATGATGATTTCAGGGGATCCCAAAAGAAGATTATCGACACCGTTCTATTAGGGCAGGATATTTTGGCATTGATGCCCACAGGTGGTGGAAAATCCATTTGTTATCAAGTGCCCGCATTGGCCAAGGACGGTCTCTGTATTGTGGTCTCTCCTTTGGTGTCCCTGATCCAGGACCAGGTATCACAATTAAAGAAGAAAGGGATTAAGGCCATTGCTTTAACGGGCGGCATTCCCCCCAGCGAATTAAGCGACCTTTTGGATAATTGTGTCTACGGCAACTATAAATTTTTATATCTATCCCCCGAACGCTTGCAGCAGTCCATCGTCCAGGAACGCATCCAGCAAATGAATGTTAATCTGCTTGCCGTTGACGAGGCCCATTGTATTTCCCAATGGGGCAACGACTTTAGGCCCGCCTACCTTGAATGTTCCATTTTAAAGGAACTGGTCCCCGAAACCCCTATGATAGCCCTAACGGCCACCGCTACGCCACCCGTGGTAGCGGACATTGTGGAGAATTTGGAATTGGAAAATGTGAAGATTTTCAAAGATTCCTTTTCCCGCTCCAATATCGAGTTTAGAGTAAAACACTCCAAGGACAAGCTGCAGCAGCTCAAAAAATATATGGAAAGAACTTCCGGGAGCGCCATTGTATATGTGCGTTCCAGAAAAACATCCATTTCACTGGCCAACTTTTTGATAAAAAATGGTATTTCCGCGTCCTTTTTTCATGGAGGGATTCCCAAATCCGATAAAGAAGATAAACTCAACCTCTGGTTAAACGGTAAAGTGCGGGTAATGGTGGCCACCAATGCTTTTGGTATGGGAGTCGACAAAGCGGATGTTCGCTTGGTCATCCACTATCAAATTCCGGACAGTTTGGAGAGTTACTTTCAGGAAGCAGGAAGAGCTGGTCGTGACGGGAGGCCATCTACCGCAGTTATTATCACATCAAATGAAGATGGGGATAAGGCCAAACAACAGTTTTTGTCCACATTGCCCGATGTGGCTTTCGTCAAGCAAGTGTATTCCAAGCTCAATAACTACTTCCAAATATCTTACGGGGAACTTGTTTCGGAACCACTGTCCTTCAAGTTCAACGAATTTTGCAAGCGTTATGGGTTCAATCCCAACATGGCCTTTAATGCCATTCGCATTCTTGACCAGAATTCCGTGCTATTGCTTGCCGAAAATTTTAAGGAGAAAAACACCCTTCGGTTTGTAGCTTCGAAAACTGAGATATTCAAGTATCTGGACAAAAACAGGACAACGGCCCCCATGATCCAAACCATTCTACGCACATATGGGGGCATTACCGATCACCAGACCATAATCAACCTATATATGCTGTCCAAAAAAACAGGTACGGCCGAAGCGAATTTAAAACAACTACTACAGCGACTCGCCAAGGATAGGATTGTGGAATATGTTAACAATACATCCGATCTTGAAATCACTTTTTTGGTGCCACGAGAAGACGACCACACCATCAACCTGTTCGCCAATAAAATCAAGGATTTTAATCAGGTCAAACAGAACAATATGGCGGCGATGTTGGGGTACGTTTCCAATAAAAGGATATGCCGTAGCCTATACTTACTTAATTATTTTGGTGAAAAGACCAGTGAAAAGTGCGGTAGATGCGATATTTGTACCAAGAAAAAAGTAGTGGCTTCTCCCCATGATCTGGAGAACCGGGTAATGGAGCTCTTGGAAATCCGTCCCCACACCTCCCGACAGCTCGAAAAGGCCATGGGGGCTAAAGAAAAGGAACTTTTAAAAACATTGGAGCATTTGCTGGAAGATGAGCGTATCTCCCTAAATTTCAAGAATGAGTACATCAAAAAATAATCCACTTCGCATTGTATTTATGGGCACTCCCGACTTTGCCGTGGGAACTTTAAAAAATTTATTGGAAGCCGATTTTAATCTGGTCGGCGTAGTGACTGCACCCGACAGGCCAGCGGGACGCGGGCGTAAGGTCCAGGAATCGGCAGTGAAACAATTTGCGGTACGGCATAATGTAAAAGTATTACAACCCACCAATTTAAAGGATGGAGGTTTTCTCAAGGAACTAAAAGCGCTAGATGCCAACTTGCAGGTGGTAGTCGCCTTTAGAATGCTGCCCAAGGCTGTATGGCAAATGCCGGAGTACGGGACCTTTAACCTACATGCTTCCCTGCTTCCCCAGTATCGTGGTGCGGCACCCATTAATTGGGCCATAATCAATGGCGAAACCGAAACAGGTGTCACCACTTTTTTTATTGATGAAAAGATTGATACCGGAAGCATTATCCTTCAAAAAACAGAAAAGATATTGCCCACCGATAACGTAGGCGACTTGCATGACAGATTGATGGGGCTTGGGGCTGATCTTGTTGTGGAAACCTGCAAACAGATTGAAGCAGGTACGGTAACACGACAACCACAAAATGAAAACATGGTATTCAAACCCGCTCCAAAAATCCATAAAGACACCTGCCGCATTGATTGGAACGCTTCCATGGAAACCATTTATAACCATATCCGGGGATTGAGTCCCTACCCAGGGGCATGGACCAGATTGATGAACGATGGCAAAGAGGACCAAATGAAAATCTTTAAAACTGAAAAACTCCAAGAGGCGCACAACCACAGTATTGGAAAAATATTGGTAGAAAAGAAATCATTGAAAATAGCGGTAAAAGGGGGGTATATTTCACTTTTGGAGTTACAACTTCCAGGGAAACGCCGAATGCAGGTCGACGAGGTTTTAAATGGGCTAAATCTGGAAAATGACGCTTATCTTCGCTAAAGCCTTGCTGTGATTGGGCTAGGAAATGTTGTCATTTTTTTCCCACTTTATCAACAAACGTTTCAAGTTATCAACAAAAACCCTTATTTCCCTTGGTTTTACTTGCGTGAGACGCAAATCCATATAAATTTGTTCAGCATTAAAATTATATTAACAACAATTAATTTAATTCCATTATGAACAAAACAGAATTAATCGATGCTATGGCAGCTGATGCTGGCATCACTAAAGCAGCAGCAAAAAAAGCATTGGAATCTTTCTTGGGAAATGTAGAAGGAACGCTTAAAAAGGGAGACAGAGTTTCCTTGGTAGGTTTTGGTTCTTGGTCAGTTTCTAAAAGAAGTGCTAGAGAAGGTAGAAATCCACAAACTGGTGCTACCATTAAGATTGCCGCTAAGAACGTTGTAAAGTTCAAAGCAGGTGCTGAATTGAGCGGTGCAGTTAACTAATCAATTATTTATTTATATATGAAAGCACTCCTTTTAGGGGTGCTTTTTTAGTTTATATGCACTGTGTTTTTTGCATATGTAGAATAATATGTTAAATTTAAGTACAAGAAAAATTGTAAATGGTAAGCCAAAAGCCTAAAAAAGGGAATTTACTTATTGCGGAACCTTCACTTACCGGTGACGTTTCCTTCAATAGGTCCGTTGTACTTATTGCCGAACACAATCACGAGGGTTCGGTCGGCTTTATTTTGAACAAACCTTTGGACTACACTATTTGCGACCTTATTTCCGATATTACCATTCCCTTTCAAGTTTTTAATGGCGGCCCCGTGGAACAGGACAATCTTTATTTTATCCATAAGGTTCCCGAGCTCATTGAAAACAGCATTGAAATTTCCGATGGTATATTTTGGGGCGGTAATTTTGAAATGACCGTTGAGCTGATCAACAGCGGAACCATTACCGAACAGGACATTCGTTTCTTTTTGGGCTACTCTGGTTGGGGAATCAGCCAGTTGGACCAAGAACTTTCATCCAAATCCTGGGTGGTATTACCCAATGCGTATGAAAGCAGTATTTTGGAAAAAGCTGCCAATGTCTTTTGGAAAGAAAAAATGATGGAGCTAGGCGGAGATTATGTTTTATGGTCGAATGCTCCCGAAAATCCATCACTCAATTAACCTATCCGGGCCTTTGCATTTAATTTTCCGACCAAGCTTTTTGCAACTTTGGTATCAAACTCTTTTTTCCTGTATTTGCTAATGGGTTGAATGCCCATGATGGAATTGGTAATAAACAGCTCATCCACTTTTTGAAGCTCAAAAGGGGAAATGGAGTCCTCGACCAAATCATACTCTTCGGAGCCTGCAATGATTTTCATAAGGTTTTTTCTAATGATGCCGTCCAAACAGCCATCGCTGAGCGGTGGTGTCTTGATTTCGTTGCCTTGTACCAAAAATAGATTACCGTTAATGGCCTCGACCACCTTTTTGTCGGTATTGACCAATAAACAATTGGCATAGCCGTTTTCTTCGGCATATATCCCTGCCACCACATTCAATATTTTATTGGTGGATTTTAAGTTGGACAGCATATCCTTGTTCACGTAGTAATCTTTGAACAATTCAACCTCATACCCACCTTCTTCAATAATAAAGAAAGGGGAATCCATGGCACTAACCTCTATAACGTAGGATGTATCATTGGTAATTGGGGTATACAATCCTCCTTCATTTCTAAATACGGTTAAGCGAACGCGGACCGCTCCACTGTCCAATTTATTGGAGGTGATGGTCTTTTTAATTTCCCCTTCCAAAAACTCCAGTGTGAATTCCATTGGGATTTCCATACGCAAAATACGCATGGAGGCCATTAACCTAAAGTAATGGTCTTCCCAAAAAAAGAGGGTCCCCTTTACATAGCGGACCGATTCAAAAAGGGCATCACCGTATTTGAAGGCCCTGTTGCCCCCTGTGAAAATTGACTTATCCGCTGCTAAAAGTTCTCCGTTGTAATTGACCATAAAAAAGTCCCGATTTTAATCGGGACCAAAGATACGGTTTACCTGAGAAAAGCACTAGGTTGAACCCAGAACCTGTTTTAGGTCGGAAACCTGGTTTTCCCAAAGCATTTTTGCCTCGTCAACCTCGTCATCCTCAGCAAAGTCTGTTATGAATAATGAAACATCCTTTGTTATCTCATCAACTATTATCCGCATTTCAAAAAATGAACCATCCTCATTTTCCTCCCATGCCAGCTTTACAAACTCCTCACTTTTTCTTTTGAGGAGTTTTGCCCTTTCTTCTGCACCATCCCAAATAAAGGTGAATATTTCTCCACGGGAATTAACATTATCGGCATACCATTCAGACAGTCCCGAAGGAGTGGAAATATATTGGTAAAGTAACTGAGGTGAAGCTTGAATAACAAACTCCAGTTCAAATTTAACCTTATCACTCATTGTCGTGTTCTTTAAATCGTTTTTCAACTTTTGTATAATTTGGGAAGATATAAAAATAAATATCAAATAATAAATTAATAATGAATTTTGATTCAGCGAAAATTTAAACATATATTTGCACCCGCTTAGCAAAATGACGGCGAGGTAGCTCAGCTGGTTAGAGCGTCGGATTCATAACCCGGAGGCCGGGGGTTCAAGTCCCCCTCTCGCTACTAAAAAGACCACTTTTAAAGTGGTCTTTTTTTGTTTGACAAACATCTAGTTTCTTCTCTTTTTCAATTTTGTCCACCCCATCCTCCAACAATGGCATCAAAAACAAATAGGGGAATCACCTTGGCCTGTGTAGCACTTGCCTATCCTCTAATTATTGGTATTTGATCGTAATGTTGCACATCTTTTTAAAGCTATGAACGTATTATAAAATTCTAAAAAACGCACAGGTTTTATTTTTATTTTTTATGTTAAAAATGTGAATATTAAGAATTAAAAACAAAAAAATAACCTTTAATTTGAGTGATTCGTAAATTTAACCTCAAAAGGTTTAATGGGTTTTTATTGGAATTGAGTTCAAAAAAGGGGACTTTCGTGGTTGACTAATTCAAAAATTCATTCTAATGAAGACAAAAACAAATGCGGTTTTTATACTGCTGTTAATGCTATTTGTGCAAGTTTCGTTTGCACAAAGTAGGACAATTACGGGGACGGTGACCTCCGCTTCCGATGGTCTGCCACTGCCAGGTGCCAATGTTATCGTAAAAGGTACCACCAATGGTGTGCAGACAGATTTTGATGGAAATTATTCCATTTCCGCCAGTAATGGACAAACATTGGTTTTTTCCTATCTGGGACTTAAGACCAAGGAAATCTCCGTTGGTTCGCAATCAGTTATCAATGCAACCTTAGAAGAGGATGCCCAAGCTCTTGAAGAGGTAATCGTTACCGCTTACGGTACAAGTACCAAGGAGGCGTTTACTGGTTCTGCCAGTGTTGTTGGCGCCGAGGATTTGGCCATAAGGAACGTAACTTCTCCCATAGCGGCCATTGAAGGTCGTGCAACAGGGGTTCAGTTTACTTCGGCACAAGGGCCGGGTTCATCACCAGGAATCGTTATCCGTGGTGTGGGAACACTAAATGGGGATACCGACCCATTATTTATTGTGGATGGTATTCAATACGAAGGTTCCTTGAACACCATCAACCAAGAGGATATCGAATCCTTTACCATTCTTAAGGATGCAGCTTCTACCTCATTGTATGGTTCGCGAGCTGCAAATGGTGTGGTTATCATCACTACAAAAAGTGGTAGAAAAGGAGGGATACAGGTAAATGCTTCCATGCAATATGGTCTTGTATCCGAATCTATACCCTTCTACCCTGAACTTACACCGGGACAGTATTATGAAACCATGTGGGAAGCTTTGAGAAATACGGGTGCTGCGGGCGGAGACCCTGCATATGCTTCCGCAAATATTTATAATACGCTAGGCTATAATCCGTTCGATGTGCCCAACGATCAAATTGTAGGGACAAATGGAAGGTTGAATCCAAATGCAAACGTAATATATGATAGCCTGGATTGGTACGACTTCTTGTCACGAACCGGGGTTCGACAAAATTATAATGTGAATGTTTCCGGTGGCGGAGACAATCATAAGGTATTTTTCTCTGCATCATATTTGGATGAAGAAAGCTATGTGATAACCTCTAATTTTGATCGTATAACAACAAGATTGAACGCAGAGTTTGATGTCAATGATAAATTGACCATTGGTGGTAGTGCCAATATTGCCATTACAGAGGCTGCCGCTCCAAGCTCCGCAGGTTCGGGAAGTATTGTAAACCCATTTAGCTTTGCTAAGGGCATAGGCTCCGTTTACCCCGTGTATGTCAACGACCTGCAGGGAAATATCGTAACAGACGTTTTTGGCAATCCCGTTTTTGATAGTGGAGAGGGCTTTCCCGAATATAATATAGGGTCAAGACCTGTCAATCAAGGGCGCCATGCACTACAAGAGCTTTTACTCAACGATGAGCGCAATAGAAACAATACCTATGGGTTTCGATTTTTTGCTGAGCAAGAAATATTCGATGGCCTCAGTGTAAGGGTAAACTACGGTAGGGATATCAACGAGATACTTACCAAAGAATATGAAAATGCAGTAATCGGTGATGCCCAACCTGACGGAAGATACGGTGAAGAACGTGCCAGAAGACAAGTTGAAAACTTTACCCAACTCTTGACCTATACCAAAAGTTTTGGTGACCACAATTTGGATATTACTGCTGGTCATGAAAGTTTCGATAGAACGTATTCAGAAAATAGTGGTACGGCCACCATTCAAGCTGCCAATGGAATCTTTGAATTTGATAACTTCTCCAATCTGGTAAGTTTGGCAGGGGCATCAACTAGAAAGTCCCTTGAAGGATATTTCTCAAGGGTCAATTACAATTATAAGAACAAATATTATATAAGTGGTTCTGTTAGACGAGATGGTTCTTCAGTATTTGATACAGATACAAGATGGGGTACCTTTTATTCCATTGGTGGTTCTTGGAGGATTGACCAAGAAGCTTTTCTTGAAGATTCATCCGTAATCAATTCCTTGAAGTTAAGAGCTTCTTATGGTGAAGTCGGTAACGATGATCTTTTGGACTTTTTCCTTTCTCAACCAAGATTTTCGATTACCTCAAATGCTGCTGACCCAGCAATCATTTACACCGATATAGGTAATGCGGACCTGCAATGGGAAACTATGGAGAATTTTGATGTAGCATTGGAGTTTGCCTTGTTCAACAATTTCTTGGACGGTTCCATAGAATACTATAAAAAGAATTCATCTGATCTATTGTACAACTTGCCCATAGCGCCAAGTAATGGTCTAAACGAAGTGCCGGTAAACGTGGGTGACATGTTCAACTCAGGTTGGGAAATGGCATTGACTGCCAATTTTATCAATCAACCTGATTTTAAATGGAATGTTACCTTACAGGCCTCAACGTTTAAAAACGAGATTACCAGTTTGCCCGATCCATTTGTAAATGATGACAAAAGATGGGAAGAAGGTCGTTCGAGATTTGATTTTTACATTTTAAGGACTGCAGGGGTCGACCCACAAACTGGAGACCAATTGTTCCTTCAGTACGAATTTGACGAGGATGGCAATAGTGTTCCCGTAATGGATGCAAATGGTGAAATTGCTACGACCAACGATTGGCAGGAAACAGTACGCGCCTACACAGGTGACAGCTCCATTCCCGACCTTTTGGGGTCCATTGCAAACAGCATCAGCTACAAAGGCTTTTCCTTTGATTTCTTGATCAATTACGGAATAGGAGGTTCAGTTTTGGACAATGGGTATTCGGCCATGATGCATAGTGGCACCTATGGTAGATCCTTTCATCCGGACATACTGAATGCTTGGAGACAGCCCGGAGACATCACCAATGTGCCTAGATTGGAAAACGGAAATAATGGCTTGGTAAGAACAGAATCTGAGCGTTTCTTGACAGATGCATCTTTCTGGTCCCTTAGAAACGTAAATCTCGGGTATACATTCGATACACGAATTGCCAATCAGCTCGGTCTAGATCAGTTAAGAGTTTCCATATCCGGAGAAAATCTATATACCAAAAGTGAAAGAAAAGGACTTAACCCTCAGTTTAATCTAGCTGGAACAGGTTCAGGTAACGACTTTAACCCAGCAAGAATCATCTCTTTGGGATTGAACGTAACTTTTTAAAAAAATTATTATGTTAAGAAAAATAAATTTATTGTTATTGGTATTCCTAGGGATTACAATAACTTCTTGTGACGACGATTTTTTGGAAACAACGCCTACAGATGCGATTTCCGCATCTGATGCGCTTGCCAACGAAGAGAACATGCAACTGGTATTGAACGGTTTGCACCGTGGTCTATACGCACAGTTGCAGACCATTTTACCAGGTGGTAGTAGCAACAGGTCCGGTAACCATTATTGGATCCCTATGGGGGACAACCTGACGGGAGACCTTATCCATTCCGCCAATGCGAACAACTTGGGATGGAGGGATGAAATGCAATGGAACTCCCATACAGATCAAACATCAATGACATGTGAACTGCTTTGGTACCACCGATATAACATTATATTGGGGGCCAATTTGCTCATCAATAGAGCTACGGATGGCACTTTGGTGGAATCTCCAACACTCAATGAAATTTTGGGCCAAGCATATACTTATAGGGCATACGCTTACCTTTCATTGATTCAGCACTATGCAAAGGGTTATCTTATTGGTGATCCGGCCACCGACCCAGGTGTTCCATTGCTGTTTTCCTCAGAGTCACCGTTCACCAGTGAGCCAAGGTCAACAGTTCAGGAAATTTATGACCAAATTGAGACTGACCTTGAAGCGGCAATAGCAGCGTTTGAAAATGGAACAGGTAGACCTAGTGGAGGTGCCGAAACAAAATCCCAATTGAATATTGACACCGCATACGGCCTATTGGCTCGTACCGCGTTATCAAAAGGAGATTGGCAAACGGCTGCCGATGCTGCCGTTATGGCACGTCAAGACTATCCCTTGATGGGCGAAGATGACTGGAAGTCTGGATTTAACACCACTACCCTATCAGAAGTTATCTGGGGAAGTAACGTTATAGCGGCAGAGACCACCTTCTTCCGTTCGTATTTCTATTTGGCAAGCAACACATTTAATGGTAGCCAGATTAGAAATAACCCTAAGATTGCCGATAGAAGGCTCATCGATGCAACTCCGGACACGGATTACAGAAAGGATGTATTCATTGCGGATGCCCCAAATACAAATAGCTCTGCGGCAAACAATGAAGGAGGAATTGACGGTGATACAGGTTTGCCAAGAGATCCAAATTATGCCAATGATCTTGAAGGTTACAATGATCGAATAGAAGAAATCAATTCAACTTATGGCATTACAAGCTCATTTAACTTGCACCCTTACATGCACTTTAAATTGAAAAATGCGAACCCAGGCTCTACAGATCCCGATGATATCATATATATGCGATCTTCGGAAATGTATCTGATAGAGGCAGAAGCATTGACCATGTTAAATGATATTTCCGGAGCGCAAGATGCTTTGGAGCCTTTAGGCTCAGAGCGTGACAGTGCCTACGATGTATCCGTATACAACACCCAAGAAGCTTTGATGGAGCATATTAAGTTCCAAAGAAGGTTGGAACTTTGGGGCGAAGGTTTTGGTTATACCGACCATATCAGATGGGATGAAGGTATAGACCATGCAGCCGATGGAGGTTCTGGAGCTTCCGAGGTGCTATATCAAAATGTTTTTCAAGTGGAACGCCCATCGGTAAATGAAGATTGGATATTTAAAATTCCACAGGCCGAGCTTGATGCGAATCCAAATTTGTCACCGTCCGACCAAAACTAGGACGATGTGATGACAATCATAAAGAGGCCGCCTAAAGAGTTTTAGGCGGTCTTTTTTATATTTGGCCTATTTGCCTGTTTTCAATTTTGAACCAGCAATAAAATTAATGAGTTAAAAGGTGTTGAGGGTTTATGCCCTTAACCCTACCTGTGTGCCCTATTTCGGTCGCTACTTTGCCCTTAAGCTCCCATAGCCGGGTACGGCAAAGGACAATAATCTCCATGGCGGCATCAATGGTACTGGGCGTTGATGATTCGATTTCCGCTATTCGTATTTCAAGTTCGGATTTGTGCAATGTTCTTTTCATACTTAAAAAGTTAAGGCACATAAACAGGTCGCTGCAGATTCGGGTCTTTCCATCACGGTCGATGAACACCTCAAATATGGCCCACTTCATCAAAAAATAAAAAATTGTTTTCCGGTGTTTTACAAAACCATATGTTTTTTAACGGGCCGAGGGCACCCAAAAATCAGCTTGACCCTATATAGCCAAGGCGTTGGCAAAAGATAGGTGCCATTTGAGAACCGGTTTTTACGCAGCAACGGCAATTTGTAAATAACCGAGATCAAAACAGCTCATTTTTTCAACTATCCAAAACATCCCAAAAAAGCACATCCTTTCCCATTTATACCCTATATCCGACAAGATTTAAGGAAAAAAATGCCAAATGATCGGATTTTGACAAACGATTCCCGTGTTTTGCCATTTTTTATCCCATTGTTGTTCAATAACTTAGCAGCGCATTATCATTGAAGTATGATATTGTTCAAGTTTTTCAAAAACCGATGTCCGACCCATTTGATCCAGTAATCCATGAAAGTACATCACATACATAAGAAGCATCTTATCAATGCCATTGCAGTATTGCTCATTTTCCTATTTGTCTATGCGGCTACCAGTAAGCTATGGGATTTTGGGCAGTTCAAGGTACAATTGGGACAATCCCCTATTCTAACGGCCTATGCGCAATGGGTCGCTTGGGGCGTTCCCGCTATAGAATACCTCCTCACCCTTCTATTGGTAATGGGCACCACTCGATATCTGGCATTTTTTGGGTCCCTGGCCCTGATGACCATGTTCACCACCTATATTATTTTGGTGCTCAATTTCAGTGATTATATCCCCTGCTCCTGTGGTGGCGTTCTCCAAGACCTGGGGTGGACCGAACATATCCTGTTCAATCTGTTTTTTATTGTCCTTTCGATAATCGCCATTCTGCTATCAAGGAACCATCAAATCCGTAAAACACCAATATCATGATCACAAATAACATCCATATCAAATTGTTGGGAACCATCGCCCTGAGTGTTGGGTTGGTGGTCATACTTTTCCTCTCCTCGGAACGACAGGTACACCGCAACAATGC
>JANSXF010000108.1 GCA_024743095.1 Flavobacteriaceae bacterium
AGAAGGTTGAAACAGAATTATCCGTCCCTTTCCAAGAAATATTACAAAGGGACTCTTTGGTCCCCAAGTTATTTTGCCGGGAGTGTCGGGGGCGCACCCCTTGAAACGGTAAAAAAGTACATAGAGGACCAAAAGACCCCCAGTTAAAAAGCGATTACATCCCTCACCTTAAGGAAAGGGGTTTACGCGACAAGGGATAAAAACATATGTACCGAAAAACAAAAACCGTCCCTTGGACATCATGATATCCTGGGACGGTTTTACAATCAAGAGTAAATTATATTTTGACCGGACAGGCCCCTATACAAACTTTCCTACGATATTCTCGTAAAGCTCTTGCTTACCGCTTAATTGTTTAGGCTCACCTACCTCAAGGGCATGCTTGAACAAATCTGCAAATTCCAGTTTTCCGGATACAAATGATGCACCTTTACCTTCTTTAAAGGAAGCATACCTTTCGCTCAATAAATCCTCATAGTTGGATTCCTGCATAATGGCATCAGCAGCCAACAATGCTCTGGCAAAAGTATCCGCCCCACCGATATGTGCATGGAAAATATCATCCAAATCTGTACTGTTCCTTCGAGTTTTAGCATCAAAATTGACGCCTCCTCCCTGAAGCCCACCGGATTTCAAGAATACCAACATGGCCTCTGTAACTTCCAAGACATTGTTCGGGAACTGATCGGTATCCCATCCATTTTGATAGTCTCCTCGATTGGCATCGATACTTCCCAGCATTCCGGCATTGGCTGCAACCTGCAACTCATGCTGGAAGGTGTGTTGTGCCAATGTCGCATGGTTCACCTCTATGTTCAATTTAAAATCATCCTGAAGGCCATATTCGCGAATAGAGTTAATGGAGGTTGCTGCATCAAAATCGTACTGGTGCTTTGTAGGTTCCATAGGTTTGGGCTCTATAAAGAAATTCCCCTTGAACCCTTCCTTTCTGGCATAGTCCCGGGCCATACCCAAGAACCTGCCAATATTGTCCTGCTCAAGCTTCATATTAGTGTTCAGCAAGGACATATAGCCCTCGCGACCTCCCCAGAACACATAATTTTCACCACCCAAGGCAATGGTGGCATCCAAGGCCATCTTCACTTGGGCCCCGGCATAGGCCAGCACATCAAAATTCGGGTTGGAAACCGCTCCGTTCATATAGCGGGGGTTCGAAAAACAGTTGGCAGTTCCCCATAGCAACTTAACTCCTGATGCCTCTTGCTTTTCCTTTAGATAATCAACGATAGTGGACAATCGCTTTTCAGATTCCGCCAAACTATCGGCTTCGTCCACAAGGTCAAAGTCGTGAAAGCAATAGTAGTCAAAACCCATTTTTGTCACAAACTCAAACGCGGCATCCGCTTTTTCCTTCGCAGCTTTTATTGGGTCGTTATCGGTAGACCATGGAAATTGTTTGGTTCCAGGCCCAAAAGGGTCTCCTCCTGTTCCACATAAGGTATGCCAATAAGCCATTGCGAACTTAAAATGTTCCCTCATGGTCTTTCCCGCGACCACTTGATCGGGATTATAGAACTTAAATGCCAACGGATTGTCCGAGTCCTTCCCTTCAAATTTGATATCGCCTATACCTTTAAAGTATTCTTTGTTGCCTAAATGTGCCATTGTTATTTTGTTTTTAATATTAATTGTAGTTCATTTTTCCATTTTTCATATGCCTCACGATAAGGCTCAATGTCCTTATAGGGCATATATGTCAATACATGGTCATTGTCCATATAAGATTGAAACTTGTCATGTCCAAAATCAGATATGGCACATGCCCTGGCCGCCCCGATAGCGCCAGTTGTATTGTATATTTCTATTTCTTCCTGGATCAGCGTCGCAATGGTACTGGAAAATATGGGAGACCTGAAAAGGTTATCATTACCTGCACGGATGACCTTGGTCTGAATTCCGTCGGAACGCATGATTTCCATTCCGTATACAAATGAAAAAGCAATCCCTTCAAGAGCGGACCTACAAAGATGCGCCTTGGAATGTCTGTTCAGATTAAGGTTGACGATTCTTGTACCTATATCCTGATTGTTAAGCATACGTTCGGCACCATTACCAAAGGGAATCACACAAAGACCGTCGGAACCTATCTCAATTTCTGAGGCCAGATCGTTCATTTCTTCATATGAGGATACGTCGAGATTGTTCAAAAGCCATCTATATTGAATCCCCGACCCATTGATACACAGAAGTTTTCCAATTCTGATATGTGTGTCCGGCCGGTAGTTGACATGGGCAAAATTATTGACCCTTGAGCATTCCTTTATCGAAAGATTGTCCGTTACGGCATAGGCCACTCCAGAAGTGCCGCCTGTAGCTGCAACCTCTCCCGGATTAAATACGTTAAGCGATAACGCATTATTGGGCTGATCTCCTGAACGATAAACAATTGGTGTACCCTCCAAAAGGCTACTTTCCAAAGCACCCTTAGTCGAGACCCTTCCTTGATCACCAAAAGTTTCCACAACATCTGGAACTAGATGTTCAGGGATACCATAATAGTCCAAGATATCTTTTGATATCTGATTCTTTGAAAAGTCCCAGAATACTCCTTCGGACAGACCCGATACGGTAGATGCAATTTTACCGCTCAACTTGTATGCAATATAATCACCGGGCAACATGAATTTGTACACTTTATCAAAGACATCTGGTTCATTTTCACGAACCCAAGCTAACTTGGAGGCTGTAAAATTGCCGGGAGAATTCAACAATGTCGAATCGCACCGGTCCTCTCCCAACTCCGCATATGC
>JANSXF010000032.1 GCA_024743095.1 Flavobacteriaceae bacterium
ACTTTGCCAAGACCTTGATATTCCGGTAATCGAAAGACCCATTGCCGAAGATGAAATTCAACACATGGAGGAGGCCTTTTTTACCGGTACCACAACCCAGGTGGCCGCTATCTCCCAGTTAGGGGACCATACTTTTTATAAAAACGGCCAAGCCGGAGAGCTCACCGAAAAGTTACAGATCGCTTTTTCGCAGCTCCGAAACCAAGATACCGCCAACCATACGCTATAACCAACCCATATCTTATGAAAACAACCAATCCTCCCAACTTTATAAAAGCACTCTTGGGCGTGTGCCTGTTATGGATGTTCTCCTGTAACGACCATAGCAATTATGATATTTTGATATTGAACGGAACTCTCTACGATGGCAAAGGTGGCGACCCCATTGTTGTTGATATCGCCTTAAAGGATTCCATGATTGTGGCTTTGGGCGAATTTGACAATGCAAAGGCCGATAAAATCATAGATGCGGCAGGTTTGGCCGTCTCGCCAGGGTTTATCGATATGCATACCCACATCGAGCCCATTATGGAACTAAATTCATGCGAAAGTCATGTCCGTCAAGGGGTCACAACCTCCTTGGGCGGTCCGGATGGAAGCTCTCCCTACCCATTGAAACCCTATCTGGACAGTCTACAACAAAAAGGTGTGGGAATGAACGTGGCTTATCTGGTTGGTCACAACACCATCAGGCGGAACATCATGGGACTTGAAAACAGGGCTCCCACCGAAGAAGAACTCAAAGCCATGGAGGCAGAAGTGGACAGTGCCATGAAAGAGGGTGCCTTTGGCATATCAACAGGACTGAAATATCTCCCCGGAGCATTTTCGCAAGTGAGCGAGGTCATTGACCTTTCCAAAGTGGCCTCGGGCCATGGCGGCATTTATACCTCCCATTTAAGGGAAGAGGGACTTGGATTATTTGATGCGGTTGCCGAAGCCATTCAAATTTCCAAACAAGCGGACATTCCCGTTGTACTTACCCATCATAAGGCCATAGGAAAACCCATGTGGGGCCAAAGTGCCCGTACCTTGGCCATGGTCGATTCTGCCAGAGCAAAAGGTCTTGATATCAAAATGGACCAATATCCATATGCTGCCAGCTATACCGGTATTTCCATATTGATTCCCAGCTGGGCCAGGGCCGGTGGACAAAAGGCCTTTGAAAATCGCATTGCCGACCCTATCCTTAGGGACAGCATAAAAAATGGCATCGTTTTCAATATCCTTAATGACCGTGGAGGGGCCGATTTGGACCGGGTACAGTTTGCCAAAGTGGAATGGCAGCCCGAACTGGAAGGCAAGACCCTAAAATATTGGTGCAAGCAAAACGATTTGGGACCTTCGGTAGAGAACGGCGCAGAAATGGTCATAAAAGCTCAATTGAACGGCGGGGCCTCCTGTGTTTTCCATGCCATGGCCGAGGAAGATGTGGAACGTATCATGAAACACCCTTTTACCATGATAGGTTCCGACGGGCGCTTGGTAGCCCCAGGAATGGGCCACCCGCACCCTAGATGGTACGGAACTTTCCCCAGGGTTCTTGGACGATATGTTCGCGAAAAAAACGTATTGGAACTTAGCGAGGCCATTCGAAAAATGACCTATTTGCCCGCACAAAGCCTAAACCTACCGGATAGAGGACTTATAAAGGAAGGGATGAAGGCGGACATCACTATTTTTAATCCGGAAACCATAATCGACAAAGCCACCTTTGAAAAGCCGCATCAATACAGTGAAGGCATCGAATTTGTGATTATAAATGGAGGAGTCGCCGTTGATAATGGAGAATTTAAAGATATCAAATCAGGAAAAGTATTAAGAAAACAATAGACCAACACCATGAAAATGAAACATATTGCACTTAGCATTTTGATGATTTCAGGAATCTTTGCCCACACCGTAAAGGCACAGGGAAGTACCGAAATCGATAAAAAGTACACCAAGGAAGTAGAACGCTTGATGAAGAAAAAGGAGGTAAAAGAAGCCTTTGCCCATATAAAATCACAAATGGACCAGACCACTGAGGACCTGATTACGTTGACCGAAGTACCGGCCCCTCCCTTTATGGAAGATGAAAGAGGGAAGGTATTTGCCAAAATGCTGGAGGAGGCCGGAGTGGACAGTCTATGGACGGATAAAGTTGGTAATGTTATCGGTTTGCGCCAAGGTACTTCTAAAGAAGCGGGCTATGTAGGCGTCGATGCCCACTTGGATGTCGTGTTTCCTAAAGGAACAGATGTCACCGTCAAAAAAGTGGGGGATACCTTAAAAGCTCCGGGGATTGGAGATGACACCCGTGGCCTTGCCATGTTGATCAGTATGCTCAAGGCGATCAACAAGGCCGGTATCAAAACCGAAAAAGACTTGTTGATCGTTGGGTCGGTGGGCGAAGAAGGCCTCGGAGACCTTCGTGGGATGAAATACATGTTCAATGAATCCGGATTGGAGATCGATTCATGGATTGCAATTGATGGCGGAAGTTTGGGCAGGATCAGCAATGCTGGATTAGGCTCCAAACGGTACAAAGTGCTCATCAAAGGAAAAGGTGGTCATTCTTGGGGCGCCTTTGGACTGGCCAATCCACACCATGCTTTGGGTAAAGCCATCGATATATTTTCAAAAAATGCTTGGGAATATACCTCCGGCGATATTTCAAAAACAAGTTTTAATGTGGGAAGGATCGGAGGTGGAACTTCGGTCAACTCTATACCCTTTGAATCGTGGATGGAAGTGGATATGCGTGCCATAGACCCCAAAAACCTGAATGAGATAGAAACCATATTTAAAGAATCGGTGGCACAGGCCATAACGCAATACAATGCCAGCGGCGTCCGTGATCAGGTTACCTATGAGCTCATCAAAATTGGAGACAGGCCATCCGGTGAATTGCCCTCCTCCCTACCCTTGATTCAACGTACCATGGCGGCCACCAAACTCTTTGGTCAAACGCCACGTTTGGGACGCGGTTCAACCAACATCAATATTCCCGTTTCCAAAGGAATTCCAGCAGTTTGTATTGGTCGGGGCGGACAGGGCGGTGGAGCACATTCGCTTCACGAATGGTATTTAAACGATGAACAGAGCGATGAATCCATTCAATTGGCCCTATTGATCGCCTTATCGCAAGCGGGGTTAAGCAAATAGAATAAGAATGAAGCGGTTTACACGACTATTTTTAATTATTGGGCTGGTCCTCCATAGTAAAGCAACTGCCCAACTCAGTGAAGAGCAATGGACCCATATTGATAGTTTGTTCTTGGAGTGGAACCGACCCGATCATCCTGGCGGTGCCATTGCCGTGATGCAAGGGGACGAAGTGGTGTTTTCCAAGGCCTACGGACTGGCCAGCATGGAATATTTGGTTCCAAACAGCACGGACACCAGGTTCAATGTCGCCTCGGTCTCCAAACAGTTCAGCGCATTGGGCATTGTAAAGTTGCATTTGGAAGGAAAACTGTCCCTAGATGACACCTTGGACAAATACATCGATGGACTTGCTCCCTTTGGAAGCAACATTACCATCAGGCATATGCTCCACCACACCAGTGGCCTACGAAGCCTTCATGCACTTTTTGGATTGGCCGGTTGGCGAAGCGACGATACGCGGACCAATGCGGACTTGGACCGAATTATGCTCAAACAGACCGAACTCAATTTTGAGCCGGGTTCCCAATACATGTACTGCAACACAGGTTATATGTTTTTGGCCAATATCATCGAAAAAATTACAGATACCTCCTTTGTGGACTACATGGAGCAAGAGGTCTTTACTGCTCTGGGCATGAACGATACCTATGTGGAAGCTGACTACGACAGGATTGTCCCCAACAACGCAACTTCATATTACCAAACGTTGGAGGGTTTTAAAAGGGCCGTCGAATATTGGGGGTATGTGGGTTCAGGGAACATGCATACCACTACTGGCGACTTGCTCAATTACCTTAAGAACTATTACAATCCTGCACCGGGTTGGAAGGCGGCATTTGATTTGATGCAAACCCTTGACCTGTTGAACGACGGAAGCTTTAACCCGTATGCATTCGGGGTCAACATTGATACGCTCTTTGGTAAAAAAAGAGTGGGCCATGGTGGCTCCATTGGCGGTTTTAGGGCCAATATTGCCGTTTTTCCCAAAGAGAAGACAAGTATTGCCATCGCCACCAATTTTTCAAACTCTGGACCTGCCCAAAAATCTGACCAGATTGCGGCTATTGTTTTTGATGAGCAACCTACAAACAAAAAGTTGAAGTTGGCCAAGGTCCCAAAAAACAAGATGAACGCTTATGTAGGGATGTATTGGGACGACCAAACCTATTCCAAGCTGATGTTAAAGATTGAAGCCGACACACTTTACATGGGCAATAATCCCTTGGTGCCGATTCAAGAGGATGAATTTACCCCTGTTGCTTCCAAAAACCATACAAGACTCAAGTTTGCAAAGGGAAAAATGACCTTATATCCCCCTAGCGGGAAACCAAAGGTTTTTTCAAAAATTGAAGAAGAAGTGTTGACAGACGAATTGGCCAAGGATTATATCGGTTCCTACTATAGTCCAGAAATAGAAACCACCTATACCATCACATGGGAAAAGGGCCAACTCTATGCGAATCATATCCGGCACGGTAAAATTCCATTGCAGCAAAAGAAAAAGGACCTACTGGAAGGCAAATACCCGTTGTCCTTTTTAAAATTTAAAAGAGAAAACGATCTCGTTAAAGGAATTCAGATATCCAATGGCAGGGTTCGCAACCTTTGGTTTGCCAAAAACAACTAAAAAATACATCGATATGAGGTACACTTTCCTTCTTGTATTGCTCTGGTCCATAAACTTGGCGGCGCAAACCTTTCCCGATAGCGTGTGGCATTCCGCCAACAAGGAAGAAGCCCGTCCGTGGCAGAACGATAAAACCCGAGCATTCAGAAATTACCTGATTGATAGTACAAAGATTACAGGCCTTATGATTGTGCACAAGGGCAAGGTCGTTTTTGATTTTGGCGACCTTGGGGAACTGAGCTATATTGCCTCCTGTAGAAAAAGTGTACTTTCCATGCTCTATGGTCGATATGTGGAGGATGGCACGATCGATCTGAGCAAATCCATAAAGCAATTGGGCATTGATGATGTTGAGGGCATTCTTCCCATTGAGGAAAAAGCCACCATAAAGGATATCATATCGGCCCGGTCGGGGGTTTACCATCCCGAAGGCTATGCCGGGGGCATGCAGGAATATGCTCCTGAACGGGGCTCAGTGGAACCGGGAAGCCATTGGTTGTACAGCAACTGGGATTTTAATGTGGCAGGTTACATTTTTGAGCAGGAAACCGGTAAAAACATCTACGACGAGGTGGAGCGGCAATTGGCCAATCCATTGCATATGCAGGATTGGGACCGTTCGCTCCAGCACAAACAAGGGAACACCAACATTTCCAAATATTTGGCCTACCCCATGTGGTTTTCAACCAGGGATATGGCACGTTTGGGCCTTTTGATGCTCAATAAGGGCAAATGGAAAGATCAGCAGGTATTGAGTGAATCTTGGGTAGAGGAAATGCTCAAAACAAGAACCACGCATGAAGAATTAAATAGGAATGTTCCGGTATTCGAAGGAAGCGGAGTGCATTACGGCTATGGCTACATGTGGTGGTTATGGCAAAATGTGGACGACAAACGATTTGAAGGTGCGTATTCGGCCAAAGGGGCCATGGGACAGAACATTACCGTTTATCCTGCTATCGAAACGGTCTTGGTCTTTAAAACAAAAGCGGCATATCGAAGAGCCAACCCTTCTCAAGTAAGGATTGATGTTGCCAAAAAGGCAGCCGAAATTTTCGACATGCAGCCTTAGTCTATTTTAATAGAAAGCAGGAATTAACCTATTCTGCCTTGGTGAACACTAAAGCCTTGCCCCGATTTTGTGTTACTATTATGTAAGGGTGTCCCCCTCCTGCCCTTTCCACTTGTACCATATCCTTGGCATCCCCAGTAACCTTAAATCCACTTTCCTGGGCATTCTTAAATTCAAAACCTCCTTTATTATCACCCAACAATACCCCACCATTAAAGGCATCATACCTTCCCACAAAGGCTTCATTGCCAAAATCGTTACCGATCATTAATATGTCGGTTGCGGTATTACCTGTATCGGTTGTTATCATACATTTAATCGGGGCCGACTGCGTTTCCCAAGGCAGTTTGCCCATTTTGAACTGTCCGTTTCCATCATTCTCAAAATACGTGGTCCGGTCGTGGTTTGCCATCAGTTCGTCCACCCCTTCAAGTTGTTCCGGTGTAAACAGTTCATCCTTGGTGGTTTTGGCGTAATCCCTGAAATAATCAAACTTTTTTCTGAACATGGGACTTTGCCCTATTAGGTCTCCCCAAAAATTAACGGGATAGGGATTGTAAAGAGTATCACCAAAATTGCCCTTAAAGTAAGCGAACATTACAGGGTCAATGGCTCCATTGTTATCAAAATCCTTGGCCAACATGGTAACGGGCCTATCCTGTGATGGTTGGTACAAATTATTTTTTCCCAAGTTTCCCGCAATCAAATCCATATCGCCATCACCATCAAAATCTTGGACAAGCACACATTCCCACCATCCGGAGAACTGTTGCATTCCATTCTGGTCCATGCGCTCAAAGGTATCTTTCTTGTTTAGAAAAACGGTCACGGGCATAAACTCTCCCACCAAGATCAGATCTTTTAGATTGTCGTTGTTCAAATCCGCCCATTTGGCATCGGTGATCATTCCAGGTTTCCTAAGTTCACTACTGTAGGTATCGGTAACATCGACCAATACCCCATTTTCATTTTTCAACAAATAACAATCATCCGGCTTTGGATATTGGGAAAAAGGGGTACGTCCGCCAACAAATAGGTCTACGTAACCATCACCATCAAAATCCGCTGCTTCCACAACTGAACCACTTGAATTTATTTTCGGCAATTTGTCGGTTGATATCTTGAACTTGCCATTTCCCTGATTGATCATAAGGTAATCTTGATAGTACGGTGAGTCCAGATCAAACTCATTACTGCCCGCTACCATATAAATATCAAGGTCCCCATCATTGTCCAAATCAAAAAGGGAAATACTTGTTTCCTCTCTTTTTTTGTTTTCCTTATCATCGAACAGAGCGGTACCTTCAAAGGTTCCGTTTGCATTTTGAATAAAGATCATTGGTGAATGTCCAGATGAACTTCCGACAATGAAATCCTCAAAACCATCACCATCTATATCGCCCTTTGCCAAACTTGGCCCATTTTGGGTCAGTTTGTGGGGAAGGGTGGGCTGTACATAAAAATCTGCCTTGTCCATTTCCTGATGTACATAGTTGACCCCTATCCGGTCAGAAACTTCCTGATATAAAGGCTTGGTTTGTTTTGGGGCCAATGGAAATGCCAGTTCCCGTTGGTTTGTGGCTTTGGCCTCACTATGGTCAATGGTCAACTTTTGATTGACCTGTACATCTTCAATACGTTGAAAACTTCCATCCGGCCACAAAATTTCAAGCGATGCTATCGTTTTTTGCGGTCCCAGGCCAAAGTGTGCCATACTCTCTACGGTGGACAAGTACCCCCTATTCAATTGATGCTCATAATATTGGAAGGTTCCATCGGTAAATCGGACGGCCACTTTTGTTCCAAGTCCAGCGATATTGGATTTTGGCCCTTTTAGGTTTAGTTGCAGGTAATTATTGGTTCCTGTTTGCTTGTTTTCCAAATTATTTTTGAAAAGAAACGCTTCATCATTAATGTTGCTCACTACGTAGTCCAGATCTCCATCGCCATCCAAATCGGCAAACGCCGCCCCATTTGAAAACGATGGTATGTTTAAGCCCCATTCCTTGCCTACGTCCTTAAATTGTCCTTCACCTTCATTGCGGTAAGCGTAGTTTGGTATTTTTACCACGGGGATGGAATCCAATATTTGGGCAGTGCTCAGATATTTTTGAACATTGAAATTGAACTCTCCAAAATCAAGGTCGGTTATGTCCCTGGGAAAGCCATTGGTAATCAATAAGTCTTTACGACCATCGTTATCGGCATCTACAAAAAGTGGCGACCAGCTCCAATCCGTTTTGGCAACGCCCGCCATAAGACCTATTTCGCTGTATGGCATATTGGGCCCCTGCCCCATTTGAAGCATGTTGCGCATATACTGATAGTCGTAACCATATTTTTCGTTCATGTAATAGTCGTTGTACTTTGTAGCCTTGACCGTGGTTTTTAATCTGTAATTTGTTTCCCCGAGCATATCCAGGGTGAGAATATCCAAATAACCATCGTTGTTAAAGTCGGCAACATCGGAACCCATGGAAAATTTGCTTTGGTGCTTTACATATTCTCCTATTTTATCTGTAAATGTTCCATCTCCATTGTTTATATAGAGGATATCGTTGCTCAGATAATCATTGCTCACGTAAATATCGGGCCATCCATCATAATTTAGGTCGGAAATGGCCACACCAAGTCCATAGCCTTCGATGGTAATACCTGCCTCCAAGGTTACATCGGTAAAGGTATTGTCGCCATTATTACGATATAGACGGTCGTTGCTCAAAGATGAACCATCCGTTATTTTTTCCCGGTAGTTTGCTGGCAAAACATGGATATCCACATTGTTAAGTACATAGAGGTCCAAAAGGCCGTCTTTGTTGTAATCAATAAAAGCGGCGTTCATACTATTGCCAGGGTCCGCTATGCCATATTCTTTGGCCATTTCTTTGAAAACGGGGGTGCCGTCATCACCTATGCCCTGGTTTACATATAATATATTGGCCTTTTCTTCCGGGCTGTCGTACATGGCGGCACAGACATAGATATCGAGAAGTGAATCATTATTGATATCGATTACAGCGGCACCGGTCTTCCATTTGTCCAATGCCTCGACACCAGAGGCCTTGGTTACATCTTTAAACTTGAAATTCCCTTGGTTAAGGTATAGCTTGTTGGCGACTTGATTTCCCGTAAAAAAAAGGTCGGGCATACCATCATTATTAAAATCACCAATGGCCACACCACCGCCATTGAAGATATACTCACTGGTGAGAATGTTAAAACTATCGGTTTCGACTATTTTGTTGTTGAACGCTACGCCGGAGTGATTTGAAGAAACCTTGGAAAACAAAGTGTCCCCTTTTTTCTTGGAACAAGAAAAGGTGATCAATGATAATAGTACTATTAAAATACAACTTTTAGTCACTGTGCTGAAGTTTTACGGTTAACCAAAATTTTGATGAAGTGTCAACGATTTTAAAGTGGTTTTCCCCTTTTAAATAAGAAGGAGTGTGTCTTTGTTGATAGAACTACCCAATTACTAAAAATACAAATTCGGTTGTTCCATGTTGTCCATCAAGGATTAATATTGGTTAAAAACGATTAATTTTCAATTAATAGGGTTTGTTCCCAATTAAAATAGGTTGCCAATAAATTGACAACCTATCTCTCTCTACTCGAATTAAATTAAAACTAACTCAGGTCTACTTATCGTTATTGCCACAGCGGATTCTGCTCCAAGGTATTTCCACTCTGATCAATAGCATTGATAGGAATAGGGAACAAATCGTGCTTTGGTTGATATTCGCCAAATTTTGTATCGTAACCAGCTTGATCAAAATCCGCTGCTTCGTTTTGGATATAGGTATTGATCGTTTCCATCGCATTGCCCCACCTTCTTAAATCGAACAATCTGTGGCCTTCCATTCCAAATTCCAATCTGCGCTCGAAACGAATCGCTTTTCTAGCAAATGTGACATCACCAAAAGCTGCGTAAGGCTCAATTTGATAATTGGCTGCATCTGTATTTGGAATTGGGTTGTTGTCGGCATCCAAGGCCTGTACATAGGTCATGTTCTTGGCCCTGTTGCGCACTCGGTTCACATAATCCAAAGCCAATGGCAAGTTAGGACTTGCTTGCTCTACTGCAGCTTCTGCAGCCATTAACAGTACATCTGCAAAACGCATTACATTGTAGTTGATACCGGACCAGTCCGATCCCCAACCACCCGTTCCACGGTTGGCCCCAACTTCATCAGCTTGGTACACATTTTTCTTTGGCAAATATGGCCCGGAAATATCCCCAAATGTTGCCCGTATCCACGCCTTACCCGGGTTCAGACCAAAACCGTTGTAATCGATCCCCCGTCTACCTACGGTATAATCAATTCTTGGATCCAATGGTCCTGTATGGGTTGCAAATGCCTCATCGCTGGTTATACCATAGTCATTTGCCACATCAGTGGCTGCGTAAGTATCCAACAGGGGCAAACCTGAACCATCTGTTTGAAAAGCGTTTGCCAAGTCCTGGGTTGGCTGGTAAAAACCACAGCAGGTTTCTGGATCCAAAGGCCCACCTCCAGGAAAGTTCAAAGTACCGGCTCCATTACCATTAAAGGAACGGCCATCATCGGAAGCAAACTGAATGGCGAATATGGACTCGGGTCCATTTTCTCCTGCGGCATTAAAGTTATTGACATATTCATCATTTAACGCATAGGGTCCATTATTGATAACATCATTAAATATAGGCAAGGCCTCCTCATATTTTCCTTGATAGAGATACGCTTTTGCCAAAAAGGCCTTGGCTACCCAAGCATTGGCCCTACCAACAACGATATCATCACCCAGACTACCTATCGCTTCATTAAAATCGGCTTCTATCTGCGCCCAAATAGGACCAGGGTTAGGCTGGTTAAACTCCTCATTTGCCAAGTTCTCCTCAGAGATAAATGGTGGATTTCCATAGAATTTTTGAAGCTCGAAATTAAAATAGCCCCTTAAAAAATATGCTTCTCCGGATTGCTGGGCAAAGTCTCCGCCTTCAATCTGATTGATTAGATCCAGTACTGCATTTGCCCGGTTGACACCTGCATAGAGAGAACCCCATCTTCCCAAAAACCAGTTGTTACCGGTTTGCCAATCCAAGGTCTCAATTTGAAACAAAGCCGTGTTGTCACCATCGGTACTTCCACGGTGAGCATCATCGGAGACCACGTCGGTCCACCAGTTGTCACCACCGCGCGCAACAGCTTCTCCCTGTGCGTTAACACGTTCTCCATCCATGGCCGAGTAGGCAGCGGTCAATTTAAGGTCCACACCTACAGCCGTCTGTAAATCCTCATTGGGAATATTACCCGTGGCGGCTTTCTCCGTAAAATCTTCACTACAGGCCCATAGCAACAGACCAGTGAATATGGTTGAAAATATTATCTTCTTTTTCATTTTTTAAAATTTAAGATTAACTCCGAAGGAATAAATTGCAGCTAAAGGATAGTTATTGTCCGAAACTCCTATAGTTAGGTTATCTATGGCTCCACCATCAAGTCTAGGTTGTAGTTCAGGGTCTACCCCATCGTAACCTGTAATAGTGAACAAATTGGTTCCCTGAAGATATAAACGAACACTGTCCATGCCCAAATAACTTGAAACTTCTTCGTTGAAAGTATACCCTATTTGGAGGTTCTTCAATCTCATGTAGGAACCATCCTCTACGAAGAATGAGTTGGCAGCACCTTCATTGTTTGTAATACTTTGGCTAAGTGCTGGCAATTCAGCATCCAAATTGTCCGGAGTCCAGGAATCCAATACCCTTGCACTTCTGTTGGCGTTGAAGAAAGAAGGAAAATCGGTATATACCTTATCGTTATTGAATATCTCGTTTCCTTGGGAACCTTGGAAGAAGGCGGACATATCAAATCCTTTGTAGCCCATTCTCAAGTTGACGCCATAAGTGAAATCCGGGTGGGGAGAACCGATAAAGGTTCTGTCATCATCATTTATGGTCCCGTCCCCATTAATATCACGGTATCTAAATCTACCAACACCATCCGCATTGGTAGCAAACCCTTGACTAGGAGCATTGGCCACCTCAGCTTCTGAAGCAAAAATACCATCTACTATCCTACCATAGAAAGAGGAAATAGGCTGTCCTTCTTGCGTTCTGGTAACGGTACCTGTTGTTCTAAAACCTCCAAATCCAGTTTGGAAGGCACTGATCAAATCAAGCACTTCATTTTTGTAGCTGGAGAAATTCATGTCGATGCCATAACTAAAACCTGAATCGGTTTGATCGGAATAGCTCAAGGTTGCATCCACACCCTTGTTTTGGATAGAACCTACGTTCACATAAGGAGGAGCTGCATCCAAAGATGTAGTACTGTACAAACTTGCATCTTGGTTGATCAAATCCTTTGTTTCAATAGTGAAGTATTCCGCAGAAAGGTTCAATTTGTTATCAAAGAATCCAAGTTCAATACCAAAGTTGGTAGTCTCAGAGGTTTCCCATCTTAGATCCGGGTTACCTGCAGCAGACAAAATCGCTCCCTGTGCTGCTCCACCACTACCTGTATACACATAATTTGCATACTGCTCACTTAAAATCGAGAAGTTTACCGTTGGATTATCCACAGGTAAGGTTTGGTTGCCCAATTGTCCCCACGAACCTTTCAATTTCAATCGGCTTACAAAAGAGTCGGTCGGCCAGAAGCTTTCGTTGCTCACTACCCATCCTGCACTGAAGGAAGGAAATATATCGCTTTTATTATCGCCTACAAACCTAGAGGATTCGTCACGACGAACCGTAGCGGTCAATAAATAACGTCCATCATAATCATAATTTACAGTACCGAACATGGAAAACAAAGATGAAGAATTATCATAGGCATAGGCTACGTTCGGTGCCCCACCACCATTGCTCAACAAATAGTAATCAGGTGTTTCAAAGAAATAATCGGTCCTGGAAATTTCTTTCCCCTTACCATGATTGTCCAAAGCTTCGATACCGATCAGGGCATTGATGCTATGATCGCCAAAAGATTTGTTATAGCTTAAGGTATTGGTCCATACCCACTCATAATCATCTTGGTCTGCCTCGGTCAACGTATTGGTTGCCAAAGGCTCTGAGGATTCCGGTATCAATGCTCTAAAGCGTCTATCGTTATAAGCCCTGATGGATCCACCAAAGGAAGTCTTGAACTGCAATCCTTCAATAATATCCAAAGTGGCATAGATATCTCCAAATACCCTAAAGGTTTTTGCAAAATCATTTTTTTGACGAGTTGCCTCAGCCACTGGGTTGTTGGGATTGGAAAGTCCTGTATCATTACTGTAGTTACCTCCAAAATTACCCTCGGAATCATAAACTGGTACAAGAGGGGACATCCTTTGGGCAAAATTAAACCATGGCTGTCCTCCACTTCTTCTATCAAAAGAAATGTTGGCGTGCTGTCCAATCCGGATCCTATCGCCTACCTTAAACTCGGAGTTCAATCGTACGTTGCCTCTTTTAAATCCTGTATGGATCTGAATCCCCTGACGGTTCAAATACCCGGCAGAAAAAAGGAATTTGGATTTTTCATTACCATTCTCTAAAGTAATGGAAGCGTTTTGGGTAACGGCACTTCTGTATATTTCATCTACCCAATCTGTTCCATTTGGAGCAACATTCATTGTTACAGGAACACCTTGAATGGTTTGTGGTACTACGGGAGTTGCGCCATTTCCATACTGTGCATGGGAAGGTGTACCACCATCATTTAATATACTCTGCCATAGCATTTGTCCGTGCTGGGCAGGAGTCAACATGTCAGGCAAATTGGTAGCCACGGAAAATCCTGTGTACATGTCCAGGGATACTCTTGCTCTATCCAAATTATATCCACCACTCTTGGTGGTCACAATGATAACACCATTGGAGGCCCTAGCCCCATAAATGGCTGCCGCACCATCTTTAAGTACGTTCATTTGTTGGATATCCGCTGGGTTGATCGAGTTCAATATTCCTGGGTCATCGGTCTGGACACCATCAATAATATAAAGTGGGTCGTTACTGTTACCCGTTCCATAACCCCTTACACGCACCACAGGAGTTGCACCTGGTTGGCCGTTATTGGTTATGGTGACCCCCGAAACCCTACCTTGTAAGGCCTCTGCAGCATTTACCACAGGGGTTTTGGTAGCCTCGGCAACATCTACGGTCCCTACTGAACCGGTCAACTCGCCCCTGGTCTGTGTACCATATCCTGTTACCACAACCTCATCCAAGGCAGCGGCATCTTCCTCCAAGGCAACATCTACAGTGGAATTTCCGTTTACAGGAACTTCTAGCGTTTTAAACCCAACATACGAAAAGATCAAAGTAGCGTCGGAAGCTGCGGTGATGGAATAGTTTCCATCAAAATCCGTCTGTGTTCCATTGGTGGTACCCTTTACAATAACATTGGTACCTGGCAAAGGTGTTCCAAAATTATCCACAACCGTACCCGTTATGGTTACTTGGTAAGGGGGCGAAGTAGCCTCACCCGAGTCCGGGGCCGCTGCAAATGCAGATCCACCCACCAACATCATTGTCATTGACAAGAAGTATGTCTGAAAAGCCTTTAGGGCACCAGAAAACCTTGTCAAAACTTGAATTCTGTTTTGATTCATAGATAGTCTATTTAGTTTAGTTATTTCTATTGATCTCGACCGTGCATATTGTCTCAATCAGGAACAATAATAGTTAATTTTTTATAATTAGCAATATTTTAACAGCAGATATTGGATATGTCAAAATTAACCTGTCCAAAATATAAAATTGACAATGCTAAAAAAACGTTAATTTTACTAGAGCTGTTGCGGGTTGAGCATTTCGGCAATCTGACATCCCTAATTTTGAAAAACAAAAAAACAACAAAATAGCCCACACCTGTTACAATAATGCATTTGGGTGCTTCGACATCGAAATCAGTTTATCCGCTCTAGGAAAAGTTATAGCACAGCGTTATTGTCCCAAAAATCAAAAACCTCTTTTCATCCTTCTGGGAACAAGCACCTATTTTTAGGGGCTACCCCCCGCCTGAAAATCCAGTTCCAATATAACAAGCTGTTTTTTTATATTCTTTATTGTATCAATTTGCTACAATAAGACGGATGATTATTTTATTTTTATATTTTTTTGATGTAAATTTTGCGATGTTTATAATATGTTGCCTTCGGAAAACAAATACCTGACCAACGTTTCTTTTGATACCGTAATCTTTGGTTTTACGGGAGAAGAACTAAAAATTTTGGTGCTCGAATATCAAAACACCGGCCTGTTCGCACTGCCCGGCGGTTACATTAGGCGAGATGAAAACCTGCTGGATGCGGCCAAAAAAGGTATCATGAAGCGCACAGGTCTCAAAACAATACATCTGGAACAGTTCCACACCTTCGGAAAGTTGAACAGGTCCAATCCCGAGCCTTCAAAAAAAATTGCCAAAGGTCTGGGCTATCAGATGCCGGATGACCATTGGGTGTTGGATAGATTTATTACGGTAGGATATTATTCCTTGATCGACTATAACCAAGTGCGCCCAACGCCAAATAAATTCTCCGATTCCATAAACTGGTACGACATCAACAAACTTCCCCCTTTAATGATGGATCATGGGGAAATCGTGCAAAAAGCATTGGAGGCCATTAGAAACGATCTGGGAAAGAAACCGATCGGAACCAATCTCTTGCCAAAAAAATTCACCATGAAAGAACTGCGAAAGGTTTATGAAACCATTTTGGACAAAAAACTTCGGCGAACTACTTTTCAGCGTAAAATTCTAAGTATGGACGTTCTAATAAGACATGAAAAACTATATACCGGTGCAGCAAACAAAGCACCATACCTTTATAGCTTCGACAAAGAAAAAATAGAGAATCTCTAAACAATCAAAGGGAGGCCATTAGAATCCGGCAAAAAATGATAACCTTTAAGGACCTAAATTAAATACCAAAATGCCAAACTTTAATATTGATGCCGACCCAAAGCATACCTATGACGCCATTGTGATAGGCTCGGGAATAAGTGGTGGTTGGGCGGCCAAAGAGCTCTGTGAAAAAGGATTAAAAACCTTGGTTCTAGAGCGTGGCCCTATTGTTGAACATCCAACCGACTATAAAACTGCCAATCTAGATCCTTGGGACTTAGAGTTTCGCGGTGGTCTTACCCCGGAACAAAAAGAAAAACATTACAAAGCCATTAGGTCTGGATTCATTGGTCAAGATACCGAGCATTTTTTTGCCAACGATAAAGAAAATCCATATACCGAGGTAAAGCCATTTCTTTGGATACGGGGGCACCAGATGGGGGGGCGCTCGTTACTTTGGGGAAAACAGACCTATCGCTGGAGCGAGATGGACTTCGAGGCCAACGCCAAAGATGGACATGGTGTGGATTGGCCTATCCGTTACAAAGACCTGGAGCCTTGGTACACCTACGTGGAAAAGTTTGCCGGCATCAGTGGGGAAGCCCTTGGTTTGCCACAGCTACCGGATAGCCACTTCCTTCCTCCCATGGAATTGAACTGTGTAGAAAAAGACATCAAAAAACGTATCGAAAGAGACTTTCCCGGAAGACATATGATCATTGGCAGGGTTGCTCACCTGACCCAACCTTTGAACGGAAGGGGGCAATGTCAATATCGAAACCGATGTAGTAGAGGCTGCCCGTACGGAGCCTATTTTAGCAGTAATGCCGTTACGCTTCCAGCAGCCAATGCTACAGGAAATCTTACTTTCAGACCGTATTCCATTGTACAATCCATAATGTACGATGAAAGTACAGGAAAGGCTTCCGGAGTACGCATTATTGATGCCGAGACCAACCAAGATATCGAGTTCAAGGCCAAGATTATTTTCTGTAATGCCTCAACGTTGAGTACCACGCAAGTTTTGTTGAATTCCACTTCAAAGCGTTTCCCCGAGGGAATGGGGAACGATAGCGGTGAACTTGGCCATAATCTAATGGACCACACCTATCGCGTTGGGGCCCTGGGAAAAGTAGATGGTCACCAGGACAAATACTATAGTGGACGTAGGCCCAATGGCATCTACATTCCACGCTACTGGAACATTGATCAGAAATCAAAAACGGACAAATTCCTAAGAGGTTTTGGCTTTCAAGGTGGCGCATACCGAATGGGCAACAGTGAAGCTGCCAATCGCAAGGAGTTCGGTGGCCAATACAAGGACAGTATCATGAAACCGGGACCATGGGAATTCTTCATTACAGGCTTTGCCGAATGTTTGCCCTATCACGACAACAAGGTTTTCCTGAACAAAGAGGTAACCGATAAATGGGGGCAACCTACCCTATCCATTGATGCCCAATACAAGGAAAACGAACTGGCCCAGAACAAACAAATCCAGGAAGATGCCGTGGAAATGTTGGAAAAAGCAGGGGTTAAAGATGTAATTGGTTTTGATAACGAACACGAACCCGGATACGGCGTCCACGAAATGGGAACGGCACGAATGGGCCGTGACCCAAAAACTTCTGTTTTGAACGGTACCAACCAGATTCATTCAGTGAAAAACGTATTTGTTACCGATGGGGCCTGTATGACCTCTAACTCATGCGTGAATCCATCATTGACCTACATGGCACTCACGGCTCGAGCCGCCAATCATGCCGTAGAAGAACTTAAAAAACGTAACATTTAACCTCATGGACCGTAGAAAAGCTTTAAAATTTACAGGAAGTATGGCTGCAGCAGCCGTTGCAGGACCATCCCTACTATCATTATTACAATCATGTAAAAATGAAACCCGAATCGATTGGCACCCCGTATTTTTGACCATAGATGAAGCCGCATTGGTCTCCAAAATCGTGGATATGATATTGCCACGAACCGAAACTCCGGGAGCACTCGATGTAAAAACGGATATATTCATCGATAAGGTCTACGCCAATCTTTACGACGCCGAGGCCCAGGAACATGTAAGAAAGGAAATAGAAAAATTCGATCAAGACTGTATTTCTGATTTTGGAGACAGCTTGGTAAACCTATCCGAATCCGACCAAATCAAAGTTTTGCAAAGAGCGGAGGAAAATTCGGGACAATTCGGTAGTGGCGTATGGGGAACCACAGTGGGCAGACCTGAACCCGTAGGTTTTTATCGTTCCTTAAAATCAACTGCGCTCTGGGGCTACTTCACCTCACAGGAAATCGGTGAAAATGTATTGAGCTACGACCCTGTTCCCGGGGCTTACCACGGTTGTATCCCATTAAGCGATGTAGGCAACAAATGGAGTCTATAATATGGACTCCAAACCCTTTTATATCAACCGAAGAAAGTTTTTGGCCAGTTCCACGGCAGCTCTGGCACTCTCATCATTTGGCGCCTACGGTCTGGATCTGGTCCATTCTCAAAAAAAATGGAGAGTTGGGCTTATTGGATGTGGCTGGTACGGTAAAAGTGACCTCTTCAAACTCATCCAAGTTACCAATGTAGAGGTGGTATCACTTTGTGATGTGGACAAAAAACATCTCGAGGAGGCTGCCCAATTGGTCGCCCAACGTCAGGCATCCAAAAAAAGACCACGTTTATACCACGACTATCTTAAAATGCTAGCTGAAAAGGATTTGGACATAGTTTTGATTGGCAGTCCAGATCATTGGCATGCACTACAGGCGATTGAAGCGATGGAATCCGGAGCACATCTCTATCTACAAAAACCCATTAGTTTGGATGTTCTGGAGGGCGAGGCTATTTTGAGTACCGCCAGGAAACTTGGGAAAAAAGTACAAGTGGGCACGCAAAGGAGAAGTACACCACACTTGATAGAAGGCAAGAAAAATATTATCGATGCCGGGCTCTTGGGAAAAATTTCCCACGTGGAAATGTGCTGTTACTATCATATGCGGTGGAACGCCAACCCTCCCATACAAGAGGTCCCGGATTATTTTGATTATGATTTTTGGTCGGGTCCAGCCCCACTCCGCCCCTATACCGGGTTACCTCACCGAAGCTGGCGGGCCTTTATGGAATATGGCAATGGCATTGTAGGTGATATGTGTGTTCATATGTTGGACGCGGTACGTTGGATGCTTGACCTTGGTTGGCCAAAAAAAGTAAGCTCCACAGGGGGAATTTATGTACAAAAGGATTCCATCGCCAATATTTCGGACACCCAAACGGCCATTTTTGAGTTTGATGGACTCAACTGTATATGGCAGCATCGCAGCTGGGGCAATGCGACGGACCCAAATTATCCGTGGGCATTTTTTATATATGGTGAAAAGGGCACCTTTAAGGGAAGTGTTTTCCAGTATGAGTTTATTCCCAATGGAGATGGGGAAACCATAAAAAAAGAAGTGGTCTATGAACGTGAAAAATATCCCGAAGACTTAAAAGAGAAGGATATAGAACTACATACCGCACCTGCTACCCGCCGACACATGTTGGATTTATTGGACGCTATAGAAAATGATAGACTACCCGTGGCAGATGTACAACAGGGCCATATTTCAACAGCCAGTTGTATCATGGCCAATCTTGCCATGAAATTGGAACGGCCCTTGGCATACAATCCTCAAAAAAAGGTGATAATCAATGATACCGAAGCTTCGGGTTTACTCAAGAATACATATCGGGGGCCATGGAAGCATCCTTTCGTACCCATTTAAAAAACCTAATAATTTGTGTCCAATGGCACCTGAACATATTATGAAAAATATCAGCCTTCTACTCTTCTGCATTTGTTTATGTTCCGCATGCCCGGCCCAGCAAAACAGTAAACGAACCATTGTGACCACAGATGGTGAAATCGACGATGTGGATACCTTTATCCGCTTTTTGATGTATACCAACGAGTTCGATACCGAAGGATTGATCTACTCCAGTTCCATGTGGCATTGGAGGGGAGATGGCAAAGGAACGACCATGATCTCTGAAATGGAAATGACCAGAAATATGTATGGCGAGCGAAGCGAATTGAGGTGGCCCGGTACCACGTGGATACAAGAATTATTGGCAGAATACGCCAAAGTTCACCCCAATTTACTATTGCACGATAAAAATTATCCTTCGGCCCAAGAGCTTTTGGGCCTGGTCAAGGTGGGCAACATCAATTTTGAAGGTGAAATGGACCAACGCACCGAAGGTTCTAAATGGATCGCCAAGAAATTATTGGACGATGATCCACGGGAAATATTTCTTCAAGCATGGGGGGGAACCAATACCATTGCCCGTGCCCTAAAATCTATTGAGGAAGATTACTCAAACCATAAGAATTGGTCAGAAATCAAAGAAAAGGTATCCCAAAAGGCCATTATCTACACTATAATGGACCAAGATGCCACCTACAAAAACTATATAGGGCCCAATTGGCCGAAAATCCGTGTATATTATAACGCAAATCAATTTTGGTGCTTTGCCTATCCATGGAAAAGAGTAGTTCCAAAAAGCCAACGACCCTTTTTGGAAGGTAGCTTTATGGGCCCAAATATTATCAATGATCATGGCCCACTTTTCAAAAAATACTATTCCTACGGGGATGGACAAAAACAGGAGGGCGACCCCAACCATTTTGAAGGTGATATCTCAAAAATTGTAGATACAGAAAGAGGCAGCTTTTCAAAATATGATTTTATTTCCGAAGGAGACTCCCCAGCATTCCTGCATTTGGTAGATGTAGGGTTGGATAACTATGAAGACCCCTCAAGGGGTGGATGGAGCGGTCGTTTTGTGCAATCAACAGAAAATCCGTACCGATATGAAGACGGGGAGGCCGCTTCGGACCTAAACCCCGAAACCGGAGAAATGGATAAAAGTTATCCGCAAACCCGATGGATCAAGCCCATGCAATTGGATTTTGCTGCCAGGGCGGATTGGTGCATCAAACCATTTGCCCAAGCCAATCATCCACCTAAAGTTACCGTGGCAGAGGGGGGTACAATAACCTCAGCAGCAGGAAAAACACTTACCCTGAACATATCCGGAAAGGATGTGGACGGACATCCTGTTTATTTTAAAGCTTGGCCCTACTCCGAAGCTGGAGACGGAGCCGTACAAATTGAATTGAACAAGGACAAAGCTGAAATACAGATCCCGAAAACCGCTAAAACCGGTGAAAAATACCATGTAATAATAGAAGGCACGGATACCGGCTTTCCTGCATTGACAAGGTATCAACGGGTGATCATTGAAATCAATTGACAAACCGGGACAATTTGATTTGGCATAAAGAAAATCAGATGGCTAATTCATTTGACCCTTTTAATTATCAATCTGCTTGCTTAACCCGACCTATTCTGATGGAGCACATAAAAACTAAATAGCAACATGTATACTTTAAAACAAAACCTCAAACTGGGCAGCTTGTTCCTGGCAACAATTTTTGTGGGCTGCAGTCCCAAGTTTACGGAAGAAACCAAAGAAGGTTTCAATCTTGTAAAAAATGAAAACGGAGCAACCCTAGGGTACAGTCAAAGTTCCGGAGTTTCAATTTTGACCGTTGACCAGATGGCATTCAAGGACCTCAATAAAAATGGTTCTCTTGACCTTTTTGAGGATTGGAGGCTCACAGCGGATCAAAGGGCCAAAGACCTCGCCTCAAAAATGAGCGTGGAACAGATAGCTGGATTGATGTTGTACAGTGCCCACCAATCCATTCCCGGGGGAGGGAATAGCTTTTTTGGTGCTGTCACCTACAATGGAAAGCCCTATAAAGAAAGTGGTGCAAAACCTAGCGATCTCTCTGATGCACAGAAGAAATTTTTGCTCGAAGATAATTTACGCCATGTATTGATCACCAGCGTTGAATCACCGGGAGTATCCGCACAATGGAACAATAATGCACAGGCCATGGTTGAAGGTATCGGGTTGGGAATTCCAATAAACACAAGCTCGGACCCAAGACATGGCAGTGATTCCTACGCAGAATTCAATGCAGGTGCTGGCGGAGAAATTTCCATGTGGCCCAGTACATTGGGACTGGCAGCTAGTTTTGACCCCTCTTTGATGCAACAGTTCGGGGAAATCGCCTCCCAAGAATACCGCGCATTGGGAATTGTAACCGCGCTTTCCCCACAAATAGACCTTGCCTCCGAGCCCCGCTGGTCACGTTTTGATGGTACCATGGGGGAAGACCCTAAGCTAGCGGCCGATATGGCCCGTGCCTATGTAGAAGGATTCCAAGCATCGGAAGATGGCCATTGGGGCATACAAAGTGTAAATGCCATGGTAAAACACTGGCCTGGTGGCGGACCTGAAGAAGGTGGTCGTGATGGACACTTTGGCTATGGGTCCTATGCCGTTTATCCCGGAAAAAATCTGGAAGATCACTTAAAGCCCTTTACAGAAGGTGCATTTGCCCTAAAAGGTCCAACCCAGATGGCGACTGCCGTAATGCCCTATTACACCATTTCCTACGAACAGGATACCAAAAACAGGGAAAACCTTGGAAATGCCTACAACAAGTATTTGATTACTGACCTTTTGCGTGGAAAGTATGGTTATGATGGTGTTGTCTGTACCGATTGGGGCATCACCGGCGATGCGCCCAACGTATATGAGTTCAGGGGCAAGCCATGGGGTGTGGAAAATTTGAGCGTTGCTGAAAGACATTATAAAATTATCGAGGCCGGTTGTGACCAATTTGGGGGCAACAACGATATGGGCCCAGTTATAGAAGCCTATCAAATGGGGGTTGAGCAACATGGGGAACAATACATGCGCAAGCGTTTTGAAACTTCAGCTGTCCGCTTGTTGAAAAATATTCTTAGAACCGGGCTTTTTGAAAACCCTTATTTGGAGGTCGCCCAAACCGAAAAAATCGTTGGCAATTCAGAATTTATGGAAGCTGGGTACCATGCACAGCTCAAATCCATAGTGATGCTGAAAAACAATGAAAAAACACTTCCTCTAGAGAACAAGAAAAAAGTTTATGTGCCCCAACGTTATGTAGCTCCCACAGTAAATTGGTTCGGGGTAGCTACCGAAGAGCGAACTGAACATCCTTTCAATATGGAAGTTGTTGCCACGTATTTTGAGGTGGTGGACAACCCTGATGAAGCCGATTTTGCCCTGGTAGGCATAGAAAACCCGAATGGTGGGGTTGGATATGATGTCTCGGACACCGAAAAGGGCGGCAACGGTTACGTTCCCATAAGCTTACAATATGGCACTTACACTGCCACCAATGCAAGAGAACAAAGTATAGCGGCCGGAAGCCCGCTGGAAGAAGGTGTGGACAACCGCTCCTACAATGGAAAAACGACCACATCCATAAACATTTCCGATATGGCCTTGGTCACGGACACCAAGAGGAAAATGGACGGGAAACCCGTAGTTGTTATCGTAAGGGTGGCAAAACCCATGGTCTTTGAAGAAATTGAGTCTTCAGCAGATGCAATTTTGATACATATGGGCGTTCAAGATCAAGCCATTATGGATATTGTTTCGGGAAAATCCGAACCTTCTGGATTATTGCCATTCCAAATGCCCAAAGATATGTTGACCGTTGAGCAACAGTTTGAAGATGTACCACGGGATATGGACCCTTACACCGACAGTGATGGCAACTCCTACGATTTTGCATTCGGACTCAATTGGAACGGGACAATCCAAGATGCACGGACCAAAGCATATAAATAAAACCTATTAGGCTTTTAAAAGTATTACAAAGGCCCATATTTAGGGCCTTTGCTTTTATAATAAAAGGCAATCAAGATAAAATCAAGTTCATGTACATTCGCTATTTTTGTTGCACCAAACCAAGTAATACATGCTCCCCAGAGAGAATCCCGAAAAAAACCTTTTTATTGTTTCATTTCTTAATTCGATTTATCCCTTAAGTTCCAGCTTAAAAGTTTATCTGATTAAAAATATCAGGAGCTGCTCTTTTGAAAAGAATGAACTTATTAGCAAAGCGGGAGAAATTTGCAACCGCCTTTATTTGATAAAAAAAGGCATGGTACGTGGTTACTTTATGAGTGGTTCTACCGAAATAACCACTTGGCTGGACACAGAGAACGAATTGTTCACTTCCATCACTGGTTTTTTTCGCAACCAGGAAAGTCAAGAATCCATACAAAGTCTAGAAAAAACATACTGTGATTATTTGGATTATGAAGATTATAAATACTGTCTGAACAACTTTCCGGAAATGAGACAGATCAATCGCTTGCTCATGGAACAATATTATATTTTGGCCGAACACCGGGTATATTTGGCCAGGATTCCCAATGCCAGAAAACGGTTGGAATTTTTTATGGAATACACCAAGCCACAAATAGTGGACAGGATACCCAAAAAACATTTAGCATCCTATTTGGCCATAAGGCCGGAAACTTTATCCAGATTGCTCAAGGAGAAAATTTGATCTAAGATTATATCTTAAGTTTTCTTTAGCACGCTAGGTAAATAACCCAATGTTCGTTTAAAGGCATTGGTAAAATGTTGGGGATTCGAGTACCCAACCTCATGGGCAGCTTCGGCAATGGTAAATCCGTTATTGCCAATGAGCTGACTGGCAGTTTCCATACGTAATCGGGTAATGTATTTGAAAATGGTAGTTCCATAGACCCTTTTAAAGTCCCTTTTCAGTTTGGAGGCATTAAACCCTGCCACACCGGTGAGCTGGGATATGGATAGGGATGTATTCAAGTTAGCTTTTATATAATGCTCCACAGTTCGTAAACTATCAAGGTCGGCCCTAGGCAAATCAATGTTCGGGCAGTGTGTTCGTTCCCCATGCATTTCGACCAACATATCCAATAAAAGCGTAGTGACCTTGGATTGTAGATAGGTCTTTTTTAAATGCCCCTCAAAAGGGCATAATATGATTTCTTCCAGTGTTCTCCCCAATTCCCAGGTAATGGATTGTGGCTGTTTCCAAAATACAAAAGGTTTCCCCTTTTTGGCAGCAGTATCTATTTTTTCCAAAACGCTACCGTAATTTTCTCCAGCAAGTTTTTTGATCAACCCCAAAGTAAAAATAATCTCCAAGGTACGTCTTGGTGTCCCTTGATATTCAAGCAGACCATTGGTTTGGGGCAAATAAAACATATTGTATTGAAAGTCACGTATCCTCAAAAGGGGCTGTTTTCGATCATTGGGGGTATAGCAGTAATTTCCGGCAATCTCAAAATGCAGAACGAACATGGAAAAGTTATTGGATATCTCAAAACTGTAGCCCTTGGCAGCATTAATGTGCTTGTTTATGATAAAAATACCATCCAGCTGAATTTCTTTGATCGTTCCCCGGACATCCTCTGTATTTACATCGATTCTATTTTCAATGAGCTCATCAGTTAGAAAGTCCTTGGAGTACCTTTTTCTATAAATACTGTTCTTGAATAAACTACTTTTTAAAACTGACTGCATTACTTCCTTTTGCGTACTTAAAAATTCCTTTTGCGGTACTTCAGCATGAACTACCGCCCTAGATTTGCAAATCTAATTTAATTTAGATTAAATCTTAATAAATATAGTAACTTTTAATAGGGCAATGCACAAATATTTATTGGTCTCCTTCTTCTTGATTGTTACGGCCGTACAATCACAAAACTCAAAAGAAAGTACAATTTTTGGTAGAATATCCGGTGAGGACGGAAACCCATTGGCCTATGCGACGGTTATGATCAAAGGCACCAACATAGGGACCTTGACCAATGAACAGGGTAATTTTGAGATTCACCCACCTTTTGGGAAGCATACACTTATGGTGTCTTTTATAGGATATGAAAAAGCATCAAAAAACATTGAGACCACTGCTCAGAACAATAGAATTCAAGTTGATTTTGTGCTTAGGGAAAATACCGAGAACCTTGATGAGGTGACCGTTAGTGGCAAAACAAAGGAAACCGAGCTGGAGACCCAAGGGTTTTCGATGAATGCAGTGGAAACAAAACAGGCCAGTCTTCGCAACATACAGGCTAACGAATTGTTGAACACCACGGTCGGGGTAAAGATCCGTCAAAACGGTGGATTGGGTTCCAATGTAGAATATTCCCTCAACGGATTATCCGGAAGCGCTGTTCGCATTTTTATTGATGGCATCCCCATTTCGACCTATGGTTCTTCCTTCAATCTAAACAGCATTCCTCCATCGATGATCAAACAGATCCAAGTATACAAAGGCGTGGTACCGGGTCACTTGGCGGATGATGCCCTTGGAGGTGCCATAAATATCCAACTGCACCAAGAAGCACGGAACAATTTCAATGCTTCTGTCTCCTACGGGTCATTCAATACGCTTCAGGCAAATGTGAACGGGACGTACCGATTCGATGATTCAGGTTTTACCGTAAAAGCATCGTTATTCCATAATTATTCAGATAACGATTACAAGGTATCTGGCAGAAGTGTCGTGGTAACAGGAATTGGAGGTGTGCAGACACCCATAACCGCCAGAAGGTTCAACGATGCGTATAGGTCTACCGGAGGCATGGTACAGGCCGGTTTTACCGATGTTAAATGGGCCGATCAATTTTTTGTGGGCGTAACAGGTTCGGATGATTATAAAGAGGTACAGCATGGTGCCTTTATGACCATAACCCCATACAAAGACAGGTTTATGGAATCAGACGCACTTTTGGCCAACCTTACCTATCAAAAGACCGACCTTTTCACCAAGGGACTCGATTTGAACGTACATGGATTGTACGGCAAAAGAAATAGGGCCGTTAACGATACCGTAGCTTGGGCCTACAGTTGGAACGGTGAGCGAGCCATCGATTTTAGGGGTGATCAATATCAATATTCGTGGGGTTCCCAACAGGAAGGAGGGCCTACCTTGGCCAAGATCAATAGAAACGTTTCTTCCATACGAACTGGCCTCTCCTACTCCATCAACAACAATCATAGTGTTCTATTGAACCATGTTTTTAGTGGAATTGATAGGGAAGATAGCGATCAATTAAGGTCAGTGCTCGAAAACACCTTTGCCGGCACCCGTGACCTTCGCAAAAACATCTTCTCACTTACATACGAATTCAATGCCTTCGACAATAGACTAAGGACCAGCTTGTTTGCAAAGCACTATCAACAAAAAACAACCAGCGTTGACCCTGCCATTGAAACCGATTCGGAAGGAAACAATCAGGTTGTCGACGAAGAGGTGAGCAGTAACAAAGAGTATGACGGATATGGGTTTGCCCTCTCCTATGCGCTATTACCCAACATCACCTTATTGGCATCGGCAGAAAAAGCAGTACGATTGCCCAATGAGACCGAAATATTCGGTAATGACGGGGATAACGTTGTGGCCAACTCCAGTATAAACCCAGAGCAGAGCAACAACTATAATTTAGGATTTAGGCTGGGGACCTTTTCCATCAAAAAACACGATTTCAGTGTTTCCACCAACTTCTTTACTAGGAACATCAAGGATAGAATCGGTCTGCCCATTGAAACATCCCTGAACATCAACGAAGACCTTATCCTATATGTGAACCAAGGGAGCGGTACATCCATAGGTTTTGATGCCCAAATGGATTATACCTACAATACTAATTTTGGTCTGAACTTTAATATTTCCCGTTTTGATTTGACCGTGGAAAACAGAGGTGTGGAGATTGATGTGCCCAACACCCCTTTCCTTACCATGAACGCAAGTGCCAGATACTCCTTCAAGGACTTTATACAAAAAAATGCACGTCTGAACCTGTTCTATACCATGTACTTTACGGGAGAGTTTTCCTATTTGGTGCCCCAAGGTTCCAACACCGTAGGTGATGACTTTTTCAAGGTTCCCGAGCAACTGGCCCAAGATCTTGGACTCAGTTACTCCTTCCCCAACAATAAGCTCATTCTGAGTTTTGATGTTAAAAATATATTCGATAAGCCCGTTTACGACAACCTATCGGTGCAAAAGCCGGGACGAGCTTTTTATCTCAAGTTAAACTATATAATCAATTCTATTTAATTACTTAAATACCCTATAAAATGAAACGCAACTTATTAAATATCAGAAATTTTGCTTCTATCCTGATGATCGTTGGATTATTGGTCTCCTGTAGCAGTGATGACAACGGCGGCACAACCCCTCCCACCGACGGTGGCGATGATGATGGCGACCCAGTTGAGGATACCAGATGGATTACCGTTGCCGCGGCCAGAATGGGCGAAAACCCCGGTGATGGAAATGGCGGAACTCTGATCTATGCAATAACCAGTGAAGAGGCCAAAGATCCATCCGTATCCATTGAGCCTTTTGACAATGGGTTCATTGTTCCTTCCAACAGAACCGCTAGGTTACAATCCTCAGAAGATGGAAGTACCATCTTTAATATCAGCTATGCAGGCGATACTGGTGGAAATTACACCAAATATTCCGTGGAAGGCGGTCAGGATTTTATACAAACAGGAACCGAGATCAGTATTGCGCCTTACGTGGGGTCCGCTCCAAGATGGATCAAATTGTTTGATGGTGACCAAACCGGTTCTGCCGTATATGTTTCCACAGAGCATCAATTTGACAGTGAAGACAATTATGTCCGTACCGAGGCCACCATGGGAGTCTTGACCTTGGATTTGGAAAATTCACAGATCATTGAGTTCCAAGAACAGAGTCTGCAACTAAGTGCAGAGGAAGAAGCAAATGGTTACTATGTTTCAAGGATTGACATGCCCGTATTGAACGAAGCCGGTGACAAACTTTACATCGGGGCGCGTTTAAGCAAGGTAAATCCAGAAACTGCTGAAAATGACAGCGATTACGAAATTTTGGGCTCCAAGACCATTGTTTTGGACTATCCCTCTTTGTTGAACCCAACTGTTATCACTTCAACCGTTGGACATGGAAATACAAACGGCTATCGTAGCATCAATGCATTCCTATACAACGGAAGTGTATATCAAGCCAATCAAGGAGATCCTGAAGGTTCGCATATCCTCAAAATAGATGCGAACAACCAATATGACAACACGTACGATTTTAACTTGGATGAAGCCTTAGGTGTTGAAGGGGCCTATATTCTTGCATGGAGGCCCGCTGCAAACGGAAAAGCAGTTTTGGCCTACCGCCATAATGGTTCTGCCGAGGGAGTTGCCGGAGCACAGGGATTCTTTGCTTTGGTCGACTTGGAAGCACAGACCGCTCAACAGATTACCGAGATTCCTTACGATCCGGACTTCTACCTGTTCCAATACCAAGGTTTTGCCGTTGATGGTACAGAAATATATGTAACCCAAGCCCCTGTAGGCGAAAACGGGAACATTTACGTAATAGACACTGAAACCGGTGAAGTTACACAAGGAGCCGAATTGGTCAACGTTGAGGGAAGCCACTTCATTGGTACCTTCTAGACCTTTTAACAACTATCCAATTTAGATTAAACTCCGTGGGGGAATTTCCCTCACGGAGTTTTCTTTTTTAAATACCGCACCTACCGTAAACCTGAAACCAAAGCAACGATCCATAAAATCCTTTTTGGGGCGATTGACGCTTCTGATAACTTGCCCGTCGACGATGTAACCAATCAAGAGAAAAGATGGAGCCATGTGTTTTTCTCTTCTTTTTTTTCAGAGAGCAAAATATTATGGCGATCATGGTGATATTTATTTCGGATTACTTTTTTAATCATGTAAGCCCATTTTATAAAAATAACTATAGGGTCCTTTAACGAAAGTCTTAGAGAATCTATCTCAAAAAAGCCTGGGTTATGTCATTCCATATCCCGAAATAATCGAATTACAAGCTATTCCCTTTCATATAATTTCACCCGCAATACCTTGGGTAAATTAAAAGGAAGTCCAAAATCCGTTTGGTCGCCGTTTAGGATTCGTTCCACTACGAATTCACCATTCTCGTAATGGCCTTCCTCCACCACTAGGTAATTCCAGCTGATACCTGGCCTTTCACCTGAAGGCCTGACCATTACCCGGCTATGGTACCCTGTTATCAAAAATGTACCTTTTTCCAGTTCAGCGACCATGATTCTTCCATCAGGATGCTCCGATTGATGCGCCGTCCTGTCCAGACGGTCGAATCTTCCAAAAGCGACATCAATATCCCAACCAGTAAAGGTAAGTGTAGTATCGGTAATATAATTTGCCCTATCCCAAGGCGAGCCAGGGTCAGCATCCTTATCGATCGGTTCCATTTGTACTGCTGTTTTGATTTTTCCTTCAAAATTCAGTTGGGCAATTTCTCGCTGCATGTTCTCAAAAATTTTAAAGTTTCGTGCTGTAGGACCATACAATTCTTCATCGGTAAGCGCTTCCCCATCTTCCCCGAACCGTATCCGTTGATCATCCAGTCCAAATGGAGCATAACCGATCGCTCCTTTTCCCAATGCCGAATAAAAAAAGCGTGGAAATGGTGCCCTCCAATGGGTTTCGGGAATCATCAATGGATATCCAGATTCGCTGTACAGCTCAATGAGTTTTAAATATTTCTTGGTATCGGTGGTATAAATGTCAGGCGCAATAATATCAATGGAAGGAGCTGCTGATTTCCATAGTCCAAAGACATTGTCATTAGGTCCTCCAACTTGATAATTCGGTGGCCATCCGGCATCAAAGGGGTCTCGGACCGCTGCATTGACCATAAGCGGCAAGGGGTAAATTTCTTTCCCGGCCTTTGCTACTTCTTCAATATAGGAGGCAATGTGCCAAACATGAAAATATTCATCCGCATCTTTTCCAAAAACTTCGCTCCAATTGCCCGTATTGTTGGTTTTGACCCCCATGGCCTTCATCGCCTCTTTGGGTACGGGTTGCCCAAAAAGCTTTTGCGCTTCTGGTGAAAAATCTCGTACCGAACCCCATGTACCAGGTTCATTTTCAACCTGAACAATGATAACTGTGTGGTCCTTGTCAAATTCTTTTAAATGCTTCATAAAGACCGAAAACGCCCTTTTATCGGCTTCCAAGGTAGCTTGGGCATGTGGTGATGGCGAATCCACCGTTTTGCCATCCTTTCCAATCATATTGGGGTACTTCTTGGGTTGAAGCTTCATCCACTGGGGCATATAATGGTTCGACCCGTTTTTCCAAGTAGCGAACCACAATAGCACCAATTTTAAATCGTGTTGGCGCGCCTGAGTGATTACGGCATCCACAACACTAAAATCATATTCCCCCGGGCTTGGCTCGAACTGTTCCCAATAAATAGGGATTTCCAAGGTGTTTACATGCAATTTTTCCATTGCCGACCAAACCTTGGGCAGTGCCGAGGGCCAAGTGCTCGAATTATTGGCCTGGGCTCCCAGAATAAGAAAGGGCTGATCATCCACCATAAAAGCGTAATGGTCGTTTTTATGTTCAATCCGAGGTAAAGAAGCTTTTTGGGTCTGGGCCATAATTGAAAAGCAACTAAGGACACATAATAACAATGGCATCTTTTTCATACTATGATTTAATTTGGTAAGTATTCGAAATTTTTGAAGGTCACCTCACCGTCTCCCAGTGCAGTGAGACCAATCTGCACACTCATGAATCCACTCAAAACATTATGGTGATATCCTGAAACATCAAAAGAATTAGCCGTTTTTTGCCAGTGCTCCCCATCAAGACTGTAGTACATATCCACGATGTTGTTCCTATTCTTCAAGCGGAGGTAAACGTGTCCATCAACAACAAATACAAGTTAAAGCCGGAATTAAACTCGAGGATCAAGAAAAGGGTTATCTTGTAAACACAAACCTCAACCATTAACGGTATTGCAAAAAAAAAGTAGCCATAAGGGCCTTGTCTTTTTATACCCGTGCACCATACTGGTCCTATTATTGTGCCTTGGAAAGTCTTCATTGGGTCAAGCTCAAAGTTCACCCAAAGCTCACAATCGATTTTCCTTTAACAATCTCACCGTAAATGACGGTCTTTCCCAGAACAGTGTAGTGGGTATAGCCCAAGACACTACCGGATATCTTTGGTTTGCCACACAGGATGGGCTGAACAAATATGATGGAAGGGAATTTAACATCTATAAAGAACAGTTTGAAGATGTTACCAGGCCCACTTACAGTAAACTTGGCAAGGTATTCATTGACTCCGATAACACATTATGGGGCATTACCAATCCCGGGACCTTAAAATTCTATGATAGAAAAAAGGAAGAATTTCAAAGAATAAAGTCCATAGATAGTGCCAGTGTTGTGTACGAAGATTCGCGAAGGAACATCTATGTTGGCACTTATAAAAAGGGGCTCTTTCGAATCAAGGCCAATGAGAAGGACACTATCCAGGTGCTGGGCGGTCAAAATAAGTCACTGGAGATATACGATTTAATCGAATGGGGCGACCATCTTTGGATAGCGGCATCGGGAGGAATCTATAAGTTGATCAATGATAAACAGGCCTTGGACACTATCTACCGATCATCGGGCACAAATTTTAGTGCTTTTACCGCAAATGGAGAAAATATGTATGCGGGCTCTTATCAAAAAGGACTTTTTATAAAATCGGCATCATCAGAAACCTTTGCTCAATTCAAGGGGTTTGGAAATAAAAGATTCCCAACGGATTTGGTCATACAAGACCTTTTGTTGGACAAATATGGCCGGTTATGGGTTGCAACGTACGGACAAGGTTTGTACATCATTGATTTCTCCACCAAGAGCTTTAGGCATTTTTTGGCCGATAGAAACAACCCCGATGCCATTCATTATGATGACATTTTATTTCTATTCGAGGATTTCACAGGAACTATTTGGCTAGGTACGGACGGAGCCGGGGTCAGCTATTATGATGAGTACTTGGCCAAGTTCAATATTCTCACCAACAAAAATGTGCCCAAAGAGGCCCATGTGGATGTCATAAGGGCCATTGCCAAGGATGGCCGAAGCCTTTGGCTGGGAACCTCGGGCAAAGGGTTGACCAAAATTAATTTGGATACCCAGCAGGCCTTCACCATCAAAATCGGGGAATCCAATTTGATCGGGGACAGGATCATGTCCCTATATCACGATGGCAATACCTTATGGATCGGACATCAAGAGCATGGTCTTCAAAAAATGTTGGGCAACGATCAAATTGAAACCATTGAAGAATTACGAAACCATACGATTTGGAAGATTTATGGAGCTTCCAATAATCAACTATGGCTGTGCACAAGAAACAAGGGGCTCATCTTATTCGATAAGAAAAATGGTATTGTAGCCCAATTCAATTCAGAAAACTCCAATTTGACCACGGACAATATTAGAACCATTGAACATTTCAAAGACAATATTTTTTGGGTGGGGACTGAACAGAGCGGCCTCTTTTCCCTTAACATGGATACCCGAAGGATAGTAAAAATTGACTCAATCGCCGATGATATAAAATCCTTGCTCCATAAAAATGATAGACTTTGGATAGGTACAAATGGAAATGGACTGAAGTCCTATGAACCATCCACAGGAGAGATTCTACATTTTACGGTTAAAACTGGATTGCCCAACAATGTTGTCTATGGCATCCTACCGGACGAAGAAGGGAATCTATGGTTAAGCTCCAATCGAGGTATTTCCAGATTCTCATATCATAATGGGAAACATGCCGTGGAAAATTATGGAAACTACGATGGTCTACAATCCTACGAATTCAATACCGGGGCCTATTTCAAAGATGAAGATGGAACGCTTTATTTTGGTGGTTTGGAAGGTCTCAATTGGTTTCGGCCGGAACAATTGCAGACCAATCCCTTCAAACCCAAAACCGTGATTACCAATGTAAAGGTTTTTAACGATACCCGGAATCTTTCGGAAAACGTTCCTTTAAAGCATACCCAGAACACCATTACATTCGCGTTCTCATCCTTGCAATTCTCTCAACCCAGCCTAAATCAATATAAATACAGATTAATAGGCAATGATGAAAATTGGATCAATGCAGGCAACAACAATACGGCCCGATATACAAATTTGTCTCCCGGCGAGTATACCTTTCAGGTACTCTCCAGCAATTATGACGGCATTTGGGGCGATGTTCCGGCTACCTATGGTTTTGAAATAAATCAGCCTTGGCATTTTACAAATATGGCTGCTGCGGTATTTACCACCTTTACCTTTCAAGGGGCTTTTACGGCCATCGGCATATTTATGGTTTTAATTTTCTTAAGGTTAAGAAAAAGGGATTATATATTGTACGGCAGTTACATTTTAATCTTTTCCGCCTATTTTTTTATGCGGGTAGATCTTGAGCTCCAGTTAGGCTTGTTTTTTAAAGATCTTGATTCCTATCATTATTTTTTGACCCCTCTTCTTTTTTTGGTCACTGGACTCTTCATATTATTTGTTGATTCATTTGCTGAAATAAAAAAACATAATGCCAAGTTTTCTAAAGAAATAAAGCTTTTCGCAGCAATAACACTTCTATTCTCAGTACTCTCTTTTCTGTACCTGGTCATCACCCAAAACTTGACCTTGGTAAAACATCATTTGAACATTATATTGCTCCCCCTACATGTTTACTCCATTTATGCGGTCGTCCGGGCATTTATTGTGGTAAAATCACCCCTGAGATATTATATTTTGTTGGGAAATTTTTTCCTTGTGGGTTTTACCGTTCTGGGGGTGTACTATGGGTCTCAGAACGATTTATCTGCTGGAGTCGAAGCAAACAACGTATTTGGGTTCTACAGTTTCAATATTTCACAATTGGGGGTATTTTTAGAGCTACTTGTGTTTTCCATGGGTCTAGGACACAAATTTTACCTTGTGGAAATCGAAAAAAACAAGTTTCAAAAGCTCGACGAGCTAAAAACCAAACTCTACACGGATATTTCCCACGAAATACGAACCCCGCTCACCCTTATTTCGGGACCAATAGAGCATCAATTGGACAGAGCAGGACTTTCCAATGACGATAAAAAGGAACTATCCCTTATCAAAAACAACACCCAAAGACTTTTGGGCCTTGTAAATCAAATGTTGGATTTATCCATGATAGATTCCGGTCAATTCAAGCCCAATGTTGCCAAAGGCGACCTAAAAGGATTGTTGATCCAATTGATCGAGGCATTTTCTTATGTTGCCAAGGACAAAAGCATGGATATACAGCACAACATTAAAAAACTGGGCAACGCATGGTTTGATGCGGACGTTGTGGAAAAAATTATTTCCAACCTGTTGTCCAATGCCATAAAGTACGCCCCTAAGAACAGTACCATAATGGTAACTGCCGAAGAAGAACAGCAAAACCTTGTGTTTTCCATTCTAAATTCCACCGATGGATTAAAAATAGAGGACCTAAGCAAACTGTTTAAACGTTTTCATCAAAATAGTGAAAAATCCGAAGGTGTTGGCGTAGGGCTAGCTCTTGTACGGGAACTTGTATCCTTATCAAAAGGAAGCATTATCGCGCACAATATTGGAGAGGGCAAAATCCAGTTCACGCTCACCTTGCCTATAGGCCAACCTGTAAAGATACCCCAAAGCACCCCGGAACCTTCCTCCTATGGCAAATTGATTCCTGCAGAAGGGACAATATCGGGCAAAAGTAAAAAGCCGACCTTACTCATTGTGGAGGACGACAACGACATCCTTTCCTATGTGGTTTCCATTTTTAAACATGAATATATCATCCTCAAGGCCCCAAACGGAAAGAAAGGTATAGAAGTGGCCCAAGAAGAACTTCCCGATTTGATCATAAGCGATATTATGATGCCCATTTGTAGTGGGATTGAGCTTTGCCATACCATTAAGGAGAACGAAACCTCCAGCCATATCCCTATTATATTGCTCACTGCCAAGGCCGATCAAGAAAGTCAATTATCAGGATTGGAAACAGGTGCCGATGCCTATGTAACCAAACCGTTCAGCCCACAAATATTAAAAGTAAGGGTAGAAAAACTCTTGGAAAATCGAAGTCGTCTACAAGAACATTACTCCAAAACATTTAAGGTCGACCCAGGGCTCGTCCCCACAAAAACGGAGCAAGAATTTTTACAACGGTTGCAGAGGGTATTGGACAAACACATTACCTCCACAGAGTTTACAAGTGAGAAATTTGCCAAGCTTATGCTCATGAGCCGTTCCCAATTGCACAAAAAATTACATGCGGTCACTGGAATGTCCACAACGGAGTTCGTGCGCACACAGCGCATCAATCTGGCCAAGGAACTACTTTGCCATTCCGACGCTACTATCTCTGAAATTGCATACCAAGTTGGATTTAACACTCCCTCCTATTTCAACAAGGTCTTCAAGGAAATTGTGGGTTGCACCCCTAACGAATATCTCTCCAAACAGGTATAAAACAAGGTTTTTTTACAGTCGGAAACATATCTTCCATCATTGGAAACATATCTTCCATCCACTCTTTCCCCTCCAAGATACCTTTATCATAAGTTTCAACTAGCAGGTTTTACACCTCTTCCGAACAGTATGAAAAAAGGTACGGGACACGATAAAATATATATGAGTATCGACCACTTAAAAAGCGGGAAATACCAGTTGAACATTTTATTGGAAAACAAGGTGGTCCAAACTTTGGAAATCAAGAAGGAAGAAACCAAGCGATTAAAAAAATAACGAGAAAGGCAAATACTCCCCCTACCCTTTTTCATTATCTCAATTAAACATAAACAAAACACAATCGTGATGAAAAGAAAAGTAGTTATTATGCTTATGTGCTTTCTAGCCATATCATACTCCACAGAAGCCCAATTTTTGAAAAAATTAAAGAAAAAAGCAGAAAACGCCGTTGAACGGACCATCTTGAACCGTACGGACGAAGAAGTGTCAAAAGGAACCGATAATGCCATAGATTCCATAACCAAGGGAGGTAAAGGAAAAAAGAAGAAAAAGAGTGACCCAAAGAATATCGGGGAAACCGAAAATAACCTTGACTCCACAAAACAACAAAACCAGGCCAAGGAAGCTGCCATGCAGAAAAAGATGACAGGTCTGTTCGGGGGTAACAATCTAAAAGGGGTTCCTGATGTTTATGAATTCTCATATAGGGCCACCATGAAGATTACCACCCAAAAAGAGGAGAGCGATATACACTATTGGATGGAACCGGGCCAACGCTATTTTGGCAATAGGTACAACGATGGCAAAACAAACAGCATCACGGTGATGGACATGGATAACCAAGCCATGGTGATGTTCACTGACGATGGTGCGCAGAAAATGGCCATGAAGATGCCCGCTGGAAAAAAAACCATTGAAAAGTTGACCAAAAAAATGGAAGAAAAGGGCAAGAATTCAAAGGAAGCTATCAAAGTCGTCCCCATTGCGGGCAAGACCATTCTGGGCTACCATTGCGAAGGTTATCAAATTACAAGCAAAGATGGCATTTCAAAAGTGTGGGTCACCAATGAGACCCCTGTGGGATACTTGGGCGGCATAGCCAACACCGAAGGCCTGCCGAGTAGTGTATTGCCCATTGGCGAGAACACCATGTTCATGGAAATGCAGTTTGAGTCTGCCAAGAAGAAAAAGGACAACTTCAGTATGGTATGCACCGACCTAAAAGAAGAAAGCATGTCCATTGTAAAAGCGGAATATTCCACAATGGGTGGGTTTTAATAGGGTTTGAACCACTAAAATGTAACACATGAAAAAAATATTGGGATACACCGTGCTTTTCTTGCTTATGGGCACTGGAATGCAGGCACAGGATTTTGACCTTGGGGACATTATGGGTGAAGCGCAGGATTTTTTTGGAGAAGCACAGGATGACGCCGAAAAAGCCGCTGACACTGAAGCTCAAGAGAAATTTAAAGAAGCATTTAATGACAAATTCAAAAAATGGGGAGCGTTTTCAGAAAATCTCGATGATTATTCGCCCCAGACCAAATGCTTGTACCTGATGGCCAAATATATTTTGGAACTAGAAGAACTTAAAGTAGAGACAGGAAAGGCCAGTGAATGTAGAAGAACCTACGACCTGTATGGGATGCAATTGACAGCAATGATGTCCAGCACCACTATTATGTTCTGTTCCGAGGAGTTATTCAACACTTTAGGTAAGGTACCAGATACAATCACAGAGGACGTTATAGATTATCTTTCTGAAATAAAAAAAGATTTTAATCTATTATATAGCAAACAGAATAAAACAGATTTTGAAGAAACAATGGTACAGTTTTACATAAACAAGAATGCCTTTGTTGACCCTTACTATGAAGATGATTTGGAAATAGAATTCATAAAAATAAATCAATACTTGCTGAAATACTTTCATCCGCTTTCCCTTATGAAAGAAGGGGTGGCCATTAGCCAACAAATGGACAGGCTGAAACCCTGCACAGGGTATTGACGACCAATCCCACTCTTGAAGCTAAGTTAGCAGTATAGCTAGAGACCGGCGAAGGTTGCCTATAAAAATGGCAATTGATCCTCGAACAATTGAATTTGAAATAACTTAAATAAATAAAATCATGAAAATAAAAGCAATTATTCCAGCGATTGTATGTATGAGTATCTTCACACTCACTCAGGCACAATCTAAGTCGGCACCACTTAAAAATGGCAAAAAAATCATTGTGGCCATTGATAATGATACGAAAACGGTTTTGGACATACTTCCGTTAGAAGCCTTGGCGGACAAAGCCACAGCAGCCAAAAAATACCCGGGCAGCACTTTTTTTGCTGGCATGCTTTATGGAGAATCCAGCCGTTCGGTACATCCCCATGAGTACTCGGATATAAAAAAAAGACAATTTGCAAGCAGCGGCTCCAAAACAGATTCCCGCTCAGTGAGGCCACATGAGTATTCGGATATCGAAAAAAGGACGTTCTTGACTATAAAAGAGACCAAAAACTTTTCAGTGGTACCTCAAAAAGATGCCATACTGGCCATTGATCTGTCGCAAGCCTATATTCCCGGAGACACATTCATTCCAGGAGACACATTCATTCCAGGTGATACATTCATTCCAGGTGATACATTTCTTGTCATGTTCGACGAGAAGAAAAAAATGGTCGTATTAAAATCAAAGTAGCATATTCTTAAAATTTAAATGATGCATTATAGAAAAGTAAATCTGCACAATTTTCTCTTTTCCATTTTCGTGGGCGGAATCCTATTGTTTTCATGTAAAAATGGGCAAAAAAAAGAAGTTGCAGCCTCCACTGGCGAACTTACGGGCAACATTGCAGTGGAAGTCAGCATGGAAAACCAAATGTTCCATATTGAGCAAGAAAACCTGCTACCTGTAAAACAAACCTTCACAAAGGACAGTATTTTACTTTTGTTCAGGGCGGATGAAAACCCGTTTCAGCTCAACCTAAACCTTACACATACCAATATTCTGGATGGCCAAAGTGTAGAATACAGCATCCCAAATGTGAATGCGGGGAAAATAAAAGTAGATCTCAACTTCTTCAATGCCGATAGGGATGTAAAAAGAACCAACAAACGCATTGTATTCAAAAAAGGTACCATCAAAATCAAAAAATTAACGGAAAATAATCTGGAAATGACCTTCACAGGCGAAGGTAGTGGAATGACAGAGCGTGGCGGTGATTTTCCAATTTCGGGCAAAATAAATGTCTCCTATTAAAACAAAACCCATTGCAATCAAATGAAAACAGCATTAAAAATACTTGGACTAGTGGCACTGATAGTCTCGTGCAATTCGCAGAACAAAAAAGATGATTCTGTTGATCAAACCGTAAAAATGGGCAAAACAGTACAAGATTTGGCCAAACAGTCACAAGACCTGAAAAAAATAGCGCCTGTTTCCAAGGAGACGCTCAACAGTTGGTTTCCAGAAACCCTTCAGGGCATGGAACTCCAGAAAATAGTCAAAGGTACGTTGACGGGCTATGGAATTAGTGGTGCCACGGCCACATATGAAGGCTCCGATAAAAACAGTTTAGTAGTGAACATAAACGATGGTGCCGGGGAAAACGGTATGATGCTCACCTCCCAGTACGTTACCTTCAAAAACCTGAACACTGATGTGGAAACCGAAACTAAATCGGAAAAAATCCTGAACAACAATACCATGTTGGGCGTGGAAACGGTTTATAAAACAGAGCAAAAGGTTTTGATCAACTTCCTGTACAAAAATAGATTCTCGGTGAACATCCAGAGTCAAGGTATGGAACAAAGCAAGGTATGGGCCGCTTTTGAACAATTGGGTATTGAAAAACTCTTTTAAAATATCCCATCATGACAAACGAAGCATCCCGAAGGGAGTTTTTTAAACGATTGGTTCTAGGGGGGACAGGCCTATATCTTTCCCCATTATTGCTGCAAAGTTGTTCCAGCGAAGATTTGGGAAGACCACCATTTGGTGTATGGGAAGATATGATCAGGGTATTGGAACAGAGTCCCGATCACCTTATTGGTAAGCGAAAAGCGCTGATCTTATCCAAAGATCCTAAAGCCATGACGGATTTTGTCCGGGACAGTTTTCAGGTATTGCCCGCAGAGCGGGATTTTTTTAGGCAAATCGCCCATGATACCCGTTATGGCACAAAAATGGCCTTGCGTTGTGGATTGGCCACTCCAAGGGAAAAAGCTGAAATCCTGAAAAACATGTTGGTGGAAGCAGGATTTGAGGCCAAAGTAATATTGGAGCGTACCTCCATTTCTTTGGAAGAAGCCAAAAATATTGCTTTTAACAATCATTTCCCTGAATTTGACCCTCCCATCTCCAAAAGTAAAATACGTAGTTGGCACAAGGCACTAGGGACAACAAAAACCGAAGGAAATGTTGAGATTATCCCCGAATTTAAGGAAAAATCCGAAGCATTGGCCAACGACCTCTTGGAAGGGATCGACGAAAAGTATATTCGTGAAGCATCTGTAAACCAAGGATTTCATGAAAATGGGGTCCCATCAGTTGCATTCTATGAAAATGGAGAGGAAAAATATGCCCACGTGTTTGACCAAGCAGTCCCTTTTGGTCAATTGCATCCTACCAATACGGAACAAGACTTCAACGATGCCACTGAAATAAAAGTACCCAAGGACCAAGAAATAACCATTTCCCTTTCATGCCGAAACGCAATGGACAAGTGGAACGAAACGGAACTCGTCTCCGGTACCTGGAAACTATCTGAACTATTGGGCAGTCAATTACAGGTGCAATTCCTAAACAACATGACGTTCGAGGATCAAGCTATTAAAAGCATATCCCAAATAACCAATTTTACCCCATGTTTGTCTTTACAGAATATTTATAAGGATATATTATATATGGAGGAAAGGTCCTTTATGGGAGAACCCATCACTTTGGAAGGCGAAAAAGTATTGGAGCGATATAATCCTACCATATTACCAACGGAAGCATTGGGTCTGGCTGTCAAAAAAATCCATTCATTTGATGGAAAAGTACAGCCACAGGCCTTTCCCAAGGTAAAACTGGAATTGGAACCTAAGGATATTGAAGGTAACATCATCGAAGGGCTTTCTGTTTCCAATTTTGAAATTGTGGACAATGGAGAAGTAAGAACCGGATGGTTGAAACAGAACTCCATATCGCCCAAAATCCTGTTGCTCTACGATACATCCCTGAGCATGCCCGTGGAATATCGGGGAGAGGGAATCAAAACATTCCTGAAAAATACAGAGGAAAATATCAAGGAAGCCTATCCTACAGCACAAGTGTTGCTCCAAGAAACAGGCTCCAGCATATACACCGCACTTTTGGGGGCAAAACAATTGGATGTTGACCTTATTTTATATGCCACCGATGGACATAACAACGACCAGTACGATGCTTCCTATCAAGCAATTTATGATTCTGGGCCTCCTGCAATTTTCCTAAATGTATTTTCTCAGGAAAGTATTTACAAGCACATTAGGGAAAATATGGATATTGAGGAAATTCCGGCTGAAGACCAAGATCAGACCATCAAGGACATCAAAAAATATATTGGTCAATTAAAATTTCCTACCTATGTCCTCACCTATCATACATCCGGTGAGGACAAACAACATGATGTAATCGTCAAAATAAAGGATACAGAACACCAGATCAAACTCAATTATAAATTTTCCCACAACGACCATGTTCTTGGAAACAGGATAATAGGGCTCTACTTGACGCTTGGTGGACGTGGCATACGTCCCATAAAACGGGTCTTGGCAGGTTATGAGCCCCACTTGGACCATTATGTCAATCCCACAAGGCCCAACCGTTCAATGATTGACGAAGTACACGAAATGGTATTGGGCGGTGCCGTCATGGCATTTGAAAGGGAAGCTCCCACCCTATCATTGCAACTTACAGAATATTTGAAAACCTTGATGGGCAATAAAGCGTGGTTTGAAGCATATCAGGACAACGATATTGATAAAGCATTACAGGAATTAAACAAGGGGAATTTAACCTATCCCCCCATTTTGTTGACCATGTTGCAGCCTTTACAGGACAATATTACCCGGGATGCCATTACCTACCCAAATGGTTTTAGAACTTGTCTCATAAAATGCATCCCGGGCTATTATAATAAAAAATCCAAGATCTCCTTTGACTATTTGCCCACTTCCGATTATTTATCCGTTACCCGAAGCGGCAAGGGCAGCTTTATCGAGACACTGAAAAAAACAGCCCAGTTGGCCATTTTGGAAGCATATATGTTCGAAAACAGTGCCTACTCCCAATTGCAGGGAAAACCATTATTGTTGGACAAGGAAAAAGGTAGGGATGAACGATTTTCCACAAAAGCACTGGGAAAGGATTATCCATATTACTCCAAATTGGTATTTGGTGGTTCTGGATTAAAGATTTTTGATACGTCACTACAAACAAAATCCTTTTGGCGGATAGACCCTATAAAAGGAGAGCTCTACGGCATTTTGCCCGATCAAACAGGAGGTGGAAGCAAAACCGTTGAAGAACAGCTACAGGGCCTACAAACCGTTGTCCAAGAATACTCCAAACTGGTTGCCCAAATGAATCTTGCAATGACGGTAACAGGAGTCGGTACCATGCCCATCGGGATAGTCGCCGCATATAGCCTAACACTTGTAAAACTGTATGCTCTGGCTTCCGAAGCCCTAATATTGATGGATGCTGGAGGCATGGACGATAAAATTAACGAAGCGCTTGCTGATCTTGCCTGTGATATTTATAAGGAAATCCTTTATGTGGGCATGGGAAGGCTGGGCACCGGTGCCAGCACCATCGAAAACCTTATAGGTTCCATGGGAGGTAGTTACTCGTTTGTTTCATGCTAGTCAAAAATAAGCCTTCGATATGCTCTGCCCTTGTTCAGGATTTGCCTTAACAAATCGAGCAAAACCAAGTTGCGTGATGCAATCGGGGGCAACCTTATTGATCATTTGTCTTGACATTATATTATTCTCTTTGGATTCTGCTCTATCACAATAGAGGAAAATGTGGTGGTAGAAGATAGCCTGAACATTGCCGAAGAACTGGAAATGGATTGTAGTCCCTTGTGGACAAGTATGAATGTGAATGGAAGCAAGCTGTGGAAAATGGGGGAATCGGCAGGCGGTTCAAGCATTTTTGGAGATTTTCCATCCATGGCCACTTTTCCCATAAAAATGGAAAAGGGCTTTGTGTATATTGGTTTTTCTGAATAGCTTTAAGAAAATCAAAAGCAAAGGGAATGTCCAACAAATTATTGCAAGCTTACGAAATGTTCGACCGCGCTAATGCCGAGGACCCCAACAAGGAAGTCTTCAAAGGCATTTACCATCCCAAGGAACTCCTCTATGGCCGACGGATGACCGATACGCTAAACGCGTTCGAACCCAATGCCAGTGAAGCCTTGCAATTAACGGTACGTTGCCAACATATTTGTCGATGGGAAATTCCAAGGGAATCCTATCCAATGAACCGCGTAGGCTACTTAAAATGGAGACAGGAACTTAAAAAGTTCCATGCCCAAAAAGCGGACATCATTTTAAAAGAGGTTGGCTATGATGATGCCACAGTGGAAAGAGTAAAATTTTTAATGCTCAAAAAACAATTAAAAAAAGACGAGGACACCCAAACCCTCGAAGATGTCATTTGTCTGGTCTTTTTGATGTATTATTATGATTCTTTCTTGACAACTCCCCCACCTAAAGTTAGGGGATTATTACCCAACGCTTAGGCCGCTGCCTTACGTTTGCGGGTACTGGCCCTTGCCCTTGCCAGTATGTTCTTTGCCGCATTCACATCGGCGTTTTCCTTATGTCCACATCCC
>JANSXF010000081.1 GCA_024743095.1 Flavobacteriaceae bacterium
CCTTGCCGGGGCACAGACCGCAGATCCGGAATAGGCCTGTTCGAACCAAACCCCCTCGGCACGTAATCGGTCTAGCACCGGGGTCCTGTTGAGTCCTCCGTTGGTGGAGGAAAAATCGGCCAAGCCCATATCATCGGCCAAAATAAGAATCACATTGGGTCGTTCTTGAGCCTTCAAACCATAGGACATTAGTACAAACAACAGTAAAAAGAGTTTGTTCAACATAGCTTTCATCTTCATTAATTTCATAATTCCCTAGGGTATCTTAGGGGTTTCCAAGCGCTCGTGCAATTCCTTTACGACATCCTGGAAGCGTTCTTCCCCGGCCAGGTTGATGGTCTCCTCGGCATCGTAATAATGATCGTAGAGTTCCCGGCCCACGATTTCACGGCTCTTAAAATCAAGCCATTCCGTATAGCGCCAACGATCGGTCCGTACCGAATACCCCATGGTATCGGGATCTCCCTTGTAATAGGCCGGTCTTGGATGCTGCGTATAAGCGGCTTTTTTGACCGAGGCCTCAGGATCTTTCAGGATAGGTACCAGACTGGTTCCCTGTAGCCCCGTAGGCTGTTCCAGACCACATAGATCCAAAATCGTTGGATAAAGATCCAGCAATTCGGCCAGGGATCGGGTCGGTTTACCGTTCTGTGCGTTCTTCGGCACTGAAATGATAAAGGGCACCCTGGCGTCGTTCTCAAAGTTGGAGTTCTTCCCCCACATGGTATGTTCCCCCAATTGAAAACCGTGGTCCGACCAAAATACCACAATGGTGTTCTTATCCAGCCCATTGCGTTTTAAAGCGTCCATCACTTTACCTACCTGGGCATCCATAAACGTAATCGCCGCAAGATATCCATGACGGAGCTCCAAGGTTTCCTCTTTGTTCAAGGTATTCGGTTCCCCTCTGAAAAACTCCCAGCTATCGTGCAGGGCCGCCTCGGGCACATCCTGTGGTGCCGCGCCATTATAAATGGCAGGGATATGGTTCTTATCGTACATATCCCAATATTTTTTGGGGGCATTGAAAGGCAAATGGGGTTTCCAGAAACCAACGGCCAAAAAGAAGGGTCGGTCAGGACCTTTGGCAAAACCATCGATGGCCGCTGCGGCATTCTCTGCGATACGACCATCGTAATAGGCCGTATCGGGCACATCCCTGATCTTGGTCCATTTGGTGATGCCCATATCCTCGGGTACCTCCCCTTGCATGATCGGTACATCCTCATTATGGGTACCATAGTGCAACATGGGCTCGACACTCCACGACTTGGGATAATCCGCATGTCCCGGTTGGTGCCAATTATGATAGATCTTTCCAATGTTTTGGGTAAAATATCCATTGTCCTTCAGGTGTTCGGGAAGGGTCACCACATCCTCGGTCCTCCGGATGGGACTGGTCAGATTCCATGATTTGGTCTGGTCCGGTCGCCTACCGGTCATAATCGATATCCTTGACGGTGCACAAAGTGCCTGCTGGCAATAAGCCCTTTCAAAAAGCGTCCCATTCTGGGCCAACGCATCAATGTTCGGTGAAATGACCAGGTCATTCCCGTAACAGCCCAAATCGGTACGAAGGTCATCTGTGGCGATAAATAGAATGTTATAAGGCTGGTTCTTTGCTTGTTGGGCGGAAGTATGGTACATACCCATCCAGAAGCTCAAAAAAAGCCAACTTACGATTCGTACTTTCATTGTATTTCAATTTTATATGCTTTCAATAGTATACTTTGTTCTTCGATTGTCTATGGCATCACTATCCATCCATTGGTTTTATAACGATCAACGAGCCGTCTCATAAATTGTCCCGTGCTATGATCGATATCGACCAACTCCTTTGCTCCATCTTCCGCAGTAGGGCTTACAACAAGTCGGTCAGGTATGTTTTTGACCGAATTTCCGGTTAAGGCCCTATACATGACAAGGGCAATAAGGTAAGCAGCTTCCTCGGAAGGGTGTTTCTTGTCTGCATACAGGTTGATTTCCGGTCTGCGCTTGCCACATCGATAAAAAATATCACCGACCGGTATGACAGGGACCTTCAATGCTCCTCCCAATTTTTTATACGCTGCGGAAATGGTCCTTTGCTGTTCGGGCCGGTCCTTGGGATGCCAAGTCATATATAAAATCGGTACTGCCCCCATGACTTTTGCCGAAGCTACCAATTTGGCACCGTACTTCTTGAAATTAGGAAGACTATCCAACGTACTGCGGCTATGGTCCTGTAAAAGTACATAGTCCCATGTTCGAGCTTTCAAGGTATCCATGGTCCGTGTACCTTTCTTCTTAAGGTAATGTTGCCTCCAAGTACTCCCCCCCACGGCCGATACGTGTATTTCCAATGGGACCTCATCCAACTCCAGCATTGCCCTGACCATGTCCGGCATACGCTTGTAATAGGTAAAGCTATTCCCTATGAACAATACCCTTTTTGCTTGGTGCTCTTGGGAGAAAACCGCTGATGAGACCATCAATAACAATAGAATCATCATCCATTGTTTTATACTAAAATTGCTTATGTCCTTCATACTACTGAAATCCATTTATTGCTCCTTGTTGCTTCGCGGCAACCTCGCATGGCTTTCCCGTAGCTTTTGGTCCAAAAGGTGTTTTAATCGTTTTGCCACCTCGGGGCGCTTATCTGCAATATTGACCATTTCCTGTATATCCTTATCCAGATCGTAGAGTTCCACTTTATCTGTCTCATATTGATATACCAATTTATAGTTACCCACGCGCAAAGCCGATTGGGGATGTGTTTTGCTCAATTGTCCATCGTTTACCCCAATGGAATCCTTGGCCTTGGTATAGGCCTCCCCTTCGGGATGGTAATAGGGAAAGTGCCAGAGCAACGCCCTGTTCTCCAATTCATTTTGGACACTGCCCTCCAAGAGGGGAAGAATGGATGTTCCATCTATTTTATCCCTAGCCACGGAATCAGGCTCAGCTCCCCCTGCCATGGCGACAAACGTGGGCATGAAATCGGTTTGATTGACCGGAATATCACTTGAGGAACCCGCTTTGATATGATCTGGCCAACGAATCATCATCGGGATTCGAATACCTCCTTCATATACATTCCATTTACTGCCCCTGAACGGAAAATTATACGCATAGTTGGGATGCCCCCCATTGTCCGAGGTAAATACCACCACGGTATTGTCATTGAGTCCCAAATTATCCACAGCGGTCAATAATTGTCCCACATAATGGTCCAACAATTCCACAAATGCTGCATACCTTGCCGCCGTCCTGGTTATTTTCCCATTACCTTTTCTCATATACTTTTCGATAAGCCAATCCACATTGTCCCCGATCGGGGTATGTACATAGTAATGGCTCACATACAAAAAGAATGGTTGTTTGCTCTTTTGGTGATCTTTCAAAAAAGAAATGGCGTTCGTGGTAATGGAATCCACAGGATATACACCTTCTTCCTTATAATGGTTTTTTGTCCTTCCCTCGATACTGAATCGATAAGGGTGTGAACCATAGGTTTCAACGGCCCACTCAAAACCTTGTTGTTTTGGCCCAAACTCAGGGCTCCAGCCCAGATAGCGTTTGTGGTGGGGAGCAATATGCCATTTCCCGACTATCCCTGTGGCATAGCCATGCCCTTGAAGCGCTTCTGCTATCGTTACTTCCTCCAAAGGTAGTTTCATGGTAAACGGAGGTGCAATGAGGTCCTTTCCCTCAAAGCGCTCTACCCAACTTGGGTCGTCCCATGCATAGGTCTCCCCTTCTTTCATCGTCACAAATTCAAAACCCAATCGGGCCGGTGATTTTCCGGTCAACAATGCTGCCCGGGACGGGGAACATATGGGGGCCGGGGCGTAGGCATTGGTAAAATTCATCCCTTGCCCTGCAAATTTGTCTATGTTCGGGGTCTCTGTAAAATTGTTTCCGAACTGTTGTCCAATACTGGAGACATCCGAGTAGCCTAGATCATCCGCATATATGAGAATAATATTAGGCTGTTCGGCCTTTTGGGCACGGCACCCCCAAAGGAGCCCTGCAAAACATAGTACGGCCAGTGCCGTCTTTGTCCCAAACCCAAAACACTTTCCTTTTATAGGTATAATCATGTGTTTCATTTATTCTTGAATTGATTCCTTTTGCAAGCGCTCCAAAAGAGGATCGCCGATTTCTTCCATTTTGCCAAGGATTTTGCCCGTTAGCATTTCCTTCACTTTCTCCAATTGTTCATCTCCTTCATTGATCAAGTTGTGCTCTTCCTCTGGGTCCGTCTTCATATTGTACAGTTCATCACGCCCCTCGTTCAAAAAGTCCTTGACCAACTTCCAATTTGCGTTCCGGTACGATCTCATATAGGCTTTGCTATAGTTGATCATGCTATATTCGGCATAAATATCGCGTTCCTTGGGAATTTCTTTTCCCTTTAAAATCGGAACCATACTTTTCCCCCTGAGTATTTTTCCCTCCGGAATCTCTGCTTTTGCCATTTCGGCCAAGGTGGGGTACCAATCCAAGCTACTGACCACATGATCGTAACGGCTTCCCGGTTCCACCACCCCAGGCCATTTGATCAACATTGGCACCTTTAGGGATGTTTCATATAAATTGGGTCTGGAGTTTCTTGCCAAATTACCTTTAGCGGGATGCGGTGTTTTGGTGATCCATATCCCGTTTCCCTTATGTTCAATGCCATGGTGTCCCATATTGTAACCATGATCGGAGGTAAAGATCACAATGGTATTGTCCTCGATTCCCAATTCTTTTAACGCCTGCAATACACGGCCCATATTTCTGTCCATACCACTGGTACTGGCCATATATTCCCTCATTTTCTTTTTGACCGCCTTTGTATTGAGGTCGGGATAGTCTGGATCGGGCACATCGGGGTCCATGTCTTCGTATGGCGCCCAATCTTCATCGGGAACGGGCAGCCAGCGTCCATGGGGTGCCCTATAATGCAAGCTCAACAAAAAAGGTCCTTCCGAATGTTCCTTGATGAACCCAATGGCATGGTCTGTAAGTATATTGCTGGTATATCCCTCGATTTTTCCAACGGTGCCATCCAATTCCAAGGTCGGATCCTTGGGTGATGCACCTCCACCGGTCAAGCCCATAAAATAATCATACCCATTGTTTACGGGGTGGTGCTTACGTTGTGGATCGTTCAACCAATCCCCTACATGGAACTTCCCAACAAGACCGGTAACATAACCATTGTGCTGCAACATTTCCGGAAAAGTAATGCTTTTGGGGTCTAGACCGGATTCTTTGCTTGGATCGTACAATTTGTGCCCAGGTGGTGGAATAAAATCATATATGCCATATTCACTGGCATATTGTCCCGTTAAGAGTGCCACCCGTGCAGGACTGCAGACCGGGGTGGAGACATAGGCATTCGGAAAATATCCGCCCTCCCTGGCCAATTGGTCCATATTGGGCGTATGCGCCTGTTGGTTTCCATGAAGACCAAAATCCCATGCGGCCTGATCATCGGTATAAATAAATAAAATATTGGGCCCTTTCCCACTTTGTGGTCTTTCTTTTGCCTTGTTTCCGCAGGCTACGAACAAAACTGAAATGCCCATCAGGCATACACGGTAAAATCCTGTCTTTGTTATCCTGACTATCGTTCTCATATACAATTAATTTTTATTCTTGAGCCAAAAAAGGTGGCCATCCTCTCCCCCTATCAACAAGTCCCTGACACCATCACCATTCCAATCCACCGTGGTCGGGCTAGTAGTATGGCCCGCCAAGCGTTGTTCCGTGACAGGACCATGGTTCTTAAAAGTGGTAAATCCATCCACAGTTCCCGTATTTTCATAAAAATCAATGTTTTTTCCATTGACCATCAGGTCGAGGTCGCCATCGCCATCCCAATCGGTAAATGTCAGTTTTGTTCGTCCACTGCCCCCATGGGTCTTCGCCTGCAACCGAAGCTCCCCGACTTCATCATTTTTAAAAATCCGGACACTTGGCTTCAACATCAGTTCACCATTACCGTTTGTAAAGCGCTCAAAGAATGCCAAATACCCCTCATGGTCCAACATGACCAGATCCATGAGCCCATCCTTATTCCAATCCATGGTATAAGGGGTGGTCCTCCATTGCGTGGAGAGCTCGTTCCCCGTGGGCTTCCACCAGTTCCATGCGGGTTTGGGGAGTTCGCTGCCTTCGGTCCAATCGACTTGGACCGGTGCCTTGGCGGCCAGTTTTGGCTCATTGGCTTCCCCAATATTTTTGTACCATTCCACTTTTCCCCAAATGGAATTGATTATGATATCCTTCAACCCATCACCGTCCCAATCCGAAACGCTCAAGGTGGTATAGCCCCACTTTCGCTCGGCAGGACCTTGAATCGAACCATTCTCACCGGCCAAGATCCGGATTACCTCACCATCGGCCTTCAGATATTCCGGTGCTGCCCATATCGGGGTACCGGACTCAGTATCCATGCCCAAGTTTTCAATAAATCCAAAATAGCCCGCGGTATTTCCACAGAGCAGGTCCTCGTCGCCATCCCCGTCCCAATCCACACTATAAGGCGTAATCAATCCTCCGAACTTCACATCGTCTGCTTTCTGTTTCAAATAAACAGCCTGTTTGAATACTGGCATATGATCCTTGACCTCACCGGTATTCTCAATAAATGCGACACGACCGTCCTCATCACCTACAATCAGGTCCATGGTCCCATCGCCGTTCCAATCAATAGCGGTCGGTTTCATCATTTCCAGGTCCATGACCACAAGGCCTTCCTCGTTCAATAGTTGCCGACCCGTGGTATATTGGGGATTTTCCCTGCTACCGATATTCTCGTACCAGGTAAAGGTGTCCACAAATTCTCCACAGATGATATCTAGGTCACCATCCCCGTCAAAGTCTTCGATGTTCGGTGTGGGATTCCCATAGACATCGATGGGACTACCATCACCGCTGGTCAACTTTCCAGTATTGACCATCTTTCCGTTGCGGTTCTCTATGAGATATACCAGACCATGAAGGTTCCCCCTGCTCCATTTTCCTTCTTCGTCAAAACCTTCGTCCCAACCATAATCGGCCCAGTCATCCACACCCATCAAAATATCAATGTCCCCATCGTTTTCATAATCCACATACTGCCATTGGCTAAAACGTCTTTTTGGATAATCCTTTAGGATTTCATTGGCATCAAAGATACCCACTGGCTGATTGAAGAGTTGTTTGGCAAAGCGCTCATACTCGAGCCCAGGACCCAGGATACGCGGCTCACCATCCACATGGGAGATGGACACATTACGAATTCCCTCGCCTACTCGTACAGGTTTTTCGAAAACGACATCGGCAATATCGCCTCCCTGTTTGTTTTCAAAAAAATATGTACCTGCATAGGGGACATCGGTGCAAGAAACCAATAGGTCCAGGTCGCCGTCTCCATCAAAGTCCATGGGTATGGGACTGGCCCATAGCCCTACGCCCAGATCCACTTCCAGGCCAGGATTGTTGAATTTTAAGATCTGGAGTTCCGGACCATCGTCGGTCGTATCGGCCGATATCATACTTTGTTCTTTGTCCATTTGACATCCAACAAGGATGAGCAGCACTAAGAGGTGAGGTTTAAGTCTAAACATAATTGTTATATTATTTCTATTAGAAAAAAACGATCAATAACCGTCATTTTGTTCCAATAATGGGTTTGCATCCATGGCAAACTGTGGAATGGGATACCGCACATGATGTGGTTGTGCTGGATTTCCCCGTTGCTGTGCCCGGCTGATAAATTCCCCGTGTCGAATCAAATCTTCCCTTCTGATATCCTCAAGATAAAATTCCCATCCACGTTCATCCAAGATAGCTTGGTTCAATGTCTCTCCGTTTTCAAAATCAGCCAATGCAATATCGTCCAATTCGGCCCTTTCACGCACTTCATTGATCAAATCTATGGATTCTTGATTTGGTCCGTTCAATCGGTTCAATGCCTCTGCCCGGGAAAGTAGGATATCGGCATATCTTATCACTGGGACATCATTCCCATAGGATGGTCCTGAAATATCCTCCCCTGGCCAATATTTGAAAGGTCTCGGATTTTCATCGGGTGGCAATAGGTTGACCAAATCACCATTGGTATTGATGTACTCGGTAATGATCAAGGACCTTCTTCTATCATTCTCGTCGAAGGACAAAAAGAACTCGTCCCGCATCTTTAAATGGGTACCGAAGTTCCGGCATCCTTCACAAAAGGTCAACCCCGTATTCGGGTCACTTGCAAAATTTGCAGGATACGCGAAATTCATGTAACTGATACTCGCAGTTCTATCCAAATCCGATTTGGATGTCCTGACCCAAATAAATTCCCTGTTGCGCTCGTTGGTATCCTGAAAAAGCTCAAAATAATCGGGATACAGCTCATAATAGGACAGGTTCATGACATTTTGTGCCATATCCGCACATTTTTGCCATTGCTCGGTATTGAGATAGAGCTTGGTCAAAAAGGCCATGGCCGCTCCTTTATGGGCCCTTCCGTACAACAACTCTTCCCCAGGATCCGGAAGATCTGGAAGTGCTGTTAGGAACTCGTTCTCTATAAATGCTTTCATTTCTTCCTCCGTTGCCCTGGCCAGCTCAAGTGGTTGTGTTGTATTGGTACGCAACGGAGTCGGTCCAAATCGTTGATACAATAAATAATACCCCCATCCTCGGATAAAATGTGCTTCCGCGGCAATCATCGATTTACTTGCTTCGGGTATCTCGGCACCTTCAATGTTTTCCAATATGATATTGGCATTTCGTATACCTTGATAGGGCAAGTTCCAATATACCCCATACATCCTGCTACCGATACCATCCAACACAAAATCCGTAAAGTTAGTGGCCCAATTGTTTATAGCCCCACCTTCCGCGTACATCACATCAGTCATGGTTTCCGGTGCTATGATCGATTGGGCACCATCGTTGACATTCATTGTGGCAACATTGGCATACCCTCCGTAGAGAATTGACTCTACCCCATCCACTGAATTGAAAAGCTGGGCCGGAGTGGTCTCTGAAAAAATCTCGGGTTCCAAAGTGGATTCACATTGGCTGCATAGCAGCACCAACATAGAACCTAAAAATATGTTTTTTATCGTTTTCATGTGTTTTTATTTTTTAGAATCCAACATTTAGACCGATCAGAAAAGTGGTCGCCGAAGGATATCCGTTCCAATCAATTTTAAAGTTTGACGTCCCGTAAGGGTTCAATGCAGGGTCAAAACCGTTATAGTCCGAAAAGGTAAGCAGGTTAAGACCGGACACGTAAACTTCCAAAGATTTCAACTGATCTTTAAGAAACTTGGAGGGAAAATTATACCCTAATCTTACCGACTGCAACTTTACATACGAAGCATCCACTATGGTCCTCGAATTTACAGCCTGTGACCGATTATCATTCAAATATGAAGGTTGATCATTGGTAGGGTTTTCCGGAGTCCAACGGTTCAAAAATGGTTCTCTGAACCTATTGGATCTCAGACCGGCAATAGGGAAGTACTGTTCGATAAGGTTGGCGTTCACCATTTTGACACCTTCAACACCTGTAAACAACACATTTAGATTAAAGTTTTTATAACTGAGGGTATTGGTAAAGCCCCATTGAAATTTTGGAAATGAATTCCCCAAAATCACTCGATCATCGGCATCTATAATACCATCTTCATTCACATCCCTATATTTAAAATACCCCGGTTCCACTGCATTGGAAACAGCCGAAAAGTCATCACCTTCCTGCCATATGCCCACTACGTCATATCCATAAAAAGACATCAAGGGTTCTCCTGGTGTAATGATACCTGCAGTACTTGGGGATGGTGGAAGCCCACCTGAATAGATCTGTGGTATCCCTCCAAGATCCAATACCTCGTTCTTAAGTGTGGATAGGTTGATATTGGAACTCCAGGTGAAATTTCCCTTATCAATATTATAGGTGTTCAAGGTAAACTCAAACCCTTTGTTCTCCATACTCCCTATGTTCACATATCGCGAATTGAAACCAGTCGAGGAAGGAATCGGCAAATTAAGCAACATATCCCTTGTTTTCTTTCTGTACCAGGCCAAAGATCCAGATATCCTGTTTCGAAACATCCCAAAATCGACCCCAACATCGATCTGTTCGGTGGTTTCCCATTTCAGGTCGGGATTAGCGATGCGTTCTGGGTTCAAAACTGTCGCAAATTGCTCATCCACTACATAACTACTCCCTACATTAAAGGTAGAAAGGGCTTGATAATTTCCGATTTCTTGATTTCCGGTCTCTCCCCAACTGGCCCTTAATTTTAAAGCATTGAAGTTACTACCTTCCATAAAATCCTCTTGATCGATCAACCAACCTAGGGATACCGATGGAAAAAAACCAAATCGGTTACCCTCACCAAATCTACTGGAACCATCGGCTCGATAGGTGGCTGTCAGGAGGTATCTATCCTTGAACTTGTAGTTCAACCTTCCCAAATATGATAACAATTGGTTGTTATATTTGGAACTTGTGTTGACCAGGGTGGATCGGTCCGCCAAACCAAAATTGTCGGCCTTTGTCGCGTCCGTGGGAAAATTGTTGGCCTGTTGTTCAGTATATCTTGTTTGATATTTTTGGGTTGTCACACCAAGTAGAACCTTGAAGGAATGATCTTCAATTTCCTCGGTATAATTGACTGTACCTTCTATCAAATAGTTGGATTGAGTAGCTGAAAAGGCGGTGGCCACACCACCAAGTGCCTCGCCAATCATCGTGGTACGATCTTTATATACCGTTTTGTCCTCATTGTTGAAATCCACTCCCAAATTGACTTTGGCACTGAGGTTGGGCAAAATAAAATACTCCAAAAAAGCGGCTCCAAGGGCCCTGTATCTATTTCCCAGTATATGGTTGCCCGTAATAATGGCCTCTGGATTATCGATCTGATAAAAATCGGATAATGTGTAGGTGCCGTCCTCATCACGAACAGGCAGGGTCGGATCCCATAGTTTTGCCGCATTGATGGCCCCACCCGCTGAATTGACAGTGAATCCGTGTGGCACAAAATTATCCTGGATGTAACTGGTCGTTGAATTGATCCCAAAATGCACCTTATCGGTTCGATGATCCAAATTGAAGCGCATCGTATATCTATTGAATTCGGAATTTTTGATCAACCCCTCCTCCTTACTGTTGTTCAAGGAGGCCAAATAGGTCGTATTCTCGTTCCCCCAGGAAAAACTAAGATTATGGTTTGTCAATACGGCCGGTTCCCTAAAGACAACATCCTGCCAATCCGTTCCGTTGCCCTCAAAATCGCCAACACGTTCACCATCGCTGCCCGCTCCGGCATCGATCAAAGCATTGATTCCATTCCTATATTCTTCCGCATTCAATAAATCCAATCGGTTATGGACATAATTAAAGCCCAACTGACCACTGTAATCAATCTTCAAATCACCCGATTTCCCTTTTTTGGTGGTAATCATAATAACCCCATTGGCCCCTCTTGAGCCATAAATAGCGGTAGCCGAGGCATCCTTTAACACATCGATGGTCGCGATATCCTCTGGGTTCAAAAAACTAATCGGGTTCCTTGGGGTCCGTGTAGTAGAAATCTGGGCCCCATTCCCTGAAATTGCCGGAGAATTATCTATGGGTACCCCATCGATCACATAAAGTGGAGAACTCCCGGCATTGATCGACCCGGTACCCCTTATGTTCACGGACATTCCTCCCCCAGGGGCTCCGCTGTTCTTGATGACCTGTACACCGGCGGCCTTACCCTGAAGCATATCGTCCACATTGGTATTGGCGTTCATACTGAACGACTCCTCGTCCAAGGAAGCAATGGACCCGGTCACCTCTCTTTTGACTTGGGTACCATACCCTATAACGACGACCTCGTCCAATTTACTGACATCCTCTTGCAATACAATGGTCAAAGGCGATCCAGCATCAGTCACACTGATTTCCCTTTTGACAAACCCAATAGAGGAAACTTCCAGGGTAGCTCCTTGGCCCACTTGGATTTCAAATAGACCATCAAAATCCGAGGTCGTACCATTTGTGGTCCCTTTTTCGACAACGTTGACACCTGGAATGGGTACGTTTTTGTCATCTACGATTACCCCGCTCACCGTCTGTTGCGGTGGTTGGGCCTGCTTTTCCGATGTTTTCATTTCGGCGTGGACCATAACGGGCGCCATGAACGTCCCGAACAGGAAACAGAGTACTGACCATCTTCTGACGGCCTTGGACCCCGATGTCCACTTTACTGTAACACAATCTTTCATATTTAGTTAACTGACTTAGGCATTTAGATACTAATATTTTTTATGTAGCATGGCGGTGTGTTGACCATGCGGTGCATAAGGTTCTCGAATATCCCTTCCTTCATGAAACTCCGGTTGAACCTATAGCAATATTCATCGAGGTAGTCCTGTAGATCCTTCACGTGATGGTGTACGCCCCTTAACCATCCCTTGAGATTCATTATCGTGCGATGGAGTTCGGGGAAGTTGTTCCCCTTTTTGCCAGAAGGTATGCGACCGAGGTTCTTGAACTCCTTCTTCAGCGGGGCATATCCTGTCCATTGGTCCGTGGTGACCTTCGCATCACTGTCGATATGGTCCCTCATGAAACTGCCCAAGTGCTCGGCACTGGCCTTGGGGATTACACGGGCATAGAGGCGTGAGACACCCTTTTTCCTTTTCTCGATGCCCACCACCACAAGCTTTTTGACGCCGTTCTTCCTGCCGCGTACGCCCTGTTCCTGTCCACCGAAGACAGTCTCGTCCACCTCGGCCGTGCCGGTTATCGGGTGGTTCCCGGAACTCTCCATCGCCTTCATCACCTTTCGCTTGAAGGCCCAACAGGTCTTTTGCCTCAGGTCAAGTTTGCGGCTCAGCTCGGTGGAGGTAACCCCTTTTTTGTTGGTCGAGACGAAATAAACAATCCAGAATGCCTTGACCAGATCGAACTTGACCTGATGGAAAAGGGTGCCCGCCGTCGGGGATTCCACGTACCTGCACGAGGTACATTGGCGGGACATCTCGGCCTTGCCCGGACAACTGTGCCCATGGCCACATTTGCGGCAGCGATATCCGTCCCTCCATTTGAGTCCCGATAGGTATGACAGACAGTCCTCCTTAGTAGAAAAACGCTCCTGGAACTCGAAAAGGGACAGGCTTTTGAATCTTTGCTCCATGTTTATATATATTGTTTCCCTAAATTTATTGATGTTGGAAATATTTACAAAGTGCCTAAGTCAATTAGTTAATTAGTATGCATTTAATTATTGAACTTTTCGTTTGTTAGTCTTTGTCTTTACTGTTGTTGATGGGGGTTCATTTCATACATATCACTTTTAAGGTTCTCAGTTCAGCTCTGGTGCATGCTCCGGGATTATGGCCGGAACATCCGTCTGCTCGCAGAGCTCTTTATAGTGTTCATATCTTATTTTGTAACGTTCTACCTGCTGCGGCTGTGGGTGGTATACGTGATCAATGTCCTGTCCCATGGCTGAGATGGCTCCCTCTACGGTAGTATAAAGAGCAGCTACCGTAGCAGCGAACATTCCGGACCCGAGGGCAGCGGTCTGTTCTTCCCGGCAAACATGTACCTGTCTGTCCAGGATATTGGCCAATAGCTGCACCAAATAAGGAGATTTCTTGGCCACTCCCCCCATGGCAACGATTTCATTGATGGTTACCCCTTCGTCCACATATTGTTCCATGATTCGCTTGGAACCGAAACAGGCGCTCTCCATGAGTACATGATATAGCTTTGGGGCCGAAGTTCCAAGCCCAAGACCACTAAGGGTCGCCTTTAATCCGTTCGAAGCAAAAGGGCTTCTTCGCCCATTGAACCAGTCCGTGGCGATTTCCTCCATGGGAATTTCCGCAAGCGCCTCCGCTTGCTCACCCAAGGTTTTCAACAATAGGTTTCGATCGATCTGTAAGAGGGATTCGGAACCCAATGTTCGGGTCGGCCAAAGCAATAGTTCGGCGAACCAGTCAAAAATATCCCCAAAAGCGGACTGTCCCGCTTCCATACCGACCATTCCGGGAATAATGGAACCATCGACCTGTCCACAGATACCATCGACATAGATATCGCCTGCATGTGCGGGAACTACAGCCATGTCACAGGTCGAGGTCCCCATCACTTTGCACAATTGATTCGGTCTAATGGCCGCGCCAATGGCAGCAAAATGTGCATCCAACCCTCCGACGCCCACTTTTATGTTTTCATGTAATCCAAGGCGCTCGGCCCAATCAGCGGAAAGATAGCCGACCGAACGGTCGCTCGTATAGGTATCCCCATAGCTAAAATCACCGCACTCCCCTATTGTTGGGAACACCTTATGGATAAAATCCTGCAAGGGCAGTCCACCAAACTGTTCGGACCACAGTGCCTTATGTCCTGCGGCACATCGGTTTCGCACCATATGGTCCAGTTGATCGCCCCCTGTCAAAAGAAAAGGCATCCAATCACTGTGTTCCACCCACCCATGGATGGCATCGCGAACCTTGGCATCGTGTTCCAGCACATACATCAACTTGGCCCAATACCATTCCGAAGAATAGGTACCTCCCACAAATTTGAGATAATCAATGGTCGATCCATCGTTATACC
>JANSXF010000057.1 GCA_024743095.1 Flavobacteriaceae bacterium
ATGGTCATATCCAAATCATCCAACCATGCGATGAAATCGTTGCGAAGGGATTTGTACCATTTGCGGTTCGAATCCATCCATTCCTTATCATTGTTTTGTTGCAATTCTTCCAGAAAGTGGAACAGGTCGTTGAAATTCATATCCACAAAAGAAGTGAATTTTTCAGACTTCTGGAATCAGAACTCGGATGTCAAAAATCAGATAACTGATCTCTGACAATTGACTACTAAAATCGATTATCCCCATCCAACAAGTCACCAAGGCCACCTAAGATACTGCCTTCTCCCTTGTCTTTTCCGCCACCTCTCGGTGCAGCGGCCCACACCCGGCTGGCCAACCTACTAAATGGCAAGGATTGAATATAAACGGTTCCAGGGCCACGAAGGGTAGCAAAGAAAAGTCCTTCCCCACCAAATACTTTATTACGGATGCCTCCGATAAATTCGATATTATAATCTACGGTATGGGAAAAACCAACAATACAGCCCGTATCCACCCGTAAAGTCTCACCAGGTGCCAATGTTTTTTTGGCCATGGTACCACCGGCATGTACAAAGGCCATTCCATCGCCTTCCAACTTTTGCATGATGAAACCTTCACCTCCGAAAAAGCCACGACCTAAACGCTTGGAAAATTCGATGCCTACGGAAACACCTTTCGCCGCACATAGGAATGCATCTTTTTGGCAGATGAACTTCCCTTCTTTTTCAGATAGGTCGATGGGAACAATCTTACCGGGATAGGGAGAAGCAAAGCTTACCTGTTTTTTTCCTTGACCAATGTTCAGGAAAGCCGTCATAAAAAGGCTCTCGCCCGTAAGCAGTCGCTTACCTGCCGAGAATACCTTGCCCAGTACACTGGTGTCTTGATTGGAACCGTCGCCAAAGATGGTATCCATTTTAATATCTTGGTCCATCATCATAAAAGTGCCTGCTTCGGCAACTACAGCTTCTTGTGGATCCAGTTCTATTTCCACATACTGCATTTCCTCGCCGTAAATGTGGTAGTCTATTTCGTGTGCGTTCATTTGTTATTGATGCTTTTTAATCTCTGTTTATATGTTGGAATATTTGGAATTTTGTTACATTGAATCCCAATATTGAGATATTTATGAACTTAAGATTAGGCCTGCAATACCTCTACACATGAGTGATAAGGGTACTTTCCGAACACTACATTCTATTTTGATCGGTTTTCTCGATCAAGGTTTTCATAAGAAAATGGAATTCCTTTAATTTCATGAATTTTGATACAATTGGAATCGGTTCATCCAAGTACTTCAGGCGTATATTAAGAGACAAAACAGAATCAGATGCATCGATGCCAAAGTCCTTTATATCACTATAATTGATTTCGATCCCGAAAAGAGAAAAGTTGTTTTCCCTTAAAATAATCTTATCATCTTTCAATCGATAAAACTGAAAAAACGAATAAATTAAGTACGCAGACCAACCAATAAGGACAAAAACAGCTATCAAACACACTTGGTTGATCCATGCTTCTTTTATGGTCAACACCCCTAGTCTATAAATGACAAAAGCACCATATAATTGACTTATTCCCATAAGTAACAATTTATACAATGGCTTAATTTTTATTATTTTGACCGATTCTGCCATAATCATTCACTATCTTTCCAATTCTTCTTTACACGAATTCTATGATCCGTTTTTTTGTTTTGCTGCTCGTTTTAATTTGGGGATATAAGTTGACAAAAATCCTACTTAATTCAAAAGATTTGACAAGATTCGCCAAAGAATTTGACAAGCTTTCCAAGAAGCACAAGTTTTCGGATGCAAAGAAATCAGAATATTACAAGATAGAAGCTAAAAACTACAGATCGGTCAATAAAAAAACAACCATATCACACTTAATCTGGTTTTTTATAGAAGTGGGCTGTATAGTGTTGATTTATTTGGTCTTTGTACAAAAACACTTTTCATTCGACCTATTCTAGTTCTACTGATTACACAAAAAATATTGTTCTATTTTCGGGTGTGTTCATTTTATTATGCTTTAACCAAACTCAACCCTTCACCTTCACCGTCCACTCAAAATGAAAGGTGGATACCTCTACCCCATCTTGGTTAACGCCTACGGCTTTCATCCAACAAGTTTGCCCCTCCCCTGTTTCCACCGTTTTTTGGATTGCATCGGCAATCTGTTCCCCATCTACGCAAGTAAAATTGATTCGACCTGTAGCCTTTTTGGTAAAGGTAGCTTTGTTGTTGGCCACGAGCATGGATACTTTTTTACCGCTTTTTTGGATTTCGTTCATCACCAATGCGCCTGTACTCAACTCTGCAGCCATCCCCTGAACGGCCCAAAACATGGATTTAAACGGATTTTGATTCATCCATTTATGTTTTACCGTGGTTATCGCTTTTTTCTCATCAATATATTTGAGCCGTACCCCGCACCACCATGCAGAAGGGAGTTTCATAAAAGTGAACATATTGATTTTACTGGGTGTGAGTGCCATATTTTTCATTTAAGTCTGCTTAAAAATAGGTAAAAAGATGATATTAATTATTGTTAATTTTTTGTTAAACAATAGTACTTTGTTTTGCATAGTACCATCTTTTGGATATATATTTGCATCGTAAGCTAATAGGTTTACCATTTTACAATCAAAAAACATCAATCAAAAAAATGGCAACTACAATCACCAAGCACGAACGAAATTTATCCGCGATCATCCACGCCTCCATGTTCTCGAAGTACTTTATTCCTTTCGGCAATTTCATACTTCCGTTGATCTTATGGACCGCAAACAAAAAAGAGCATGCATTTGTAGATTACAACGGCAAACAGGCTCTTAATTTTCAAATTAGTATGTTGCTTTATTCCATCGTGGCAGGTTTGGTCACTATCCCATTCTTTATTGGATTTTGGCCAGACTTGTTCGATTGGAACTTTTTGGGGTTCCATGGGTTGAGCGACCTTAACAATTTGAACATTCATATTGATAGCGACGATTTTAAGTTTGGAAGATTGCTCTGGCCAGTAGGTATCTCTGGATTTCTGCAAGTGGCATTGGCAGTGGTAAACATTGTTTTCTCCATTTTGGCCACCATTAGAACCAACGAGGGAGAATATTTCAAATATCCGTTCACCATTAAATTCATCAAGTAATGAAGAGCTTTAAATACATATTTGGAATTTTGACCTTATGCATGGTGGGCTCAGCACAAGCGCAGGAACCAGAAACATCGGAACTCTACCTATTATTGAAATCCAAGGACAGTTTGTTATTCGATGCGGCTTTTAATAAATGTGATGTGGATACCATGGAGCCGTTGTTCACAGAGGATTTTGAGTTCTATCATGACAAAGGTGGTTTTACAGAGGGAAGGGAAGCTTTTTTGAAACCGACCAGAGAAAACTGTGAAAAAAGAGACCCTTCGGCACCACAGTATTCCAAAAGAATATTGATCGATGGTAGTTTGGAAGTGTATCCGCTCAAAAAAGATGGGGAAATCTATGGGGCCGTTCAACATGGTGTGCACAGGTTCGAATTTTTAAATGACAAGAACGAATACCAAAAAGGGGATGTTGCAAAATTCACCCATGTTTGGATGCTGATCGATGGATCATGGAAAATAAAAAGGGAATTGAGCTACAATCATCATTTAATGGAAAATGAAGCTTCAGCACAGGAAATTCCTGTATCGGACAATATATTGGACAAGTACGAAGGCAACTATAAATCGTTGCAAGCAGGTGAAGTTCAAATTAAAAAGGACAACGGAAAGTTACTGTTGATAACGGAAAAGATGCAGGCAACGCTTTATCCAAAAACAGAAAATACCTTTTTTATGAAGGAGAGAGCGGTTGAATTTAAATTTATAGCATCCGGTAATGGAAACATTGAAAAAATGCAGATTATAGAGAACAATGCCGTTGTGGACGAAGCACAACGAGAATAAAAATTATCATCAATCATAAATTAGGAGCCTAATCACCTCCGACATATTCATCATCAATCAAAGAAAAGGAGTTTAAACATCAATCAAAAAACGAAAAAACAATCATCAATCAAAGAACCGTTTCCACTTCCCTGTCCAATTCAGGGGACTGGAGTGGAAACGTAACCAAACAAAGTTTGGGAGAACAAAAAACGAACTGTTAATCAGATGCCGAACCCAGTTCAGCATAAATTTAGAACCATGAAATTATGAACATAGAAAACACAAAAGCACAAATGCGCAAGGGGGTTCTGGAGTACTGCATTTTGTCCATTCTTAGGGATGACGACAAGTATGCTTCAGAAATTCTGGAAGCCTTGAAAGACGCAAAGATGTTAGTAGTGGAAGGTACCATATATCCTTTGCTCACAAGGCTTAAGAACGCGGGATTGCTCAATTACCGTTGGGAAGAATCCACATCGGGACCTCCCCGCAAATATTACGCGCTCACCGAAACAGGCCAATTGTTCCTTAACGAACTCAACGGCACCTGGGACGAACTAAGAAATGCAGTCAATCTGGTAACCAACACAAAATAGAATCAAAAAATGAACAAGACAGTAAATATAAATCTAGCAAATACGCTCTTCCATATAGACGACGATGCGTATAACAAGCTGAGACGGTACCTGGAATCCATAAAACGCTCCTTTTCGGGTACCAAGGGAAGCGACGAGATCATTGCCGATATCGAGGCCCGTATCGCAGAGCTCTTTCTCGAAAAAATGGAGAACGAACGCCAAGTGATCACCCACAAGGAGGTAGATCAAGTAATCGATGTAATGGGACAACCCGAAGATTACATGGTGGACGAGGATATTTTTGAGGATGAACCCAAAAAGAGCCACACGGAACCCTCTGTGGGCAGGGCAAAAAAACTGTACAGGGACATCGACCACAAATATATTGGCGGTGTGTGCGCAGGTTTGGAACATTATTTGGGCATCGATGCCCTTTGGGTAAGGCTCATATTTATCCTATTGGCCGTATTTACCAGTGGTTTTGGACTCATTGCCTACATCCTACTTTGGATCTTGGTGCCCGAGGCCGCCACAACCTCCCAAAAATTGGATATGCGGGGGGAGCCCGTCAACATCAGCAATATAGAACGCAAAGTTAAAGAGGGGTTTGATGATGTTGCCGACAAAGTAAAAAGTGTTGACTACGAAAAAGTGGGCAACAAGGTCAAAAGCGGCTCCAAGACCTTTTTTGATACCATTGGGGACATTATCTTGTTCCTGTTCAAGGTATTCGGTAAGTTCATAGGCATTTTATTGATCATTATCGGGGCATCTACCCTGGTAGGGTTGTTTTTCGGACTGTTTACCGTAGGCATGTTCGATGCCGTACATGTACCCGGCATAGATTTTTATGAAATCGTGAACACTTCGGGAGCTCCTGTATGGGTAGTATCCATCTTGTTGTTCTTTGCCATTGGAATTCCGTTCTTCTTCCTACTCTATTTAGGATTGAAGATATTGGTGAACAACTTAAAATCGATTGGGAACATTGCCAAATTCTCCTTGTTGGGCCTTTGGTTGATCTCCGTAGGACTGTTGATTGTCTTTGGCATACGGCAGGCCGCTGAATTCTCGTATACGGGAAGCGTAAACGACAGGACAGAACTCGCATTGGAAATTCCTTCCGATACCTTGGTCATCACAATGAAGGATGGTCATATGGATTACAACCGAGATGATATTCATTTTGGTAGAATGACCTTTGGTTATGACGAAAACGACAACCGTATTTTAATATCTGACGAAGTTGAAATCAAAATAAGAAAATCAGATACCGATTCCATTAGGGTAAATATCAGGAAAGATGCGGATGGAAACTCAACACCGGCCGCCAGAGACCGTGCCAGAAACATCGAGTACGCTTACACGGTTGACGGCAATGAAATTGTGTTGGACAAATATTTGACCACGGAAACATCGAACAAGGCCAGGAATCAAGAGGTAACTGTAACGATTTATGTACCAGAGGACAAGACGGTATATTTTGATGATTCCACAAGCAGATACATTGGCCGGGGAATTGATAATGACCAAGGTTTTTACAGAAGTGGCATGGCAGGTCAGCACTGGTTGATGGATGGCGATGGGGAATTGCAGTGTTTGGATTGCCCTGAAGATAATGATGATAACTCTGATGGAAATGGCAAAATCATCATCAATGAAAATGGTATTGATATCAACATTGAGGATGCCGAAGATTCCGTTCAGTTAAAAATCGATGAAAACGGGGTAAATGTTAAAGCCAAAGAAAAAAGTAACAATTGAGTCACTTAATTCGTCAATTCAGTAGATCATTATTTAAAACGCATACATAAAAACGGACATTTACACTGAAATTATTTCAGAAGACATTAATCATTTTCAAAATCAATCAATACTAAAACAACAATCATGACAACACTAGCAAGATTAGCGATCGCCGCACTCCTATCCCTCTTTGCATCCTCATGCATGATGGATATGAACTTCGGCAACGGAAAAACAGGTAACGGCGAAGTCGTAGAAGAGAGCCGCGATGTAAAAGAGGATTTCGACATCGTATCCGCATCAGAAGGAATCGATGTATTCGTGACCCAAGGCTCTGACTTCAACATCACGGTTGAGGCCGACGAAAACATCATCGACCTGATCGGTACCGATATCAAGGATGGTAGACTTAAGATACATGCCATCGAAAATATCGGACGTGCGACCAAAAATGTATATGTGACCCTACCGGAAATTACTGCTTTGGAAAGCTCCAGTGGCGCCGACCTTATCGCTCAGAACGTAATCAAGGCCCAAAACATTGAGCTGGATGCCAGTAGCGGCGCGGATTTACATGCTGAAGTTATGGCAAATGAAGTTTCTGCCGATGCCAGTAGCGGTGCCGATATCAAAGTATCCGGTCAAGCAGATGCCCTTTTTGCCGATGCCAGCAGCGGTTCTGATATTAAAGCGCAAGATCTAATTGTAAAAAGATGTAACGCTGATGCCAGTAGCGGGGCCGATATTTCCGTAAATGTTTCGGAGTCGTTGGTTGCCGATGCAAGTAGCGGAGCGGATATCAAGTACACTGGTGATGCCAGCGTACAGACCAAAAAATCCGTATCGGGCAGCGTTCGCAAATACTGATCCAATTCCCTTTACATATGCAAAGGCCCACTTAATCTTAGGTGGGCTTTTGTCTTTAATATATTTGAGTGAAACCCTATCTTAGCATGATTACAATACCTAAAAACCATGCAGATAGCACTTAAAAAATATACACTTCAACTAGCACATACCTTTACCATTTCCAGAGAATCTAGAGATGAACAGGACACTTTGATCGTTTGCCTTTCGTTGGATGGAAAAACGGGTTATGGTGAAGCCACTTCCAATCCGTATTATAAAATTACCATTGAAGGGATGATGGCCGAAATAGAAGCGGTCCAAAATCAAATAGAAAATTATGATTTTGACTCTCCCGAGAACTTTTACAAATTTTTAGAATCGCTTGACCTTCATAAATTTACCCTTTGTGCCTTGGATTTGGCCGCAAACGACCTTTATGGCAAGCTAAAGGGCAAACCGCTCTACGAAATCTGGGGCACAACTACCGAAAAATATCCGATGACCAACTACACCATCGGGATAGATACCATCGAAAAAATGGTGGCCAAGCTTCAAGAAAAACCGTGGCCGCTTTATAAAATCAAGCTCGGCACCCCTGATGATGTTGCCATAGTTCGCGAATTGCGTAAACACACCGATAGCATTTTCAGGATAGATGCCAACACCGCATGGAGCGCAGAGGAAACCATTAAGAATGCGCCGTTATTGAAGGAACTTGGCATAGAGTTTTTGGAACAGCCACTCAAGGCCGATGATTGGGAAGGAATGTCCTTGGTGAAGGAGCAATCCGTTCTTCCGGTCATCGCCGACGAAAGTTGTATTATAGAGAGCGATGTGGAACAATGCGGAGGTTATTTTCACGGTATTAACATTAAATTGACCAAATGCGGGGGGCTCACACCTGCTAGACGGATGATTAAAAAAGGACGAGAGCTCGGGTTACAGCTTATGGTGGGCTGTATGACGGAATCTACAGTTGGTATTTCAGCCATTGCACAACTTTTGCCCCAGTTGGACTATGTGGATATGGATGGTGCCATGCTCCTAAAAGGTGATATTGCGACCGGCGTCGAAATATTGGAAAGTGGCAAAGTCGTATTCCCAAAATTGCCCGGTAGCGGAATAGAATTGCTCTAATGGCCTATTCCATCCAAAGCATACCTGACAGACAAATCCTAGTGAACGGAAAATCCCATTTATATTTTGGAGGTACCTCCTATTTGGGTTTGCAAAACTACGCCCCCTTCAAGGAACTGTACTTAAAAAATGTTTCCAAGTACGGAATGCAGTATGGCGCCTCCAGAAAATCCAATGTAAAATTGGGTGTTTACGAAGAAGCTGAAAATGATTTGGCGAACTGGGTTGGCAGTGAACGTTGTTTGACCATGTCCAGCGGTTATTTGGCATCGCAATTGGTGGTTCATTCATTACTGGAAAAAGGACATCCCGTATTTGCGGCACCCAATGCCCATACTGCACTACTTGTCAATGGCGTCACATCAACATTGAGCTTCAACAAATTATACCAATTAATATCCAAAACAATTGAAAGAGACCAACTCCCCGTTGTTCTTTTGGATACCATTGACTTTTCTGGCAATCAGTTTCCAAATTTTGATGGACTACGTAAACTTCCATTGGGGAAGGTAATCTTGGTAGGTGACGACTCGCACGGAATCGGAATCGCGGGCAACAACGGAAATGGTTGTTATGGCATGCTCAATGCCTTACAACCTGCCAAACTTTTGGTCTGTTGTTCATTGGGGAAAGCCCTTGGGGTCCAAGCTGGGGCGGTTTTTGGCAGCAAGGAAGCTGTTGACATCTTGGAAAACACTCCTTTTTATGGGGGCGCAAGCCCAGCATCACCAGCTTTTATGGCAACGCTGTTGGGTGCCAAACAAATATATTCCGAACGCTTGCAAATACTTGAAGAAAACCACCGGTATTTTATGAGTTTATTGAAAAACCCTTCTTTTTTCTCGCATATGGAGGGACATCCGACTTTCGAATTTCAGGATATAGGAATGGCAACAGCCTTGAACAAAGATGGGTTTGTTTTTACCAACTTTAATTACCCTGACGAAAATGGGCCTTTGGTAAGTCGTATTGTGCTTAGTGCCTATCATAAAAAAGAGGATATTGTAAATTTGACCCACAGTATCAATACAGAGCAGGGTTGACCAAAATTTCCCTTGAATTGGTTATTTTGCAAGCCTTAAATAACATAATAGTATTGTTTTATGAAGTTTCCATCTTTCCATAATAATAGGGTTTGCCTCTTTTTGTTGGGTGTCCTTATTTTTTCAGCCTGCAAAACAGAGCAAAGCACGGAACCAAACAAGGTAGATGAAATTATTTCTTCCGTCCGGGAAACCTACGCCCCGGATAAGCGAGTGGCTCTTTTTGATGTTGAATCCAAAAAAAGTTCTTCCAGTTACATTGTAAAGGGCAAGACCAACCTTCCTGAAGCCCTAGATGCTTTTAAAAAAGAACTGGATTCCCAAAAAATAAAGTACACGGACAGTATTGAGGTATTGCCCTCACAAAAGTTAGAGGGAATGATTTACGGGGTAATCAATAATTCCGTTGCCAACCTGAGGTCAAAATCCGCCCATTCTGCCGAATTGGTCACACAGGGCACCTTGGGAATGCCCCTTAACGTATATCAAAAAGAGGGAAGCTGGTATCTTATACAAACTCCGGACAACTATCTTGGATGGGTAGATGGTGGCGGTATTGAATTAATGAACAAGGAGGACTTTGATGCATGGCAAACTACTGATAAGGTAATTTATACGAATACTTACGGAAAATCATACACAGAAGCAGATGCAAGCTCTGATGCAGTTTCCGACGTGGTGGCGGGCAATATCTTTAGCCATATCGCCGAAAATGACAAATTCTATCAAGTAAAGTACCCTGACGGTAGAGAAGCATATTTGTTAAAGGAAGAAGCGGATAGTTTTGATGAATGGAAATCCAAGTTGGCTTTCACTAAGGAAAGTTTGGTCGAGACCTCCAAAACAATGCTCGGTGTTCCCTATTTATGGGGGGGCACTTCCACCAAAGGCGTGGATTGTAGCGGTTTTACCAAAACTGTTTATTTAATGAACGGAATGATTATCCCCCGAGATGCTTCACAACAAATTAATGAAGGAGTCTTGGTCGATGATTCCAAGGAGTTTGATAAATTGATTCCCGGAGACCTACTCTTTTTTGGAAGAAAAGCTACGGAAACCGGTCCAGAACGTGTTATCCATGTGGGAATGTGGATTGGCGATAACCAATTTATCCACTCGGCCGGAAATGTTCATATAAGCACTATGGACCAAGATTCAGATGATTTTGATGAGTACAATTATAATCGTTACCTGCGCACCAAGCGGATTTTAAATGAAACAGGTGAAGGGCTATTGTACCTGACCAAAGAGGATGTTTTTTAACACAGTGTCAACCTATAAATATAAAGGCCATCCGATCGGATGGCCTTTGTCCATTAAAACATATAATCAGACTATTCGTCCCACCAAACCGGAACTACAGGCTCCTGTTGATTTGCTAAAACGTTAGCCTCGTTTCTGTTCAACTCTGTCGCTGGGTAGTTGGCCCTTCTAAACCACTGGCCCTGAAACTCTGTATCGGCACTTTCTTCTTCACTTCTAATCTCCAAGCCCCTAAAAACATATTCTGAAAAATCGTATCGCCTGTAATCCACAAAAGTTTCCGGGTTCAAAAAGTTGTGTATATATTTTTCCTTCATAATGTGGTGCAACATAAGTGACCCTTCACCTATGTCTACAGCCCCATCTGCCATATAATCGGTTCCATCCACATCGTACATTTCCATGCTTGCAGCAATCCCGTTCATGTATGCGGTATAAGCATCCGCCGTTGAACCACTGCTGGTCTCATTGCCGCCGTTTGCCAAAAACTCGGCCTCTGCCTTAATAAACAGTACTTCTGCATAGCTAATAAGAATGAGTGGTGAATCTATGCTGGTGTAAAAACCATCTTCTCTAAATCTCGCATTCGCATCGGTGCCATCTGGAGCTATTCCTGCTCCCCCACTTACAAATCCTTTGTATTCAGCTTCATCTTCATTCTCTGCAAACAAAGGCAGTCTAGGGTCTATCTCTACCGATCCGCCCTGAAATGGATAATAATCTCCGTTCATAGAACTTACCAACTGACTAGCAATATCCTTGCTCAAGTTACCTGTACGCCTTGCCAAGACTTCCTCCGAATACCAAGGATTAATGTTTCTATCATCATAATACATGGTGAAGTTATCTTCGTTGGAATCAAATCCATTTTCTACTGATGCCAACACTTCAGCCGGAGTAACTACCCCTTTATTTACCAAGTGTAATTGATAACGTGCTTTTAATGAATAGGCCAATTTTAACCACTTTTCTGGGTCCCCGCCATAAATTAAATCAGATGAGCCCAAATCAAAACCTGAATTATCGGGACCTCCCAATTTAGAAATTGCACCATCCAATAGAGTGAAGATCTCCGTATAAATTTCTTCTTGGCTATCAAACTCAGGGAAGTTGTTATCGGGCCCGTTACTTGCTTCAGAATAGGGAATATTGTCCCAAGTGTCTGTGGCTATGCCAATATTCGCAGCCAAAAGTATATCGGCCACGGCATCGATATGGGTAGAGCCAACTTCCTCGGCCTTGAATTTAATCGCTTCCAAATTGGGCAACACATATAAATATACCTGCTCCCAAAGGCCGTCCGCTGATGTCTGCCCTGCTGCTCCGCCCCCAGTGGTTACAAAATATTGAACGTAGTTACCAAAGGAAAGTTCGGCTGATCGCTGTCCTTCCAAGGTACTATGAATGACCGGCGCCATAAGGTCCTGCATCCTTAAATCTTCCAAGGGAGCTGTATTGGACGGGGTATTTACATCAAAATAATCTTCACTGCAACCAATTGTCCAAACAAGGGAGAACAGTAAAAGTGCTTTTATTATACTTACTTTTTTCATAATTCCTTTTTTTAAAATGCAACGTTCAATCCCAATGTGTAGCTTTGACTAAGCGGGATGTTCAATCCCGTAAAACCGTATACGTTGCTTCCCGCGCTATATTGGTTTCCTTCTGGGTCATATCCGTCATAGGGCGTCCACAATAATAAATTGTTGGCACTCGCTGATATACTTACCCTTTCCAAATTCAGGTCCTTGATCAAATTACTTTTAATATCATAGGACAATGAAATATTTCTCAATTTCACCCAAGACGCATCTTGCACCAATACTTCTGATGCCCTGTTATATGCATTTGAGTTTCGGTAATAATTTTGGTCAATGAGAGCTTCCGTTGTATTGGTTACGAAACCTCCATTTCCATCATCCATTACTCCGTCCAATACTACATTTACATCTCGCTGTAAAGTACTTAGTGGATTACCATTTCTAATAGAATTTCTTAGTCCTGCATCGTACAGGTCTCCACCCTTTTTCCATTCGAGCAAAAAATTAAGACCAATGCCTTTATAATTGAAATTACTTCCTATAGAGGATATAAAATCCGGGAAAGCATTACCGACAATCACCCTTTCATCCAAGTTGATTACCGGGTAACCCTCGGAATCCAAGTATAGCTGTCCGTTTTCATAAGTCCATGTGTAACCATACAGATTACCCATTTGGTCACCCTCCCTAACTTCTGAGGTAACACCTGCAACACCTGAGTCGGCAAATATGATGGATTCCACATCATCAGGAATATCCAACACTTCACCTTCACTGGTAGACCAGTTTAGAATTACTTCCCATCTAATGTCCTGATTACGTATAATGTCCGCACTCAATAAAAATTCATGACCAAAGACCTTGTAATCGCCCGCATTTCTAATAATCCTGGAATAACCGGAGGAATAAGCGGTTCCCACTCCGAATATCTGATCTTTGACCCTAGTATTAAAATAAGCGTAATCCAGCCTTATTCTATTGTCCAAGAACCTAAGGTCGGCACCAAACTCGGTAGATTGGTTTCTTTCCGGAACTATTTCAAAGCCTCTGGATGTACTTCTTCGGTAACCACCAACTCCTGCAAAGGGAAAGTCGCCATCAACTACAAAATACTGACCATCTTGCCCAAAATCAGGTCCCTTACCTACTTCAGCCCAAGAGGCCCTTAGTTTTCCAAAAGTGAAGATATCGTTCTCCCCAAAAAGGTCGGAGACATCGTAGGCTAAACTTGCAGAGGGGTAAAAGAAAGATCTTCCGTCTTTGGACAAGGTTGAAATCCAGTCATTTCTTCCAGTAACGGATAAAAACAGTTTGTCCTTGTATCCCAATTTCAATTCTCCAAATACACCAACAATTCTATTTTGTTCCACCGTTTTGTTGATGAAAAAATTAGTTGTGTTTCCCAGTTCGTTTATTCCAGGTACATTCAAACCTTCTCCACGGGCCTCAAGGTACGTTCTTTTGGCATCGGACAATTGGTGACCGACAGTAAGATCCGTGGTGAAATCCTCTGACCAAGATTTGTTGAATGATGCCAAAAAGTTGGATTCAATTCCTGTAAAATTGATATTCTGCTCCAGAATAAACCCGCCAACTTGTGAACCACCGTCCAAATCCGGCCCTACGTAGCGGTTACGCGCATCGGAGTAGTTGTCAATCTGTGCAGCATATGTAAAAGTGACCCAGTCCTTTGGAGACCATTTAAGAGTGGTATTACCTATCCAACGGTTCACATCATCTTCCAAACTACTTGTTTCCATCAAGTATCTCGGGTTATCTATAATCCCGAACGAGTAATCCCTTTCACTCCCGTCAGGATTCATATAATCGTTTATCGGAAATGTACCAGAGTAATAGGACAATGCACTCATTACCGATTTATCTCCCCCGTTGGCCCTTCTTCCTCCAGAATTGGAAAAGGCAACAGAGCCTTCAATACTAAAATTATTGGTGACTTTATATCCGGCTTTAAGCCTAAAGTTGTTTTTCTTATAATCCGTATTGGGCAGAATTCCTTGTTCACTATTATTTCCCATGGAAAAGAAATAATCTAACTTTTCATTAGCCCCGCTCAAACTCAAGTTTACCTGCGAGTTGAAACCTGTTCTAAAAATATCATACGGACTATAAAATCTATCATCTGAAAGGTCGACTATATTGCCCTCGCCCAAATCAAACGAATCAACCGAATACGCAGGCCCCCAGGAATAGAATGATGTGGAATTTTGAACACGGTTGAATCCTGTTTCAGAATCAGGGTCGTACAAAGTCCTAGGTTCTCCATTAAAACCTTCCCTGTACGTAGTTTGCAATGAAGGGGTAGTCTTTACGCTTCTGAAGGTGGTAGAAGCCGTTAAGTTTATTTTAGCCTTCCCTTGCTTTCCTTTTTTTGTTGTTATTATGATAGCCCCGTTCGCAGCCCTCACCCCATAAAGTGCTGTTGCAGCTGCTCCTTTCAGGATGTTGAAACTCTCAATATCCTCTGGGTTCAAATCACCTGCTCTGTTGGAAAAGGCAAACTGCTCGGAGCTGTTGGGTGAATTTGATCCTGCGCTTGGTCTAACTTCTCCAGAAAACGTATCGTTGTTCAAAGCGAGACCATCCACTATAATCAATGGTTGATTGCTTCTATCCGGATTGATCGATGTTACACCCCTGATTAAAATATCTACCCCGCCACCGGAAGAACCAGAAGACCTATTTATTTGTACACCGGCCACTCGCCCTTGTAAACTTTCTACAGGATTGGCCTGACCGGCCAAATTAAGGTCCTCAGAATCTACTTTAGTTACGGAATACCCCAAGGACTTTTGCTTTTGCTCAACCCCAAATGCAGTAACCACAACTTCGTCCAGCTGTGTTGAGTCTTCTTCCAAAGTTACATCCAATGTGGTCTCCGACCCCACTGTAATATCTTTGGGCTTCATTCCTATGTAAGAAAATCGTAATACTTGCCCACTAGAGGCATTTATGGAATAATTTCCATCAAAATCGGTAGTTGTACCTATGTTCGTGCCACTGACCACTATGGTCACCCCTGGCAATGGTGTACCCGACACATCGGACACGGTACCCGTAACAGTTTGACCAAAAGCAGCAATGCATGAAAACACTGCAACAAATGTTAAAAAAATGTTTCTCATTATCGAATTTTGTGTTAATAGTCCCGAAAAGTGTTCAAATTTTTTTACAAATCAAACATTTTAACTCGAAAATGTTTGATAATATATAAATAGGTGATTTTAAATCAGGTATCCTCAATGAGTGCGCCTATTTTCTAAAAATATCGCATACCTAACTTATTTTTTAGATTTTATTTAGTCCCCAAACACTGTCAAAATGTTAAAATTTAAGGCTCAAAAACTTAATATTATCAAAAATTATTGCTACCTTTTAGATATTCTAACACATTAAAAAGTAGGGCATTATGAAAAAATCAGTTTTACTTTTCACTCTCATTTTTGTTTTCTTGATTGCAGGAAGCTTTACAGAACACGAACCAACAAACCCAACTATTGAAGGAACTTGGGAACTACAAAGTTTTTACAACTATGATGGGGAAAATATCATAGATACCATACAAAAATCAGATGGATACAGACAGGTTAAAATGTATTCCAAAGAGAAAATCATGTGGACACGATATGTTCCTGATAATCCCAATGGAAGGTTTGGTTACGGTTCTTATAGAGTGACGGACAACTCCTTGATAGAAGTGATAGAATATGGTGACGATGATATGATGAAAGCATTGGACACCATGCGAAACTTTACGTTCGAACTTATTCTCAAGGAAGACACCTTCAGCCAAATCACTGTTGATTCTGACGGAAACAGAACATTTTCAGAAAATTACAAGCGGATTGATTAAACTAATACAATCATGAAAAAAGGCACTGATAACCACAGTGCCTTTTTTATATAATTACTTTTATAACCGACTACGAAGCCAACATTTCTTTGCTCTCTACCGCTGCCAAATAACGTTCTGCATCCAAAGCTGCCATGCATCCTGTTCCGGCCGCAGTTACAGCCTGTCTGTATATTTTGTCCTGTGCATCGCCACTGGCAAAAACACCTGGCTTGTTTGTTTTGGTGGATTTTGGTTGTGTAACAATGTAGCCTGTTTCATCCATATCCAACTGGCCTTTAAACACATCCGTATTGGGTTTATGGCCTATGGCTATAAACAATCCTGTGATAGAGATCTCTTCTTTCTCCCCAGTTTCATTGTTTACAATTCTTAGTCCTTCCACAACTTGGTCACCAAGAACTTCATCTACTTCCGTGTTGTAACGGATTTCAATATTATCGATACTGTTTACCCTATGCTGCATTGCTTTAGAAGCTCTCATGTGGTCCTTACGCACCAACATGGTTACCTTGCTACAAATATTTGCCAAATAAGATGCTTCTTCCGCAGCAGTATCACCTGCTCCGACGATGGCCACTTCTTGACCTTTATAGAAAAAGCCGTCACATACAGCACAAGCAGATACACCTCCACCTCTCAAGCGTTGCTCACTAGGCAAATTCAAATATTTAGCCGAGGCACCGGTTGAGATAATAACCGTCTCAGCTTCCAGCTCTGTAGAATCATCCACTGTAATTTTGTGGATTCCACCAACTTCATCACTTAGTTCGACCGCCGTTACCATTCCTATTCTTACTTCTGTACCGAAACGTTCGGCCTGCTGTTGCAATTGCATCATCATGGTAGGACCGTCCACCCCTTCTGGGTATCCGGGGAAATTGTCCACTTCTGTAGTAGTGGTCAATTGTCCTCCAGGCTCCAATCCTGTATACATTACCGGTTTTAAATCTGCCCTTGAGGCATAAATGGCCGCAGTATACCCTGCCGGTCCCGATCCAATAATCAACGTTTTGATTCTTTCCACTTGTTCTGACATATATCTTCTTCCTGAAATGTTACATTACAAAAGTAGGTTTTTTGTCCAAAAACTTACACCCTTGGTTTTCTACGTTTCCTGAAAAGATGTGAACAATTGTGAATGAGCAGTTAGGTGTCCACTATTTTGGTTTTATCCAAATAAAAAAAGTAGGCCAAATTTATGGGAGCATAATATTTGATCTTATAGAAAAGCGTCACAACCAAGGGGCTCAAGCTCAAAAACCCCTTGGAGCACCGTAAACCTTTTTACAAATAAGAGATATTAGGTTAAGAACACAAAGTACCCCATAATCACCCCTCATCCTATTTAAGGTTTGAACGTAAGCTTTAAAGCTTTGCGTTAACTGGGACAAACATACAACGGCATTCTGATTTGTTAGAGCCCCAATTAACGAACGGGGTATTTGATTTAACGAATGGCCGTTTTCAATTTATATTTGTGATTTTGGAAATCTGCGTAGAAAGTTATTTATAAAAACAACAATCTACTGATTATCAACAAATAGAATTGTTCACAAGTTATTTAGTGCTTATATTTTAATTTTCTTTCGATGGTTTCGATCATTACGTTGGCAATGTCTTTTCCTGTGGTATTTTCGATACCTTCCAATCCTGGTGATGAGTTTACCTCCAAAAGGAGAGGTCCTTTATTGGACCTGATCAAGTCTACACCGGCAACGTCCAAATTGAACACTTTTGCAGATTTTATGGCCAATTTGCGCTCTTCGGGAGTTATTTTTACCTTGGATGCCGCACCACCTTGGTGAATATTGGCCCTAAACTCTCCTTTTTGTGCCGTACGCTGCATGGAGGCCACAACCTTGCCATTAACAACAAAACAACGGATATCGTGCCCGTTGGCTTCTTTAATAAATTCTTGAACCAAGATATTGGTCTGTACGCTTTTAAAGGCATTGATCACACTCTCGGCGGCCTTATTGGTTTCGGCCAACACAACCCCCTTGCCCTGTGTGCTCTCCAATAATTTAATGATCAATGGAGCGCCGCTGACCATACGAATAAGGTCTTTGGTATCCATCGGAGATTTGGCAAAACCTGTTGTAGGTATGTGAATATCGTTTTTGGAAAACAATTGCGATGCAAAAAGCTTGTCCCTCGACCTACCTATGGAATCGGCAGAGTTTAAACAATAAACCCCAAGGGTATCAAACTGCCGTAACAGAGCACAACCATAAAAGGTAACCGCAGGTTTTATCCTCGGTATGACAGCATCGAACTTGTCTAGAATGTTTCCTCCACGATATCTGATTTCTGGGGTGGAGGCATCCAATTTCATATATACATGCTCCACGTTCAAAAAAACCACTTTATGCCCGCGCATCTCGCCTGCTTCAATGATTCTTTTGTTACTGTAAAGGTTTGGATTACTGGCCAAAAGTCCGATTCTCAACCCCTTTTTTTCGGTGGTAAAGGGCTTGTATTTTTGTTCCAGTTGCTCTTCGGTAATATCGCCCTGAATAAAACTTTCGGAAGGATTTACCAAAAACCTCTCGTTCATAGCCTCACGCCCCAACAGCATCCGATACTCCATGGTATCCCTATTGGCCAAGGTCAGGTCTATTTCATAACTTTTTCCGGCAATGTTGACCGACGTCCTTATTACGGGACGTTCCTCTGCGATGCCCTGAGAACTCTTTACATTACGGACATCGACCAATTTGGCCTGACACAATATTGATATGCTTCTATTGTCTTGAACGGGATTCACCTCGAACCGGACCCATTCTTCCAGTCCTTTGTTAAAAATTTTGATCTTACTGGCTTGAATCGATGATGTCTTTGCGCCGGAATCCACTCTTGCCTTTATGGCGGGAATTCCCAAATCATCAAAACGGCACCATTCTTCGCTGCCCAATATTTCTAAATCATCCAAAACAACTATTTATTTAACTGATTAATCTCATTATAAACAGGTCAACCACCTCGACCAAGATCAAAATAATGATGATCCATTCCAGCCTACTACTTTCCCTGTGATCCATAATATTCATGAACAGACTGAGGTTCTCTTTGATCACAATACCCTGTTCCTTTATATTTCGGTACCTTTCCTTGAGGTCAAAGATTTGTTTTAAACCTTTGTCCAATCGGTCCAGTTCCAAATCTTCCCACACCACTTCGTGTGAATCAAAAATATAGAGATTCTCGGAAATCTGGTTGTTGATGTTCAACACTTTTGCAATATGGCGTTTCAACTTCTTTCCTCCCAGGTCCAATTTGCCATTCTGTTCCAGATAGGTGGTGTGCTGCCGGGTCTCTTTCATGGCTTGTTCCGAAAGGCCAGCAAAATAAGCCAAGGCAACCGACTGGGATAGATGCAACAAAGCCAAACGGATTCCTTCCACATTAGATTTTGGCAGTATAACCTTATCATTATCTATTGTTGCCTTTTCTCGATCAGAAACGAGTTCCATATCCATGGTCTCTGTAATATCCGATTGACGCCATTCTTCACAAAATGGCTTGATTTCCATCAAAATTTCTGATATTTCGTTCTCGGCGTACCCAAAAAAGGAAACAACACCATATCTAAAAATATAAAGGTAACGTGATGCATCGGAATAAAAAAGTTCATCACGATCTCCATAAACCAGCTCTTTGCTCAAGGCGTTCCTGCAAGCTGGTATGTTGATGCTCTCAGCGAGGTGAAGCGCCATTGTTTTTGATTCCATCTTTAATAAGTTAGTCTAACCAACAAGGTCATTCCTCTTCGGAACTTTCCAACTCATCGGTGTCCAAATCAGAGTCTTCGCTGTCGTCATTGTCCGAATCATCAAAATCCTCCATGGCCATCACCAAGCGCTTGCTCACTTTTATTAGATAAGCAGTGTCATCAGTTCTCACTTCAACACATTCCACTACTTCGTTACTGGCGTTTCTGTATGTTACTATATCATCGTCGTCATAACCATCGGGAAATTTCTCGACAAGAAGGTTGAGTATGTTATTATCCAACTTTTTATAATCAACGATTACACGTTTTAAAACAGGGGCTTGTCCTTTTCTCATGGTTACATGTCTAATAAATAAGCGAAAATCAAAGGCGCCACAATAGTGGCATCTGATTCTACAATAAATTTGGGGGTGTCTATATCCAATTTGCCCCAAGTAATTTTTTCATTGGGAACTGCACCGGAGTATGATCCATAACTTGTGGTGGAATCACTGATTTGGCAAAAGTAGCTCCAAAAAGGAGTTTCTGTCTGTTCCAAATCTTGATACAGCATGGGTACAACACAGATTGGAAAGTCTCCGGCAATACCCCCGCCTATTTGGAAGAAGCCAATGCCCTTTTCTGAATTGTTCATGTACCAATCGGCCAAGAACGTCATATATTCAATACCTGATTTCATCGTACTTGCCTTCAATTCGCCTTTGATCACATAACTGGCGAAGATGTTGCCCATGGTACTGTCTTCCCATCCTGGCACTACAATCGGTAAGTTTTTTTCGGCAGCAGCATACATCCAGGAATCCTTGATATCGATTTCATAGTACTGCTCCAAGATACCAGATAGCAAAAGCTTGTACATATATTCATGTGGAAAATAGCGTTCACCCTTTTCTTCGGCATCTTTCCATATATCGTAAATATGTTTCTGCAATCTTCTGAAAGCTTCTTCTTCTGGAATACAGGTATCGGTGACACGGTTAAGGCCATTCTCCAGAAGATCCCATTCTTCCTGTGGAGTGAGGTCCCTATAATTGGGCACTCTTTTGTAATGTGAGTGGGCCACAAGGTTCATCAGATCCTCCTCGAGGTTGGCTCCCGTACATGAAATAATGTGAACCTTATCGGTACGGATCATTTCGGCGAAAATTTTCCCAAGTTCGGCGGTACTCATGGCCCCTGCCAAGGATACCAACATTTTGGAACCCTTGTTCAGTTGGTCCTCGTACCCTTTGGCAGCATCCACTAGGGCTGCCGAATTAAAGTGCAAAAAGTATTTTTGAATAAATTGTGATATTTCTCCTTTGTTACTCATCGTAATCTTCTAAATTATTTTTGGATTTTTTGAAGTCGTCATCGTCTTCAAAGCTCTCATCCATGTATTCGTTGTTATTTGAAAATTTATAGCTCAACATTTTATAGTAGAGCTTGGCGGCCAAAAAGTCGGACGACCTATCGATTTTATTTGGACACAGTTCCACAATATCAAAACCGACCACATTTTTTTCCCTAAAGACCCTACGCAAAAAGTCCAGTGTCTCGTACCAGAAAAGTCCTCCTGGCTCCGGAGTTCCCGTAGAAGGCATTATTGATGGGTCCAGAGCATCCAGATCAAATGATATATAAACATCGTCGGTCATCAGGTCCAAAGCGGAATCCATCCAAAAATCATCAGAAACCATTTCATGGGCAAAGAACACATTGTCCCTGTCCATAACCAAGGTTTCTGCATGGTCCATGCTACGAATGCCCACTTGTACCAGATTTGTGGTCTCTTTGGCTTCGTACATGGCACAGGCATGATTGTATTTAGATCCCATATATTCTTTCCTCAAATCGGTATGTGCATCAATCTGAAGTACAGTAATATCATCAAAACATTCACTAAATGCCCTTATAGCACCTATAGAGATGGAATGCTCCCCACCTATCATAGTTACCAGTTTGTTTCTTTTGATGTAATCCTTTACCGTTTTATGGACGGCTTCCACCATTTCCTCTGGTGAATCCAGTTCAGTTATGGCACCTGCAAGGTAAACCCCTTCTTTGTAGACCTCACTATCTGTTTCGATATCGTAGATTTCCATGTTATCGGAGGCTTCCAAGAAGGCTTCAGGACCTTTGTCCGAACCCTTGCCCCACGTACTGGTACCGTCGTATGGAACGGGCAACAATACTACTTTGGCCTTTTCGACCGAACCGTATTCCTTTGGAATACCGGCATATGTTCTTTCTGTTTTCATCTTTATTATTGATTCCTTTTTCAATTGTTGCTTGGTACGGGCAGATTATCGGCCTCTACCAAAACATCAGACTTTTTTGTGCTTTCATACCCCAATATCGACATAAATTCACCTGCCGTTTGTTGTTTTGCAAAAACTGATGTCGTTATCTTTCCTTCCCCGTCCCTATTGATCAAAATATGCTTGGGATGTGGGATCAAGCAATGCTGTAAACCACCAAAACCACCAATGGTCTCTTGGTATGCACCTGTATTGAAAAAACCGATGTAAAGTGGTTTGTCCTTTCTATATTTTGGCAGATAGATAGCGTTCATGTGTTGCTCTGAGTTGTAATAATCATCGCTATCGCACGTCAATCCACCCAGTAAAATACGCTCATATTCTTCGTTCCATCGGTTAATGGACAACATGATGAAGCGTTTGCTAATTGCCCAAGAATCTGGCATTGTTGTAATAAACGAAGAATTGATCATGTTCCATTTCTCCCTATCGTTCTGTTGTTTTTGATAGAGCACCTCGTAAATATTTCCACCACTCTCACCTACCGTAAAACTACCGAACTCGGTAAAAATATTGGGAACTTCCACTTCGGCTTCATCGCAAGCCTGACCAATCTGATGAATAATCTCATCCACCATGTATTCATAGTCGTATTCAAATGCCAATGAATTTTTGATGGGGAAGCCACCTCCTATGTTCAAGCTATCCAATGTAGGACAGACTTTTTTAAGGCTGATGTATACCTTCAAGCATTTGAGGAGTTCGTTCCAGTAATAAGCGGTATCCCTAATTCCCGTATTGATAAAGAAGTGAAGCATCTTCAGCTCCACTTGCTCATTTGGTTTTATGGATTGGTTAAAGAATGGAACTATGTTCTTGTACCCTATCCCTAATCTTGATGTATAAAACTCAAATTTTGGTTCTTCCTCCGAAGCGATACGGACACCAATTTGGAACTTGCCATCGATTTCTTCGCTCAAGAGGTTGATTTCCTCGTAATTATCAATAATAGGTATGCATTTTTTGTGTCCGTTATTGATCAAGCGTGCAATATTTTGGATATACTGATCCCTTTTAAATCCATTGCAGATAACATAGTTGTCTTTTGTAATCTTTCCGGATTTTTTCAAATGTTCTACAATATCTATATCAAATGCCGACGAAGTTTCGATATGGATGTCATTTTTGAGCGCTTCGTTCAACACATGTTCAAAATGTGAACTTTTGGTACAATAACAATAGTGATATTTACCAGGATACTTATGTTTTTTGATTGCCGAACCAAACCACCCCTTGGCTCTTTGGATATTGTCCGATATTTTGGGCAGATAGGTGAACTTTAAGGGCGTTCCATACTTTTGGGCAAGTCCGTAAAGGTCTATACCATGGAATTGTAATTTATTGTCCTCCAATTGGAATTCCTCTTGTGGAAAATCATAGGTCTGCTCGATCAGATCTATATATTTTGTTTTCATTTGAATTTCGTAATTATTATAAAAGATATTAATAAAAATAGACGTCTGAAAATAGAAACTGCTCAGATACGAAATTCAAATATGGTATGAGGTACAAAGTGTGATAGCCGCGAGAAATCGCGATTGAAAAAATATGGTTGTTCGAAAGTCAGCCCTTGTATTCGGTGTCTCATTCTAAAGACGGCTTGTTGGGTAGACTTTCTTATCCCCAAAAGCCCGAACATGAAAAAATTCTTCAAAGCTTGTAGGCAATGAGCCCAAATTGACAAGGCTCATTTATGGGGCAAACATAAATAAAAATCCATTACTGCAACTTTTTTTACAAAAAATTTTATTTAAAATAACATTTTGACTATCAACTACTTATTGATTAAAATCAAAAATAATGACGAGTACAAATAAAAACTGGCCAGTAAAAAACACCTACTGACCAGTTCCAATTTTCATTATTTAATCCTTTTATGATCAACCTACCAATGGAGGCTTATCATTAATGAAAGGCTGTTTGTAAAAACGTCTTCCCATTGCCTTGTACAATGCATTGGAAAACGCTCCAATGGCCGGTGGCAATGATGGTTCTCCAAGACCTGTTGGGTCTATACCGTTGTCCACAAAATGTACTTCTATATTTTTGGCCGCTTCGGAATGGCGGATAAGACGGTAGGTATCAAAATTCGATTGTTGTGGTTTACCCTCCTCAAAAGACATGGCACTATAAATCGAGTGACCAATTCCGTCAATCATACCGCCTTCTATCTGGTTTTTGGCCGCCAATGGATTGATTACGATTCCGCAATCAACCCCACAAGTAATTTTTTCCACTCTTGGTATCTCACCACCACCATCTTCAAGTTCAATTACTTGTGCCACATAGGAATTGTGGCAATAATAGGCCGCTACACCACGGGCCTTACCCGTGTCCGTTCCCCAATTGGCCTTTTCCTTAACCAATTTAAGTACTCCGGCATATCGTTCCGGGTCATAATCATTTTGTTCTGGATCGCCAACAGGGCTATTTATCGCCCTATCAAATAGTTCCAAACGGAATTCCAAGGGGTCTTTACCTGCCGCTTCTGCCACCTCATCTATAAAGGCTTGTTCCGCCCCTGCAATAAAGTTGGAACGTGGTGCTCTCCAAGCTCCCGTGGTAACATTGGTCTGCAGGCTATGCTTTTCCGCTAAATAATTATCGACTGCTCCAGCAGGAAAACGGTTTTCAAAAATTAAATCATCATTGGTACCGGCTCCCCTTACATGCCAAGCGATCAAGTTGCCCTCTTCATCAAGTCCAGCTTTAAATTTTACTTTGTAAGATGGCCTATAGGTGCCTTGGGTCATATCATCTTCCCTTGAATAGACCAACTTGACAGGAGCATTCATTTTTTGGGAAATAACGGCTGCCTCTATCACAAACGGACCATATAGTCGTCGGCCGAAACCTCCGCCCATTCTGGTCATCATAATATCAATTTTATCCTCGGGCATCCCCAAACGCGCTGCGACGGTCTTCTCCGTAAACTCAGGTGTTTGTATGGGGCCCAGCAATTCGGCCTTTTCCGAGGTAACATGCGCAAAGAAATTCATTGGCTCCATGGTATTGTGTGCCAAATAAGGGGCAGAATAAGTACTCTCCACTATTTTTGCTGCTTTTGCAAAGGCTGCATCTACATCGCCATCTTTTCTTGCCGGTGTCTCTGTCGGCTTTTCCA
>JANSXF010000038.1 GCA_024743095.1 Flavobacteriaceae bacterium
AATCGTAAACCTCCGTGATGGTTCCGACCGTTGAGCGCGGGGATTTTGACGTAGTCTTTTGCTCAATGGCGATTACCGGAGACAGACCATCTATTTTATCCACATCAGGACGTTCCAAACCACCCAAAAATTGTCTGGCGTAGGCAGAAAAAGTTTCGATGTACCTGCGCTGGCCTTCTGCGTAGATGGTATCAAAGGCCAGGGAGGATTTTCCGCTGCCGGAAAGCCCGGTGATCACCACCAGTTTTTCCCGCGGAATGGTAACATCTATATTTTTCAGATTATGGACCCTTGCGCCCTTAATCTCAATATGTTCTTCGTAATTGATCATAAATCATAGCAAACCTCAAATGTAGCGATTTGGGATGTAAAAAGGAAGTGGCCCCCGGGTTTCGTTTTTATTAATCGATGGTTTATTTTTACCCTGAAGTCATATTAAAATGCAACTTATGAAATTACTGGGCATTGGCTCTAGGATAGACCACCCCGGATATGGGAAAGGTGTGGTCACCAACGTATCATCCAAACATTATTGGGTGACTTTTTTGGAAAACGGACTTGAAACCATCGATTTGGATTCCGATTTTGAAGTGATTGAAGGTGTAGAGGACGAGGTAGACAGCGTTAGCTTTTTTGATGTGGAACACTCCTTGGTGAAAATACTGGAGAAATGGAGCGACACGCACGAAAAAGTGGCGATGGCCGACAAGTGGAAAGGAGGTAAATTGGTTTTAGAACCCGGTGACGGAACGGCCAACAAGGATATGCCCATTGATACGTTCTTCCACAAAATCGTAATGGTACGTGACCGTATCCGGGTAATGGAACAAAAGATAAACAGCAGTAAAAACTTGGACGACCAAGAAAAAGTGGACCTACAGCAGTATATTACACGCGTTTATGGCAGTTTGACCAGTTTTAATGTGCTGTTCAAGACCAAAAGCGACCATTTTGTAGGGGAGAAGGGTAAGGGATAATCAAACCGCTTCCTTCTTCTCGCTCAAATATTTCCAGTAGCGTTTCGGCACATGTTGCTTATGCAATTTAGGGTTGATGCGTGATGCAATATTGGTGCTTTTAAAATAATCGTTCCAAAGCGTCTGGTATTCATGTTCAGCTTCCGTAAACGCATCACTTTTTAGGGTTCTATTGTGGTGAATGTCTTTTAAGTCAAGGGATACCATCTCCACATGGTTCAAATCGTAATAAATACCATACTTGCGCTTTACATCATAGATCAACCATTTTTGGTCTGCGTAGCGGTCGCGAAAATGTTTGGAAATCAATGGTAAAACATCGAAATCCGGTTCAATATTGGCAAAGTAAATCTCGTCCTTGGTCAATTGAAACCGAACAAAGGCCTCCATTCGATGTTTCTCGCGGCCCACTTTTTTGGCCAATTGGGCAATGTAAAGTATCGTACTGTCCGAATAGTCCAAATGCTTACCATTTTTGATGCGCATCAATTTTTGAATATAGGTGTAGAGCATCATTTCAACACCATCCTTTTCGCTCAAGAAAGCAAAATACACATTGGAAATGGCATTGTAGCTCTTGTTACGGATTCCGTTCCAAACCCGTTTTGCTTTTTCCACATTCGTAAAAACGGTTTCGATTTCAGAAAACAATCCGTTTTGGGATCGATTGTTTTTTTGGATGTCGGCCACTTTGATTTTCTCATCAAAGGTGACGAAGACGGAGGTCAGAAATCCATTAAAGCTTCCGTCATAAACTAAGGTTGTTGAAACATTCATACTATTTATTGTTGATTGAACAATGACAGCTGTGCACTGTATTGATTCCGAAATTTCCCAGAGGAAGACTGCAGAATCATACCTTTAATTTTTTCCGCGTCCATATCGCGACGTTCCCATAGCCGGGAATCGCAGACCATAAAATATTGGGCACGGTTGAGGGCCACCCCGATTTTTTTTAGATGGTCCCAGTTCAATTTTCTAAATTTTCTTGCTTTTAAAATTTTATGCACCGATTGCATTCCTATTCCCGGTATTCGGGCCAACAGGCGTTTATCGGCGGCATTCACATCCACAGGGAAATGATGTAGGTTTCTTAAGGCCCATGAGAGTTTGGGGTCCACGTCCATATCCAGATTGGGATGTTGGTTGTTCAGAAGCTCCCCAACGGAAAAATCATAAAAACGCAACAGCCAATCGGTCTGATACAATCTGTTTTCGCGCAACATGGGGACTTGGGAGCCAATGGCTGGTAAACGGGAATCGTGGGTCACCGGCACGTAACCGGAGTAATACACCCGTTTCATGTTGAATGTTTTGTAATAATAGGTCGCCGAATACATAATATCCTTATCCGACTCGCCGGACGCCCCGACAATCATTTGAGTGCTTTGACCCGCAGGGGCGTATTTGGGCGTGCTTTTTATTATTTTTTGCTCTGCGCTATACCGTATGATTTCATTTTTCACCTTTTCCATAGGTTTGGTGAAGTCCTCATGTTTTTTGTCCGGTGCCAATAATTTTAAACCTGAAACGGTCGGCACCTCTATGTTGACGGAAAGTCGATCGGCGTAAAGGCCAGCTTCGTACATTAATTCATCGCTTGCACCTGGGATAGACTTTAAATGGATGTACCCATTAAAGTTTTCTTCTTCACGAAGTTTTTTGGCAACGGCCACCAAACGTTCCATGGTATGATCCGGGCTTTTGAATATTCCAGAACTCAGGAAAAGTCCTTCAATATAGTTTCTACGGTAAAAATTGATAGTCAGGTCTACCACTTCTTGTACCTTGAAGGCAGCCCTTGGGACATCGTTGCTTTTTCGCGTTACACAATAGGCACAATCAAAAATACAATGATTGGTCAACAAAATTTTTAATAGGGAAACGCATCGGCCATCCGCTGTATAGGTATGGCAAATCCCCATTTTGGAAGCATTGCCCAAACCTTTTTTTTGGTTCGATCTGTCGCTACCACTACTGGCGCAGGAGACATCGTATTTAGCGGCATCGGCCAATATGTTCAGTTTTTCTCGTATCCTATCAAAATTCATAATTTGGAAATATTCCAATCAAAAATATGGAAATAATCCAAACAATGGAAATATTCCATAAAAGTTTTTGGAAATATTCCAAAACACTTATATTTGGATATGGATTGTCATCTCGAGATACTCGACCTGACACTATCAACAGGAAGATGGAAAATGAAATAACCTTAAAACGATTTACCGATTTACGGAGGGAACTTGGGTTTACCCAAACTGAATTTGCCAATTTGCTCGGTGTTAAGAACACCACAGCGGATATAGAGCGAGGGAGGACCAAACTTTCGGGGAAAGTGGTGACCGAACTTTTGAAACAATTTAAAATCAACCCTCTTTGGTTGTTTGGAGAAAGTGACCAGAAACACCTGGAGACCTCTAAGATCAGCGTGATTCCAAAAGTGGTAACGATTGATAATTCCGATAATGACAATATGGTGATGGTCAATGCCAAAGCGGCGGCAGGGTACCCCCAGAATATTTCCGACACGAGTTGGTACAGACAGTTGCCCGCTTTTGATATGCCCATTCCAGAGTTTAGAAATGCTACCTATCGCGGTTTTCAGGTAGAAGGGGACAGTATGTTGCCGAACCTAAGACCTAATGACTGGGTCCTGGCCCGCGCCATCGAACATATCGATTATGTGAGCCCCAATAAAATGTATGTGGTGGTTCTTCAGGACTCTGTTATGGTAAAGAAAATCGAGCGAAAGCCAAATTCCAACAATATTACCTTGGTTTCCTTGAACGAGACGTATCCGCCGTATGAAATCAAACCTTTTCAGATTCAAGAGATTTGGGAAGTGAGCAGTAAATTGACGTTTAATGTGGACGCCACAACGGAAACTGGACTTTTAAAGCAGTTACAGGAATCGATGGAGGAGCTGAAAAAACAAATTGCCAAAAATTGATTTATTCAAAGCCAAGCCCTTTGGTTTTGGTCTGAATTCGCAAGAGGTAGCTATGCGCCGTCATGTAGAAGACGGAACCATCTTCGCCCCAACCACAATTGGCCGTAAGCTGACCCGTTTCTATTCTTCCCAATAATTTTCCTTCCGCGTCAATGACAAGCACGCCACTTGGTCCTGTTGAGAAAATGGTACCATCATTTGCAATTTTGAGACCGTCCATAGAGCCTTTTAAACCCGTTTTGGACAAGTCGGAAGCATCAAAAAAGATCTTGCCCTTATCCAATGAACCATCTTCCTGAATGGCATATGTCATAATATAGGGTTCGATACCATCGGACTGATTTACGTACAGTATTTTTTCGTCCGGGGATAGGGCTATGCCGTTAGGTCTTTTGAGGTCGGAAATTACCATCTCAACATTTCCATCCGTATCGATTTTATAAACGCCGAAGGCATCAATTTCCCTTGAATCGGAATCGTGTTGTTCGGGCAGACCATACGGAGGATCGGTAAAATAATAAACGCCTTTGGAGGTCTGTACGATATCGTTTGGGCTATTGAACCGCTTACCTTGCCATGTATCTGCAATGGTGACTTTGCCGCCATTTGCCAATGGCATTTTGGAAATCCTACGGTCACCGTGTTCGCAGAAAACCAGTTCTCCTTGATTGTTTATGATCAGACCGTTGCTTCCTGGTTCACGACTGTAAGGAGGAATGCCCGTATAACCGGATGGTTTTAGAAATTCGGAAATACCTTCCGTTTCATTCCATTTAAAAATGGTGTTTTGGGGAACATCGGAAAAAAGAAGAAACCCACCTTCTTTCACCCAGACAGGACCTTCGGCCCAAATGAAACCCTCGGCAAGCACTTCAATTTTAGCATTTTCATCGATGTAGTCATAAAAAGCATCGTCCAAAGCAACCAATTTGCCCGTGGTTTTATTTTGACCAAAGCAACCGATGGTATGGACAAGCAGTAAAAAGATTAAGTTTTTCATTTTTAATCATTTAGGTAAATGTAAAACATCTCTATACGAAGATGTTTCTATTTTTTGAATAGATGTTCCTTAATTCCAATGGCCAAAGTGTCCGCAGCTTTTGGGTTGAGTCTAAACCATAGTTCGGGCTCAAAAATTTCCAGTTCGGCCAAAGCCCATTTGCCTTCATTGTCCTTAAATATATCGACCCTTGCGTACATGGGGAGCTCGGGGGCGGCAAACACAACACTTTTGGCAAAAGCGATTTGCCTTGCACTCGGAGAATAGGGCTGCACTGTACCGCCAAAATCATCTTGCACCCTAAAATCACCTGTTTTCGCAATTTTTAAAACTGCGTGGGTGAACTCTCCTTTAAAAAGCATCATGGAGATTTCCCCTTCGGATACGATGTGGTGTTGAAATTCTTGAAGCATCATTGCTTCCTCCTTAACCAATTGGGTAAAGATGGCTTCGTGGTCTGCAACCGTATTATCGTCAATTTTATAGGTGTGCCTTGCAGCTCCCGATACACAGGGTTTGAGGATATATTCGTTTGCGGAAAAACCGTGCTTCGATTTCGAAATTTCTATTGTTTCTGCAAGTGTAGGTGTGGCACCTTGTTCGACAAATACCGTTTTTGGAATATTAACACCGGCAATCGACAAACCCTTTAAATAATGTTTGTCGATGTTCCAATAAATGAGCTTTTTGGAGTTGATGAACTTGGTTTGCTGTGAGGTTTTATCCAACCAAATTGAAAACTCGACATATCTATCAAAATAGTCCCAAGTGGTTCTGAATAGGGCATATTTGGTGCTCGACCAGTCAAAATTGGAATCGTCCCAAGCTTTTCGGACTACTTTTAGCCCTTGATTCTGTATGGCTTCCAAAACCAATCGGTCTTCTTGGAGCACATTTTTAATATAAGGTGTTTTCTTTACCGGGGCCACATAACGGTGGTCCGTTAGAACTACTACGTCAAATTTCATTCAATAAGGGTTAATAGCCAATAGCGGTATCATCACCACGTTTATCCGCTCCTCCCTCTAAATTGCCATTGGGAAGCACGCGGATAGCATCTACTTTTCCGATGATGGGCGTACGTTCTTCGTTGATGATGTAACCTTTGCTCTTTAGTTCTTCAATCAGTTCTTTGGAAAAACCTTCCGGTTCAAAAATGACCATATCGGGCAACCATTGGTGATGAAAACGTGGCGCATTAACAGCTTCTTGCATGCTCAAATTAAATTCATGCACATTTAGGATAGTTTGCGCTACGGCAGTGATAATGGTTGAACCTCCCGGTGTTCCCACGACCATGTAAAGTTTACCGTTTTTTTCAACAATGGTGGGTGTCATGCTGCTTAACATACGTTTCTCGGGTTGAATGCTATTTGCTTCGGCTCCAATGAGGCCAAACATATTGGGAACTCCCGGTTTGGCACTAAAATCGTCCATTTCATTGTTCAGAAAGATGCCCAACTCCTCGCAGAATAATTTGGAACCGTATCCCCCATTTAATGTAGATGTTACAGAAACAGCATTGCCTTCTGCGTCAACAATGGAGAAATGGGTGGTCTGATCACTTTCAATAATTTCAACTTCGCCATGGCTTACTTCCGATGACAGCGTTGCTTTATCAAATGAGAAATTCTCCATTCTATCCTGAAGGTAATCATCACTCAAAAGAACACTATATGGTATATCAACAAAATCGGGATCTCCCAAGTAAAAGTTTCTATCGGCATAGGCCCTTCGGGATGCTTCGGTAAACAACTGGATGGTTTTGGCGGAGTTATGTCCGAAATCAGAAACATTGTAGGGCTCCATCATTTTAAATATCTGATTGATGGTCACACCGCCACTACTTGGTGGGCTCATGGAAATAATTTTAACATCCTTATAACCGAAAACAATGGGATCTCGCCAAACCGCCTCGTATTTTGCCAAGTCTTCTTCGGTGATCAGACCACCTTTTTCTTGGACAAATGCGGCGAGTTTTTGGGCAATATCGCCTTTATAGAAACCATCTCGACCTTCTTCCATTATTTTTCGAAGGGTTTTGGCGTAGTTGGGATATTTTATGGTATCGCCTGCTGTAAATGGTCCTGCAAATTTGGTGCTGTCACCGTTGGCCTCGATAAATCGTTCACGGGTTCCTTTCAGTCTATTGGCTTGGTTCTCGGTAACTACCACGCCCTTATTGGCAAGTGCAATAATAGGCTCAATTATCTCATTCAGAGGAAGTTTTCCAAATTTTTTATGGACTTCCAACACTCCTGCTACCGTGCCGGGAACTCCAACTGCCGTTCCTCCAGATGTGCTCAAACCGGGAATAACATTGCCCAATGAGTCCAAATACATGTCCTTATGGGCCGACAGAGGGGCTTTTTCGCGATAATCGATACCTCCGACCTCGCCATTGCTCTTGCGGTACACCATAAATCCACCACCGCCAACGCTTCCTGCAAATGGATAGGCGATAACCAAGGTAAGCTCGGTAGCCACCATGGCGTCGAAGGCATTTCCGCCCTTTTTCATAATGTCCACCGCCAGTTGTGAAGCTTCTTGACGGGCAGAGACCACCATGGCACTTTCGGCAACCAATCCGGTAGGTTCCGCTGGCTGTTGCTTACAATTTATAAAAAAGATAAGGGATGGGAGGAGGAGTATCAGTCTTCGCATAGAGAAATGAATTTTTGGTTGGAAAAGGTAATTAATTCTTCAAAAAATGAAGTGAACTCATTTTCAAATTCTGTGTAGTGTTCTTCAAGGTCCAAAATGGCAAAATTCATTCTGGACTTGTTTTTGGTGCGTCGGTTCATCCCGTTGAGCACACGTTCAATCCCCGCTAAATTGGCGTAATTGAGCAGCCAGTTGTCGGCCATCATGTAGGGCATCATTCGTTTGGTGGCCATCGGGAGCACATCATAGTTGTCTTCCAATAGGTTATAGAAGTTTTCCACATACTCATCCAAAGGCACCTCGGAATAATCGCTCCAGTTCTTGGCCAAAAAATGGTCGTAATAAATATCTACAATGACCCGGCTGTAATGACTGTAATTTTTATGAAGACGTTTACTGCTCTTACGAACTGTGGGGTGCGAATCGGTAAAAGTATCGATTTCACGGTGCAATAGTATGCCTTTTTGAATCTTTATGGGCAAATGACCAAACTTGTTTCCCCGGATATGGTCGGCAAAGAAATTTCCTAAAGTGATTTCCTTATCGTCAAAAGATAAATAGATATGGGCCAAGAAGTTCATCGGGACAAGTTCCTTTTCTGTCGAAATTTACAAATTCAAAACATGGAATCGGATATGCCCGATTATATTTGCAAAAACTTTTTTAACAATTATGACACTAATCAAATCAATTTCCGGAATACGAGGTACCATTGGGGGACAAACAAACGACAACTTAACACCTGTCGATGCCGTAAAATTTGCAGCAGCTTATGGCACATGGTTACAATCGTATGCAAATAAGGATGATTTGAAAGTTGTCATTGGACGTGATGCCCGATTATCCGGCGAGATGATTCAGAATTTGGTGGTTTCCACTTTGGTCGGTCTTGGCATTGATGTGATCGATCTAGGATTGTCCACTACACCTACCGTAGAAATTGCGGTTCCTTTGGAAAAAGCGGATGGCGGCATTATTTTAACGGCGAGCCATAACCCTAAGCAATGGAACGCCCTTAAGCTCCTTAATGAAAAAGGTGAGTTCTTGGATGCCGAACAGGGTGCCAAAATTTTAAAACTGGCCGAGGAAGAGGATTTTGAATTTGCCGAAGTCGATGATCTTGGGGAAATCATTAAAAATGATTCCTATATCGATATCCATATTGATGAAGTCCTAGAGCTTTCCCTTGTGGATGCCGAAACCATTAAAAAAGCAGGCTTTAAAGTGGTTGTCGACGGTGTTAATTCCACTGGGGGTATAGCCATCCCTAAATTGCTTGAAGAGTTGGGCGTAGAAGTAGTTAAGCTCTACTGCAGCCCAACGGGACATTTTCCACATAATCCCGAGCCGTTGAAAGAGCACTTGGGCGATATTTGTAAAAAGGTAGTTGAGGAAAAAGCCGATTTTGGTATTGTGGTCGATCCCGATGTGGACCGTTTGGCATTCATAAGCAACGATGGACAAATGTTCGGTGAGGAATATACTTTGGTAGCCTGTGCAGATTACGTATTGTCCAAAACCAAAGGGAATACAGTTTCTAATCTATCTTCTTCCAGAGCTTTGCGCGATGTTACCGAAAAACATGGAGGTACTTACGAAGCTGCTGCCGTAGGTGAGGTAAATGTTGTGACCAAAATGAAGGCCAACAACGCCATTATCGGTGGTGAGGGCAATGGTGGAATTATTTATCCAGAGAGTCATTATGGACGTGATGCCTTGGTGGGAACAGCTTTGTTCTTAATGTTGATGGCCGAAAGGGGAGGAACAGTTGCCGAGCTTAGAGCAAGTTACCCAAGCTATTTTATGAGCAAGAAGAAAATAGAATTGACCCCTGACTTGGAGGTTGATGCCCTTTTGGAAGCTATGCATCATAAATATAAAGATCAAGAGGTATCGACCATTGATGGGGTAAAGATTGACTTTCCAGAAAATTGGGTACACCTTAGAAAATCCAACACAGAACCTATAATCAGAATTTATACCGAGGCAAAATCACAGACTGAAGCTGATGGTTTGGCGGACCAAATCATTGGTGAAATTAAGGAAGTGGCAGGAATCTAGGGATTCCCGACATTTTCGGGGTTTGGCTGAAATTCTTTTGGGACTTTGTCCTTGTGCTTCCAGCGTTTGTGTGTCCAGAAATAATATTCGGGAGCTTCCCTTATGGATTTTTCCGTTTCCCGCAGAAAGGCGTCGGTAATTCCATAATCAGGAACTTCGCGGGGATTTTCAGAGAGGATTTTAAAGGAGCCTTCGTAATATCCCCTTTTCTTTTTACGGACTTTTAGGTACACGGGGACAAAATTATTGGCTTTGCAGATTTCTTCACCGCCAACATGAGCGGGAACCACTATTCCCATGAAATCGGTCCAATATTTGGCCCTGCCTACCATAGGGGACTGGTCACTAATAATACCGACCATGGTCAATTTTCTTCTGTCTTTGGCTGCTTTTAAGATTTTTCGGGACTCCCTTGTGGAGATCAGTTCAGTGTTAAATTTACCCCTTATTTTACGCACCAATTTATCAAAGTACTTATTCTGTATTTTCTGATAAATCCCGTAACCTTTGGATTTGATCTGAAGGTTCAAAGACAATACCCATTCCCAACTGGCGTAATGGGGAAGCATTAGCATGGTGTTGATTCCTTTATCTTCGAGACCATTTAATACCTCAATATTGGTGACCGTAAACCGTTTTTGGATTTCTTTTTTGCTTATGCCCATGGTCTTGATCATTTCCAAGAACATATCGCACATGTGCTTGTAAAAGTTTTTCTCTATCAGGAAACGTTGCTTTTCAGGTTTATCGGGGAAAACCAACGCTAAATTATTGCGGACCACTTTTTTACGGTAACCTATTACATGATAGAGTAGTGTGTAAACACCATCAGAAATAAAATAAATGATTTTAAAGGGAAGTCTGGAAATCAACCAGAGCAATGGATAAACAAGGATATAAACTACCAGCTGCATAGACTATTCTTGTCTGCAAATATAGCTATATTTGAACCCAAACCTTTATTTACATGCTCAATTTACATATCGCTACCATTGCTATTATGGCCGCCAATGTTTTGGTTTCCCTTCGCGGATTCAACAGTCAGACATTTTTTGATAGATACAAGTTCAGTATCAGTGCCGTTCAAGCAGGGCAAAAGGAACGAATGTTGACCTCTGGTTTTTTACATGTGGACATTTCCCACTTGTTCTTGAACATGTTTACCCTATATTTTTTTGCCCCTGTGGTGATAAGTTGGTTTGGCTCCATAAAATTCTTGATTATTTATTTGGTGAGTTTGGTTGCAGGAAGTCTCTTGGCGCTGGTTTTTCATAAAAATGAGCCATACTACAGTGCGGTGGGTGCCAGTGGCGCGGTAATGGGGGTTCTTTATGCCGCCATACTATTGAATCCAGATATGCAATTGGGCATTATGTTTATCCCGATTCCGTTACCTGCTTACGTTCTGGGTATAGCGTATCTATTATATTCTATCTGGGGCATGAAGAGTAGAATGGGCAATATCGGTCATACGGCTCACTTTGGTGGTGCGATAGGCGGGTATGCAACGACTTTGTTGTTTATGCCAGGGCTGTTCGTAACGGATACTTTGATTGTTATTTTGCTCGCCATTCCTATCATTGTCCTTTTTGTGTTGGATAAAATGGGCAAGATATAGCACAATAAAGAAGGCCTTGAAACATCAAGGCCTTCTTTTGATCAAAATATATTTTACTTGCTGTTTAGCTCTTTCCAAGGATTTCGGCTACTTTTTCCTCTAATGCCGGACCTCTTAAGTCTCGTGCTACGATAACACCGTTTTCGTCCAATAGGAATGCGGCAGGTATTGCGTTGATATTGTATAGACGAGCAATTGGGTCCTGAAAACGTTGTAGGTTGGAAATGTGGTTCCATTCCAACCCATCGGAAGCAATGGCATTTTTCCAAAGGTCTTCCTTGTTGTCCAAGGAAACACCAAGAACATCAAAACCTTTCTCGTGATATTTTTTATATACGGATACAATGTTCGGGTTCTCGGCACGACAAGGCCTGCACCAACCTGCCCAAAAATCCACCAAAGTAAGTTTTGCATTGCTGGTAACCTCGCTAAGCGCCAAAAGGTCACCGGACGGAGTAGGGGCCGAGAAATCTGGGGCAACTGCTCCTATTTCGGTCGATTTTAAATTTTCAAGCTGTTCCGCAATTTTTTTTGCCGGCTCTGTTTGTTTCATTTCAGGCGTAAGACCTTCAAATAATGACTTGATTTCATCAACAGGCACCGCTTTGGTGGCCAAAAGATTACCAATGACCAATACAGATACAAATGCATTTGGATTATTTTTTGCGAAATCAATATTAAAACTTTTGGCATCTTCTTGAAATTCGATGAATTCTTCGCGTAGAGCAGTTACAGTGGCCGTATCCTGTTGTTGGGCCGCAACACGCATGTCATTTTGCATGGATCTTGCACGTTCAGAAAGTTTTCGGGATTCTTCCAAAAAGTCCATGAACAATTCATTTTGTTCCGTACCCTTTAGTTTTGCATGGTCAATGCTATCTTTTGGAAACTCAACTTCAATAGTGCCGTTTTCAATGATAACGGGAACATTTCCACGTACCTTATCCACAAATACATAGTGCATTTTGGGTTCGGACTGATTTCCACTGAAACTGAACAGGCCATTTTCCACTGTGGTGGTATCGATATCAACCAATTGATTGATGGAATCTGTGGTTTTTAAAAATATTTGGGTGCCATTTTCAGGTTCGCCGGTAATGGTACCGCTCAATGTGTATCCTTTAGGGTCGGAATTACATGATGATAAAAACAAAACTCCCAAGGATATTGTTAAAAGTCTTTTCATTTCAGAATGTTTAAGCTGCTAAGGTATTCAATGTTTATGGCATAAAAAAACCTTGGCTTTTATTGGCCAAGGTTTTCTATAATATATGTACGCCATTAAAATTGGTATCTGATACCTAAAGCAATGTCAAAATCAAAATCATTATCGAAACCATCGTAACCGACCAGGCCAATTTCGGGTCTAAAGTCCAAAGACAGCAATAATGGGATGTCAAAATCGTATTCAATACCGATATCTCCCGCAGCAAAAATAAACAGGCCATCATTGTCATCATCAAAATCGGGGTCCGGATGGTCAAAATCGACGCTTCCCAATCCGCCACCAACACCGTAGTACCAATTAAAATTTCCATCCAATGGACGCACCCATTGGTAAACACCGGTTAATTTAAAGGCGTCAAAATGTCGGCTGTCCCTCCAGCCAAGGTCGAACTCTGCACGATTGCTCGCACCAATCGATTTTTGATAAGAAATTTCGGCCCCGAAACCGTCACTGTCGCCCAGTCTTAGCCCTAAGGCATGTTCAGAAATACTTTGAGCGCTTAAGCTAGCTGTTGCAAATAACATAACAGCGGCAAATAATGTGGTAATCTTCATGAGTTTCTCTTTTAAGTTAAAAATTAGAGATAGTTTTGTGTTAGATTTACGTTTTAAAAACCGTTTTAGTTCCCAAAAAGTATTCCAAATTGAATAAAAATTTGTTAATAGACCTTTCTCGCTCATTGGAGGGTGAGTTGTTGTTCGATGACTTGATCAAAGCAATTTATGCTACCGATGCTTCTGTTTATCGAAAGTTGCCCACTGCAGTTGCATATCCCAAACATACAGAAGACCTTAAAATTTTGCTGGATTTTGCCAGCAAGAATAAAGTTGGGTTAATACCTCGAACTGCCGGTACCTCTTTGGCCGGTCAGTGTGTGGGCGAAGGAATTGTGGTGGATGTTAGTCGCCATTTTACCAAAATTGTCAGTTTGGACAAGGATAAAAAGCAAGTTATCGTTCAGCCTGGGGTGGTCCGTGATGAACTCAATCAGTATTTAAAACCATTTGGTCTCTTTTTTGGCCCCAATACCTCTACCTCCAATAGATGTATGATAGGGGGGATGGTCGGGAACAATTCATCGGGGACCACTTCCATACAATATGGTGTGACCCGGGATAAGATATTGACCATGCAATGTGTGCTGTCCGATGGCAGTGATGCATTTTTCTCCGATGTTTCCAAAGGGGAGTTTGAAAAGAAAAAGGAGGGCAGCTCTTTGGAAGCTCGCATTTATAGAAAGTTGTACCAAGAGCTTTCCGAACCAGAAACGCAGAATAAGATTCGGGAGGAGTTCCCCAAGCCGAGTATTCACAGGAGAAATACGGGCTATGCGGTAGATGAATTGCTGCACAATTCCATTTTTGGAGAAAATGACGCGGATTTTAATCTGTGCAAGCTATTGTCCGGTAGTGAGGGCACATTGGCCTTTACCACGGAAATAACCCTCCAGTTGGATGATTTACCTCCACCATTCGCGGCAATGGTTGCCACACACTACAAAACTTTGGAAGATTGCTTGACCGATGTGGCCCCTGTAATGCAGCATAGCTTGCATTTGTGCGAGATGATGGATAAGGTAATCTTGGATTGTACCAAAAATAACCGCGCACAGCTGGCCAACCGTTTTTTTGTAGAAGGTGACCCTGCCGGAATATTGATGTTGGAGGTGAAAGCGAATTCCGAGGGAGATTTGGAAAGGCAACTTGAATCACTCCTCAAAACCATTGAAGCATCAGGATTAAGCTATGCCAATCCAATTTTATATGGTGAGGATATCAACAAAGCTATTGAATTGAGAAAAGCCGGTCTTGGTCTTTTGGGAAACATGGTGGGAGATAAAAAAGCAGTTGCCTGTATCGAGGATACTGCCGTGGCCTTGGAAGATTTAAAGGATTTTATCGCAGAGTTTTCCTTGATCATGAAAGGATATAACCAAGATGCGGTGTATTATGCCCACGCCGGTGCAGGTGAGCTTCATTTAAGGCCCATATTGAATCTTAAAAAATCTGAAGATGTTGTACTTTTCCGAAGCATCACCACAGATGTGGCCAAGTTGACGAAAAAGTACAATGGTAGTTTTAGCGGTGAGCACGGAGATGGTATCGTTAGGGCGGAGTTCATTCCGTTAATGATAGGTGAGGCGAATTATGAGCTGTTGAAAAGGGTAAAAGCCTTTTTTGACCCCAACTTGATTCTAAATCCGGGAAAAATAGTTGAAGCCTATCCTATGGATGAGTCGCTTCGCTATGAAATCGATAGGAAGGAACCCGAAGTGAAGACTGTTATGGATTTCTCCGATAGCGAAGGAATTTTAAAGGCCGCTGAAAAATGTAATGGTAGCGGGGACTGTAGAAAGAGCCATCACATGAACGGGGGTATGTGCCCGAGCTATCAAGCTACCAAAGATGAGAAAGACACAACACGTGCCCGAGCCAATGCGCTACGGGAATTTTTAACGAACTCAGGCAAAACCAATAGGTTCGACCACAAAGAGCTCAAATCTGCATTCGACCTGTGTTTGAGCTGCAAGGCCTGTGCCAGCGAATGCCCCAGCAATGTGGATGTTTCAGCTTTGAAGGCCGAATTCCTGTACAACTATCAAGAAGCCAATGGATACAGCTTACGAAGCAAATTGTTCGCTCATAATACCCAACTCAATGCCATGGGCAGTAAAGTGGCAGGCCTGACCAACTGGATGTACGAGTCCAAAGCTGTGGGAGGTATGTTAAAAAAAGCGGTCGGAGTGGCCCCTGAGCGTAGTTTGCCGAAGGTGGGACGTTTCAACTTTGAAGAGCACCTTAAAGCTAACCTTGGTCAGCGAAAGGAAGTTCCCAAACGACCTGTTGTTCTGTATATTGATGAATTCGTCAGGTATTTGGACATTCAGTTGGGGAAAGATGCGATTGAATTGTTATGCCGATTGGGGTATGATGTGGAATTGTTCTATGGGGAAAGTGGCAGGACCTATCTATCCAAAGGTTTTCTAAAACAGGCCAAGAGATTAGTGGCCAAGAACATGGAGAACCTAAAGGATATTTTGGATACCGGGACATCCATTGTGGGGCTAGAGCCTTCTGCCATCCTATCTTTTAGGGATGAATACCAGCGTTTGCACGATGATAAGGGCCAATTAAAAAAGTTGTCCTCACAATCATTTTTGATTGAAGAATTTTTGGCAGCCGAAATTGCTGCAGGCCGTATCACCTCTGATAGTTTTACCGATGAGGGGAAGACCATCAAAATACACGGACATTGTCATCAAAAAGCATTGAGCAATCAAAAGGTGACCTTTGATATCCTGAACCTACCGAAAAACTACAAAGTGACCATTATCCCATCAGGGTGTTGTGGCATGGCGGGTTCGTTCGGGTACGAGAAGGAACATTATAAGGTCAGTATGCAGGTAGGTGGGTTAAAATTGTTCCCTGCAGTGAATAAGAGTTCAGAGGATACGTTGATTGCGGCGAATGGAACAAGTTGTAGGCATCAAATAAAGGATGGGACGAAAAGGGAGGCGCAGCATCCGGTTTCAATCTTGAGACAGGCCCTTATCGTCTAAGAAGTCGTTCTCGATATTCTCTTCTTCGGTTTCGCTGAGATGTTCTTCCGTTACATCGTGCATGTTCACCTCCTTGTCGGTTATGGAAGCAATTAGGTCGTTCATATCCATTTCCTTTAAATCCTCATCCATAAAAAACGGGGAAAGTCGATCATGGTTGTAGTGATATATCTTCCATCGTTTGAAGGAGTATTCCAGAGCGGTCAAGTTTTCTACCCAATCCCCAGAATTTAGATAAGTACAGTTACCATATTTGTTCTCGTACATTTCTTTTTTTGGTTGATGGATATGGCCACATACCACATAATCATACTCATTTTCTATGGCCAGATCGGCAGCGGTCTTTTCAAAGTTGTTGATATATTTGACGGCACCCTTTACGCTATTTTTGATTTTTTTGGACAGGGAATATTTCTCGCGGCCCATTTGGGCCAAGCACCAGTTCAGGAAGCTGTTGATCAAGATAAGAAGGTCGTAGCCATAGCCGCCAAGCTTGGCCAGCCATTTTGCATTTTGAATGGAAACATCGAACACATCGCCATGAAAAATCCACGCTTTTTTGCCATCTAGGTTTAGTACGAGCTTATCCATTATCTTAAAATTGCCCATTGAAGTGTTACTGAACTTACGGAGCATTTCATCATGATTGCCAGTGATATAATAAACCTCTACACCCTTGGAGGCCATTCCTATGATCTTCCTGAGTACCTTAAGGTGGGAAGGAGGGAAATAACGTTTGCTAAACTGCCAAATATCAATGATATCCCCGTTTAAAATCAGCTTTTTGGGCTGAATGCTATTGAGATATGTTATGAGTTCATCGGCATGGCAGCCATAAGTTCCCAGGTGTACATCTGAGATAACCGCCAATTCTATCTTCCTTTTTTTCAATTGTATAGGGTTTAGTACAAAATAAAACGGTAGGAATAAAATAGAAATCAAATCCAAATCATTAATTCATGAGGATATTGTTAAAATAATATCACCTTAAGATGAATTATGTTACAATAACATTAAGTCAAACCCCTGTTTTTGAATTAGCTTTGTAACATCTACCTTTGAAGGCGATATAATTTTTATACCGAATGGCTGGAAATTCTTTTGGACAACTTTTTAAACTCACCACTTTTGGTGAATCTCACGGAAAAGCATTGGGAGGCATCATTGATGGGTGTCCTGCCGGGATTACATTGGATTTGGATAAGATTCAAGATGAATTGAACAGAAGAAAACCTGGGCAATCTGCCATTGTTACACAAAGAAAAGAGCCCGATACGGTAGAGATTTACTCAGGAATATTCGAAGGAAAGACCACAGGTACACCAATTGGTTTTGCCATTCATAATACCAACCAGAAGTCCAAGGATTATTCCCACATCAAAGACTCGTACCGTCCATCGCATGCGGATTACGTGTATGACCAAAAATATGGCTTCCGTGATTATAGAGGTGGTGGTAGAAGCTCGGCCCGTGAAACGGCCAGTAGGGTGGTGGCCGGTGCCATTGCCAAACAATTTTTGAGCGAAATCAAGATAAATGCCTTTGTTTCTCAGGTCGGAGAAATGAAATTGAACAAACCCTACCAAGATTTGGATTTTTCAAAGATTGAATCCAATGCCGTTCGTTGTCCAGATGCCGAGATGGCGCAAAAAATGGAAGGTTATATCAAATCCATTAAAAAGGAAGGTGATACCATTGGTGGCGTTATCACGTGCGTTATCCAGAATGTACCAATTGGTCTTGGCGAACCTGTTTTTGATAAGTTGCATGCACGATTGGGTGAAGCGATGTTGTCCATTAACGCCGTAAAAGGTTTTGAGTACGGCAGCGGCTTTGCCGGGGTGGCCATGAGGGGAAGCGAGCATAACGATGCTTTCAATACAGATGGTACCACCAAAACCAACCAAAGTGGAGGTATCCAAGGCGGTATCAGCAACGGCATGGACATTTATTTCAGTGTTGCGTTTAAACCTGTGGCCACGGTATTGCAGTCCTATGAAACTATCAATAAAGAAGGTGAAAAAGTGACCGCACAAGGTAAGGGAAGGCACGATCCATGTGTTGTCCCAAGAGCGGTTCCCATCGTGGAAGCCATGGCCGCACTGGTCCTGGCAGACTATTCACTTTTGGCCCGGACCAACAAAATCTAGGTCGAGGTTAGGACGTTTCCATTCAATAAAGTATCTTTCCGTCCCTAACTTAACTCTTTATGAAGAAACTGGAATTACACTGGCAAATCCTAATCGGAATGGCCGCAGGTGTTTTATTTGCGCTATTAATGGTTCAATTTGAATGGGGACCCAAAATTGTCTCCGATTGGATCAAGCCTTTTGGAAATATTTTCATCAACTCCCTAAAATTGATTGCTGTACCCTTGATTTTAGCTTCACTGATCAAAGGCGTTTCAGATTTAAAAGATATATCGAAGCTATCCCAAATGGGAGGGAGGACCATTGGTATTTACATCATGACCACTATTATTGCTGTAACCATTGGTTTATTGGTGGTAAATACGGTCAAACCAGGAAGTTCCATTTCTGAAGATACCCGGAATGAACTGGTCGAAAGCTATAAAGGTGACGCCGATAATATTAAAACTGCCGCGGATAAACAAAAGGAAGCTGGTCCATTGCAGGCTTTGGAAGATTTGGTGCCAAGCAACATATTCAAGGCTGCGAGCGATAACGGTAACATGCTTCAGGTCATTTTCTTCGCTATTTTCTTTGGAATAGGTTTGATTTTGATTCCCGAAAAAACCGCAAAACCTGTCAAAAAATTCTTTGATGGCTTTAATGAGGTCATCCTCAAATTGATAGATATCATCATGTTGGCCGCACCATACGGTGTATTTGCCCTATTGGCTGCTCTTGTAGTGGAATCGCCAAGTTTGGACTTGTTCAAGGCGTTGGCTTGGTATTCCTTTTGTGTACTGCTTGGTCTGGCGTTAATGTTATGTGTTTACCTCTTGATTGCTTGGGTTTTTACAAAAAGAAGCCCGGCCTTTTTTATGAAAGGGATGTCCCCGGCACAATTATTGGCATTTTCTACGAGTTCCAGTGCGGCGACCTTGCCCGTGACCATGGAAAGGGTAGAGGAGCATTTGGGAGTAGAGGAGGAGGTAACCAGTTTCGTATTGCCCATAGGTGCTACTATTAATATGGACGGAACCAGTTTGTACCAAGCTGTTGCCGCTGTTTTTATCGCTCAGGCATTTGGTATGGACCTTAGTCTTTCCGCTCAACTTGGAATTATTGTAACGGCCACCTTGGCCTCCATTGGTAGTGCTGCTGTTCCCGGGGCAGGAATGGTCATGTTGGTGATTGTATTGGCGCAGGCAGGTATTCCAGAAGCAGGGCTGGCGCTTATTTTTGCAGTGGACAGACCTTTGGATATGTGCCGTACCGTGGTGAATGTTTCCGGGGATGCGACCGTTTCAATGATCGTGGCAAAATCAGTAGGTAAGTTGGGAGAGCCGAAAGTGAAGAATTGGGACGATAATTATCATAAGAAACAATAGAATAGATTTAAGAATTGTAAATAAAAGAGACTGCCTTTTTAGACAGCCTCTTTTTGTTCTAAAGAGATATATACCTTCCCTTTGGGAATTTCACTTGAAACGAGAAGTTTTCTTTCTTGACGGATTTGGGCCCGAGTGTCATGTTCCATGTTAACAAGCCCTTGCTTACGTCGTATTTGGCATTGTTGGTATTAACATCATCCACTTTAATTTCTTTGTTTTGGGATTTTGGTATGCGGTCCATAAGCTTCAGATTGATGGAGGTATTTTTATTGTTTTTAACTTCCAAAACATATGTGCGATCTACTATTCGGTTGCTGCCGACAAAGGGCTTGCTTTTAAAATTGCGGTCCTGTTGCCTTGTTACGGTAATATTGTGCTCAATGCCCAAGGATAGGATCATTTGCTTTTTCGTGGTATATGGGTCTATAACCGTTTTACCGGCATAAGTTCCCTCAAAGTAGATATTGGCTTCTCCCGGCAAAAGTTGATGTTGTTCCCAATCCTTGAAACTTGCGGTGAGATAAACATTATCATTTAAAACGGGAGCCGCAAAGTATTCATAAGTGGCCGGCATTTTAAATGTATTGACCTCAATGGCGGTTATATCCCCATTTGCCAAAATAGTGTACGGCTTTTTTATTATGAATTCTGTTTTGGTTGCTCCCTCCTGCATTTGGCTTTTTTTGGTGGTTATCACAATTACGCCATTGGTACCCCGATTTCCATATATGGAGGAGGCATTAGTGCCTTTTAAGACCTCAATGTCCTGGATTTCATTCTCGTCCAAATCACCTTCGGCAAAATTATCAATAGGAACTCCATCGATAATATACAGGGGTTCTGGTGAACTGGCCACAGTTGAGGCACCTCTGATGGAAACGCCGGCAGCCCGGCCATTTAAAATTTTCTCAGAAGAAACCGAACCAACTGCTGCCGTGCCGTATCCGGTTACCACCACTTCATCCAAATTTTGCGCATCTTCTTCCATACGAACATTCATAATGGAAGAGTAAATGGGCAATTCTTGCCTATGCATCCCAATGTAAGAATAGGTCAATTCTTTCCCAGAAGGTACCTCCAACGTATAATTTCCATCAAAATCCGAAGTGGTTCCCATAGAGGTTCCCTGGACTACAATATTGACACCGGGTAGCGGAGCACCGGAGTCGTCCGTTATGGTTCCTGTAACTTTTTTAACGTAGGGGTTAAAAGCATATCCCTTTTTACCCGTAGTTGTAACCTTTCTTTTGTTATAAGCACTTACAAAATTCAAATAATGTGCCTCAATAGTAGGTTTGCTGATGTTGTACTGTGGGTTTCCCGTGGAGAGGGAAATTTTGACGTTCTTCCAATCCTGACCAGTGTTTTGGTACACATTGCCTTTATATGCCAGAGAAATAGGAGCGTTTGTGCCAGAGGATTTAATATCGTAATTGGGCACCCATCCAGCATCTTGTACCAAGTAAGATAGCGTAGCGTTCAAAGTTGAGGTAACAGGCGCATCAAAAGTGATGGTGATTTCTCCTTGGGGAGTTTGACTGCCGTTATTGGCTTCGGCCAATTGTTGTCGCAAATCATTGATTTCAAGATTGTATGTGTTAATATTCAGGTTGGTCTTGAATATTTCGTTTTTGATTTCCGTGATTCTTTCCCGGTAGTAGGCACCAATTTGTTTCATACGCTCCAAATCCAATACTGGGCTGTCACCGTTTACGATTCGATTGGAGGTGATTACCTTTTCTTCCTCTTCCAGACCTGCTATGGTGTTCTTTAGTAACGAGATTTCTTGTTCTAATGCTTCAATTTGGTTTTCCCATTCTTTGATTTTTGGATTGCTTTCAGATTTTTCAAGATAATTGATGTCGTAGGCAATGGATAAAATAGAAACGGAACCCAAACCGGAGATTTGAATGCTACTTTCATCAATTTTATGGGACAGTCCAGTAAATATTACTTCGTTGGAACCCTCTTGGAGTAGACAAGAAGCTGTTCGGGTAATCTGGGCTCCATTCAGGTAAACGGTCACCTCCTTGATCTTGGAAGGGGTTTTCGTTGCATAGGCAAATAAAAATAAGGGTGCCAATAAAAATAGAATGAATGTATTTTTCATAAGGGTCGGATATTTAATTGTTTGCCCAAACCTATGATTCACATCTTCCAATTAAAACCAGCAATGGTGTGAATGGGCCGATTGACTTAGGGAAAGTCGGATTTAGATGAGTCAGTCCAAAAACTTGGCCTTCAATTCGGGTGTGGGAATCATACAGGCATCCTGCTTTCCGAACCATTTGTAGCGGTTTTTGGCGACAAAATCGTAAATGCTGTTTCTGATGGAAGTGGGAATCCAAGTGAAAATCGCTGACAATTTCCATAGGCCTCCCAAATCCTGTGCTATCTCCAAAGCGGCGTCGGATTTGGTGTAGTAGGCCACGCCGGGCTCTATTAGGATAATGGAGTCCACTTTACTGGTGTCTATGTGACGTTGGCTGACCAATTCTTGACCGATTTCACTTTGCAATGCGGCATAGCGGAATATATCTTTTTTGTCCCGTTTGATTACAAACTGGACGGAGTTGTTGCATAAGTTGCAAACACCATCGAACAAGATTATTTTTTTGCCTTCTTCCACAGAACGAAGATACGGAGCAAAATAATCAAAGCCTAGTTAATTTTAATACCTCGTTGAGCTCTATTCAATAGATAATTATAATGGAATCGGACGTTAATGATGTGTTTTCATAATGAGTTCAAGAAATCATTTAAGTCGATTTCCTTGTCAGGTGCAGTTTCTTTTTCAATTTGTAGTTGGAGTTGTGCCTAGTATTTAGACCGAAAGGTGTAGTCTGCTGAACACATGTTTTCAGGCAATTGATTCCGGGTGTTTGTTTAAAAGAGTATAAAAAAAGACCGCAATAAGCGGCCTTTTGATTTCTACTAGGACGTGCATTCTATACATCCTGCATTTCCCAGCCTTCACGATAGGTACGTGTAACAAACTGGTTGGCATCATCAAAATTGGTGATTTCCATGTTGTCACCGTCCCAAAGCAACTTTTTACGGCCATAAAATTCCATATTGCCCTCGGCATTCTCCTTGCGCAACATATAACTGCGTATCGCCAGATTGCCCATGAGTACAGTTTCCGTCATAGGTCCGGCGTAGTCAAAGGAAGATGTAAGGTCTAGGTGTTCGGTGCTTCCGAATCCGGCTTTACAGGCATCTACCCATTTGCGTTGGTGACCGTATTCAGGTTCTGGCATTTCCTCTACCTCTGGTCCAAATTCGGTGACACCATTGCTCATGTACAATTTTGGGGTCAATGGTGAACTATCGTTGATGTTTGTGGAAATTACCCCATGCTCTCCATGGATCAATACCCCGTTTTGACTTCCTGGTCCACCGATATCGCTATCCGCTGGTATGATCTCTGGGTGCGAAGGTCGAATTCCGCCATCGCTCCAAGTCATGGTCAACGGAGCCCCGGTCTTGTCGGTAGCTTCGTAGTTCAATGTAATAAACGATGATGGAGGACAACCTTCAGGATGGTAATCAGGGTTCCACATTTGGGAGAATACAGTACCTACGCTACATTCGGCCGCGGTTGGATATTTAAGTTTCAGGGTTCGGTAAGGAATGTCGATCAAATGGCATCCTACATCGCCCAAAGCTCCGGTTCCATAATCCCACCAACCTCTCCAGTTGAACGGGTGCAGGTTCGGCGTATACGGTTTCATTGGGGCTGGGCCTAACCATAGGTCCCAGTTCAAATCGTTCGGTTTACTGGAAGCATCGGGTTCCGGCATGGCATTACCTTGTGGCCAAACAGGACGGTTGGTCCAAATCTCAACCTTGGTAATCCTACCCAATGCTCCGGAATCCACCCATTTTTGCACCATGCCCAATAATGGGTTGGAAGCTCCTTGGTTCCCCATTTGGGTCACCACTTTTTTATCACGGGCCATTTGAGTCAGCATACGCGCCTCGCGGATGTTGTGCGTCATCGGTTTTTGTACATAAACGTGCTTGCCGCGTTGCATGGCATAAGCTGCTGCCGGACCGTGAACATGGTCGGGTGTACTGATGGTAACCGCATCGATATCCTTCATGGTATCGAGCATTTCGCGATAATCGCTAAAGAGCTTTGCCTTGGGAAAACGCTCCACAGATTTCTTGGCCGATCCGGAAAAATCGACATCACAAAGGGCCACTACATTTTCACGCCCGTTTACGGAGGCGTTGGCAATATCGCTGGCTCCTTTGCCACCTGCGCCAATGGCAGCGATGTTCAAACGGTCGCTAGGGGCCAAAAAGCCCGGACCGCCCAGGACATGGCGGGGCACAATAAAAATACTGGACGCCAGCGCGGTGTTTTTAACAAAATTTCTTCTGCTTTGGGAATTGGTTGCTTTTTTCATTTTTTGTTTAACGATGTTTAGTTTCTAATTGCTAAACAAGATAGGAAAAAATGGACTGAACGCTCAGAGGGATTTTGTGATATGTGTAAAATGGGAAGGTTTTGTTGTCGGACACGTGTATGATCAGTTGCGGAAAACGTCCAACAGGCTTTTCCGCCCAGCCCAAAAGGCAGTTAATTCTGGTGATTTTTTCGTAGGCAAATCCAGCAGTAATTAATTATATAGGAGATATTGTTGTACAGAGTTATTCTTGCTTAATTCGCTGTAGAACCTTTTTCCCGTTTTCATTATTTGGATTCAATTCAATCGATTTCTCATACATTTTGATCGCTTCTGCTTTTTGGTTTGATTTCAATAAAGCTTCGCCATAACTATCATAAGCATTGAAACTATCTGGAAACAGAATTGTGGTTAATCTGAAAACCTCTAAAGCCATATCTAATTCTTCATTTCCCAAAAATGAATACCCCAATGCATTCAAATCTTGTTCTGAACGATTCTTGATCTTAGCTTCAATGGATAATTCAATGGCATTATCCAATGTCTTTTGTAATAACTCATTTTGTTGTCTTTCATCCAGTGTTTTTGAGTACGCCTTAATGACCGAGTTGATGATTAACGCAGGGTTATCTTCAAATACGGCATGGCCACTTCCTTTTGCGATGATGTTGATTACATTGTTATTATTGTTTCCAAGTTCCTGGTGAAGTTCTCGCCATCTGCTTGAAAGTATTTCGGGAAACCCAGGGAAATAGTTTTCCGGAAAAATATTTAGAATCGGGATGTTCCTTGGGAAACGAAAGTTTCTTACATAGCGCATGGTTTCATTGAAGTTCGCATTTAAATAATAGTCTCCCGAGGGTTTCTCTATTGTACTGATATCCATGTTTGCATCCCTCATTGTCAGCAATTCCTCATTCCAAAAATCACTGGGCGTAGCATCTATTAAAACAATCGATTTTACTTTTTCAGGATGCTTACGAGCATAGAGCAGATTATATAATCCCCCATAGGAATGTGAAACCAGAATAATATCGGTATCGTAACCTAATTTAGAAAGCCCCGTTTCCAATTCTTTGATCCCATTTTCTATTCCAAAGTCTGAATCGTTTTTTAGGTTAGGGTTTAATTCACTTTGTCCAAATCCAGACCGGTCATAAGTAATTAGTGTTGTACCTGTTACATTATGGATTTTTTCCAATATATTGTTCCAAACATGGCTGTGATCACCTCCGCCAGCCTCAAATAGAATTGGAATTCCTTCTCCTTTCATTATGTTATAATACATTTTATAATCCCCAACGTTTACTAGAGTATCATGACTCTGGCCATGTATGGATATAGAGAAAATCACTAAGAAGGATAAGTATAAATATCTCATTTTGTCTCTGGTTTAGTTTTTTAATAATTGTGTACAACGATTAAGCTAAACATCATTTTACTACTGATTTTTAGTGGGGGATACTGGATCCAATTCAGCACAAGTAACGAAGTTCGCTGAAAAAACCTTGACACGCAACTGCGTAAGTGTTTGATTTATTATGGGTTATCAACATTGAAGTGAGTTTAAAATCCTGCTTTCGCAGCAATGAGAAGCCGTTATTTCTTTGCTTCCACCAATTCCAATTGGTCCACGCTCACATTGGTGGTAAACATGCCATAGTTGACCACCGCTTTGCCCTTTTCCAGCGTATCGATGCTTCCAACCGCCTTACCATCCATCAAACGGACACGGTCACCAATCTTAAAAACAGGTCTGGGTTTGTTCTTTTCGGCCTGGATTTCTTTTTTCTTTTGGATTTTCTTATCGACCCGTACCTTTTTGATTTTTTGTTCCAGCTCTTCGGCCACCTGTTTCTTTTCTTCCTGTTTGGCCTTGGCCTTTTTTGCGGTGGTCTTTTTGCGCTTGCTGTTCTCGGTTTCCACAATACGGAGCATTTCAGATATCAAAGGACGCTTTTTCCTGTCCATGAAGTATTTTTCCGCAGCCGTATTCACCTTGTTGCCCAATTGGATCATACGCTGGTTATGGTCGTACATCTCTTGGTAGCTCTCCAGTTTGGATTTGATCTTGGAATTGAGTTGTTCCAAACGTTCATTTTCCTCACGGGCCTTATTTTCTTCTTCTTTAAGTTTGGAGCCGGTCTCTACCATTTTGCTGCGCTCTTTCTGCAGCTTGGCAATCGTGGCGTCAAAACGGACCTTTCCACGTTCAATCTTTTTCTTGGCCTTATTGATCAAGGAGTAGGGGATGCCGTTCTTTTGGGCGACCTCAAAGGTAAAGGAGCTTCCCGCTTCGCCCAATACCAATTGAAAGGTGGGTTCCAGCGTTTTGGAATTGAACAACATGTTCGCGTTGGTGGCATGCGGCAATTCGTTGGCCAAAGCTTTCAAATTGGCATAGTGCGTTGTGATGACCCCATAAGCTTCACGTTCGTAGAACACTTCTAGGAAAGCTTCGGCCAGGGCACCGCCCAATTCGGGGTCACTTCCCGTTCCAAACTCATCAATTAAGAACAATGTTTTGTCGTTACACTTTTTAAGAAAGTGGTTCATGTTCTTTAATCGATAACTATATGTACTTAGATGATTTTCAATGGATTGATTGTCTCCGATGTCCGTCAAGATTTTATCAAAAAAGCAAACGGAACTACGCTCGTGCACAGGAATCAACATGCCGCTTTGAAGCATTACTTGAAGCAGTCCAATGGTCTTTAACGTGATACTTTTACCCCCTGCATTGGGTCCCGAAATCACAATAATCCGATTCTCCCGATGCAGTTTTATGGTCTGCGGCCAGGTCTTTTCGTTCTTTCGCTTGTTGGATAAATAGAGTAGTGGATGAAAGGCATCTCGGAGAAACATCTCTCGCTGATCATTGATTTCTGGCAATATGCCGTTCATATCGTAGGCATAACGTGCCTTTGCCGCCGTAATATCGGTTTCGGCCAAATACGTTTGATATGCCTTCAATACTTCCAAGTAAGGACGGATTTCGTCCGTCAACTTGTTCAGGATACGTTGTACCTCTTCTTTCTCATCAAATTCCAAATTGCTCAACTCCCTGGTGTAGGCCAGGGTAGCCTCTGGCACAATGTAAACGATACTTCCTGTCTTGGAAGTACCCATCACGGTACCCTTCACTTTCTTACGATGCATGGCCTTAACAGCCAAAACCCGACGATTTTCAACCACGGATTCACGGATTTCATCCAAAAAGTCGGACGATTGATAGCGACCTAAAGCAGCACTAAAGCTCTGGTTTATCTTGCTACGCACCTCATTGATTTGGTTTCTGATGTACCGAAGTTCATCCGACGCGGAATCCTTGATTTCCCCAAACTTATTGATAACATCATCAATGGCATCGGGAATTTCAGGATGTAGCTCCAAAGCATCCACTTTATTAAAAAGTAAGGGATAATACTCCTTAAACTTTTTGAAGAATTTATGATGAATGGCAACCGTCTTGTAAATTCCGCCAATTTTTCGAAAACCGCTAATCTCCAAGGTGCTGTTGTCAATATTGAGCAGTCCGAGTTCGCTGTTGATATGGTCGAAACCGTGATTGGGAATACGGTTATCGTTGGAAAACGAAGCCAGATACTCCGAAGTTTGTCCCAAAACATCCATCAACTCATCTTTGTGGCGATATGGTTGAATGGACAATGCCTTTTCCTTTCCCAACTCGGTATTGCATCGAGCAGCGATCTGCGTCAATACGGTTGTAAACTCTAGGTCTTGAAGCGTTTTGGGGTGAATGTTTCGCATCTTTCTCAAATAGCAAGGCAAATATAGGGTTTTGATGTGTCTTTTGAGTGCCGCCCGTTTAGTAAAAACACTCTACTTTGTTTACTTTTGATTCATGCTTGATGAATACCATACAATTGAGTTAAAATGAGGAGCGACAATACCATAATTTATATAATCGCAGGGGTTGTTCTGCTTCATTTTATTGTGGGCATCGGGTATTTGATCTACCAACTGACCAAAAAGAAGTAAAGTCGACGCATGGAAGTAACTATTGAGCCAAGCTGGAAAGCACAGTTGAACAATGAATTTGAAAAACCCTATTTCCAACAATTGGCCGCTTTTGTGAAGCAGGAATATCAACAGCATACCTGTTACCCCAAAGGAGCGGATATTTTTTCGGCGTTCGACCATTGCCCTTTTCAAGAGACCAAAGTGGTAATTATTGGACAAGACCCTTATCACGGCCCGAACCAAGCCAACGGATTGTGCTTTTCCGTAAAAGATGGGATTCCACATCCACCATCCTTGGTCAATATTTTTAAGGAAATTAAAACCGATGTGGAAAAGCCCTATCCCAAAAGTGGAAACTTGGAACGTTGGGCCGACCAAGGTGTACTTTTGTTGAACGCGACGCTGACGGTCCGGGCGCATCATGCCGGGAGCCACCAGAAAAAGGGTTGGGAGCAATTTACCGATGCAGTGATCCAAACAGTTTCCAACGAATTGGAAGGTGTGGTTTTTCTGCTTTGGGGCGGATTCGCCAAAAAGAAATCATCCTTGATAGATAAAACCAGACATCATATTCTTACTTCTGGGCATCCTTCACCCTTGAGTGCCAATCGAGGCCTTTGGTTTGGCAATCAGCACTTCAGTAAAACAAATGATTTATTGAACCGTATGGGCAAAGAGTCTATTGATTGGTAAGATGTGTCACCTTGAGCGCAGTCGAGAGGTGTACTAGTGAAATAATAACTGAGTTGATTTTAATTGGTCTGGACTGCGCTCGACCTGACATCTTTTCTTTTGAAAAGCTATTTCCAGAGAAAATGTAAAGCTTCTTTGGTTTCCTCAATCAAACTAAGGTCGTGCAATCTAGATTGGACTTCGTTCACGGTTTCTTCAGAGAGTTGTTCCTGTCCCCAAGTTGTTTTGGATAACCATGCTTTTATGTCTTCCAGTTTTTGCTCGTATCTATTTGACAAGGTTCTGTCAATGCTTGGAATTTGTTTGAACTCCGAGGTATAGGTGTTGATAACTTCCAAAACGTGTTTGAGCAAACCTTCGCTATTCTGTATGAATGCATCCGAAGCAGCAATCACAAAACAAGGCCACGGGGTAGGGCAGTCGCCCACTCTTTTAAAAATGCCGTTGTCGACCAAAGGTTTGGTAGTGAAATGCTCCCACATAAAATAGGCGTCGGAACCGCTAGTGAGACTTTCTACGGCGCCATCCAAATTGTTGATGATCTCAAATTCCAATTTTTCGGTGTCCCACCCTTGGTTTTGCGCATTAACGTAGGCCATTAAGTGGCTTCCGCTTCCTATTCGGCTAATGGCAACTTTATCATTCTTAAGGTCAGAAATAGATTTGCGGCTACTGTTGGTATCCACATGAATGCCCCAAAGCAGTGGAGAAGAGATGAATCCCTGGATAATTTTACTGGGATTTCCCTGTGATATGCTTTTGATGATGCCTTCGGTAAGAATAATGCCCATATCCGCTTCTCCATCCTGCAGCATTTGTGTCATTTTACCGGTTCCCTCTGGAACATCGGTCCACTCCAATTGAATGCCCCTGTCTTCAAAAGCACCGTCTTCCATGGCCATATGCCAAGGGAGGTTAAAATGTTCTGGGACACCAATTATTTTTACCGTTTTCATAGGACTTGTTACTTTGTGGTACTAAAAGTATGATTCCGTTCGGTATCCATCAAAAAAAGTGACCTTAAATTATGTAAGATTACTATTTGCGATGGCGTTTAAAGTGTACTTGATTAGTTCTTCAACTGTTTTATGCCCTTGCTCGGAAAACTCTCCGGTGGCCCTGTTCGCCAATATCGCGTTGAGTGAAACAGCTCTGTGTCCAAGGAGTTTGGCAAGGCCATAAATACCTGCGGTTTCCATTTCCAGATTTGTTATCCTTGTATTTTGATGGGAAAACCCGGCTAATTTGTCGTTAAAATCCTGAATGGACGGCACTAATCTCAAAGTTCTTCCTTGCGGTCCATAAAACCCTGAATTTGTTGCTGTTAAACCACATCGTATACGATTTGATTCAAAAACTTCAGCTAATGACTGGTCAAAATCGACAACGTAGGGATGTATTTTGTGGGCTGCCCAACCCAAATAGGATGTAAGTGTGGATTCGAGCTCAATGTTCTTGACGTGTCCATGCTCATAAAAATGCAGTAAGTTGTCAAAACCTATTGCTGAACTGCTCATCAAAAACGAATCAACAGGAATATCCGGTTGTATGGAGCCTGATGTACCAATCCGTATAAAACTGAGCTGTTTTTTTTTGGATTTGACCTCACGGGAAACAAAATCGATATTGGCAAGGGCGTCCAACTCATTAAAAGCAATGTCGATATTGTCCGTTCCGATGCCTGTTGAAATGACTGTTATCCGTTTATCGCCATACATCCCTGTATGAATGATAAACTCTCGCTTTTCCTTGGTAATTTCAATGGGATCAAAATGCTTGGAAACTTCGGAAACACGCTCAGGGTCACCTACAGTTATAATAATGTTGGCAAGGTCTTCCGGAAGAAGGTTGAGATGGTAAATGCTACCATCAGCATTCAGAATTAGCTCTGAATTGCCCAATGAAGCCCTCATGTATTACAATTTCAGGATTCGTTCCGTATCTGTATTGTATAGGAAGCTATACTTTAAAGACCCGCCTAAATACATCTGATTATCACGTATTTGCGAATAATAATTAGCCTCTTGTTTTAAAACATGCAATCCTTTTTTGGTCAATTTGACGGGGTCAAAAGAACTGAACAAAGGTTTTAACGAGGAAATCATTCGTTCGTATTGTGTGTCACCAAAACCATAGTAACCTTGGTTGGTCAATAGTTTGCCCATGAGCTCATTTCTGGATTGTGGCTTTTCTTCTTTGGCCACTTCCAGAATATGGTTCTCCAGGTCATTAAGGCCATTTTTAATGGTAGGGTAGCGCTTTAAATGGGTTTTAAGGGCGTCTGAAAGGTACTCGAACTGGAAATCGTTATTGGCAATCTGATTTTCCAAACGAATGGGATTATCACTGCAATATAGCTGCCAAATGTAATCCGCGTATTCAATATCATCCTGTGAAAGGAGTTTTTTGTTGTCGTAAAGTTCCAGTAATTTTTCGTCGTTGAGCTCGTTTAGGCCATAAAGCTTATTGGAGCCTTCAACTTTTCCACTACATACCAAGTAGATTTCGGCATGTCTTCTGTGTGTTTTTAGCCAACTAAGTACGGCCAGCATATTTATTTGGCAAAATAGGTCGTATTCAAACCATAGCACTATCTGGTCCTGCTGTTTGTGGTTACAAAGTGACCTGTATTCTTTCAGGGTTTTTTCTATGAACCAAGATTTGGAGACTTTGTAATTCTTGTTCAGGAACTCGAACCTTGTTTTCCAGAAAGATTCGCTCCCCACGGAAGAGAGGGTTTTGCCTTCGCAAAGCATTTCTCTCCATGTAATTACGTCTCCTTTTAATTGTAAAGACTGTAATCTGGACGTGAAACTGTCTCCGTTGGTTATGTGCAACAGTGATTTCATTTTCAGCTCAGTTTTCGTTGGTTAGGAAGAATAAAAGTAAGGTTTAAAGCAAGAACACAAAAATTTTTTCACAAAACATTGCTCTTAAGATCCAGTTTTTAACATCAATTAAAATCTGAATCGATTTTTTGTTAAATTTTTATGTTATCCGCCAACACGCTTTACGGAAAATCCATTTTCCTTTAGAAAATCCATAATTTTATCGCGATAATCCCCCTGAATAAGAATCGCTTCGTTCTTAAAACTGCCCCCAACACCCAAGAGTGTCTTCAGGTCTTTGGTCAGTTTTTTAAAATCACTCTCTGCGCCGTTGTATCCTTCAATAATAGTAACAGGTTTGCCCTTTCGCTTTTCGTATTTACAGATAATGGGATCATCTTGTAGCCAGTACGCGGGTTCGTTTTTGTCATTGTCCGGTTCGTCTTCCGGTTCGTGGTCGGGAAATAGATTTTTTAGTTGGTCTTGCAGGTCCATCTTTACTTTTTTACGAGTCCCAGCTCAATAAGCCTTTCGTGCAGGTATTCGCCCGCTGTAATATCTTCGAATGTCTTGGGATTGTCCTCATCGATACAGTTTTCCAAACAGTTCAGCGGCATATCACTAACCGGATGCATAAAAAACGGAATGGAATACCGCGATGTTCCCCAAAGTTCTTTTGGCGGGTTCACTACTTGGTGAATAGTGGATTTTAATTTATTGTTGGACAAACGGGACAGCATATCCCCAACATTGATCATTAATTGATCGGGTTGGGCAATGGCATCCACCCAGTTGCCTTGGTGGTCCTTTACTTGGAGTCCTTTTCCGTGGGCGCCCATAAGCAGCGTGATTAAGTTGATATCCCCATGGGCGGCAGCTCGAACGGCATTTTTAGGTTCTTCAGTAATTGGCGGATAGTGAATGGGCCTTAAAATGGAATTTCCATTTTTGATATAGTCATCAAAATAAGTTTCTTCAAGGTCCAGGTGCAATGCCAGGGCCCGTAGGACGTATTTAGCGGTTTTTTCCAGCATTTTATAGGTTTCCTCTCCAACACGATTAAAATCGGGAAGTTCCTCAACGGTAACATTATCAGGATATTCGGCATCCAATTTCGGATTGTCCTCTATATATTGGCCAAAATGCCAAAACTCTTTTAGGTCGCCTTCTTTTTTGCCTTTGGCATGTTCCTTTCCAAAGGAAGTATATCCTCTTTGGCCGCCTATGCCTTCAATCTCATATTTATCCTTCACGTCCTGTGTAAGGTTGAAGAATTTTTTTATCTCGCTATAAAGGTCATCCACCAATTCATCGGACAAAAAATGTCCGCTCAGTGCCACAAAGCCAATATCTTCAAAGGCGGCACCTATTTCATTGACAAACTTTTCTTTTCGTTTTGCATCGCCCGAAACAAAGTCTTTCAGGTCCACACTTGGAATCGCACTCATATTGTCATCTTTGATATAAAACCAAAAATAAGGAAATAAGCTGAAGGTTTTTGAATTTTAAGGTGTTTTGAAGGGCTTTTTACTACTTTTAACCAACAGAATTTTTACGATATGAGGTATCATGTTGGCAACTTGGAACAGGAAAAGCTGTTGGAGTTGTACAAGGGCATGTTAAAGCCAAGGATGATAGAAGAAAAGATGTTGATTCTTCTACGACAGGGCAAAATTTCCAAGTGGTTCAGTGGAATTGGACAAGAGGCTATTTCCGTCGGAGTGACCCACGCGCTCAAGGAAAGCGAGTATATTCTTCCCATGCACCGGAATCTTGGGGTTTTTACTTCTAGGAATATTCCGTTGAATCGGCTTTTCTCCCAATGGCAAGGAAAACAAAGTGGTTTTACGCAGGGGAGGGACCGTAGCTTTCATTTTGGGACCCAAGAATATAAAATAGTTGGTATGATTTCCCATTTGGGCCCCCAATTGGGAGTGGCGGACGGAATCGCGCTGGCTGATATGTTGCGCCGAAAAAAGCGTGTAACTGCTGTGTTTACCGGGGAAGGTGCCACTAGCGAAGGAGATTTTCATGAAGCCTTGAACGTGGCATCTGTTTGGAACCTTCCTGTATTGTTTTGTGTTGAAAACAACGGGTACGGCCTATCAACGCCGACCAATGAACAATACAGGTGTGAAAATTTAGCTGACCGTGCCAAAGGATACGGTATGGAGTCACGAATAATTGATGGCAATAATATTTTGGAAGTATACACCAAAGTGGATGAATTGTGCAGGGCCATACGTAAGCGTCCAAGACCTATGTTGCTCGAGTTCAAGACCTTTCGTATGCGAGGGCACGAAGAAGCGAGCGGAACCAAGTATGTTCCCGATAAGTTGATGAAGGAATGGAGCAAAAAAGACCCGATTTCCAATTATGAAGATTTTCTGCTGACGGAAGGAGTATTGACTCAACAATACATTGAGAATCTTAAAGAAGAAATCACCGAGGAAATCAACGCAAACTTGCAGTTGGCTTTTGATGAAGATGAAGTTGCTTCGAATGAAAGTAAAGAATTAAAAGAGGTCTACTTTGATTTTGATTATCAACATGTTGAATTAAAATCAGGGTTAAAAGAAAATATCCGTTTTGTAGATGCCATCTCCCAAGGTTTAGAGCAATCCATGTATCGTCACAACGAACTGATTATTATGGGGCAAGATGTAGCGGATTATGGAGGGGTGTTTAAAATCACCGAAGGTTTTGTGCTCAAATTTGGTAAAAGCCGGGTACGGAACACGCCTATTTGTGAATCGGCTATCGTCTCCACGGCCATGGGGCTGTCCATCAATGGTATGAAAGCTGTCGTTGAAATGCAGTTTGCCGATTTTGTGAGCTCCGGGTTCAATCCAATCGTCAATTATTTGGCCAAAGTGCATTATCGCTGGAACGAAAAAGCCGATGTGGTTATACGAATGCCATGTGGTGGTGGTGTAGGGGCGGGGCCTTTTCATTCCCAGACCAATGAGGCGTGGTTCACCAAGACCCCTGGTTTAAAAGTCGTGTACCCAGCATTTCCGGATGATGCCAAAGGACTATTGAACACGGCCATTAACGACCCTAACCCGGTATTGTTTTTTGAACATAAAGGACTTTATCGAAGTATAAAAGGTGATGTTCCCACAGATTACTATACATTACCTTTTGGCAAGGCCAACTTATTGAAAGAAGGGGGCGACTTGACCGTGGTCACTTATGGTGCAGGCGTGCACTGGGCTTTGGAGGTTTTGGAAAAGCACCCAGAGATTGATGCGGATGTTCTGGATTTGAGAACGCTTCAGCCGCTGGATGCCGAATCCTTTTGCAGTTCGGTTAAAAAGACGGGCAAATTGATCATACTGCAAGAGGATACTTTGTTTGGCGGCATTGCAAGCGATATTTCGGCCATGGTCATGGAGAATTGTTTTGAATATTTGGACGCTCCTGTCAAGAGGGTGGGCAGTTTGGAAACACCTGTTCCCTTTGCAAAATCACTTGAAACAAACTATTTGCCCAAAAATCGGTTCGAATCGGAGTTAATTGAACTGTATCACTATTAATCCGTTCTTTATCCTATTTAAAACAAGTGGATTAGGTATTTTTTTCATAATTTAACAACTATAAGTACGTCCCCAAACGTATATTCTTAAACATTAACTTAATTATCTATGATGAAACGATCACTCTTATTGATTACAGTGGTGGGGCTTTTGCTCTCATCATGTTCGGTTTCCAAAAGTGCCAGAACACAGCGAGATTTGTTCAGCGGAACTTGGAATTTGGACAATGTTTATTACCAAAACGCTTCCGGAAACTTTAAATCCACCATCTTCAACGATGCAGAGGATATCTGCTTTGAGGATAGTGAGTGGTTTTTTAGGGACAATAACAGCACTGGACGCTATACCATCGCTCCAAGTTCGCTCTGTCAAGGAGGCGACCGTTTTTTCAGATGGTCCGTGGTGGAGCCAGAACAAAATTACCAGAGTCAATTGCAGTTCAAGTTTATTGACGAGAACCGAAAGGATATTTCAGGAGGTTACGGATACCGTTTGAACATTGTCAGTTTGTCCGAACAGGCCATGACCCTTAACTCCAATGTATCGGTTGACGGTCAGAGTGTGACCATTGTTTACGAATTCTCAAAAAAATAATTTCATGAAAAATATTCTATTGAAAGGTGCAACTGCTTTTTTGGCGTTGACCATGATTATTGGCTGTGATGCTGTCAAAAATGCAAACAATACCCAAAAAGGTGCCGCAATCGGTGCCGGTGGTGGTGCCGTTATCGGTGGTGTTATCGGTAATAATGTAGGTAAAGGAAACACTGCACTAGGTGCTATTATCGGTGCCGTGGTAGGTGGTGCTGCCGGTGGCTACATTGGTAACCGTATGGACCGACAGGCCGAAAAAATCGAGCAGGAAATCCCAGGAGCCGAAGTGCAAAGGGTGGGTGAAGGTATAAACGTGACCTTTAGCGGTGAGAACGGTGTGTATTTCGATACCAACAAAGCCGATATCAAAGGAGCTTCAGCTACGACATTGGATAAATTGGCAGGAATTTTTATGGAGTACCCTAAAACCAATATTCTTGTTGAAGGGCATACCGATTCCGATGGTGCGGCCGAGTACAACATGGGACTTTCCCAGCGCAGAGCTCAATCCGTAACCAGTTATTTGGTTGCAAAAGGCATTTCCAGTGGACGCTTTACCACGAAATGGTATGGTGAGGAGCAACCTATCGAAAGCAATGAGACCGCTTCTGGAAAGGCAGCCAACCGACGTGTGGAGTTGGCCATTATAGCCAGTGACGAACTTAAAGAGGAAGCCAAAGAACAGACAGAAAATTAAAAGTCTTTTGTCTCTAAAGTATAAGGCCCGGGTAAAACCGGGCCTTTTTTGTGGCCAGATGTTAAATAAACTATTAAATACGGGTTAAGCCCATCAAATTCTGAAGGAAATGTTTTAACTTAATAGTGGACAACACGTTACACCATTAAAACCTTGTAAGCCATGCAACATACATCCCCAAATACCATTGAACATAAACAGGAACTTCTTGTGAGGGTAGAAAGAAACGAACGTATGGTACAGCGGTTGTCGGAAAAATTAAATTCCTACACCTATGAGCCCAAATGTCCGCAGCGGTTCGAAAAGTTTTATGAGCTCAATAGGCACATTCAGGAATTTAGAAAACATCAAAACAGGGTGTTGTCCAAGATAAGGAACCAAAAGGTAGACCTATCGGAAACAGATACCCATGAAATTGAATATCATTTGGAACGTTTTAAAATATTGGAAAGCGAATTCGCAGCATACCTGTTCGACCTTAAGAAACCTTTGTAACCTCTTTTTTACTTTAAAATTTCGATAAATCACATTTCACCGAATATTCATGCGTAATATTGCAGGACATTAAAATTGTCCTGTTATGGCAAAGTCCTCAAACTCTGTACTGGTGGTCTTGGCATTTTTTGCCATCTACTTTATATGGGGTTCAACCTATTTGTTGAATAAGATTGCTGTTATGGAGCTTGAGCCGTTCATGCTGGCGAGCTGCAGGTTCACCGTGGCAGGACTCTGTATTTTTATCTTGGCCAAGATCATGGGGATTTCCCTGAGCATTACCAAAAAACAGCTTATAAACTCTGTGTTGGCCGGCATCCTTTTCCTTAGCGTTGGCAATGGATTGGTGGTTTGGGCATTGCGTTATGTGGACACAGGCTTCGCGGCCCTCGAAATCTCTTCCCAACCGCTCATTATCCTTTTGATGATGCGTATACTCCAAGGAAAAAAAATACAGCCTATGTCGGTAGTGGGAGTGGTTTTGGGAATCGTGGGCATTTACTTGTTGGTCAGTCAAAAGCAGATAATAGCCCAAGAGGAATCCATCGTGGGAATGGCAATGATTTTCTTTTGCATGCTCTGCTGGGCCTATGCAAGCCTTTTTGTTGCGAAAGCCGATCTGCCTACCAATTACTTCGTGAACACGGGCTATCAAATGTTCTTTGCAGGCCTTATTTTAAGTTTGATGAGCCTTGGGTTTGGAGAAGAATGGTCGTCACCATTGGCTTGGAGCGGCGATGTGCAGATTTCGATGCTATTGCTCATCTTTTTTGGAAGTATCTTGGCCTTTACCTCGTTCAACTATCTGCTCAAGACCGTTTCTCCTGAAAAAGTGGCCACATCTACCTACGTGAATCCCATTGTTGCCCTCTTGTTGGGTTGGTATTTTTTGGATGAACAGATTACCCTTCAATCTATTCTGGCGGCTGCCATACTTTTGACCGGGGTGTATTTTATCAACACCAAAAAGACCTTGGCCATCTTTGAGCGCTTTAAACGTTAAGGCTCCGTTATTTATCTCGGAATTGGTTTGACTTTTTCGTATTTTAAGTCGAATTAATTCTAAACCAAATGAAGTCTATTGTAAAATTTGGAGCTTATCTTTTGCTTTTAGGGTTCGTAGCCTGTGCTTCTACTAAAAACGAGGAATCCCCGGAAGCAATCGCTGCTTTGGATAAAATGATTTCCGATCAGCAATTTGAAATCGATGCCACTTGGGCCCAGCCCATGGCAAGTCAAGGATTGAACAGCATTGCCAATGCTGGGCTTTTGCCCTTTGGCAGTACCGCTAGCCGTATAGATATTAGCGGGTCAGGTGGTTATTTGCGCATGGTGGGTGACAGTGTTAAGGCGGATTTGCCCTTTTACGGTGAGCGCCGAATGGGCGGATATTACAATCAGAATAACGCCGGAATCAAATTTGATGGTGTGCCGAAAGACCTTTTTTTTTCATCGAACAAGAAGGATTCGGGAAAAACGATGCGTTTCAACATTACCGAAGATTCCGAAAGTTATCAAGTTATCGCCCAGTTATATCCCAATGGAAATGCCCGACTCACGGTCTCCAGTAGCCAACGGACCAATATTTGGTACCAAGGCTACCTTTCCGAGTATAAAAAGAAAGAATAGGTAAGGGGGACATCAATTTTGCCATTGCCAAGGGATATCTTTCCACTTTCCATCATTTTGTCATAGTTTTATTGATTCAGAAACTAAAACATCTAAACTAGTAAAATGAAAATGTACACTTTGACCCAACGGTCAATATTTATGTTGATGCTGTTGGGGGCTTTTGCAGCCTGTAAGGACAATAAGAAGAACCAAGAGGAATCAACCCGGGAAGAAGTAGCGGAAAATACCGAAACCACAACCGATTTGCCATTGGACCGCCTAAATCTGCCCGATGGTTTTAGCATAGATGTATATGCGGAAAATATTGAAGGGGCCCGTTCCATGGCCATGGGGGCCGATGGTACCCTTTTCGTGGGAACACGTAACGAAGGGAAGGTCTATGCGCTTAAAGATACCGATGGGGATAACAAGGTGGATAAAACCTACACCATTGCATCGGATTTGGAACAGCCAAACGGTGTTGCGTTCAAGGATGGTGCCCTCTACGTGGCTGCGGTGAGCAGAATGTTCAAGTATTCGGATATTGAGTCGCAATTGGAAAGCCCGAAGGAATCCGAATTGATCTACGACGATTACCCGACGGAGTTCCACCACGGTTGGAAATACATTGCCTTTGGACCCGATGACAAACTCTACGTTCCTGTTGGAGCTCCATGCAATATTTGTGATAGTGCCACAGTGGACAAGCGTTATGCCTCCATCACCCGAATGGATTTGGATGGCGGTAACCGTGAAATCGTGGCTAATGGGGTACGAAATACGGTAGGATTCACTTGGCACCCAGAGACCAAGGAACTTTGGTTTACCGATAATAACAGGGATATGATGGGCGACGACCTTCCCCCTGGAGAACTGAATAAACTTACAGAGGTGGGCCAGCACTTTGGATATCCGTTCTGCCATGGTGGAACCGTTAAGGACCCCGAATACGGTGACCAGCGTCCTTGTTCCGATTTTGTTGCGCCGGTACAGACATTACAGGCCCACGTAGCAGCTTTGGGCGTTAAGTTCGGAGAAGGCCCCATGTTCCCGGAGCAATATACCGGACAGGCATTTTTAGCTGAGCATGGTTCGTGGAACCGTTCCAAAAAAGTGGGTTACAGGGTAAGTTTGGTAAAACTGGAAAACGGCGAGGCCGTAAGCTACGAACCTTTTATAGATGGTTGGTTGGACGAAGAATCGCAAGAGGCTTTCGGTAGGCCAGTGGACCTTCTTTTCTTAAAAGATGGATCGTTACTGATCTCCGATGATGAGGGCAATGCGATTTATAGGGTCACTTACAAGGGATAACCCTTTTTTAAAATAACGATTCAAGGTACTTGGGAATGGGCAGTTGTTCCATTTTCCAAGTACTTTTTTTTTGGTCCCTATCCGTGACCTCCACAAAATAATAATTTGGCATCCCGCTTTTTTGGGGATGAATGTGCTCTACCGAAAACGTACTTTCTTCGTGCGTAAACACGTATTCCGTGGTCTCACCCTCGGCAGACTCCCTTATTTCCCCATTTCCAAGGATTAGGTTGGGCTTGGTGAGGATGCCGTTGCGCTTGTTCCAGCACAGGTAACGGATTTCGCCGCTGCGCAACCGGTCTATTCGTATAATGTACTGCCCATCTCCGATATAGGCTAAAATATTCTGAATATTGGGGTCTCTCCAAAAAATGGCTAAGTAGGTTTAAGTAGGTTTGGAGTGTGTACGAACGTTTTAAAACCTGAGGTATTGTTTTAACACCTGTATTTTCCGGCAAACTCCTCGCCAAGGAGCCAACCGATCATAAAAATGATCAATCTCAATATTTGACGGATGCCCGTTTTGAATCAACGGATTTTTAATGATGGGTGAAAAGGGGAGGTAGGAAGGTTGGATTTTTTTGGAATATTGGAGAGAGAGCTTTGTTGAGTTATTCTGTCTTTTATCTAGCAACCTCATAAATTAATTATTTATTAACCAACATGCTACAGGTTTAATTCAATTCCTAATTCTGGATCCTCATTCAATTGACTTGGACAAGCTGTTCAAGATTTATGTTGACCTAATTGAGCATATAAAAGATAATAAAGGGGAGGAAGATTTTCCAAAAATCAAATCCCATGTTCAAAAAAGGTTGATTTCTTAATGTTAAAATTGATGGTAATTTATTTCTAATATCATTTTTCCCTACGAATTAGACTGTATTGGAATGAATGGGTCTTTTGTAGGGGCTGAATCTCTGTCATTTGAACATTCCATCAATCTGTTAACATACGGTTTAGGCAGGCAAATATTTATGGACAAGAAGAATTAATGTACAATGCGGCGGCTGACATACTAGTTGATAGTGATCCAAACCGAGTGTATTCCAGTACCACTTTCCAAAATTTAGGTTCTTTTGAAAAACCGAATTTTCCAACAGGTCTAAGTGCGGACGACAGCAAATTTTTTGGTGCGGACAACAATTACAGATGGAACATTGATTATGACAGCCCGCATAAAAAAGAGGCCCTGATTTTTGACAGGAACAGTTCTGTGATTACAACAATTGAAACTGTAGGCTATCCACATATTCTTTTTGAGAACTTTAGAGGAGAAGTAACAAGTCTCTCTAGCGGCTTAAAGAGGGCAACTCTTTATAGGGATTTGGCCGATACCCCTGATATTTTTATTGAAAAGGTTGAAGTGCCTTAAGAGAAGTTCATTGCCAAACATAAAAAATCGCCCCTTGCAACAAACGCTAGGGGCGGTCTTGATTTTTAGAAGTAATCCAATTACTGCACGATGCTGTTCAGTTTTTGTACCTGCGCATCAAAATCCTTTAGGGTGGTGGCCAATACCCCAATTTGTTCCTGTGCTTCTTTCCATTCCTTCTGTTCAATGGCCTCGCGCACGCCTGGAAGTGTTTTTACCCCATATCCCGTATAAAATCCGGGCGCATAGATCTGGTGCTTGAACCAATCTCTACGGGGAAGTCCCTTTTCTTGCAACAATACCTGCTCCATGCCCATTAACTCTTGGTTCAGTTGTGCCTTTTTGGCACTGGACAAGGCAAGTACATCGGCCTTGGAAAAGGTCTCGATACTTTTCTTTAGTTCTGCCACTATGTTTTGGATGGGCGAGAAGTCCAAATAAGGTACTTCACCCTCCATTTTTGCGGGAGCGATCGGTTTTTTTGGATCCATAACCAACCCGTAGGTATCCGCTTTTACCAATTTGTTATGTTTTTCCACCTCGGTACGCATGGTTTCCAAGGTTTTCATCACCTCGCCCAAATAGGTTTCTATGGTACTGTGCCATTGGGAGAGTTCAAACGGCAGTACTTCGGCATTTGCCAAACGTAAAGAGATACGTCCTGCCGTATTTGCCAAGGCAATACCATATTGGAACCCAGGGTCTTTAAAGCGGGTGTAGTGGGTGTAGGTATCGTAAATGGTGTGGTATTCGCCGCCTCGACCTTCACCACCGTAGCCCAAGTTCAACGAGGCGATACCTGTATGCTGGATAAACGGAGTATAATCCGAACCAGAACCCAATGCGGATAGCTTAAACGAGTTGTCGCCTCCGCGCATTACATTGGCCGCTTTGCGACGCTCCGCCACGGAAACTCCTTTTTGTGGGTCGGTCACCGCATTGGCCACTTGGCTCACCATGGCCTCCAATGAATGGGAACCTCCGGCCCCCAAATAGCCACGGCTGTTGCCATCGGTATTGATGTAGGCCACGGCCTTTTCTTTCAATTCGGGAATGTGGTCCTCCACCCATTCGGTGGAACCAATCAACCCGGGTTCTTCCGCATCCCAAGCACAGTACACCAAGGTACGTTTGGGTTTATTACCTGCCTTGGCCAACTTGGCCACCACGCGGGCTTCTTCCATTAAGGCCACCATTCCACTCACAGGATCACTGGCACCGTGTACCCAAGCATCATGGTGGTTTCCACGGATGACCCACTCGTCAGGGAATTCATTTCCTTCCCAAGTGGCGATCAAGTTGTGGGCAGGCTTCAATTGCCAATCAAACTCCAATTTTAAGTGTACTTTGGCAGGTCCAGGACCAATATGATAAGTAATAGGCAATC
>JANSXF010000023.1 GCA_024743095.1 Flavobacteriaceae bacterium
CGTATTTATCTCGATGCATTGCAATTCTTTGTGGAATTGCAAAAGTTAAAATTGAAATCCGTTTAACCGAAATACCTCTGTAACTAACTATATTTCAAATATTTCAAAGAACTTTTTTAAACTTTAATGGGACAGCAATGTATTCATTTAGAAAAAAATTGAAGGGATTTAGCTGTGATTACCGATAAAGCATTGAAGTATCGTTAAAGTTGCTTAGCTTTCAAACATTGATAAAGAAAGGGTTCATTCAATTTCAACCGGACTCTTTTCCTAGTTTTTATTTCAGGTATACCCTTCTTTTTACACTATAGATTCCTAAATTTAACTGTTATGGAAAGTAATAAAGAACTAAAATCGCGTTGCTGGATAGATATCGACGGTAAAAAGTTTTTTGGTCCCGGGCGTGCCCAACTATTAACAATGATCGATAAAAACGGTTCCCTGTCCAAAGCGGCCAAAGAAATGGGCATGTCCTATCGCAAAGCCTGGGCCATGGTAGAAGATATGAACTTGCGAGGCCAGCAACCCTATGTGGAACTGCACAAAGGTGGTACCAAAGGGGGCGGGGCCGAATTAACGGAGACTGGTAAAAAAGCATTGTCCACTTTCCAAAAAATGAACGACAAAATCACTCAGATCGTTCAGGAACACACGGATGAAATGTTGGGATTGATTTAAATTTTAATGCCAAAACCGTGCAACAATATCAAACGGAAACCAACGTAGAGCACCAAAATACTAGTAAGAACACCCAAAAACTTAAGGTTGAACTTTTTATTGGACAAATAAGAACCAATGGTTCCTCCAATCACCACGGCAACCACTAATTGCAACATTAATTCGTTGTTCAATTTGAAGGTTCCCGCCACATTGAGACCGATTAAACCAGAAATGGAATTCACCAAAATAAAAACGGAGGCCAGCGAGGCAACTACCCGCGGGTTTTCCCACTTTAATAGATTAAGGACTGGCGACAAGAAGATACCTCCCCCTATTCCGGAAATTCCGGAAAGCAATCCAATACCCCCACCAAGCAATGATTTTTTCGGATTGGAAAACTTCTTTGAGTCCAGCTTTTTCTTCGCAAAACGAAGCAACATAAAAACACCCGCCATAACTAATGAGCTTCCCAATACCAAAAAGAACATCTTTTGCGACAAGCGTATTTGGGCACCTAGATAAGCAAATGGAATGCTCATTACCAAAAAGGGCCAGAACAATTTCATGTCAAACACCCGGTTTCGAATAAAAACGATAGTGCCGATAGTCACAACGCAGATATTTAAAATGAGTGCGATAGACCGTATTTCGTAAAAATCAGTTAGGAAAAGGCTTAAAATAGCCAAATAACTAGATCCGCCACCAAAGCCGACGGAGCTATAAAACAAAGCAATTAAAAAGAAGACTATGGGTAAATATTCAACGGTCATCAATTATGAAATTAGTTTACACCTTACCAAATCACCTTCTTTCAATACTTCGCCATGATCCACAAAAGCAAGTGCATTGCCTTTGGCCATGGATTGAATCATGGAAGACCCCTGTCCATCAAGGATCTCTGCTTTTCCATCAACGACAGCAGCTTTTAGAAAGGATGGTCGCCCAAAACGGTTTTCATACCCATGCTTTATTGGGAATTGATATGTAGTCAAACCTACGTTCCCATATCCTGATAACTTTTGGAGCAATGGAAGCACATACACATAAAAACAGGTCAATGAAGATGCTGGGTTGCCGGGTAGTGCAAAGACAAATTGATTTTCCTTTCTACCAAAATACAGCGGCTTACCTGGTTTTTGAAATACTTTGTAAAACAAATGGTTAACCCCATTTTCTTCGAGGGATTGTTTTACAAAATCGTAATCTCCTACTGATATTCCACCAGAAACAATCAACACATTACAAGACTTCAACGCCTTTTTGATGCCTGCTTTTGTGGCCTCAAAATCATCTTTTATCTGTGTTTTTTGATGGTACTGAAACCCAAATTGCTGAAGTGCCCCACAAATCGCGTAGCTGTTGGACTCGTATATCTGTCCCTCTGTTTTGGGTTCTCCCGGCTTTACGAGTTCATTTCCCGTAGTGATGATATTTACTTGTGGCCTGGAAAAAACTTCCAATTCCGATAATCCCAAACTACCCATCAAAGCCAATGAGGGTGGGTTCAAAAGGTGTCCTTTTTCAAATACTGCTTGTCCTTCCGTCAACTGACCTCCCTTCTTTCGGATGTTCTGACCAATCTTGGACATTTCATCAAGGTAGAGGGTGCCATTTTTAACCGAAGTTTTTTCCTGCATCATAACGGCAGTAGTGTTTTGGGGTACCTTGGCACCTGTAAAGATCCGAACGGCTTCGCCATCTTGCAACGATATATCCTTGGAATCGCCAGCAGCCACCTCCCCTACCAATTGGTACTCCTGACAAAGCCCGCAAAGCGCATAACCGTCCATGGCCGAATTATCAAACTCAGGGACATCGAAAGGTGAAACAGTGTTTGTTGCCAAAGCATAACCAAGTGCATCTCCTAAAGATTTTGATTCCCTTTTTAAACTGATTTTTTGATCCTTAACAATACGAAGTGCTTCTTCAATCGTAACCATTAGCCTCCTATTGAAATCATTGAACGGTTTTGCTCATAGTGGTCGGCGTCCATTTTCACATCCATTCCATCACGAGAGTGCTTTTTCGATTTAATGGCCTCCAAAATGGTGCTTTCAATCTTTTCCCCATTGCGAAATGGCGTCAACAAATCGGTTTCTGAGGTGGCAAACAGACAGTTTTTCATTTTGCCATCGGCCGTTAAACGAATACGGTTGCATTCATCACAAAACGGATTGGTAATCGTGCTTACAATACCAAAACTCCCCTTGTGGCCCTTTACCCTAAAGTTAGTGGAGGTGCTGTGCATTGGATTATCAAGCGTTTCGATTTCTCCAAATGTATCGCCAACGGTCGTTAAGATTTCTTCTTTGGAAACTCCTTTGCTCCAGTCCCATTTATTGCCTTTAAAAGGCATAAACTCTATAAACTTGGGTGTAATCTTTTTATCCTTGGTCAATGCGATAAAATCATTGATTTCCTTATCGTTCACACCCCTGATCAAAACAATATTGAGCTTGATGTCCATATCCATATCCAAGGCCATATTCAAGTTTCGCATAATGCGCTCGTAATAATCCCGCTTGGTAATGAACACGGATTTGGCCTTGTCCAAGGTATCCAGACTGAAATTGATTTTGCGTAGACCGATTTTATCGAAAAGGTCCAGGTATTTGTCAAGTACAATTCCGTTGGTGGTCAATTTTAGGGTCACGCCCAATTTGGCCAGTTCTTCGACCAAGAAACCGAAATTCTTCCGAACCAAAGGTTCGCCGCCCGTCAACCGTACCGTATCCACGCCCAAATCCCGAAATGTCCTTGTCATCTCAATGATTTCTTCCAAGGTCATAATACTGGGCTTTTCCATCAACTCAATACCTTCTTCGGGCATACAGTAAAAGCACCGAAGATTGCACCGGTCCGTCAATGAAATGCGGAGATAGGTATGTGGCCTACCGAAATTGTCTATTATTTGTGGTTTTTTGTCAATCATGTCTTTTTCCTTCTATCACTTTAAATGCGTGCAGCACGTGTGGGAAAATCGCGTCCATGGATTCCGCCGCTCCTTTGGTGGAGCCTGGCAGCGCCAATATCAGTTTACCGTCCTTGATGCCTGCGATGGAACGCGAGAACATCGCATACGGCATCCGATTTTGCCCATAGCTTCGCATTTGTTCTTCTACTCCTTTTAGTTTGATGTCCAACAAGGGCTCCAAGGTCTGTGGGGTGACATCTCGTGGCCCCACGCCCGTTCCTCCCGTAAAAATCAGCAAGTTTGCAGTGGTTTTTTCCACTTTTTTGATAATTTCCTCTGCCTGATCGGGAATGATACTTTTTTGAGATGTTACCCCCAATGCCTCCAACTTCTTGATAATTGCCTCGCCTGCCCCGTCCTCGCCTTTTCCTTTGGAAATGCTGTCAGAACAGACAACTACATCGGCAGTCAATCCTTCCGAATTCATTTTGAATGAGGACTTCCCTCCGTTTTTTGATTTCAAACGAATGGTGCCGATTTCCACATTTTTGTCAATCGGTTTTAGCATATCGTACATGGTAAGGGCCACAACGCTGGCACCGTGCATTGCCTCTACCTCTACCCCGGTTTTGTAAATAGTCTTGACCGTCATCGAAATGATGATTTCCAAACCATCAATTTCATAATCGATACCCGTGTATTCAATGGGCAACGGATGGCAGTCTGGCAACAAGTCCGGTGTTTTTTTGACGCCCAACAAACCAGCTGCCTTGGCCATTTCAAACACATTCCCTTTGGGAACTTCGTTGCTTTGTATCGCATCTATCGTAGCTTGACTACTCGTTTTAACGATAGCTTCCGCGGTTGCCTCCCGCAAGGTGGTTACTTTATGTGTTATGTCAACCATTTACTTTCCATTGATGGGTTTCGTCCTCAAAAATCTCTTTGCCGAACACAGGTACTTTCGCCTTGATTTCCTCCACAAAAAAGTTGGTCGCCTTTATCGCTATCTTTCGGTGTGCAGATGATGTAAACACGAATAAGCAGAGCTCCCCAACGTTTACCTTGCCCAAACTGTGATAAATATGGGCGCAGGTAATATCAAACTTGACAAAAGCTGCTTCGCGAATTTCGTGGAACACTTTTTCCGCCATTTCCTCATAAGCCGTGTAATCGATAGCGGTCACGGTTTTACCATCTACTTCGTCCGCTCTGATCTGTCCCAAAAAAATACTGTGTGCACCAATATTGGTCTTGCTTTGGTGGTTGGCCACCGAATTGGCTATTTTTTCGGGAGGAATCGCTCCTTGTACAAATACTTTTTTTGGTTTCTTCTTATCCATCAATAATTGTTTCTATACCGCCTTCCACGTTTTTCAAATTATGAAAGCCAAATTCATTTTTAAGGATTTCTATCGCGTTCTTGCTTCGCTTTCCTGATTGGCAGAACACAAAAACTTCCTGATTATTAGGTATTTCCTGGTATCGCAATGTTAAATCACCCATTGGAATGCTCAGCACTTTTTTCCCTTTCGGTTTGGGCTGTTCAAACACTTCGCGCACATCGAGATACCACTGTTCTTTATTTTTCAAATCACAATCGATATAAACGGGGGCTATTCCGTTTTTGCGGATTTTTTCCACTTCTTCGGAGTGCTTGTTTATGTTGATGGTCTGCTCGCTGGCTTGCATCATATTGATAAGCTTTAATTTACCAGACAGCACCTCGCCCGTCCCCAAGTTAATTTTAAGCACTTCCGCAGCTTGGAGTGTTCCCAAAATGCCTGGCAACACCCCTAAAACTCCAGTGGCCTCACAACTTATATTCTCACGAGTGCTTTTCGGGAACACGCAGCGATACGTAGGCCCGTTCTCGTAATTGAAGACCGATAATTGCCCCTCATTTTTATAAATGGATGCAAAAACCCAGGGTTTATCAGCCAGTATGCAAGCATCGTTGATAAGGTACTTGGTTTCAAAATTGTCCGTACCATCCAAGACAACATCATATTGTTTGATGATATTTTCTGCGTTCTCAATCGTCAATGGCTCTTGGTACACTTCAAACTCTACCTCACTGTTTTGGTTTTCCAATCGTTCCTTGGCGACAGTAGCCTTTGACCTTCCTACATCCGATTCTTGAAACAAAACCTGCCTATGTAGATTAGACATATCGACCTTATCATGGTCCATCAAACCAATCTTACCGATTCCTGCGCCCGTCAAATACATCGCAGCAGGGCTGCCCAATCCTCCAACACCAACAATCAATACTTTGGCATTGCGAAGCCTTTTTTGGCCTTCAGGCCCAACTTCAGTGAGTTTTATTTGTCTGTCGTATCTGCTCATCCTCCAGCAAACGGCGGCAACAAGGCCACTTCGTCTCCATCTTTTAGGGTTATTGTATCATTCAAATTTTGGTTTACGGCTATCTGTACAGATTCTTTATCCGCTATTGCCAAGCTCTCCAGGCATTGCGCCTTTAGTTCCAAAGCGGTGAGCTCCCCATTGAGCTCCAAAACTTCTTCTGACTTTTCAGCAGCTTCAGCTACCAAACCAAAATATTTAATGGTCACTTTCATCCTTCCATTTGCTTCAGTTGCTGCACATCTTCTTCGGTATCTACATCAAAACCGCCCTTTTTAAAGGTTTCCGTACAGTAATTAAAATCTTCCATGCGAGTTAGTTTCTTAGCTCCTTCGTCTCCTTCCAATTCCAACAGCAATGGAAATGCTTCTTTACAAAAAATGGCCGGCACTCCAATATTATCCCCATATTGGGAATAAGTAGCTTTTGGATGTTTAGTAAGTTGGGTATGCACCAGTTTGATCAAGTTGGCGCGTTCCAAAAAGGGTTGGTCGGATACCAGAAACAATACATGGTCCAATCCTTCTTCTTCCGCCATCGCAGCTTCCAATCCAATCTTGATGCTGGACGCCATTCCTTGCTCCCAATGGGTATTCACAACCACTTTAAAGTCATTGAAATCAATCTTATCCATAATTTCCTCCCGCTTTGCGCCCAATACCAAAATTTTAGTCTTGAAACCTAACAAGTCTACTTTGTACATGGTATGCCCCAAAAGTGTTTTTCCCTTGAATTCCACCAACTGCTTTGGTCGCCCCAAACGAGAAGAGTCACCTGCTGCCAATACAGCCACCGCTATGTTTTCTTCTGCTCTCAAAGGGTTATTTTTTGAAATTGATTTTCCTTACTATCGTGAATCGGCTCGGTTTTTTGCTTTAAAGGTCGAGCTCCTTTGTTGGTCAGTACACTTTGTATTTCTGCCAAAATGGACAATCCGATTTCGGCTGGGGTCTCTGCCCCTATTTCCAATCCTACGGGCGCATGAGTCTTGGCTAAATCCTCTTTGGAGACTTCAAGGCCTTCATCCGCCAACTCGTTTAGCATGCGCTCATATTTTTTCAATGGGCCTAAAATGCCTATGTAAGGTGTCTCTGGGTGCCCTAGCAATAACTTGAGTACCGATAGGTCGTAATTGTAATTATGGCTCATCAACACGAAACAAGTTCGATTGTCTATGTTGATGTTTTTTAGTGTTTCTTCTGGTTTGGTCACAATCACTTGGCAAGACCCTACAAAACGTTCTTTGTTGGCGTGCGTGGGACGTCCGTCGGTCACGGTTACATTCCACCCCAACAAATCAGCTTGTTGGGCCAAAATTTGGGCATCGTTGCCTGCTCCTACCAAAACCAATTTTACTTGAGGCTGATATAATTGTATAAAAGCAAAATATGCTTTCTCTTCAGTTATAAGTTCTGCGAAACAAGAGCTGCCCTTATTGATGGCTACCTTACTTTTGACAAGCAACGCTTTTTGTAATTCATCAGGTATTTGCCTACCCAAAAGAGCTTGATCTTCATGCGAGACCAAACAGCTTCCCAGTTGATGCTGGGTTTTATCCAAATCAAAAACAACCGAGACCGACATTGGAACTTCTTGTTCGGCAATGGTTCTTAAAAGTTCACAGGGGTTATTTCCATCATTATAATTAATGGGCTCAAACAACACCTGAATAATTCCATTACAGCCCAATTGTGCCCCAATTACTGCATCATCCTCATCGCTGGTGTCGTAGGTGACCAGTTTGTTTTCTTGTCTATCCAACGCAAAAAGTGCCTTTCTGAGCGCATCACCCTCCAAACAGCCTCCACTTATGGCTCCGGTAATATTTCCATATTCATCCACCAACATTCGTGCGCCTGCTCTACGGTACGAAGACCCTTCAACATGAACTAGAGTGGCCAAAATACAGCGTACATCCTGTGATTTTAGCTCTTGGTATTTTGATATAATCACATCCAACTCCCTCATGCAACTGCAGTTTTTAGTTGGTTGATCGCTTTTTTAATTTCAGATAAGGCTTTTTCAATGTCTTCCGAAGAGGTGTTTCGCCCTGTACTGATTCGGAGACTGGCCAAGGCAACTTCATCCTCAATTCCCATTGCTTTTAATACATGGGATGGATTGATTTGGTTAGAAGCACAGGCAGAACCCCGCGAAACTGCTAAATTTTTTAAATAACGAAGTAGCTTGGTGCCATCCACTCCTTTGAACGATACATTTGTAGTATTCGGTAACCGCTCTTCATTTTGGCAGTTGATGGTTGCTCCTTCTATAGCTACGAGTTGATTCTCCAACTGTTTTTGAAAACTTTTTAATTTAAGATGATTTTCTTCCAAGCTGCTTTTGGAAATCTTACAGGCTTCCCCAAAACCAACAATTCCAGGAACATTTAAAGTCCCTGGCCGGACTTCCTTTTCATGGTTTCCTCCGAAAAGATGTTTGTCGATGGAAGTGTTATTGTTTTTATTTAAATAAAGTGCGCCAACACCTTTGGGGCCATAAAGCTTGTGTGAAGAAAAAACAGCCATATCGATTCCCATATCCTGTAAATCAATTGGAAATTTTTCAACCGCCTGTGTAATATCCGACATCACAGGAACATTTTTGGACTGTGCTATTTCTGTTATGTTTTTTATCGGATGAATCAGACCTGTCTCGTTGTTGGCCAGCATCAAGCAAATCAAAATTGTGGACGGCTTTATAGCTTCTTGCAATTCGTTCAAATCAATGTTTCCCTGTCCATCCACATCCAAATACGTGATTTCAAAACCCTCTGACTCCAACGCCTTCAAAGTATCGAGAACCGCTTTGTGCTCCGTTTTACAGGAAACAATATGGTTTCCCTTGCTGCGGTTCTTTTTGCAAAACCCGAACAACCCCAAATTGGCGGCTTCCGTAGCTCCAGAAGTAAAAGTCAACTCGGTTGGCCTGCAATTGACCAACTTTGCAACTTGATTCCTAGCAGTTTCCACGGCATCATCGGCATACCACCCAAAAGAATGATCACTACTGGCATTGCCAAAATTCTCGGTAAAATACGGCAACATCGCTTCCACCACCCTAGGGTCGGCAGGGGTGGTTGCATTATAATCCAAATATATTTTTTTCTTTAGCGACAAATTACAATCGTTATGTTTGTGCATGCATAACGCAATTTAATAAGAATGAAGCAGTATTCACCTATGTTTTTCAAACCATTAAGAAATAAAATCCAATAAAATCTTTGGGGGGAAAACCCATTAATCGTAATATTGCAATTAATAAATGTAATCATGGGCTTAGCCAAAACTGAAATTTTCACCGATAAGCAAAATGAGATTTCCCAATACGCAAAAGTATTCGGGCACCCTGCACGGGTGGCAATTCTTCAATATTTATTCAAATTGAACGCTTGTGTTTGTGGGGATTTGGTTGATGAAATCGGTTTGGCTCAACCCACTATTTCCCAACATTTAAAGGAATTAAAGCATTTAGGCCTGATTAAAGGGAATGTTGAGGGAACCAGCGTTTGTTACTGTATTGATGTCGGGAATTGGACGAAAATGAAGAAGGTTATGTCAGAATTTTTAGATCAAGACCTTGACAAAAAGGAGTGTTGCTAAAAAAATTTAAGTTTATCAATCGTAATATTACAATAAATAGATATTTATGAAGTTAGAAAAAGTTAAATCAGCATTGTCCCAATTGGACACCATAGCGTTCCAATTACCTAACGGGGAGTTGGTCCCCAACCATTTTCATGTGACCGAAGTGGGTAAAGTCACCAAACATTTTATTGATTGTGGCGGTACCGTTCGTAATGAAGAGGTTGTCAACTTTCAGCTTTGGAATGCCAACGATTATGACCACAGACTTCATCCAGAAAAACTGGTCCACATCATAGAATTGTCCCAAAAAACATTGGATATCGGTGATTTGGAAGTTGAAGTGGAGTACCAGGGAGAGACCATTGAGAAATTTGCTTTGGATTTTGACGGGAAAAACTTCTTGCTGACACCCAAAGAAACGGATTGTTTGGCGAAGGATAAATGCGGTGTGCCAGCCGAAAAACCTAAAGTAAAACTTTCCCAGCTTCAAAATTCTGGTTGTGTTCCTGGCAGTGGTTGTTGCTAAAAAATTCAAAGCTTATGTCACATTATAAGGTATTGAACGATTTTATTTCAAATCTGGATACCGCATCAATCACATCGGAGAGAAAACAAACTCTATCTCCTCTTGTGAAACATATTCAGGAGAAAATAGACAAAAAACAGTCGATTCGACTCAATTTTATCTGCACCCATAATTCCCGACGGAGCCATTTGTCCCAAATTTGGGCACAAACCATGGCACATCGTTTTGGAATTACAAATATAAACTGCTATTCTGGGGGGACGGAAGCGACCGTCCTATTCCCCATGGTAGCCTCTACCCTTGCCAACACTGGTTTTAAGGTGCAAGTACTTTCCGAAGGAAAAAATCCCGTTTATGCCATCAAGTTTGCAGAAAATGAACATCCTGTGATTTGTTTTTCGAAACGAATGGATGATGATTTTAATCCTAAATCGGACTTTGCCGCCATTATGACCTGCTCGCAAGCCGATGAAGGTTGCCCATTTGTGCTCGGAGCAGAAAAAAGAATCCCTATCACCTACAACGACCCAAAAGCGTTCGACGACTCTCCTCAGCAAGCTGAAAAGTACCGTGAGTGCAGCATACAGATTGCTACCGAAATGTTTTATGTGTTTTCAAAAATAATGCTTCGTTCCTAGCAAAAAATAAATTTAGACTAGGTTCAACGTGAAGGTTGCTCTATATCTTTCCGTAGCATTTTACCAAATCGCTTTTCTGAAAGCTCGGCATGTCGAACAGCTTGTCTTCCATTGACCCAAACCTGATCAAAACCTTCTGCCAGTTGATGCGGGTTTTCAAAAGTAGCGGTTGCCTTGATTTTTTCTGGATCAAAAAGCAAAAGATCAGCTTTATAGCCTTCCTTGATTATCCCCCTGTTTTTTAGTCCCATGGTCTGGGCAGCAAGACCCGTCATTTTATGGATGGCTTTTTCCAAAGAGAGCAATTTATCTTTGTTTACATAGGTTTCGATCACTTTGGCAAAGCTCCCGTACCCTCGGGGATGTCTCATTGTTGGGCTACCGTCGCTACAAATATTTACCAAATCGCTTTGCAACAGGGTTTTTTGAAGCTTTTCATCCATAATAAAATAGGCGCCACTTGCACCATAGGGACCAATATCCTCTATCAAAACATCTTCAAAGGGCTTGTTCAATTCCTCTGAAATCTCCTTTAGGTTTTTCCCCACAAATTTTCCCGAACCGATCAATGTAGCTTCGGGACCATTGCGTTGGGCGATTTTATTGCGAAGAAATTCCTGTAATTCCGATTTTCTATTTGCGACGACTTCTTCAAAATCATAAGGCTTTTTGGTCCAATCCGGAAAAACAATGGCTATTCCCGTATAACTTGCCGTATATGGATAAATATCTGCAGTAACCTGCACACCTTGCCTTTTGGCACTTTTGAGCAGTTTCAATATATCGCGGCCACGCTCCTCACCTTTTCCGTAAACCGATTTAATATGCGAAACGTGTACAGGGCAATATCTGCCCTGATCCAATAGTTCGTGGATAGATTTCTCGACTTCCGTATCATCCTCATCCCGCATATGACTCATAATGAGCCCGCCGTGCTCCCCTACTACTTTTGCGAGTTCTTCCAGTTCCTTTTTTTGTGAGAAACTACCAGGATTGTATTCCAGGCCCGTAGTCATTCCAAAAACGCCATTTTCAAAGGCATTTTCCAGCAAGTCTCTCATCTGTCCTAGACCTTCTTCCGATGGGACTTCTTCATAATCCACCCCAGAAAGCTGCCGTATGGTGTTATGCCCTACGAACATGGCTATATTGACTGCCGATCTTATCGAATCGACTTTATGCATCCAATTGGATAGATCCTCTTCCTTTGGACTATACCCATCCTGTCCCAGTGCGATAGTAGTGACGCCCATGGCGATAAAATTATTGAAGTCGGGAGTTTTTAACGGATCACCATGTCCATGGGTATCAATAAAGCCAGGGCTTAAAACTCGACCCTCGGCCTCAATCTCTTCTTTTGCCGAAAACGAATCTGTTATATCCTTTTCTATTTTTGCTATTTTATCATCCAATATTAAAATGTGGGCCAAATAACTCTCTGAGCCTGTCCCATCAATAACCTTGACATTCTTTATCCATATATCATAATTGGTATTGTCCGCTTGCCGTGTTCGTTCACAGGAGATGAGCAAAGAAATCAAAAGCAACAAAGGAAAGGATTTGGTCAACATAGCTGAGTTATTGGTTGGTTTTAAATCGATCTGTTCGATGTAAGAGCAGCTACAAATAAAGAATAAATTGTAACAGATTTAAAATTTCGAAGAGTTTAGTAACTTGGACTGTACAAAAAACTTCAAACAAACTAAACTCATCATGGTTAGAAGAATTACTTTTCTTGGATTATTGGCGTTACTGTTGTCCTGCAATTCAAAAAAGGACAATGCCCAACGTGAACTTGGCTTGGTTTACAATGTTTTAAGGGATCTTGACATTGAGAATTATGAGGTTTATTCAATGAACCTTGATGGGTCCAATAAAAAGAACATCACCGACCTGTACCCTGTGGATTGGACCTATTATTCTTACGAGGATATATTATATTTTATTTCTGACAGAGGGGCGTGCAAGCGTTGTTATTTTTTGTACAAGAGTAACTTTAATGGTGAAAATGTTCAAAAAATCAGTGATCTGGAGTTGGCCGATAGTTGGATGAGCAGCAGAAAAGATGGAACCGAGCTTATCGTAAAGCCCAAACTGATCACGGAATCCACCTTTTATGTTCTAGACCAAAATGGCGAGATTATAGATCGATTGGACACAAAGCTGCCATTTGCAGCGGACCCCTTGTTTGTAAATGATGGACATCAAGTCGTTTTTAGAGGCGGTAAAACAGTCCGCAAAGAAATCAACGGCTTTAACGAAGAGCTTTATATCATTGATGCAGACGGAAAAAACAGGAAACCACTCACACACTATCCCGAAAAGGACACTACCGCTGGGAAATATGGGTATAGGGCTGGTGCACCAAGACTACATCCAACCGAAAACTTTGTTTCCTATCAAAGCAAGCAGAATGGAAAGTATAGCTTGTATGCCGTTAACTTGGATGGCAGCAAAACATGGAAGTTGACAGAAAACCTTCAAAACGAAGGGTGGCACGATTGGAGCCCGGATGGAAAGTGGTTGGCCATTGAGCTATTTGACGATGAACAATCACAGTTCCATATTGGTCTGATGAATTGGGAAACCAAGGAAATGGAAATCTTGACCGACAACACCTTCGTCTATCAGCAAGCACCAAATTTCATCTACAAGAATTAATTTTGTAAGAAAAATATTTCTTTATTGACCTGGAGAGTGTATTTCATCGATATAATCAACATACTTCTTATTTGAGTTAGGGTTTATTGGGCTTTAATTGTTTACTGGGTGTAAAGTCAGAACAGGGACATGTATGCCCTGAGAAATTTAAAAAACCCCATACGATGAGAACAAAAATCATTTTTAGTTTATTAACAACATTTGCCCTAATTTTTATGGGTTGCTCGGATGATGAAGGAAATGGAGGCGGGCCCGAAGGGACAGGTACGCTTTCCGTGCAATTGACAGATGCCCCTTTCCCATATGAATTGGTCGCCGAAGCCAATGTAACCGTGTACAGAGTCGAAGCCAGACAAGTCTTGGACAGTGACGATGATTCGGACGAGCAAGCCCTTACCCTATCTCCTTTCATAACTCTAATGGAAGAAGATATCGAGGTCAACCTTTTGGAATTGACCAATGGCATTACCCAACAATTGGCAGAAATCGAGGTTCCTGCTGGTTCCTACGATCAAATTCGTGTTTATGTAAAGGGTGTCAATGTTGTTTTAACAGACGGTACCGTTTACGATTTGGATGTTCCCAGCGGCGATTCATCCGGCATCAAGGTATTTGTAAATCCTGCTATAACGGTTTCCGGTGGTCTTTCCTCTGATTTATTATTGGATTTTGATGTTAGCCGTTCGTTTGTTGCAAAAGGCAATATAAACACTCCGGCCGGAGTAAACGGTTTCAACTTCAAACCAGTGATCAAAGCCAGTAATCTTTCAACAGCTGGTACGCTTTCAGGTAACGTAAGCACTATTGAAGAGGAAACTGCTATTGGTCTTTTTGGCGCACAGGTTTCCGTATTTGCGGCGGACACCCTAAACACAACTTCCTTCACTGATCCAGATGGCAATTATGCCATTCTAGGTCTAGAAGCCGGTACTTACGAGGTAGTTTCCGAGTTCGATGGCTTTATTGCAAGTGACACCTTGGAAGTTCAGATTGATGCCGCTAACATCACAAACCAAGATTTTATACTTGAAGTAGACCCAGATGCAGCTACCGAAGAGGAAACAACCGATGGGGGAAATTAATCCCTCCAAATACAAACAGATTAAAGAAGAAAAGGCCAGGATATATATCTTGGCTTTTTTATTTAGAAATCATCCCATCCATATAATTGTCGACAAATTCGATTAAATCCTCACCGTGGAGATTTTTGGCCAAAACCCTTCCTTCCTCGTTCAATAAAAAATTGGCGGGAATGGTTTTTAATCGAAGTGCTTCCATAAATGGATTTTGGTCGCCCTCCAAATGCGAGTAATGTGTCCAGCGGTAAGCACCGTCCCTCTGTATGGCATTGTTCCAGGCTTTTTCATTGCTTTCCAAACCATATGCTACAATTTGAAAGCCATTCGCATTATATTTCTCCCAAAGTGGGACCAGAACCTTTCGGTTTTCCAGCCTGCAAGGTGCGCACCACGATGCCCAAACATCCAATATTGTCAACTTCTGATGCCCAAGCATTCTTTTCAAGAGTATGGGTTTACCATCCTGTGATGGAAGTTCTATGCCCGAAACAACATCTCCAACCAAAATGGGCAGGTTTTGCTTATCGGCCATGGAAACCAGTTCTTTAGTCCAAGGATGCCCTGGATACAATGCGCTCCATTTCACAGATTGATCATACAGCAATTCCGCAACACGTTCATAATTTCCTTCAGGGCTTGCCCATCGCAAGGCCACCAATGCGGGCAATAGCTCCTCTGAGCGATCTGCAAAATTGATCAACTCCTTTTTAAAGTTATATTGATTCTTTTCACGCTTCAACAAATCCTCGTCTGCCCCTTGGCCATCTTTTTGACCTTCAAGATGTTTTCCGTAAGCCCTCAAACGCAAATCCCTCAATTGCAACAGAGCTTCATTTTCCGGTGAAGGTTCCTGGATAGAAAAAGTGGATTGAAAATGGCCAAGATCTGCTTCAATCATCATTTGGGTGCCTGGTCGATAAATCAAAGGAAAGTAATTATCAGTTTTGGGATTTTCATTTACCAACCTGTTGGGGTATTTTTCTCCTTTTTTCTGAACGACGATCTCCAACAATACGGTTTTCTGGTATTCCGGTTGGTTTTTAAATTCAAAATGCCCGTTTTGGGCAATTTGGGCCGAATCCAGCACCTTTCCTGTAAAACTTTGGGCCACAGCACCAAACTTTTCTGGCAGAACCAGATACACCATAGGCTTCCGGTCAGCCCCATCTCCCAAATTCATGGTTCCCGACAACCAAACTTCTGCGGAACAGGATTGCATCAGTAAAAGGAAAAGGAAAAATAGTTTCAGTAGATTTTTCATAACGGTAAAATTAACCATTTCTTCAAATGGTTTTATAATCTCAATCATTCCTAAGTAAATTGGGTTCCATATAAATCCTGATTTAATTATTTCCACTCAGTTATTTACAATAGAGTTTCCCGACCAAAACAGTATCCAATTCAATCAATTAAAAAATGAAAACCAAATCAATTGTAAACGCACTACTGAAAATTGTTCCCGCGGTAATTTTATTGCAGACCCTGTTCTTTAAGTTCTCGGCAGCGCCAGAATCCATATATATTTTTGAACAACTAGATTTGGAGCCCTGGGGAAGAATAGGCTTGGGAATAATTGAATTGATAGTAGCTGTTCTGATACTGATTCCCAAAACAACCTGGCTCGGGGCTTTGTCGGGTATCGCGATTATGCTCGGGGCGCTATTTTCGCATCTGACCCAATTAGGCGTAGTGGTCCAGAATGATGGTGGCACTCTTTTTATTCTAGCACTGGTCACCTTACTGTTTTGTCTAATTTTAGCTTGGCAACGACGCTCCAACATACCATTTATTAAAAATTTGTTCTGAATTAAGTCAGTCCCTTTTCGATACAGCCCTATTTTTACTTTAAATTTTGAAAATGGACAAAAAAATATCCAATGAATTATCTTGGAGCGATTTTACTAAAGTAGAAATGCGCATTGGAACCATATTGGAAGCCGAAGTGTTTGAGGAAGCTATAAACCCTGCGTATAAAATGATCATTGATTTTGGCGTGGTCGGAAAAAGAAAAACCTCTGCCCAAATCACCGATTTATATTCTCCTGAAGAGCTCATAGGGAAGCAGGTTGTTGCTGTGGTCAACTTCCCCCCAAAACAAATTGCCAACATTATGAGCGAGTGTCTTGTACTTGGGGGCATTGGTCCCAACAAAGAAATTACCTTGATTCAACCTGAAAGAAGCATTGAAAACGGCACCAAAATCGGGTAGACCAACGTTTAACTGGATAGTTCCTCTATATTCTCCCCTGCTTTGGACATAGAAAGGGAGGTATACACTTTATCCAAAATCTCAGCTTTGTCCGTAAGCACTACCAATTTATCATTTGCTTCGATAACAGTTGACCCATTAGGTGTGAGGTAATTTCCATTGCGCTGGATCATTGCGATGATTGCTTTCTTGGGAAAGTCTAAGTTTACGATCTTTTTCCCCGTGGCAGGACAAGAAGCACTAATGGTAATTTCCTTCATGATGGCTTTAGGGTGTTCAGATAACAGCTCATCTGTTGGAGAAAGTGGTTTGGCACTCTCGGGCAATCCCACATGCAGCCATTTGGCAACAATGGACAAGGTACTCCCCTGAATGAGCACCGAGGTTATCGAAACAAAGAAAACGATATTGAATATGATACTCGCCTTGTCGATGCCCGCAAGCAATGGGTAGGTGGCAAACACAATGGGCACGGCTCCCCTTAATCCTACCCAAGAAATATAGAACCTTCGTCTTAGTTTCATTCGAAATGGCAAAAGAGAAAGCATTACCGCCAAAGGGCGGGCCACAAAAATCAAGAAAAGGGAAATTAATAGACCTATTCCTATAAACGGTACTATCTCTGTTGGAAATACCAAAAGGCCCAACGTAAGGAACAAAACTATTTGCATGAGCCAAGCGAGCCCATCGAACATTCGCATAATGGTTTTCTTGTGAATCAGGTTTTGATTGCCCAGATAGACAGAACATATATATATGGCCAAAAACCCGTTTCCTCCTATAAAATCAGTGGCAGAAAATGTAATGAACATCAGCGCGATGGTAAGAACGGGATAGAGTCCTTCAAAATCGAGCTGTATTCTATTGATGATTATCTTACTCAATTTACCAAACAGGAAACCGGCCGCGCCCCCCAATGCCATTTGCAGAAAGAACATGGGCAGTACAGACAAAATATTCTTTTCCGGAAACTGTACCAAGGTCAAAAATGCGATGGTGAGCACATATGCCATGGGGTCGTTACTACCGCTCTCCAGCTCCAACGTAGGCCTAAGATTCTTTTTCAGTGCCAGATTCTTGCCCCTAAGTATAGAGAAAACTGCAGCGGCGTCCGTAGAGGACACAATGGCACCCAACAATAAACTTTCGTAAATACTGAAGTCTGTGATCAAATACACAAAATATCCCAAGCCTAACGCAGTGAGCAAAACCCCTACGGTTGAAAGTACTATCCCTTCCTTGAGTACAGGTTTAACGGATTGCCAGTTGGTATCCAACCCACCGGAGAAAAGAATAAAATTCAAAGAGACCACTCCAACGAACTGTGCAATCTTTGGATTATCAAAATAAATACCTCCAATACCGTCAGAACCTGCCAACATTCCAATGGTCAAAAACAATAACAATGTAGGAATACCGAAACGGTAGCTTGTTTTGCCCGCCAAAATACTGATCAGAAGGAGCACCGAACCTATTAAGATAATGTTTTCAATGGTGATATTCATTCAAGCAGGGCTTTCTAAGGTGAGGTTGTTTTTTAAAAGGATTTATGAAATAGCTCTCTACAATGAGAACCTATTTTAAAAAAAGCGAAGTTAACTCAATTTGTCCGATTTGTGAAGATGGAAATACTACCGATATCATCAAATTAAACAAAAAAAAGCCTGATTTTTACCAAATTAACCGTGATTTCATAAGAGTTAAATTTATCAGTCAAAACACAAAAAAGAACGTTTAAATGCATTTTTGACGTTGCCCCAGTGTTAAACACGGAAAAAATATTCGACAAAATACACTTTTTAGTCGTTAAAAGTAAAAACCTATGAAAAATTGATAAGTATTCGCCGCCAATGTTTTTGATCTTTGTCATGTATTAACCCCCAAATCTATGCATCATGACACGTTCAACTTTTTACAGCCTTATTGTTTCAGTTACAATACTAGCCGGTCAATCTACTTTTGCCCAGGCAAACAAAAAAATGATCAACGACACTATGGACGGAAGCGTTTCCACCATTGATGGATACGTACCTTCCATGTCTGTCACCAAAGATGGCAAAACGGCCTACTTTAGCAAGGGTACCTACGAAAAACCACTTTACGGTGTGTTTTCCAAAAAAGAATTGGTTTATCACGTTTATCGCGCCGAGAAAGTCAACGGCGAATGGACCAACATTACCCAATTGGAGGTATGTCCAAAACATTATTCCGCCAAACACCCTACGGTAACCGCCGATGGCTCTAGATTGTTCTTTGCTTCCAACATGAAGGGCAGTTATGGTAATTACGACATTTATGTAGCGGATATTGCGGCCGATGGCACTCCAGGGGTATCCAAAAACCTTGGCCCAAAGGTTAACACCAAAGAAGATGAGCTCTACCCTAGTATTTACAACGAAACCTTGTTGTTCTTTGCCTCAGAAGGTAGAGATGGTTACGGTGGATTGGACCTGTACGCTTCACAAGTGGTAAAGAACACCCTTACCACATCCGTGAACCTTGGTGCCCACATTAACAGCAACAGTGACGACTACGCCATTCAATTGAGCCCAGAGAAAAAAATGGGATTTGTAGTGTCCAATAGAGGATTCAACAACACCGTATCACAATATACTGTGGCCTATGGACGTTCAAGTAATCGGGATCAGTACAACGATGTTGCTGATGGAGGTACAGGACTCCAAACTGTTATGAACGATAATGCCATCGACTACGTGGATACATCGTTCCAAGACGAAGAATAGAATACAGAAAAACACTTATTGAATCGGTCAATAAAACCTGAAGTGTCTTATGCTGTTGTTTCATAGCCGAATTTTGAAACACCTCATGACCATGATAAGAAAGACAGGGGGAAACTGACAGACTATCATAGAAAGCGGGTTGTATTATTTCAATCTGACCGATTTACACCAAGAATAGGATGCTGATGGGACGGCATCCTATTTTTTTATGCAATAACTTGAAAAACATATGTTTACACAACAACATCAATCTTCTGCTCCCCCTCCACTTCACATTGATGGCTGTTATCAAAAGTGCATTTGAACGAAAATAACTACAAAAACATCCCTTAATAGTTAAAAAATTCTAAATTCACTAATGAAATAATACAATCCCAAATCTATTAAGTCATGAACAAAAACTACAACACTCGAAAAAAAGGCGTCCCAAAACCTCTTTTCACCTTACTTTTTTTGATGGGGTAAAAACCTCAAAACAGAAATTTTAGCGATTGGTCCCTTTAGGGATGACACCCATTTTTGAAGTAAGCTTAAATGGAACATTGATTGTTATTGCCTTAAAAGCAATACGGTTAGTTTCACTAATGGTTTATCCCAACTTCAACAATGCGGAGAAGGACTCCCATGTCCAAAACTTAACCTACAGAACAAATGATGTAACAGTATTAATCCCCCAAATCTTTCTTATCATGGAAAAAAAACCATTAAAAATTGCCATCATCGACAATGATGGTGCTATCGGCGGCATTTACAATCAGTATTTTCAAGAAAATGTGCAGTATGCGTTTCATGGAGCCTATGGTTCGGCACACGAACTGTTGTCCAATTTTGGACGTTCACACCCGGATATCATTATTTGCGAGGCTCTGTTAAACGGTATGTCGGGCATTGACGGCCTGGAGTATTTTTACCGTAAGAACAAGGATCTTAAAGTGTTGATGATGAGCAAAAAAAATGACTTCAAGCTCATTAAGGAAGCCTTTAAAAAAGGAGCAAGTGGCTACCTTATCAAACCGATAACCAAGGACAGATTGTTCAATGCCCTAGGTGCTCTGGAGCAACACGGTATCGCCTTGGAACTGGATGTGGCAAAAAAGATCATTGATTCGTTCCAAGCAAAATCCTTTGAGGCTTTCTCCAAAAAAGAGAATGAAATCATAGAGCTCCTAACACAAGGATATACTTATAAAATGATTGCGGACAAACTTTTTGTCACTCCCAGCGCAGTCAATTTTCACATTCAGAACATTTATGTAAAACTGAACGTGAATTCAAAATCGGAAGCTTTGCGGAAAATCAAGGAAATGGAAATGCAACAGTTGAACGCGGCATAAATCCATCCAACCATTGAGAAAACGGGGCTGGTGGCCCCGTCTTTTTATTTTAAGAATGGTTGGAACACGTTACGGGTAGCTCCTATTTTTCCATCCACAGAAATTGCACTGGCTTCAATCTTAATTGAGGTAGGGTCTCGAGGTATCGGTATTGCAATGATAGCCTCACCATCCTCATCTGTTTGTAAATTTGGATTCCAATATAGTAAATCCATCTTGTCTTCTTTTCTTTTTGATATTCTCTCTTTATATTGCTCAAAGTCCAAGGCAGGCTTGTATCCCTCAAAAGTCAATTGGGCATCCTTTCGAGGAACATACTCTAGTTCGTTCCCCATTCGGGTATATATGATAAATATTCCGCCAGACCCCCTACTACCATATATAGAAGCTTCCGGACCTTTCAATAACTCTATTCGTTCAATATCCCTATCATTGGCCAAGGCCATAATTTCACGCAAAGGACTTGATGAGCTCGTGCCCATGTTTGTCGCAGTTCCTTTTTGAGTTAGAGGAAAGCCATCCAAAACCCACAATATAGGACCGGAAACCCCTAGAACACTTACAGATGGGGTTAATGTTTCGGCGCCACTTACAATAACGCCTGGCAACTCAGCCAACAACTGGAGCAAGCTTTTAGGTTTATCAAAATCTTGGAAGTTTACCCGATTTGGAGGTACATCAATCCCATAAAGCGAAGGGGTAAGTTTTTTCCGTTCCATACCTTTTTCAGCTACTTCGACCTCTTCCAGTTCAATGGTTTTTCCCAGTTCATCACCATTAAAAGGTTTCTGAGCGATGGTTTGATCATTGGCTTTTTGTTCTTGCTGATTCATCACATAGGGAACCAATATATTTCTCTTTTTTTCCACCATATTAAATGGAACAATCTTGACCAATCTGGATTTAACATCCTCTCCCTTTGTCCTGGCAACCAATGTTGCTTTGCCCTCTATCTGAATATCCTTCAGTTTAATTACTCCTTGAGCATCTGTCCGGGCCTCCCCTACCCAAACACCTTTCTCACTTGTTGCGACCAATTGAATTTTTGTATTGCTCAAAAGATTATTGTTCAAATCGTAGGTATGGCCAATTATTTCCAATCCTTTTTGAAACGGAAATTTGATATCAGAGGAATTATTTACACCTAAAAACGATACATCGGATTCGGTTTTGGACGACAAGACATATAAATCCTTTAGGAACGACTCTTTTCTGTAGGATGAAATTTCGCTCTCTTCGGAGATATTGGAAAACACAAACAAATCGTTTTGCGCTACAATATTCGAATCTAAATTAGTTTCATGTTGATTCACGCTCAAGGCCAGTTGCGACCTCACAGGCCTATTATTACCATCGGTCACCTTGATTTTGTACGATCTCAAATCCGTTTCGTCATCAGAATCAATCGGGGCAATATCAATTTGAAGTTTTTTGTGAGCAATCCAAATGGGCCTTTTTGCAAATTCAGTGCCAAGATGGTCCATCAACTTTAAGTTAAAAGTGCCTTGAGGAAAATTCCGTTTGGAAAGCACTATATCCAACGTGTTTCCATTTCCAAAATTCAACTTCTTTTCAAAGTATTTTATACCACCGGACTCCCCTATCAATACTATATCTTGTTCTTTGTTGGATACGGTAACACGGATTCTTGCTTTATCCCTATCCAAATTGTTCGCATGTAACAGGTACCCCTCAGTTTCTGCTTTTGGCACGGAAAATAGGGTACCATTCCCCAGCTCTATATAATATTCCGTCCCTTCCATTGGCTTAAAAATGGCGGCTCCCAAACCTGATGAATAAAAAGAGACTTTTGCTACTTCCCTTTTATTTCCATCCAATATTCTTCCTTCCCCGGATTGATGCTTTGGAGCTTTCACGATAATTCTATTTTTGTGACCGCTCAAAAGTGTTCCTCCTTCCGTTATCATTGAAATTTTAGAAATTACACTTTCCCTATTTTTACCTACTTCCCTGTTCCCTATCTGAATCTGCTCCCATGCTGCAAAATCTGGTCCATAATTCTGTGACCATCGAGTGTAGGCCTTAACCGAATAGTTTCCGGGCGCAATATGCCTCGGAAGCTCAAGCTGTCCTTGAACCGTCCCGCCATCTATCTTATGGAATTGTCTTTTCAGCAAAGTCCCGTCATCATCCAGTAATTCCAAGTTCAAAACTCCACTTGTGCCACGAACTGAAGGTTGGTTTTCTGAAGAAAGATATGCTTTGAAAAAAATAGGGTCATTACCACTCAAATTTTTGTTGGCAATTTGAAGCAATACCCGTTCAGGCCATAAAGCCAAAGAATCTTGAAAATTGTCCTGAAAATTGAATGAAAACTCCTTCCAACGAGCATTATTAGGGTCGAAAATTGAGTTTTGCCCCAAGCCCGTAAAGAAAGAAAAAATTGTAATGCACATTAACAAGTACGCTCTACTATTATTTTTCATACTATCAATGATGAGGGTTTACAAATACGGGGCGAACTTTGAATGGGAAACTAATTCAAACCCATCCTTGTATTGTTCTAAAAATACAAAAAATAATATAGGTGTTTTTTGTCAACTTAATTTTGATGACCAGTATATATAACAACTTAGCTGTCAAACAAAAAACCCTGACGAAATCGTCAGGGTTTTTCTATTTATATCAAGTAATCTGATTATTTCACTTCTTCGAAGTCAACATCCTCAACGTTGTCACCTTCAGAAGCTCCGTTTCCTGCACCATCGCCACTGGACGCGTCACCAGAAGCCCCTGCCCCTGCCGCACCTCCTTGTGCTTCAGCTTGTGCTTTGTACATTTCTTCGGAAGCTACTTTCCAAGCTTCGTTGATTTTATCCAAAGCAGGTGTGATTACCGCTAGGTCCTTACCTTCGTAAGCTTTCTTAAGCTCTTCCAAAGCATCTTCGATTGGCTTTTTCTTGTCATCGGACAATTTATCGCCAAACTCGCTCAACTGCTTTTCTGTTTGGAAAATCATCGCATCAGCTTCATTTAATTTATCGGCTGTTTCCTTAGCTTTCTTATCCGCATCGGCATTGGCTTCAGCTTCTGCCTTCATTTTTTGGATTTCTTCCTCGGTGAGACCAGAAGAAGCCTCGATACGTATATCTTGAGTCTTGTTCGTGGCCTTATCGGTCGCAGAAACTTTGATAATACCGTTGGCATCAATATCGAAGGTCACTTCAATTTGAGGTGTACCCCTTGGTGCTGGTGGAATACCGTCCAAGTGGAACCTACCGATTGTTTTGTTATCGGCTGCCATAGGTCTTTCCCCTTGCAGTACGTGGATTTCAACTGAAGGTTGATTGTCCGCTGCCGTAGAGAACACCTGTGATTTCTTGGTCGGGATAGTGGTGTTGGCTTCGATCAATTTGGTGAACACGCTTCCCATGGTTTCGATACCCAACGAAAGTGGGGTAACATCCAGCAAGAGTACGTCTTTTACATCCCCTGTCAATACACCACCTTGGATAGCGGCACCTACGGCCACAACCTCATCCGGGTTTACACCTTTTGATGGCTTTTTACCGAAGAATTTTTCAACGGCTTCCTGTACCGCAGGGATACGGGTAGAACCACCTACCAAGATAATCTCATCTATATCGCTTTTTGAAAGTCCTGCAGACTTCAATGCTTTTTCACACGGGTCGATTGTTCTTTTTACCAAATCAGCGATCAATTGCTCAAATTTGGAACGAGACAATGTCCTTACCAAGTGCTTAGGGCCAGAAGCCGTAGCTGTAACGTAAGGCAAGTTGATTTCTGTCTGTGCAGAAGAAGACAACTCGATTTTAGCCTTTTCTGCAGCTTCTCTCAAACGCTGAAGCGCCATTGGGTCTTCACGAAGGTCCATATCTTCATCTTTCTTAAACTCTTCGGCCAACCAATCGATTATTTTTTGGTCAACATCGTCACCACCCAAGTGGGTATCACCATCAGTGGCCAAAACTTCGAATACACCATCGCCCAATTCCAAAATGGAAACGTCGTGCGTACCACCACCAAAGTCGAATACTACGATTTTTTGTTCGGTGTCCTTTTTATCAAGTCCGTATGCCAAAGAGGCAGCAGTCGGCTCGTTGATAATACGTTCCACGGTAAGACCTGCAATTTCACCAGCTTCTTTGGTGGCCTGTCTTTGTGAATCGTTAAAATATGCTGGAACGGTGATTACCGCTCTGGTTACGTCTTGCCCCAGATAATCCTCTGCGGTCTTCTTCATTTTTTGAAGAATCATTGCAGACAATTCCTGTGGAGTGTACAAACGACCATCGACATCCACTCTAGGAGTATCATTGTCCCCTTTTACCACTTTATAAGGAACTCTATTGGCTTCCTTACTGGATTCGGAGTATTTGTTACCCATAAATCGCTTAATGGAATAAATCGTTTTATGAGGATTGGTCACGGCTTGTCTTTTTGCAGGGTCACCGACCTTGATTTCCCCGCCATCAACAAATGCGATCATCGATGGAGTAGTTCGTTTACCCTCGGCGTTTGGAATTACCACAGGCTCGTTACCTTCCATTACAGAGACGCAGGAGTTGGTCGTACCTAAGTCTATACCTATAATCTTGCTCATCGTATCTAAAGTTATATCTGTATTAAAAATTCAATTTTGTTTCGCTCATAAAATGTCAATGATTATGCCACGACCAAGAATATGACAAGGTGTCAGATTAATATCAAAAACCTTGAACATCCCCATTGTCTTGAAGATATCATAATAAATTTTGAAAAAGCGGTCGCCATATTTAAAAATTCGCATTTTAATCCCATTTAGCTTCCTATATTTGAAACCATAAATTGAGTTTATGGAGTGCATTAGTGTGTTTGATATGCTTAAGATCGGTGTAGGGCCTTCCAGTTCTCACACCCTTGGACCTTGGCGGGCCGCCGAACGCTGGATTGCCGAGCTTGAAGAAGAACAGGTTTTTGATGATGTCAGATCCATCAAGGCTTTGCTGTACGGCTCACTTTGCCTTACCGGAAAGGGTCATGCTACCGATATTGCCGTGGTCATGGGATTGTTGGGGACCGACCCCGTAACCATCAACATTGACAGTATTTCAGAAAGTATTGACAGGGTCAAAACCGAAAACGAGCTCAATTTTGGCGGTGAGCGAACAATACCCTTCAGTTTTACGGATGACATCATTTTTAAAAAGGAGTTTCTGCCCTTCCATGCCAATGCCATCCGGTTTGAGGCTAAATTGGCAAATGGAAAAACCATATCCGAAACTTTCTATTCCATTGGAGGCGGGTTTGTGGTGAAAGAAGAACGCATTCAAGCAAAAGAGAACAAAGAAACATTCAAAGCCTTTCCGCATCCTGTAAAAACTGGCAATGAACTGCTCCAACATTGCAATGCACAAAACAAATCCATCTCTACCATAGTGATGGAAAACGAACTTTCCTTAAGGACTGGTTCTGAAATCGATGAAGGAATCGCCAGAATCTGGAACACCATGCTCGAAAGCATGTATGTGGGATGCCATACCGAGGGTAAGCTCCCGGGAGGGTTGAACGTAAAGCGACGCGCTTACGAAATGCACCAAAAACTTAAAGGCAATGTCCCCTACTCCAATCCACAGGAGTGGTTGGAGAGTATTCGCGATACGGAGGTCAAGTTCCGACAAATCATTAAATGGGTGAGCTGTTTTGCACTAAGCGTCAACGAGGTAAATGCCTCGTTGGGACGAGTGGTCACGGCCCCGACCAACGGAAGCGCCGGTGTAATCCCTGCTGTATTGATGTACTACATGGTCATTGAAAACCACGATGCCAACTTTGACGACGTAAAACAGTTTTTATTGGTGGCAAGTGAAGTTGGGAGCATTTTTAAAAAGGGAGCTACCATTTCTGCTGCCATGGGTGGTTGCCAAGCAGAAATCGGGGTTTCGTCCGCCATGGCGGCAGCGGGACTAACAGAACTGATGGGCGGCACCCCAGAACAAGTATTGATTGCCGCTGAAATCGCAATGGAGCACCATTTGGGCCTTACCTGCGACCCCATCGGTGGCTTGGTGCAAGTACCTTGCATTGAACGCAATGCCATGGGTGCAATTAAAGCCATAAACGCAGCGGAATTGGCATTGGACACCGACCCTAAGGAAACAAAAGTCCCGCTGGACAAAGTGGTGAATACCATGTGGGAAACGGCAAAAGATATGAGTTCCAAATACAAGGAAACTTCGGAGGGAGGTCTTGCCGTAGGCGTATTCTTGAGTGATTGCTAATCAATACAACCTTCCTTGCCCCTGGTATCGATTAAATAAATAATCTTCCATTCACCATCAAAATTGATGAGTTGGAAGGAGTTGATTCCACAATGACTAAATTCCCCGTTCAGCCAAAATTCATATCCTATCCAAGCGTTGGCCATGGTCCTATCCACCTGAATGGAAAAAGAAGTGAGCTTTTCCTCAAACTTTGTGGTTTCTGGTATGCCCACAATGGATTTTAAAAATTTCGGGAATTCTTCCGTCTTAAAAAGCGTCTTGCCTTCAGGGTTTCTTCCCGTGGTTTGCAACACAATTTCATCGGCCACCGTATTTTTGATCATGACAGAGTCCTGTTTATGAAAACCATCGAAAAAGGTCTCAATGACCTGTTTTACCTGATTTTCATCCTCACTGCTTGAAGGATTTGCCCCCTGGGCATATCCAAATCCGCTCAAACCAAGTAGCACTATGCACCTGAACAATTTTCTCATTTGATTAGTTTTTTGATTGAAGCCTAAATTAAACAAATCTACTTACTTTTAACATCAAATTGATTTACGATGTCTACAGCTAAAAAAGAATATAAAAGGGTAACGGTAAAATCGTTGGTCGACATGAAAAAACAAGGTGAGAAAATAAGCATGCTCACCTCCTACGATTACTCCATGGCCAAAATTGTGGATGCAGCCAATGTCGATGCCATTTTGGTCGGCGATTCGGCCAGTAATGTTATGGCAGGTCACGAAACCACGTTGCCCATAACCCTAGATCAAATGATTTACCACGCAAGTTCGGTAGTAAGAGCGGCCAAACGAGCTTTGGTGGTGGTCGATCTTCCTTTTGGCAGCTACCAAGGTGACTCCAAAGAGGCGCTCAGATCCGCTATACGAATTATGAAAGAAAGTGGCGCACACGCCATTAAAGTTGAGGGAGGTGAGGAAATAAAAATATCCATAAGCCGAATTTTGGAGGCCGGCATCCCCGTCATGGGCCACTTGGGACTAACCCCACAATCCATATATAAATTTGGGACATATACCGTTCGTGCCAAGGAAGAAGAGGAAGCCCAAAAATTGAAATCGGATGCCAAATTATTAGAAGAATTGGGCTGCTTTGCCATTGTTTTGGAGAAGATTCCCGCGAAATTGGCAAAAGAGGTAGCGGAAAGTGTTTCCATCCCAATTATTGGGATTGGCGCCGGCAACCATGTGGACGGCCAAGTATTGGTGGTTCACGATATGTTGGGGATGACCCATGAATTCCACCCGAGGTTCCTAAGAAGATACGTAAACCTTTATGATGAAATGACCAAAGCTGTATCTCAATATGTGGATGATGTAAAAAGTCAAGATTTCCCGAACGAAGAAGAATCATACTAAATTTCGATCAGCAATTGTCAATTAACAATAATCCGCATTCCACCCCATCCAATCTTCAAGTATTATTTGAAGACAACCACTTGATCGTAATCAATAAGCGAGTCGGAGACATTGTACAAGGGGACAAAACAGGCGATCCCCCGCTAAGCGAAGTGGTAAAGCAATATCTCAAAGAGAAATATAACAAGCCCGGCAATGTATATTTGGGTGTAGTGCATAGATTGGACAGACCAACTTCGGGCATTGTACTATTTTCCAAAACCTCCAAAGCATTGCCTCGCCTCAATAAAATGTTTGCCCAGGGAGAGACCAAAAAATTGTACTGGACCGTTGTAAAAAATACACCGCCACAGGAAAGCGGCACCCTCACCCATTGGCTTGTCCGAAACCCGAAACAGAACAAATCCTATGCCCATGAAAAAGAAGTTCCTAATAGCAAAAAAGCTGTTTTGGATTATAGAATCGTAAAAAAACTGGATAACTATTTCCTGCTCGAAATTGATTTGAAAACCGGCAGACATCACCAAATTAGGGCTCAATTGGCCGCCATAGGCTGCACCATTAAAGGAGACCTTAAATACGGAGCCGACCGAAGCAATAAGGATGGCGGTATACACTTGCACGCCAGAAGCTTGACCATTGTCCACCCGGTACAAAGAGAGCTAATCACTTTATTGGCACCTACACCGGAGGGTCCAGTATGGAATGCTTGTATCAGCGAGTAAACTCCAAGGCCTTTTCCCTGATTATTTCGGAAACAGGTTTGTTCTGCAGATGACTTTCCAACCACGAAAGAATGTCCAAGTATAGGAATGCCCGCTTTTCATAGGGATGGTTCTCGTACTTTTTCAACTCGTTGTACAGCTTCTGGAACTCTCCTTTCAGGTCCGTTGGGTAGATATCGCCAAGATTTCTTAAGAACTTGATCATTTCCTTTTGGACCTCGTGCAAATCGTTCATCTTCAGCAAGAATTTGTACGTACTTTTAAGCTGTACTTCCAAATGGTAGTCCATTCCTGCTTCGTAATGTGCCACTAGGCTCAATACCCTTGCAAAGCACATCAAATCCTCTCGCATTTTCAGCTTTTTGTTGGAAATGATTTTTTTGAGGTAGGCAATACAGTTTTTGTTATCCCCATTTCCGAAATACAGACAAGCAATTTTGTAATAAAGTAACATAATGTGATGTTCATCTATCTGTTGTCTGTGTTTTTTGATACCGTACTCGATAATGTTTACCAAATAAATGCCCTTATCAAAGGTCCCTTCCAAAAAATGAAGGTTCAATTTGTTCGTGTTGATGTACAAAAAGGCAAGAGAACTGATATTATCGTTTTTAGGAAAACCAGAATCTTGGACCTGCTCTTCCAAACGTTCCAAAGTCTGTCGAAACTGTGATGCATATTTCACAAAGAACAACGACTCCAGCAAATAATGGTTCCCTTTCAAGAAGAACACGGGGTTCAACGGAATCATATGCTCGTTTTCGTAGAAAAGGTCCACCCATTTGCTTGCGTATTTGTAGGCTGACAAAAAGTCCTGAATCAAAAGACTGTACCATAGATGCGCTTTGTAGAGCCATAATTTTTCGCGAAAGCCCAGTTCTTCGATTTCGTACTTGGGCATGTGCTCCTCGAAATAACTTTTAACTTTTTGGAGATCTTCATCACTTCTCACGTAACCCACCTTAAGCATCATTCCATACAACTGCAGTGAAAGATTGGAAAGCTTGCTCGTCATAACGTTTTGTGCAGAAAGTTCTTTGGCTTCAACCGCAAGTTCATCCGCCCTGTCCGGGATACTTCTAGTTATATATTGGGTTTCGATTACTTTTTCCAATTCTACGATTTCGTAGGCCACATTCTTCTCCTCGTTCTCAATGGCAAAGCTTTTTGCTTTCTCCAAAATCTTCAGGCTTTGCTTATAGAGTCCCTTTTGATAAAGAATCGTAGCAAAATCCAGTTGTTCACGAATTTGAATTCGAACATTTTGGTTCACGGGGTTCAAACGTAGACTTACCAATATCTGCTTGTATAGGTGCGCCTTAAGATTGGAAAGTTGTGATTTTTTGACAATACCACTGTCCAAAATTTGCTTTTCGTCATATCTACGCATCTTATCCAGCAAATTGAAAAGAGCAAGAAATTTGGCATCCGTATTGACCCCCAATCGACCAACATAAAGTTTAAATTGGCGCTTTTCAGATTTGGAAAGCGATTTTACCAACACAAACAAAGCATCCTTATGGGCATTTGTCATCGTAAAAATTAATGTTTAAAATATTGTTTTTCAGTTAATTGAGTGCCACAAAAAGCAGTTTAACATTGTAACGCAATCCCAGCCGCTTTTCATCTTCAACCTTCCTTTTCTAATTTCGTTAGCCATAGAAAAAAATCAGGTTGATATCATGGGTAAAGATAAGGTAGAAATTTTTGACACAACACTAAGAGATGGAGAACAGGTTCCCGGTTGCAAGCTGGATACCGAACAAAAATTGATCATTGCCGAACGATTGGATAAACTGGGAGTTGATGTGATCGAGGCAGGTTTCCCCATATCCAGCCCTGGTGATTTCAAATCGGTGAACGAAATTGCAAAGTTGGTCAAAAACGCTACCGTATGTGGATTGACCCGCGCAGTAAAAAAGGATATCGAAGTGGCCGCTGAAGCCATCAAAATTGCAAAAAGACCTAGAATACATACTGGAATCGGAACTTCTGAATCCCACATCAAATACAAATTCAACTCCACACAGGATAAAATTATAGAGCGCGCCATTGATGCGGTAGCCTATGCCAAGACTTTTGTGGAAGACGTTGAATTTTATGCTGAAGATGCCGGGCGTACGGACAACGAATTCCTGGCCCGCATTTGTGAGGCCGTCATAAAGGCCGGGGCAACTGTACTCAATATTCCCGATACAACCGGATATTGCTTGCCTGAAGAGTATGGTGCCAAAATGAAATATTTGAAAGAGAACGTTGCCGGTATTGATAAGGCCGTTCTTTCTTGCCATTGTCACAACGACCTTGGATTGGCCACTGCCAATTCCATTGCAGGGGTCATCAATGGGGCAAGACAAATCGAATGTACCATCAACGGGATTGGCGAGCGGGCAGGCAATACTTCTTTGGAAGAGGTGGTAATGATCATGAGACAGCATCCACATTTAAATTTGGATACCAATATCAACAGTCAATTATTATGGGACACCAGCACTATGGTTTCCCAAAAAATGGGAATGCCCGTGCAGCCCAATAAGGCGATTGTGGGCTCCAATGCATTTGCCCATAGCTCTGGAATCCACCAAGATGGTGTGATCAAACGTAGGGAAACCTATGAAATCATCGACCCTAAGGATGTTGGAGTGAGCGAATCTTCCATTGTTTTGACAGCTAGAAGCGGACGTGCCGCCTTGGCCTACAGAGCTAAAAAGGTAGGCTACGAACTCACAAAGCTACAATTGGATACTGTATATGAAAACTTCTTGAAATACGCGGATGTGAAGAAGGAAATTTTGGATGGGGATATCCACGAAATTGTTGAAACCAGCAATGTTGGAATGAAAAGTTTGGCGTAACGCACTTACCTTATGACATTGAAAATTGCATTGCTTCCCGGAGATGGCATAGGACCCGAAGTCCTTGCTCAGGCTGTAAAATGTCTGGAAGCTGTTGAAGAGACCTTCAACCAACGTTTTATATTTAGAGAAGCTCCTGTTGGCGCCATTGCCATCGATAAAAAGGGAACTCCCCTGCCCGATGCCACGTTAAAACTTTGTAAAGAATCGGACGCCGTTCTTTTTGGCGCCATCGGCGATTCGAAATACGACAACGACCCCGATGCAAAAGTGAGGCCTGAACAGGGCTTGCTTCAGTTAAGAAAAGAGCTTGGACTCTTTGCGAATATTAGGCCAGTATTGTCCCATCCAACCTTGTTGGACAAATCACCCTTAAAAAAGAAAGTAATCAACGGCACCGATTTTGTAATCTACCGTGAACTCACGGGAGGAATTTATTTTGGGGAGAAAAAATTGAACGAAGAAGGCACCAAGGCCTCCGACCTTTGTGAATATACCGAAGCCGAAATAAGCCGTATTGCCCACTTGGCATTCAAAGCCGCAAAGGGAAGAAAAAAGAAGCTCACCTTAGTGGACAAAGCCAATGTATTGGAATCTTCCAGGTTGTGGCGCAAGGTTGTGACACGAATCAGTGAAAGCTATCCCGAAGTGGCATTGGATTTTTTGTTTGTTGACAATGCCGCAATGCAAATTATACTCAATCCTAAACAGTTTGATGTTATTTTGACTGAAAACATGTTCGGGGACATTATTTCTGATGAGGGCAGTGTTATCGGTGGTTCCATCGGTTTGTTGGCTTCCGCGTCAATTGGTGAAGAAAATGCGCTTTTCGAACCTATTCACGGTTCGTATCCACAAGCAAAAGGAAAGAACATTGCCAACCCCATTGCCTCCATTTTATCCGCTGCAATGCTTTTGGAACATTTTGGCCTTGCCGAAGAGGCATGGGCCATCAAAAAAGCAGTGGACAAGTCGTTGAAAAAAGGAATCGTTACCCCGGATTTAAAAGAGAACAGCCAATACGGCACAAGTCAAGTTGGGGATTTTATTGCCCACAACATTGTTGATATTGAAGATGACACCCTTATGAACGATGAGAACATCGATTTGGGAAAATCAACAATTATATAGTATCGCTGGTTTCTTCTTCGTTTTCTTCAGTTGAGGTCAACTCCTCAATAGTTTTATTGAATTCCTCTTTGAATTCGACAAACTTTTCCCCTGTCGCCGGTCCATTAAAACCTGTATGGATTTTCTTCACTTGACCATTTTTATCTATATATATGGTAGTGGGGTACGAAAGAATATGGTTCAACATCGGCAACTTCTCGTTTGCCTTTTGTTTGTTCGATGTTCCATATTGTGCCAATAGGATGGGGTACGGAACTTCTTCACGTTCTTTCAATCTGTTTATGCCTTCAAATGCTTTTTCCTCAGTTTTGGAATATTCAAAGGCAAGACCCACAAATTCCACATCCAAGTCTGGGTTGTTCTTAATAAAATCCACATAAAATCGTGTCTCGTCCAAACAATTGGTGCACCAGGTACCCATAATCTGAACCAGTACCGGCTTTCCTTGGAACATAGGATCGTCCAAACCCACCATTTGTCCTTGAGTATTCGGAAATGTAAAATCAAATTTATCGTAGCCCTCTCGCAAGTATGTGAGTTCGTTCGAATCGGGAAGTTCAAAAGCTTCGTTCCTGGCCCCTAAGAACTCCTGTACGGTATGTTTTCCGGAATAGAACTTCCCATCCAACGTACTGTCCGTAACTTGGGCCAAAAACAAAAATACGTGAGAACCATCAAATGCAGACAGTTTCATACTGTCTCCTGCAACCACTCCTTCCAAATAACGGTAATCCCCTGTTTTGGTTCTAAATGTCCCCTTTACCTCATTACCGTTCTGCATAAAAATACCTTTGGCAGGATATTCGTCTTCGGTGTTCACTTCAAAATAGGTTTCCCAAATACCCGAAATATTCACATCAGCTGGTTTCTTCACATCAAAACGGTCTTGCCTGCCATGTACAGCTCTAAAGGGAACACTCCGCTCCTTGCTTTCCTCGATAAATTCCCCTGTAATCTCGGCAGCAGTGTATCTTCCAACAATGTGGCCTTCAAAAATGGGCATACGGATATCAATAGAGTCGCCATCAAAAGTAAATTCATCGATTTCCACTACCTCCTCTGCGTTGTATACTTTCATTACATATCCACCTTCATCATTTTGGGAGATTGTAAACTCAAATGGTAACTTTTGTGATTCAGAAACTTCCATGGTTCCGAGCCAATGACCAATTTCAAGCCCAGCTTTCTCTTCTTTCTTGCAAGAGGCCATAAGCATCAAAAACCCGAGCATTGCCAAGCCGATTCTTCTCATAAAATGAAACATTTTACCTAAATGTAGGAAATACATTTTAAAACGAAGCATTTCTATAGGTTTATGGTTAGTATTATCGTTGAATCTGTTCCCCTATTGTTATATATTTGTGCCCTCTAAAAACGGGCTATGAAGATTTCTTATAACTGGTTGAAGCAATTTTTACAAATTGATTGGGACGCTCAAAAAACAGGTGGACTGTTAACCGACCTTGGACTTGAGGTCGAGGGCATATCTCAATTTGAATCGGTTAAGGGTGGTTTAAAGGGTATTGTAATTGGACATGTGCTCACGTGCGAGAAACACCCAAATGCAGACAAGCTAAAACTAACTACGGTAGATATTGGCCAAGAAGCACCACTGCAGATTGTTTGTGGCGCACCTAACGTAGCCATTGGACAAAAGGTTCCCGTTGCCACTGTTGGAACTATCCTCTACACTCCAGAAGGTGAATCCTGGGTGATCAAAAAAGGGAAAATCCGAGGTGAGGTAAGTGAGGGCATGATCTGTGCCGAAGATGAAATAGGTGTTGGTGAAAGCCACGACGGAATCATGGTCCTCAATGAAGAATTGGTACCCGGCACCCCATGTTCCAAAGTTTTTGATATTGAAAATGACGAAGTTTTTGAAATAGGCCTTACCCCTAACCGTGCAGATGCCATGAGCCATTTTGGTGTGGCCCGCGATCTTAAGGCCGGTTTGGAGCAAAAGGAGATTCAAAAGGAGCTTGTCACCCCTTCGGTAAGTAATTTTTCCATTGACAACCGCTCGCTGAAGGTAGATGTTGAAGTTATAGAGAGTGACCTTGCACCGAGGTATTGCGGAGTTACCATTAGCAACCTTGTGGTACAGGACTCCCCGGATTGGTTAAAAAATAGATTGAAAGCCATTGGATTGGCCCCGATAAACAACGTGGTGGACGTTACCAACTACGTACTTCACGAACTGGGCCAGCCATTGCATGCTTTTGACGCATTTAAAATAAAAGGTAACAAGGTAGAGGTGAAAACCTTGCCCGGCGGCACCAAGTTCACCACATTGGACGGTGTGGAACGTGAATTGCACGAAGACGACCTTATGATCTGTGACGCTGGCAGCCCTATGTGTATTGCCGGTGTTTTTGGAGGACTTCACTCCGGGGTTACGGAGCACACCACTTCTATATTCTTGGAGAGTGCCTATTTTGATTCAGTTTCCATTAGAAAGACAGCAAAAAGACATGGCCTCAACACCGATGCTTCATTTAGATTTGAAAGGGGCATTGACATCAATTTGACCAAATATGCCTTGAAAAGGGCCGCCTTGTTGATAAGAGAAATCGCTGGCGGATATATCACTTCGGAGATTGTTGACTTATTTCCGAAAAAACCACAGGATAGACAAGTATTCTTGACCTTCAATAAAATTCACTCATTGATCGGGCAGGAAATTCCACAGGATATGATTAAATCCATTCTTTCCTCTTTGGAAATCCGGATCAACAACGTAACCGAATCAGGCCTCGGTTTAACTATACCTACTTATAGAGTGGATGTGACCAGAGAAGTCGATGTTATAGAGGAAATTTTAAGGGTTTATGGCTATAATAATATTGATTTTAAGGAGAAGCTGAATGCTTCCATTGCCAAAACATCACGATTCGAAAACTACAGAATCCAAGATGTTGTCGGGAATATGCTTGCAGCTAAAGGTTTTTACGAGATAATGACCAACAGTTTGGTTTCTTCTGACATTACTTTGCAGGACGATAGCGCCGTTCAAATGTTGAATCCTTTGAGTTCCGATTTGTCTGTGCTGCGGACTTCCATGCTTCACTCCGGTCTGCAAACGGTAAGTTACAACCATAATAGGCAAAAAACAGACCTTAAATTGTTCGAATATGGTAAAACCTACCACAGAGTGGATGGCCTTCACAAAGAAAGACAACATTTGGCAATTTTCATCTCAGGTGACCGTAGCCAAAATAGTTGGTCGGTGGACTCTAAAAAATCTGAATTTTTCTATCTAAAAGGTATTGTTGACAATGTTTTGGAACGTTTGGGCCTTAGGGACATCGATACAAAACCATTAACGGAATCAGCTTACGCTGAAGGTATTTCTTACGTAAAGAACAACAAAACACTAGTATCGCTAGGTTTAGTGAACAAAGCAGATATTAAAGAGTTCGACATTAAACAAGAAGTATTTTATGCTGACTTGGATTGGGATGCCATTCTGGAATCCGTGAGCACACAAAATGTATCGTTTAAAGAAATTCCAAAGTTCCCAGAGGTCACTAGAGACTTTGCCCTATTGTTGGACAACTCCGTTTCTTTCCAAGAAGTGTACGATATTGCCTGGAACACCGAGAAAAAGTTGCTGAAAAAGGTAAACCTGTTCGATGTGTATATGGGGAAAAACTTGCCCGAAGGCAAAAAATCCTATGCAGTAAGCTTCACATTGATGGATGAAAAGAAAACATTGACTGACAAACAAATCGACAAGATTATGGGCAAACTGTTAACCCAATATCAAAAGGAATTGGGTGCGAAACTCCGCTGATCACATTTGAGCGGGCAGGATAACACTATCTATTTCGTGCACCACGCCTTCATTTTCCAAGTTTAGGTCTGCAGCTGTAATTCTGGCCGTGTTTCCCATCGGGTCGGTGAGTACGATGTCGTATCCATCTAGGTGTGCAATCAATTTTTTTCCTTGGACCGTGGTAAAACTAGCCATTCCGTTGCCCCTGCCTATGGCACGCAACATACGGGAAGCTGTAAGCTGACCTGCCACTATATGATAGGACAATAACGACTTTAAGGCTCTTTTGTCGTCCGCCCTGATCAATTCTGCTATTTTATTGTTGGAAAACTTCTCAAAAGCAGCATCGGAAGGTGCAAAAATTGTAAAAGGTCCTGATTTTTGAAGCAAAGTCCCCAACTCGGTGGCGTTCACTGCTGCCAAAAGAATTTTATGATTGTCCATCTTCCCCGTGTACGAAAGTGCATTGGCAGTGTTTTGGGCGGTGGTATAAATGGAAAAAGCCATACATAGGCCTAGCAAGAATTTGGCTGCGGGGGTATTCATTTTGTTGGTCAAATTTTAGGGCTTTTTTAGTATGCCAATACGATTAACTACCAAAAACGTCGATAAGATACATCTTTTTTAACAACTTCCTTGAATTAATTTTACTGTCCAAATCCATTTAACAGAAACTTAACGCCGAGATTTTACATGAACTCATCGAATCGAAAATTCAATTCCTTAAATTTGAGTACATTACTAAAAAAACTGCATGATTTTGAGAGGAACAAATATTGAACAGAAGCTTCAAAAAAGTAAAAATAAAAATGACAGCAGCTCGCATATTTTGGCCGAAGTACAAGAAATTCTGAATAAAGACTCAAAAAAAGAAGAGCAGATAAATGAGCAATTAGGATCAAAAAACCATGTTCGCGAAAACGATTTTGATTTTGATCTATTGGAAACGGATAAAATCTTCCATATCGAGCAAATCAAGGATATCTGTATTGATTACCGACTGCGTTTTTTGAACAGCTCTTATTTTAAAGGTACCATTCCACAACAAGCGATATCCAAAATCAAACATTTGGAAGCTGTGCACAATACCGATATCAAAGGTTTTAAGGTCATGGCCCCTTCCAAATTGTTCAAATTGGAAGATAAGGACGATCCATTGCTCTTTGCCCCTATCGGAAACGATTATTACTATCTAATTCACAAGTGGGGAAACGACCTCCATCCCTTGCGCAAATTGTTTGCATGGCCTTTTAAGAACATTGCCAACTTGGGATTGGTGGTGCTCCTTATCAGCTACCTTGCAACCCTTTTGGTTCCTGAAGGGCTCTTTTCCAAAAAGAACACTACGGCAGAGTTTTGGATCATCTACTTTTTTATGTTCAAGTGCATAGCATCCATAGTAATTTTCTACGGATTCGCTTTGGGCAAAAATTTTAATCCCGCTATCTGGAAAAGCAAATATTTTAATGCCTAGGCCGTAACGGCGTACATTTTATCGCGCTGTTCTTTGATGGATTTATCGGACATGTAATCGTCAAAGCTCAAGTAACGGTCAATAGCACCGTTCGGCGTCAACTCAATGATTCTGTTTGCCACCGTATTGACAAACTCGTGGTCATGGGTAGTCAACAGAATAGTCCCCTTAAAGTTCTTCAAAGAGTTGTTGAAGGCCGTGATACTCTCCAAATCCAAGTGATTGGTCGGTTCGTCCAGCATAAGAACGTTGGCACGGAGCATCATCATACGGCTGAGCATACAACGCACTTTTTCACCACCAGAAAGCACGGTACATTTTTTAAGGGCTTCCTCTCCGCTAAAAAGCATCTTTCCCAAGAAACCTCGGATATATACCTCTTCTCTTTCCTCTTCGGTCTTGGCCCATTGGCGCAACCAATCCACCAAGTTGATGTCCTCCTTGAAAAAATCGGAGTTATCCGCAGGCAAATAGGATTGGGTCGTGGTTACCCCCCACTGAAATTTACCGCTTTCCGGTTTGATCTTATTGGCTATAATATCATAGAATGCAGTTGTAGCACGTGAATCTTTGGACAGAATGGCCACTTTATCGCCTTTGGCCAAGTTTATGTTCACATCTTTGAACAACAAATCACCATCCTCTGAAGCAGCGGATAATTTTTCAACATTCAAGATTTGATCCCCCGCTTCGCGCTCACGATCAAAAATAATGGCCGGATATCTTCTACTGGAAGGCTTAATATCCTCGACCTTAAGCTTGTCCAACATCTTTTTACGGGATGTGGCCTGCTTGCTTTTGGCAACGTTGGCACTAAATCGCTGAATAAACTCATTAAGTTCTTTTGCTTTTTCCTCGGCCTTTTTATTCTGTTGGGCCCTCTGACGTGCGGCCAATTGGCTACTCTCGTACCAGAAGGTATAGTTACCGGAAAATAAGTTGATCTTTCCGAAATCAATATCGGCGATGGTGGTACAAACAGCATCCAAGAAGTGTCTATCGTGAGAAACCACGATTACCGTATTGTCATAGTTGGCCAAGAAGTTCTCCAACCAATTGATGGTATCGTAATCCAGATCGTTGGTAGGCTCATCCATAATCAGAACATCGGGATTTCCAAAAAGCGCCTGTGCCAAAAGCACACGAACCTTGAGCTTGGAATCCAAATCGGCCATATTGGTATAGTGAAGTTCCTCTGCAATACCAAGGTTGGAGAGCATCGCAGCAGCATTGCTATCGGCGTTCCATCCGTTCATTTCTTCGAAGGTGACCTGAAGTTCTCCGATTTTTTCGGCATTCTCATCCGTATAGTCCGCATAAAGCGCATCTATCTCCTTTTTTATCTCGAACAATGGTTTGTTGCCCATTACCACAGTTTCCAATACGGGGTACTCATCATAGGCATTATGGTTCTGTTCCAAAATGGACATCCGTTTTCCCGGTTCCAAATGCACATGCCCGGAAGTGGGGTCTGTTTGTCCTGATAATATTTTGAGAAACGTGGATTTTCCGGCACCATTGGCGCCGATAATACCATAACAATTCCCTTCGGTAAAGGTTACATTGACCTCATCGAACAAAACTCTTTTGCCAAATTGTACGGATAAATTCGATACTGATAACATGCAACTATCTTTAGATTTTTTGCAAAAGTAGCTAAATACAAATGGTAATTCTAATTTTGAAACGCATATTTAAACGATGGAAAATCACCGTTTAACAACTTTTAACTAGCCCTTAACAAGTTTAGCTTCTTGGGTTGCTTACATTTGAAAGTCAAATAGATTGGTATCTATATATGGTAAGATTTTTACTAAGCCTCACTTTTATTTCTTCAATTGTTTCGTGCTCGGACTCCCCTGAGAACGATTCTACTGTGTTTTTTAGTGGTGAAATCGTAAACCCGACAAGTGATTACGTAGTCCTTTATCACAAGGACACATTTGTGGACTCTGTTAAGCTCAACGATAAAAACCAATTTTCTTTTCAACTGGATACCCTCGATGATGGTCTATATCATTTTGACCATACCCCGGAACTTCAATACGTCTATTTGAGCAAAGGGGACAGCCTTGTAGCACGTTTAAATACGGTAGAATTTGATGAATCCCTCGTTTTTTCCGGAAAAGGGAGCGAAATCAACAACTTTTTGATTGAGATTTTTTTACAGAATGAGAATGAAGAGGAGTTGATGAAAGACTTTTATGGTCTGGATCCCGGGGCTTTCAGCCAAAAAATCGATTCCCTATACAAGGACAAATTGGCCTTGTTGGGTGAATTGAATACAGATGGCCAATTGTCCCAGCAGGCATTGGCCATGGCAGAGGCCTCTGTATATTACAACACCTTTATTACCAAAGAAAAGTATCCCTTTTACCATAAAAAGGAAACTGGAGAAGAAACCATCCACGAGTTGGGTGACAACTTCTACAGCTACCGAAAGAAAATAAACTTCAACAATGAGGCTTTAACCTATTTGAAACCTTATTTTGATTTTATGAAATGGCATATTGGAAATGTTTCCTACATGACATGTCTGGATGATTGCTCAAATAACAAGAAACCCGTTAGCGATCGCTTGCACTTTAACAAACATAAGCTTGCCATCGTAGATAGCATTGTAATCGAAAAGGAGCTGAGAAATAATCTTTTCAGAAATATTGCGGTTGACTATTTAAAATGGGAACATAACCCTGACAAAGAGTCCATTACTTTCATCAATGAATTTAAGTCACTATCCACCAACGAAGAGCATGGCAAAGAGATTGACCTTTTGTACAAGGGAATCCAAAACCTACAACCTAACAATACCATTCCAGATATTGCTGTACTAAATTTTAATGACGAAAAACTATCTTTAAAAGATCTGGCCAGCAAAAAGGAAAATACCGTTTTTTATTTCTGGACAGCTGCACAGAAAGGTCATTTCAGAAATATCAGCAGACACATTGCATCGCTTGAGAAAAAACATCCTAATTATAATTTCATAGGCATCAATCTAAGAACCAGTCTCCCACAATGGAAACAGCTTATGAGCGAAAACAATTTGGATAAGGAAAAGCAATTCTACGGTGAAGACTTTAAAGAACTCCAAATGGCCATGATCATCGATGGTCTTAACAAATGTGTCATCACCAAGGACACGGTTGTGGTAGATGGGTTTGCCAACCTTTACACCTCCTTATAATATAAATAAAAAAGCCCCGAATCGTAATCCAGGGCCCTTTTTTGATTTTATCTGTATTTCCTTATCAGGAATTTCCTTTTTTGTAATCTTCCAAGAATTTGGCCAATCCAATATCGGTCAATGGGTGTTTCAACAATCCATCAATGGAAGATAATGGGCCTGTCATAACATCGGCACCCAATTTGGCACAATCGATTACGTGCATGGTGTGGCGGATAGATGCGGCCAGTATTTCAGTTTCGAAACCGTAGTTATCATAGATCAAACGGATTTCAGCAATCAGGTTTAGACCATCCGTGGAAATATCGTCCAATCTGCCCAAAAAAGGAGACACATAAGTAGCACCCGCCTTGGCGGCCAATAACGCCTGTCCTGGTGAAAATACCAAAGTACAATTGGTACGGATTCCTTTATCTGAAAAATATTTCAATGCCTTTACACCATCCTTGATCATCGGGACTTTAACTACGATCTGCTCGTGCAATTCGGCCAGCTCCTCCCCTTCTTTGACCATTCCATCAAAATCGGTGGCCACTACTTCCGCAGAAACATCGCCATCTACAATATTGCAGATATCCACGTAATGCTTTAAAATATTATCCTTTCCTGTAATACCTTCTTTTGCCATTAGGGAAGGGTTGGTGGTAACTCCATCCAACACACCAAGTTCTTGCGCTTCCTTAATCTGGTCAAGGTTGGCAGTATCAATAAAAAACTTCATTTCTAAGTATTTATAATTTGTTCGCTAATACCTGTAAAATTACAACTTATAATGGTTGAGGAGTAACTTTTCGTAGACTTTGTCCGGTAAAATCTTCTTTAACCTAAGGGAAAACTTTTGTAAAAACGCCCCTACTGGGTTATGCGCCTTTGGTTTTTTCTGGTTAACGATCTTATAAACGGCCTTGGCCACTTGGATCGGGTCCCCCCCACTGTCCACATCTTCATCAATTCCTTTTAGGGTCTGACTGTACTTTTCTTGGTAGACAGACCCCTCTATTACAGGGGAATGGTACCTCCCGGATGCGATATTCGTGGCAAAATCGCCCGGTGCCACATTGGTGATGGTTATGCCAAAATCCTTGGTTTCCATGCGCAGCGCTTCGGTGATAAGACCCAAAGCACCTTTGGTGGCTGAATAGAAACCACGATAGGGCAATCCCATATATCCGGCAATGGACGTTATATTAATGATGGTTCCCCCACCCTGTTTGCGCATTTGTGGCAAAACCGCTTTCATCACATGTACGGGACCATGAAAATTGGTATCGAACACATGGAGTATTTCTTCGTGGGGAGTCTCTTCAATGGGTCCGGTAATGCCCACCCCTGCATTGTTGATCAACACATCCAACCTATCCTCTTTGGAAATGACGTAGGAAACTGCCTTTTGAATGCTTTCCACATCCTTCACATCCAACTGAACAAGTTCAAATTCCTTAAAATCGGGGTAATTTTGTGGATTGCGCGTAGTACCGTAAACAATAAATCCTTTTTGGGCCAAATACGTTCCAATGGATTTACCAATACCTGAAGAACCGCCGGTGATCAGTACAACTTTTTTATCCATGATCATCTGATTTTTGGGTACAAAAAAAGGCAAGCTACCTACATCGCACCGCTACGACCGCATACCCTTGCTGCGTTCCCGCCCTGGGGGATTCTGCAGGAGCTGGTCGTGTAGGACTTGCCAGATGCAAATATACGACCTTTTATATTTGTGGCAATCCCAATTGATTCTTAATTTCGGTGTTTCATGAGTAACGATTTATGACACAAGCAATAAGAACAATGGGCAAACTTTTTTCCATATCAGGGGCATTGCTCTTCTTTTTGGCGTGCGGAGGAAGTGCCGATCCCGCCAAACATTTTTCCATTCAATTGGAAAACAAGGCCGTACAACAAAACCAACAAGTAGCCATAGCGCTCAAGAACAAAAAAGACATCGAAATTTCCGATTTACATTATTATATGGACGGCAAGGAACTCGCTGTTGAAAATGGAAAATTAACCCTGGACCTACCCACCTTGGGCAACAAAACATTAGTGGCCAAGTTCAAAATTGAGGAAAAAACGGTAGAAGTTGAGAAGGACATGAGGTTGTTGGCCGCATCCGCTCCAGAAGTATACACCTACGAGATCATTGGCAGTTATCCGCACGACACGGGCGCTTACACCCAAGGTTTGGAGTTCCACGACGGTACCCTGTACGAGAGCACAGGAAAAAAAGGCGGCTCCACCGTTAGAAAAATAGATTTTGAAACGGGTGAGGTTCTTCAGCAAATTGACATGGACAATACCATATTCGGGGAGGGCATCACCATAATGGACGATAAGCTTTATCAACTTACCTGGCAAAGCGGGATGGGCTTTGTTTATGACATATCCAATTTGGAGAAAATTAAAAATTTCGTCTATGGCAAAAGCCGCGAAGGATGGGGCCTGTGCAACGATGGCTCCAAAATATTCAAAAGCGACGGTACCGAAAAAATATGGTTCCTTGACCCAGAAACATTAGAAGAACAAGGCTATATTGAGACGGCCACCAATAAATCTATATTTAATATGGCCAACGAGTTGGAATATGTAAATGGAAAAATCTACGCCAACGTTTACCAAAAGGAAAGTATGATGATCATTGACGCCACTTCTGGTGCCAGTGAGGGGGTCATTAACTTTGGGGGGCTTAAAAGCAAGGTGACCAAAGGTCCTGAATGGGACGAAGGCAACTCCGTACTTAATGGAGTGGCCTATCATCCAGAAAGAGAAACCTTTTTTGTGACCGGCAAAAACTGGAACAAGCTTTTTGAGGTCAAAATCCGTAAAAAAGATTGATGAATACTTATTCCGAAGTTTTTGACGTAGTTCCTAGTGATCTAGATGACCTGGACCATGTAAACAATATAAGGTATGTGGAGTGGATTCAGGATATTTCAAAAAAACATTGGACACACGTTACCTCTGGGGATATACAAAAATCCATGATATGGGTAGTCAGGAACCACAACATTACCTATCATAAATCCGCAGTGCTGGGAGACACCATCGATATCAGTACTTACATCAAAAGCAATAAGGGACCTATATCAACACGGATTGTAGAAATAAGGAGCAAAACAACCGGTGAAGCGTTTGTAAGGGCGGTTACGGAATGGTGCCTGTTGGATACCAAAACCTTACGCCCAAAACGGGTCCCTAAGGAGATTAAGACCCTTTTTGTGGACTAAACGCCCATCAAGCTTCTTAACAGGTTGCATTTCATCGAAATATGGCCGCATATTCTAAAAATCACTTTCCAAAAATTTTGAGACGGGCCCAACAAGTTGTAATATAGTAGTGAACCAAACATAAACCAAACTTATTCATTGAACCAATTATACGCAACCTTGACCATTTTCACATTCCATATTCTCCCATATCCCAATACTTGAAGTGAGTTTTTTTGCTGTTTGAACCTACCAAAAAATGAGGTGAAAAAACTGCACAGATTATTACAGTTAAATCCATTTTAACGATTTTTTATGGAAAACTGTAGGAAAATAGCTCGATTTAGGAAGAAACCCATAGTTTTTTTAAGGGAAAACTGCAATGAGTTTTTTCCGTGCGTTAGTAACTTGCAATCAGCAAATTGCACATGGAATACACCTATAACATAATCGACTCCGACGCGACCTCAAAGCTTCAGTTGCAGCTCTATTTGGAAGAGTATGAAGATTTGGTATGTGCAGGTGTGGACACCAGTGCTTCTGCCGGGCTTAATTCCATTTTAAAGTATAACCCAGATCTGGTGCTCATCAACCTAGGTGAAGATGGTATGGATTACTTTCAAATGATCACGGAGCTGAACCAATATATGCAAACGCTTCCTATTATAATAGGATATGCAAAAACCAAAAAATACGCCTACAATGCGATTAAGAGTGGTTTTTTTGATTATTGGATCTTGCCGCACAACGAGTTCGACATTAGAAAGACGATACTTCGATTAAGAAAATTACATCCACAACAAGATTTTCCATCGACCATTTGCCTGAAATCCTATAAGGACTACAGGTATTTGGACACCAAGAACATCCTATATCTTAAATCCGACAACAACACCACGGATTTCTACATGAAGGATGGAACTGTGGTCAGCGCCTTTAAAACCCTGAAATCTTTTGAGGAAAAACTTCCAAAGGATTTTATTAGGGTACACCAAAGCTATATCCTTAATAGCCGCTACGTTTCCCGCATTAATTATGGAAAGTCCATTTGTAGCCTAAACCATGGTGAAGAGGAAGAACTTCCCTTCTCCAAAACCTATAAGGATAAGGTGGACCAATTAAAGGAAATGCTCTCCAAAACAGTGTCAAAAGCACTTAATTAGCAAAATTCTTACAGATTACCGTAGAATTCTAACAGACAGCGGTAGAATACTATTGCCTTTCCGCATATTTCCCTTCTGCCTCAAATGCCCAGTACTTTAGCTGCATAAACTTAATTATACATACCAAAAACCTATCATTATGAAAAAAGTACTTAGCATTTTAGCAATGGCATTATTAACCGTTGGATTCTACTCTTGTGAAACTGAAACCGACGTACAGGACACCGAAGCCATGTTCGAGCAATTGACTCTTGATCAAAATGCTACGGACGATGATGATGCCGCCGTAGATGGACGTGAAGATGATGAATAAAAAGAATAATGTTATCTAGTACCATAACCAACTTAGTAAGAAATATAGTTTCAATATCCATCTTGTCAGTTGCACTTTTTTATCAAAAGGATGAATCTTTAATACCCAATAAAATTGTGCCTTTTCATAAAGATGATCAATTAAAACGTTATCAAAAAAAGGTACTTAAAAACCGGGTTCATATCGGATTTTTAAAACACAGCGCGGTCAGATTAGAGCAAACTGTCAACGATAGTCGCGAACTTTAATTTAATATTGAACATACAACTCAGCCCCAAACTTTAAAGATTTGGGGCTTTTTTTGTTAACTTGAATATATAAACGAACCAAATCAGTGTGAAAAACGGAATCCTTTTACTACTAATCATGCTATTTTTTGGATGCTCCCAGCAACAGCCCAAAAAGGAAGCTTCTTCTAACTCAGAATTGGATTCCATCCAAGAGCTTATAAAGATTGCTAGGCTATCCAAGGAATTGTCCTTAGAAAACCGAAAGGCCTACCTAAAAGAAGCCGAGACCAAGGTAATGGCATTACCAAAGGACACCACCAAACTGGAACAGCTTTCGAAGGTTTCGCTGGCCTACATGAAACTTAGAGACTCCTCGGGTTTTAGACAATCTAATGCTAAATTATTAAAATTATCAGAAGATATTGGTGTAGACAGAATGCTTGGTTATTCCCACTGGGATTTAGCAATTTTTTTGCAATCCCACGGAATAATGGACAGTGCTTTTTATCACTATCAAAAAGCATTGAAAAGCTTTGAGAAATCACCAAAAGATTCCACTTCACAATCCCTCAAAGCTAGAATGTTGTACGGCATGGCACGGGTTCAGGATTCGTATAAAGATTACTTAGGCGGGGAAATCAGCGCCACCGCCGCCATAAAAATTTTTGATGAGCTTGATGACAATTACAGGCTGTACAATACTTATAATATCTTAGGCATTCTGGCAAATGGTATGGGCAATAGTGAAAAATCAATCGAATCCTATAGCAAAGCCAAAGAATACTTGATGAAGTCAAACAGATTAGATAAGAATATGCTTTTGTGGAGAATCCAGAATAACATAGCTAGTGTTTATCTTAATTCCAGTGATTTCCCACAAGCAAAAAAGGCCTATAATGAATTACTTTCTGATGAAAATTTAAAAGAAAAACTCCCCGAAATATATGAAAAAGCTTTAGGCAGTTTTGCTTATTCCATTCTCAAGGTCGACGGCGATACGGAACAAGCCGAGGAGCTTTTAAACGAAGCATTCATCATCAATGCCCAAAACGGGGATATCTATGATAAGGCAAGGCTCCATTACTACTACGCAGAGGTATTGGCCACCAAAGGAGACACCCTACAGGCCATTGCACAAACCAACGAGTCGTATACCATTGCCAAGGAAACCTATAACAATGACCGTTCATTGGACGCCCTAAAATTATTGACCAAACTGGATACCTCCAAGGCCTCTGCCTACGCGGAAGAGTACTACCAATTGAACGAGACCATAAGCGAGGAAGAACGCACCAAAAGGGATAAATTTGCTCGTATACGGTTGGAAACCGACGAAATTATAGAAGAAAACCAAATCCTGACCAAAGAGAAACAGGTATGGGTATACTCCGCTATATTACTGATTATCTTTGGCATAGGGTTTATGGTCATGGTCTCTCTCTATGTGAACAACAACCAGTTAAAGTTTAAACAAAAACAACAGGAAAGCAACCAAGAAATCTACAACCTCATGCTTTCCCAGCAAGGTAAATTTGAAGAAGGCAAACAATTGGAACAAAAACGGATCTCCGAAGAACTGCACGACGGAATATTGGGGGAAATGTTGGGAATACGCCTAATATTGAGCGGTCTCAACGAACGTGAGGACCCTGCTTCCATACAACAGCGCGCGTCCCTTATAGAAAAATTACGCGAACTGGAAGAAGAAATCAGAACCATTTCACATGAACTGAACCACGCAGCATACAAAAAATTTCATAATTTTATCGTGTCTCTTAAAAACATGATCGACGAGATTGAAAAATCTTCCGGTATTTTGTGCTCTTTTACTTATGACCCGGAATTACATTGGGACGATTTATTGGGGGACATTAAGATCAATGCTTATAGGATTATTCAGGAATCGCTGAAAAATTGTGTAAAACACGCTAAAAGTGAGCATGTTGCCATTTCGTTCCATGCCATGGACGATAAGTTAAAGCTGACCATAACAGATGATGGCGTTGGTTTTGACGTCAACAAGAAGAAAAAAGGAATCGGTTTGAGAAACATTATCTCAAGGGTGAAAAAAATAAAGGGAACTCTGGATATTGACAGTAAACGGGGCCAGGGAACTTCGATTAAAATTCTGATACCCGCAAAATACATGGATGTAAAAATACCAGATGAACCTAAATTAATGAATGCTTAACTCCCAAAATACAATAATAGAACCTACCATGAAAACACTGAGAATACTGGCCATAGACGACCACGAAATGACGATGCTCGGGTATAAATTTATACTTGAGGGCATTAATTTTGATGGCTATACCATTATTGTAGATACAGCTACATCCTACCATACCGGCAAAAAGCTCATCGAGGATTCGGTGAACACCTTTCAGTACGATATTTTGTTTTTGGACGTCCAACTGTTCGCCCCGAACGAAGACCAACCCTACACAGGCGAAGACTTGGGCATTTTGGCCCGAAAGATTGTACCCAATAGCAAGATTGTTTTCATGTCCTCTTTTAGTGATAATTTTAGGATCAACAGTATCTTAAAGTCCGTTGACCCCGACGGTTATTTGGTAAAAACAGACATAGACCCAAAAACACTGGAAGATGCCGTAAAGACCATAATGCTTGACCCCCCCTATTATTCTTCGAAAGCCCTTGGGGCCATTAGAAAGAAAATGGCCAACGATATAGAAATAGACGAAAAGGACAAACAGATACTTTATCATCTTTCCAAAGGAACCAAGAACAAAGATCTTGAGAAGTTCATTAGGCTCTCCCCCTCTTCCATTGAAAATAGAAAGAGACATTTAAAAACACTTTTTGGAACAGAGAACGAGAACGATTTGGCCCTCATATTAGCTGCAAAAAACAGAGGTTTCATCTAGAAGGGCCATCATTTTTCATCGGACTCAAAATCATTTTGTGGTTGGTTTTGAAAAAATTTTTCAAAAAAATCCTACAAACAAGGGAAAATCCCTAGAATTTTTAAGGGTAATCTGCAATCCCATGCAAAAGATTCATCCTAACTTTATGTTGAAAGAATAGTAAGAATTCAATCAACACCACATGTCATCACCAAAAAGATCAAAAAGAGGTTATAAATACACTGGTCCAAAAACCTATGAGGCCACAGATGGACTGGACGATTTTCTTAGAGTTCTAGAAAAGTATTTTTTTGCGACCGCAAAGGTAAAGTGCAAACATGATTCCCTGAACAATAGAACAGATCTTATTATAGATTTGTACCATAATTTTGGGATTACCGAATGTCTCAGGCACTTCAACAATGGTGATTGGGGCGGAAATAACGTTACCGAGGAAAGTCACTCCGACATATCTTCCTCGATCAATAAAGCGTTGCAAGTACTTAACCGGGAAAGTACATATCCAACTGATATCCTGGAACTTTCGATGCATTTTAAAGACACTTCCATAATCATCTCACGATTGTACCGACACAGTATTTCCAAACATGCTAGCGAAATATTGTCCGACATTGGAAAACACTTTGTGTATTTTACCAAAGGGTTGACGGAAATGCCCTATGAAGTCTTCGTACCTATATTTGAGGACACATCCTTACAGGGCCACCGATCCAAAATAAATGTGGAAACCAGCTATAATAATTACTGGGGACTTTATTTTGACAAAGGGAATCAAGAACACGAGGCTTTGATTTACTCCCTTCAACAAAAGAAATTTTACGAGGAAAGCATATTTCTCTTCGAATAATATTTTTTAGCAAATACTAAGCACTGAACAAAGGTCGCGACTTCATCAAGTCGTTGACCTTTTGTTTTATTTCGGCTACCTTATTATCGTTATTGGCATCGGTGATGATTTCATCAATAAAGCCCACAACAGTCTCCATATCCTCTTCCTTAAGACCTCTAGTGGTAATGGCAGAAGTACCAAAACGTATTCCAGAGGTAATGAACGGTGATTTATCATCAAAAGGCACCATGTTCTTGTTTGCAGTGATGTCGGCTTTAACCAACACTTCCTCCGCTTCCTTACCAGAAATATCCTTGTTGCGAAGATCTATCAACATCATATGGTTGTCCGTGCCCCCGGAAATCACTTTATAATCCTTGCCCATAAAGGCTTTGGCCATAGCGGCGGCGTTTTTCTTTACCTGAACCATGTAGTGCAAGTATTCATCTGTAAGTGCTTCCCCAAAGGCAATGGCCTTGGCTGCGATAATATGCTCCAATGGACCACCTTGATTACCTGGGAACACCGCCAAATCAAGTAAAGCGGACATTTTTCTCAAGTTGCCGTTCTTTAGTTTGATGCCAAATGGATTATCGAAGTTCTCTCCCATCAAAATAAGACCTCCACGTGGGCCACGTAAGGTTTTATGGGTAGTGGTTGTAACAATGTGGCAATGCGGGATAGGGTCGTTCAAAATACCCTTGGCTATCAAACCTGCAGGGTGTGAAATATCGGCCAACAAAATAGCACCTACACTATCAGCTATCTCACGGAATCTTTTAAAATCCATATCCCTTGAGTAGGCAGATGCACCAGCAATGATCAATTTCGGCTTTTCCTTGTCCGCAATCTCTTGAATTTTATCATAATTAAGCATACCGGTCTCTTCATCAACCCCATAAAAAACCGGGTTGTACAATTTTCCTGAGAAATTCACGGGCGAACCATGGGTCAAGTGTCCTCCATGGGACAAATCGAAACCTAAAATTTTATCTCCTGCGTTAAGACAAGCGTGGTAAACCGATGCATTGGCCTGTGAACCGGAATGGGGCTGCACGTTCGCATATTCAGCTCCAAAAAGTTCCTTGGCACGGTCAATGGCCAACTGCTCCACTTGGTCAACAACTTCGCAACCTCCATAATAGCGCTTTCCAGGATATCCTTCGGCATATTTGTTTGTAAGTACGGAGCCAGCAGCTTCCATTACCTGCGGACTTACAAAGTTTTCGGAAGCTATCAGTTCAATACCCTCCAACTGTCTTTCCTTTTCTTGTGCTATAAGTTCAAAAATCTTCTGGTCTCGTTGCATGTTGCCCATTGTTTGATTAAGGGCGTAAAATTACAAATTGAAAGGGGATTTCCATCTATAAAAATAGTGTTGGAACGTTATTTTATTAAACGACAATTAACAATTCTGTGAAAAAGTTAAATCTTGTACAGTCCGCCATTTCAAAAGGGTCTTTATTAAAAATATACTACAATCACCCCTTTTTCGTTTATAGGAAGAGGATTTTTGGCACAGCTATTGAATTCCACATAACAACCATAAAGTTGACCCAAATGAAAAAACTTTTACTCTTAACCACAGTTTTAGTTCTTGCTGCATGTGGCGGTGTCAAGAAAACCCAAGAGGCCCTAAACACGGGCAACTATGGGACTGCCATGAACAAGGCCATTAAAAACCTTGCGGAAAACAAGACCAAAAAAGGCCATCAGGAATACATATTGCTACTGGAAGAGGCTTTTGCCAAGAATGCGGCAAGGGAGCAACAGGAAATCTCCTTTCTTCAGAACGATGGCAATCCGGCCAATTTGGAGACCGTCTACAACAAATATTTACAGCTAAAACAGATTCAGCAACGCATAAGGCCTTTGCTTCCACTCTATATTAATGATGAAGGCAGAACGGCCGAGTTCAAATTTGTAAACTACGACAATCAAATTTTGAACACCAAGGACGACCTTTCCGACCATTTATATCAAACCGCGTTGGATCTTTTGGTCTCGGCGAAATACAAAACAGATTATAGAAGCGCTTACGAAGACCTTAAGTATTTGCAAGAAATAAATCCAGGCTACAGGGAAACCGTGTCAAAAATGGATGAGGCCTACAACAAAGGGCTTGAATTTGTAAGGGTTGATATTGCAAATCAAACACAACAGATAATTCCAGAACGTTTGGAATCGGAACTATTGGATTTCAATGCCTTTGGAATTGATAACTTCTGGCTACAATACCATACCAATCCTTTGGCCAATGTTACGTATGATTACGCAATGAACCTTGATTTTATGGAAATCAACGTATCTCCGGAGCGAATCAACGAAACACAGGTTATCAAAGAAAGACAAATCAAAGATGGCTGGGAATATCTCTTGGACCGCGAAGGTAACGTCGTAAAAGATAGCTTAGGGAACAAGATAAAAATTGACAAGATGCGCACGGTAACCTGTAAATTGTTTCAGTTCACACAAACAAAGACCGCACAGATTGGCGCCAAGATAAGTTTTACAGACTTGCGAAACGGGCAGGTAATCAACTCCTACCCCCTATCAAGCGAATTCCTGTTCGAGCATATTTTCGCCAATTATCAAGGTGATAAAAGAGCTTTGGAAGATGACTTAATGCTATACTTGAACGCAAGGGAAGTTCCCTTTCCTTCCAATGAGCAAATGGTGTACGATGCGGGCGAAGACCTGAAATTACGACTCAAGAGCATCGTCTCAAAATATCAGTTTAACTAAAAAATTGTGCCACCGATCGCCAGTCGAGATGTCTTAAATTCTTGACCACGCCCGAACTGACATACACTGCTTTTTTTTATAGATACTTCGTAAAGTCCGTATCCGAAATGTCACCATGCGAAGTATGAAAAACTACTTCTCCATTTTTGATCACCAACAATTGTGGTGATTCGTGCCGAACGTCAAACTTATCTTCGATTGTATTGGACACATCCCTATGGTGCTGTATTGTTAAAAAATAGAGATCGATATCCAGATCCATATTATACGATTCAGAAAACATGTTCAATACCATCCTGCTGATACCGCAGGTGCTGGAGTGCTTATAAATTACCTGAGGTTTGCTTTTTGAGCTTTCCACAATCGCTTCCAATTGAGCTATGGACCCCAATTGAATCCACGGTAATTCTTTCCTTTCTTTCTTCGTCCCATCCTTCTTTCCGAAGACGCTGTCAAATATTCCCATAGTACAAATTTATGGGATATGTCGCAAGCAAACAAAAAGCTTACAACTGACTAAATGTCTTGCCATTCCTGGTTTTATCAGCCATTTTGACGGTTCGAATCTATTGGTAAGGTTGTTGACATATCAGAGGAAAACAACGACTATGAACTTTAATAATTTTACCATAAAATCACAGGAAGCCATTCAAAGGGCCCAGCAATTGGTCCAAGAATTTGGGCATCAACAAATCGAGAACGAACACTTGTTCAAGGCCATTGGCGAGGTCGATGAAAACGTGTTGCCTTTCATATTGAAGAAACTGAACGTCAACACCAACCTCCTCAACCAAATATTGGACAAGGAACTCCAGAGCTTTTCAAAAGTATCGGGAGGTGAAATCATGCTTTCCAGAGAAGCTGGGAAAACCGTCAACGAAGCAAACATCGTTGCCAAAAATATGGGCGATGAATATGTTTCCGTTGAACACTTGTTACTGGCCATTTTCAAATCCAAGAGTAAAATCGCCCAAATCTTAAAAGATCAAGGTGTGACCGAAAAAGATTTGAAAGCCGCCATTGAAGAATTGCGCAAAGGCGGCAAGGTAACCTCGCAAAGCGCAGAAGAAACCTACAATTCGTTGGACAAATATGCAAACAACCTCAACCAAATGGCCGATAGTGGCAAATTGGACCCCGTAATCGGGCGTGACGAGGAAATTCGTAGGGTATTGCAGATTTTGTCCCGACGTACCAAGAACAACCCGATGTTGGTAGGTGAACCCGGTGTGGGTAAAACCGCTATTGCCGAAGGTCTGGCACACCGGATTATTCAAGGGGATGTTCCCGAGAACTTAAAGGATAAAGTAATTTATTCCCTCGATATGGGTGCACTTATCGCAGGTGCCAAATACAAAGGTGAGTTCGAGGAGCGGTTGAAGGCGGTAATCAAAGAGGTAACCTCATCAGATGGGAACATAGTGCTTTTTATTGATGAAATCCACACTTTAGTTGGTGCTGGGGGCGGACAAGGTGCGATGGATGCCGCAAACATCCTGAAACCTGCCTTGGCCCGTGGTGAATTAAGAGCTATTGGGGCCACTACTTTGGATGAGTATCAAAAATATTTTGAAAAGGACAAAGCTTTGGAGCGTAGGTTCCAAAAAGTGATGGTGGACGAGCCCGATACCGAGAGTGCCATTTCCATACTTAGGGGAATTAAGGAAAAATATGAGGCACACCACAAAGTCCGTATCAAAGACGAAGCTGTAATCGGTGCCGTGGAGCTATCACAACGCTACATTACCAACAGGTTTTTGCCCGATAAGGCTATCGATCTTATGGACGAGGCAGCTTCAAAACTTCGTATGGAAATCAACTCCAAGCCGGAAGAATTGGATGTGCTCGACCGTAGAATAATGCAGTTGGAAATTGAGTTGGAGGCCATCAAAAGGGAGAACGACACATCTAAATTAAAAACCTTGAATTTAGATCTTGCCAACCTTAAAGAAGAGCGAAACGAAATCTTTGCCAAGTGGGAAAGCGAAAAGACCGTGGTGGACAATATCCAAAAAACCAAAGAGGATATTGAAAATTATAAGATTGAAGCCGAACGTGCAGAGCGAAACGGCGATTACGGAAAAGTGGCCGAATTGAGGTACGGGAAGATAAAAGAAGCCCAAGAACGATTGGAAAAACTCCAAGATGAATTGGCAGAGCAGCAAACCGCAGGAACCTTGATAAAGGAGGAGGTTACGTATGAGGACATTGCGGAGGTTGTAGCCAAGTGGACCGGTATTCCAGTGAACAAGATGATGCAGAGCGAACGCGAAAAACTGTTGAAACTGGAAGATGTACTGCATAAACGCGTAGTTGGTCAAGATGAGGCGATTATAGCCGTATCCGATGCCATCCGCAGAAGCAGGGCCGGCTTGCAAGATGCCAAAAAGCCGATCGGTTCGTTCCTATTCTTGGGGACAACAGGTGTAGGTAAGACCGAGTTGGCCAAAACCTTGGCCGCCTATCTGTTCGATGATGAAAACGCCATCACTAGGATAGATATGAGCGAATACCAAGAGCGTCACTCCGTGAGCCGGTTGGTTGGAGCGCCTCCAGGATATGTGGGTTATGATGAGGGCGGGCAGTTGACCGAAGCCGTAAGGCGTAAACCGTATTCCGTCATCTTGCTGGACGAGATTGAAAAGGCGCACCCTGATACCTTCAACATACTGTTACAGGTATTGGATGAAGGTAGGTTGACCGACAACAAAGGTCGCGTGGCAGATTTCAAGAACTCCATCATTATTATGACCAGTAATATGGGAAGCCACATCATTCAGGAGAAGTTTGAAGATACTGTAGATGTGGAAAGTGCTTCAGAGGCGGCCCGAGTAGAAGTTTTGGGATTGCTCCGCAAGACCATCAGGCCAGAGTTCCTCAACCGTATTGATGACATCATCATGTTTGCACCATTGAGCAAATCGGACATCAAGGACATTGTGGGATTGCAATTGGAAAACTTGAAAAAAATGTTGGCCAAGCAAAACATTACCCTCGATGCCACCGAAGAAGCGATTACATATTTGGCTGCAAAAGGTTTCGACCCACAATACGGTGCGCGACCTGTAAAACGATTGATTCAAAAAGAGGTCTTGAACAACCTTTCCAAGGAATTGTTGTCAGGAAAAATAACCTCCGACAGCATAGTGCTCTTGGACTCCTTTGATGATCGATTGGTATTCAGAAATCAAGATGAGTTGGTAGAGTAATTCTCTAAATAAATTTCAGTCAGCCCCCCTCCCCTTACTTTTTGGGAGGGGGTTTTTATTTATATCATATTTTATAATCAAAACTTTAGAAATCTATAACTTTTGAATGCCATTACATTTAAATCCTTATTTTAGCTCAAAACCAGATCCTAAATATGCCACTGATTATTGCCGTCTTAGGTATTTTACTACTCTTCTTGCTTATCGCAAAATTTAAACTCAACGCCTTTCTTTCCTTTATCATCGTATGCCTGTTCGTAGGTATTTTTCAAGGAATGGAATTGAGTAATTTAGTCCAATCCATACAACGAGGAATTGGCAATACATTAGGTTTTCTGGTCCTAATACTCGGTCTTGGCGCCATGCTGGGAAAATTGGTGGCCGATAGTGGTGCCGCCCAACAAATCACGACGCAATTGGTAGCCAAGTTTGGTGTAAAACATGTACAATGGGCCATGGTGGTCACAGGATTTATAGTAGGTATACCGATGTTCTACTCCGTGGGCTTTGTTATTTTGATACCCTTGGTATTTACCGTGGCATTTTCAACTGGATTACCATTACTTTATGTGGGATTGCCCATGCTCACCTCTTTATCTGTGACCCATGGATATCTTCCTCCCCATCCAGCTCCAACGGCCATTGCGGCCATGTTCAATGCAGATATAGGAAAAACATTGATGTATGGCCTTATTGTAGCCGTTCCCGCCATTATTGTTGCGGGACCATTGTTCGCTCGAACCCTAAAAAAGATTGAAGCCAAGCCATTGAAGGAGTTTTACAATGCCGAACCTATACCCGAGGAAGAACTGCCATCGACAGCCATTAGTATTTTGACCGCCCTTTCCCCTATCATCTTTATTGGAGTGGGCATCGCGGCCGAACAATTTTTAGAGGATGGCGTACTCAGAAATATCCTAGCCTTTATTGGCAACCCAGTTATCGCTTTACTAATTTCTGTGCTCATCGCCATCTACTCGTTGGGGTTGGCAAAAGGAAAGGAGATGAGTACGATAATGGATTCCTTGTCCGCTTCCGTTTCCAGTATCACCATGATTCTGTTGATCATTGCCGGGGCCGGGGCATTAAAAGAGGTTTTAATAGACAGTCAAGTAAGTGACTATATCGCTGACAGTTTAAAGGGTTCCAGTATCTCACCTTTGGTGTTGGCCTGGCTCATCGCTACCGCCATCCGCGTTAGTGTGGGGTCGGCAACCGTAGCCGGGCTTACCGCTGCCGGTATTGTACTCCCACTCGCTTCAGGTACTGGAACAAGTCCAGAATTAATGGTTTTGGCCATTGGTTCGGGAAGTTTAATGCTTTCACACGTCAACGATACCGGATTTTGGATGTTCAAGGAGTATTTCAACCTTTCGGTAAAAGAAACGCTTTCTTCATGGACCGTTATGGAAACTTTGGTCGGTGTTATGGGATTATTGGGCGTTTTAGCAATCAATAGTATAATCTAGCAATAAAATTTATGGAAAAATCACCGTCACAACGAATGGAGGAACTCAGCCTTCAATTTCCACCTGCGCCACCACCTGCAGGTGTTTATCGACCTGTTTTGGTTGTCGACAACTTATTGTACGTATCGGGCCAGGGACCTGTAAATTTGGATGGCTCCCTTATGAGGGGCCGTGCCGGAGACGACCTCGATGAGGAACAGGCAAAACTAGCTGCCCGCCAGGTAGGATTGACCATGTTGTCCACGATTACGACACATTTTGGAAGCTTGGACAAAATCAAAAGAATGGTAAAAGTTTTGGGAATGGTGAATTGTACTCCAGACTTTGGCAAGCAACCGTATGTAATCAATGGTTTTAGTGAATTGATGGCGGATATTTTTGGAAAAGAACATGGCATTGGTGCTCGAAGTGCCGTTGGTATGATGCTTCCAGGAAATATTGCCGTGGAAATTGAAGCCATTTTTGAACTTCACAAATAAAACCACCCTTTCATGTTTATATTCGATGCCCATCTCGACCTTGCCATGAACGCCCTCGAATGGAACAGGGACCTTAGACTTTCTGTTACCGGGATAAGGGAGCGTGAACAAGGCATGACCGATAAGCCCGATCGTGGCAAGAACACGGTATCTCTGCCTGCTATGCGAGAAGGGAACATTGGCCTCTGCATGGCCACGCAAATTGCACGCTTTGTGGAAAAAGACAGTCCGCTTCCCGGTTGGCATTCCCAGCATCAGGCATGGGCACAGACACAAGGACAATTAGCGTGGTACAATACCATGGAGGAGGCAGGTGAAATGGTTCAAATCAAGGATGTTGAAGGGCTGGAATCACACCTCAAACTTTGGAAGAGCGATGTACCTAAAAAGCCTGTTGGATATATTCTAAGCTTGGAAGGAGCAGACTCCATAATAGACCTGGATTATTTGGAAAAGTCATACGAATCAGGACTCAGGGCTATCGGACCAGCCCATTATGGCCCTGGGATTTACGCTCATGGTACCGATTCGGTAGGAAGCATAGGCCAGAAAGGAAAAGATTTGCTCAAAAAAGTGGAAGAGCTCAATATTGTCTTAGATGCCACGCACCTTTGCGATAAAAGCTTTTGGGAGACCTTGGATGTCTACCATGGACCCGTTTGGGCCAGCCACAACAATTGTAGAAAACTGGTAGACCATAATCGGCAGTTTTCCGATGAGCAAATCAAAGAGCTTATCAACAGGGACGCTGTTATCGGAGTCGCATTGGATGCTTGGATGATGGTTCCCAACTGGATCCGCGGTAAATCCACCCCAAAAGAAATGAACGTAACACTGGAAATTGCCGTTGATAATATTGACCACATTTGCCAATTGGCAGGGAACACGAACCATGTTGGTATTGGAACCGATTTGGACGGTGCTTTCGGGAAAGAGCAGAGCCCGTGGGATTTGGATACGATAGCCGATCTCCAAAAAATCCCGAGTATGTTGAACAAAAGAGGCTATGATGGCTCGGATATTGAAAAAATTATGAACCAGAACTTTATCAACTTCCTGAGAAAGGTTTGGTCGTAGCCTCAAACAAAACCAAGTTCCTTTAAACTTCTACTAAGAAAATTACTTTTCAAGAACAACAGGTTAGAAACATGTTAAAATATAGGCTTTCGACCGCTTTGATACCAAAGGGTATTTGATTTTTTATATCTTAGTTTCGACCAACAGCAACCTAAAAATGACCAAGAAGGCAGAAAGGACCACCGCATATATTATAGAAACCGTAGCTCCTATTTTTAACAGGCACG